>NZ_AP027262.1:2262500-2862500 GCF_036322605.1 Erythrobacter sp. Dej080120_24
GGGGTCAACAATCGCGATCTCAAGACCTTCACCACGTCCCTCGCCGTAACCGAAAGGCTCGCCCCGCTCGCACCGGAAGGGTCGCTTCTGGTCGGGGAAAGCGGGATCAACACCCATGCCGATCTGGAACGGCTGGCGAAAAGCGGGGTGCGCACCTTCCTTGTCGGGGAAAGCCTGATGCGCGCCGATGATGTCGCGGCGGCGACAAGGACCCTGCTGCAAGGGTGACAAGGCGGTGGTGCGAAAGGTGACAGTCTGATCCTGTGAAGGTGACACTTTGGCGCGAAAGATGACACTTTCCTCGCAAGGGTGACACTTTGTGTGCCATCATTTTTCGGCCTGTCCTACAGGGGCCAAAAATGCAAAAACCCGCGCATGAGCAAGCGTTTCCCCATGGCTTTGATCCGGCAGAGCGGCACCCGTGCGCCTGACGGTGCAGTTTTTTTCTCCAGGACAGTGCTCCACCTGTTCCATCCTGTAGGGTTTGGCGCATGAGCGGCCTCACCCATATCGGCCCGGACGGGGAGGCGAACATGGTGGATGTGGGAGGGAAGCCCGCGACTCACCGGTTGGCCATCGCCTCAGGACGCATCGCCATGTCCGCTGCTGCATTGGAAGCGATCCGCTCAGGCGACGCGCCCAAGGGCGATGTGCTCGGCACTGCGCGGATAGCCGGGATCATGGCGGCAAAGCGCACCGGCGAGCTGATCCCGCTGTGCCACCCGCTCGCACTCGACGCGGTGAATGTGGACTTCGCTTTCGAAGATGACGGCATTCGCGCCACCGCCACCGCTTCGTTGACGGGCAAGACCGGGGTGGAGATGGAAGCAATGGTGGCCGTCTCCACTGCGCTGCTGACGGTCTATGACATGGCCAAGGCGATCGACAAGGGCATGGTGATCGGCGAGGTTCGCCTGATCGAGAAGCGCGGCGGCAAGTCAGGGCACTGGAAGGCTGACGAGGCATGAGCGCGCTGCTGACGCTGGAGGAAGCGCAGGCCCGCCTGCTGGCGCTGGCACCCGCCCTTCCCCCCACCACGGTGGACATCGCGCCGACATTGGCAAATCGCTATCTCGCCAGCGATCTGAAGGCCCTGCGCACGCAGCCACCGGCGGACCTGTCGGCGATGGACGGATATGCGATTGCTGGTGAAGGGCCGTGGGAGCGGGTGGGCGAAAGCCGCGCTGGCGGCCCTTTCAATGGGACGCTTGCCCCCGGCCAATGCACCCGCATCTCAACCGGGGCGCATGTGCCGGATGGTGCAGATCGCATCCTGATACAGGAGAACGCCGAGATTGCCGGGACCAGCGTTGCGCTGGCTCCGGGTGAGGCCGTGCCCACGACGGGGCGTCATGTGCGCAAGGCCGGGTTCGACTTCACCGCCGGCGACATGGTGCTGACGGTGGGCACGCAGCTCACTCCGGGCGCGATCGCGCTCGCCATCGCTGCGGGTCATGTGCGAGTCCCCGTGATTACGCCGCCGCGCGTGGCGGTGCTCGACAGCGGGGACGAACTCGTGCCCCTCGGCGCGGAAGCAAGAGCGGACCAGATCCCGGCAAGCAACGGCGTGATGATCGCATCAATGCTGCAACCTCTAGTTGGCGCATCGACCGCGCTTGGCCCGGTGGCGGACGATCCGGCGGCGCTGGCAGAGGCGCTGGGCAAAGCGGAAGGCCACGATATCCTGATCACCACCGGCGGCGCTTCGGTGGGCGATCACGACCTGATCCAGCAGGCGTTGAAGGACTGGGGCGCCGATCTTGCGTTCTGGAAGGTGGCAATCAAGCCGGGCAAGCCCTTGATGGTGGCAACGCGCGGGGACACCGTAGTGCTGGGCCTGCCCGGCAATCCGGTGTCGAGCTTCGTCACTGCCTTCCTGTTCGCGCTGCCGTTGGTGCGCAAGGCGATGGGCGCTGCCGCTCCCCTGCCCCGCGCATCGCAAGCGGTCTGCGCGGAAGCATTGCCTGCCACCGGGAGCCGCCGCGAGTTCCTGCGCGGAGTATGCGAAGGTGGCAAGGTGCGGCTTGCGGCATCGCAGGATTCGAGCGCCTTGTTCGCTCTGGCTCAGGCCAATTGCCTGATCGATCGTCCAGCGGGTTCTCCCGAAACCAAACCGGGAACGTCTGTTCCTGTGTACAACCTCCAGAATGGCTGAGTTCTGCGGGTTTGCGGACGAAGTGTTCTTGACTTGGCGGAACAGGTTGCCTATTCGTTCCGCATTCGTTCACCATATCGGTGTACGGACAGTGCTTCGCACCGCACCCTACCCCTCTTTGGGAAGGCGTGCCTCTGGGAGCGCGCCATTCCAGCACCGTACGGCAAGGATGCCGTGCGCCAAGGTGCGCCTAAACGGAGTTTGCCATGTTGACCGCAAAGCAGCATGAACTGATCCGCTTCATCCAGCAAAGGCTGGAAGAAACCGGCATTTCACCCAGTTTCGAGGAAATGAAGGAAGCCCTCGATCTCAAGAGCAAGTCTGGCGTGCACCGCCTGATCTCCGCGCTTGAGGAACGCGGCTTCATCCGCCGTCTGCCGAACCGTGCACGCGCACTGGAAGTGATCCGTCAGCCAGAGGATTCAACCCCTGCGCCTCGCGCGGCGAAGCCGGCGAATGATGCCGCGCCTGTCGTCATGCCCAAGGCTCCCAGCATGCCTTCCCCGGCGAATGACGTGATCGAGATCCCCCTGCATGGCAGGATCGCTGCCGGTGCCCCGATTGAGGCACTGGAAGGGCAAAGTTCATTGCCGGTGCCCGCGGCGCTGCTCGGCCCCGGAGAGCATTATGCGCTCGAGGTGTCAGGCGACTCCATGATCGAAGCCGGCATATTCGATGGCGACTTCGCGCTGGTTCGCCGCACAAACACTGCGCGCGATGGCGAAATCGTGGTTGCGTTGGTTCGCGGCGAGGAAGCGACGCTCAAGTATCTCTACAAGGATGGCGGGATGGTCCGGCTTGATCCGGCGAATGCTGCCTATGATCCGCAGGTCTACGGCCCGGATGAAGTCCAGGTTCAGGGCAAGCTGGCCGGGCTGCTGCGGCGATACCACTGATTGCTGCGGGCGCGGTGACGGCGGGCTATCTGCCTGCACCGCGCCACCAGCCATGCTCGCCCTGTCCTTCAGCGACGCTGGTAACGCGTTCGGCTGACAGGTTAAGCGCCAGACCACCGGTTCGCTCGAGCAAGCGCCGGTCTGCCTTCAGCCAGCGTGGCTTGCAGGATCGTGGCAGGAACCGGTCAGCAACAACGATGTCCGCCTGTTCGCAAGCAGCCGCCAGCGAGCGTTCTTCGATCAGCTCACGGTTCCGCGCGAGAAGCAGTGTCCATTCACGCTCCCCCCGCTCAATCGTCAACACGCAGAACTCGGGAGAACACCGCGCGCCCTCCCACTCAGCGAGAGGAACAGGTTCGCTCGCCACGCTCGCCAACTCCATCAGATTGTCGCGCGAATAGGACGAACTGCTATCCCGCAACGAAAGCAGCTCCCTGCTGCCATCGGCGCCAGGCACCGTTATGCCAACATGCCGCCCGTCACGACCGATGAGAACATCGGGTATAGGCGTCGTCAGCAACATGATGGTCGCGACGACAGCGGGGGTCAGGCCGAGCAACCTTGCACGCCCGCTCCATAGCGCAAGCCAAAGCCCTCCCCCAGTGAACAACGCTATCGCAAGCCCGCTCATTTGCGGCATCAGCTTCACCGAACCCGGCTGCCCCGCCGTGAAATGGGCGATCCCGAGCAACAGATCGAGCGAGGCCTGCACCAGCCACCAGAACGGCTCGCCCAAACCGATCAGATCGAACAAGAGCCCCAACGCGATCAAGGGCATCGAAATGAACGTGACCAGCGGTATCGCGATCACATTGGCAAAGGCACCGTAAAGCCCCGCCCTGTGGAAATGGAACAGAACAATCGGCATCAACGCAATTTCGATCACCATCCCTGTAACAAACAGCATGAAGGCCCCGCGAAGAACCCTCTTGGACCAGCTTTCCTCTCGCGGCGCGAGAAACGCCTTCGCCGGGCCACTGCCATGCAAAGCGACAATCGCGATGACAGCCGCAAAGCTCATCTGGACACTCGGACCGATCACGCTTTCTGGCCATAAGAGAAGCACGAAAACAGCAGCTGCTGCCACCATGCGTAGCGAAAGCGCATCGCGCCCCAGGGCCAGAGCTATCAGAACCAGCATCGCCGCCGCGCAGCTTCGCACGGTCGGCACTTCAGCGCCTGTGAGCAGGGTGTAACCAATGCCGACGATCGCCCCGGAGGCAGCGGCGGCAACCGGCAGACGGACCCGCAGCGCAACAGCCGGAAACAGCGCCAACAGCTTGAGAGCCATCAAATAGCCGGCCGCTATCACGGCGCTAACGTGCAGTCCGCTGATCGAAAGCAGGTGCGTCAACCCGGCATCGCGCATCGCGTCTTCGTCGGTTTCAAGTATCGCCCCTCTGTCCCCGCTGGCAAACGCAGCCGCAATCGTACCGGCTGACCCGTCCACCCTCGATCGGACATGAGCGGACAACCAGCGCTGAACAGCGGCCAGGCCCCTTGCCTCGGGGGAAGGCTCGACGATCTCGACAGAACCGATCACGCTTCCGGTGGCGGAGAGCCCTTTGAACCATGCAGCGCGTGCGAAATCGTATGAACCGGGGAGCATCGGGCTTGCCGGGGGCATGAGGCGCACACGCATCCTGACAACCGCGCCTTCAGCCAGCGTGGCCGAAGGAGCCGTGGCAGGCTGCGCGGCGTCCAGCGGCAATGCTTCCATCGGGACATTCACCCTGATCTTGCGACTTTCCGCTGTTTCCGCGTCCCTCACCGCCAATGTCAGCCGGATGCGATCCTGCGCAGGCTGATCTTCACGCTCGAGCACATAGCCCTGAATGCGCTCGACAGTAGGCCGTTCAATCGCTGGTGCCCCGACAATCTCCGACCGCGCCCAGATCACCGCCATGCCGATCGCGAAGACCAACGAGCAGACGATGACTGATCGGCGAAGGTGATCGCGATCGGGCCGATCACTCCAAAGCGCCAGTGCAACCAGAGCCAAGAGCCCCGCCAGCCCCATCATTGCAGTCCATTGCCATGGGCCGGACAAGGCAAACCACGCGAGGATGCCTGCGGCAAACACCACGGCCAGCCATGGAGCGCCGTCAAAGCCGCTGTTTGCAAGAAAGCGCTCCGCACCACCTGCCACGATGTGCGTGACGCTGGACAATCCGCCGCCCCTTTGCCACAGGCGCGTTGCAGGCTTTTGCAGCCCTGACGGTACGCCGCCCACGGCGATTGATCCGCCATCGGCATCGCCCGCAATCGGAATTATCGGCGCATCAGCCATTGGCCATCGTGCCCCTTGGGTTCGGCCTTTTCGGATGCAACAAGTGAATAGGAAATAAGCGCTTATGGCAAGTCCAGCGGCACAAAGTCCCGGCACCGGTCAGGTGGTCACCCGCTTTGCCCCCTCGCCCACAGGCTTCCTACATATCGGCGGGGCGCGCACAGCCCTGTTCAACTGGCTGTTCTCACGGCACCATGACGGCAAGGCGCTTTTGCGCATCGAGGATACCGATCGCAAGCGTTCCACTCAGGAAGCGATCGACGCAATTCTTGACGGGCTCGACTGGATGGGTCTGGATTATGACGAAGCTCCGGTGTTCCAGTCGCAGCGCGCCGAACGTCATGCCGAAGTCGCGCACAAGCTGCTCGAGGCAGGCCATGCCTACAAATGCTTCGCCACGCCTGAAGAGCTTGAGGCCATGCGCGCCGAACAGCGCGCAAACAAACAGCCGATGCGATATGACGGACGCTGGCGTGATCGCGATCCTTCGGAGGCTCCGGAAGGCGCTCCCTTTACCGTTCGGCTCAAGACGCCGGTGGATGGCGAAACGACGATCGAGGACAAGGTCCAGGGCCGCGTTTCTGTCAAGAACATGGAACTGGATGATTACATCATCCTGCGCGCCGACGGCACGCCGACCTATATGCTCGCAGCGGTTGTCGACGATCACGACATGGGCGTAACCCACGTCATTCGCGGAGACGATCATCTTAACAACGCCTTCCGCCAATTGCCGATCTACCACGCAATGAACCAGATCGAAGGTGGATGGAACGATCCGGTCTATGCCCATATTCCCCTGATCCACGGGTCGGATGGTGCAAAGCTGTCCAAGCGTCACGGCGCGCTGGGCGTAGAGGCCTATCGTGATGAAATGGGCATCCTTTCAGAGGCACTGTTCAATTACCTGCTGCGCCTTGGCTGGGGCCATGGTGATCGCGAAGAGATTACCCGCACTGAAGCAATCGAGCTGTTCGATCTGGGCGGCGTGGGAAAGAGCCCGTCGCGTTTCGACCTGAAAAAGCTCGAAAATCTGAACGGACATTACATTCGCGAAAGCGATGATGCGAAACTTGCAATGCTGGTTGCTCCACGGATTGACGGCAATGTCGATGTCGAATTGCTGAAGCAGGCTATTCCTGTGTTGAAACCGCGTGCAAAGAATTTGAACGAACTCGCTGATGGCGCAGGGTTTTTGTTTTCGCAGCGCCCCCTTGAAATGACCGAAAAGGCAGCTCAGCTGCTCGATCCGGACAGTCGCTCGAATCTGCGACTATTGTCGGACCGGTTTTCGCAGGAAAATGACTGGACAAGCGAGGCACTCGAAGCCACTACGAAGACGCTTGCGGAGGAACTGGGGTTGGGCCTTGGCAAGCTGGCGCAGCCGATGCGTGCGGCGCTTACCGGGACGACAACGTCCCCAGGAATTTTCGATGTTCTGGTCCTTCTGGGACGGGAAGAATCCCTGGCGCGGCTCGACGCACAAGCGGCGTAAGCGGCCAAGCCAGATCAACAATTGGGCAGGAGACAGACCTTGGCAGACAAGCAGGCGAAACTCGAACTGAACGGCGAATCCTACGAGTTTCCCGTTCTCTCAGGAAGCACCGGCCCGGATGTGGTCGATATTCGCAAGCTTTACGGGCAGACCGGCGCTTTCACCTTCGATCCCGGCTTTACGTCGACGGCCAGCTGCGAAAGCGCGCTGACCTATATCGACGGTGACGAAGGCGTTCTGCTGCACCGCGGTTATCCGATCGGCCAGCTGGCAGAGCATTCCAGCTTCATGGAAGTGTCCTACCTGCTTCTGAATGGCGAACTGCCGAGCCAGGACGAGCTCGACGACTTCACCTACACCATCACCCGCCACACCATGCTGCACGAACAACTTTCGGTGCTGTACCGCGGTTTCCGCCGCGACGCGCACCCGATGGCGATCATGTGCGGCGTAGTCGGCGCGCTGTCGGCATTCTATCACGACAGCACCGACATTTCCGATCCTGAGCACCGCAAGATCAGCTCGCACCGCCTGATCGCCAAGATGCCGACGATCGCGGCAATGGCGTACAAATATTCGGTCGGGCAGCCGTTCATGTATCCGGACAACCGCCTGTCCTACACCGGCAACTTCCTGCGCATGACCTTTGGCGTTCCGGCCGAGGAATACGAGGTGATCCCGGCGGTTGAACGCGCAATGGACCGGATCTTCATCCTCCACGCAGACCACGAACAGAATGCCTCGACTTCGACCGTGCGTCTTGCCGGTTCTTCGGGCGCCAATCCGTTCGCCTGTATCGCTGCTGGGATCGCCTGCCTGTGGGGCCCGGCACATGGCGGCGCAAACGAAGCTGCGCTCAACATGCTCAAGGAAATCGGCACGCCCGACAAGATTCCGCATTATATCGAGCGTGCGAAGGACAAGAACGATCCGTTCCGCCTGATGGGCTTCGGTCACCGCGTCTACAAGAACTACGATCCGCGGGCGACCGTGATGCAGAAGACCGTGCGCGAGGTCTTCGATGCGCTGAAGGTCAACGATCCGCTGTTCGAAACCGCGCTTCAGCTGGAAGAGATCGCCCTCAACGATCCGTATTTCATCGAGAAGAAGCTGTTCCCGAACGTCGATTTCTATTCGGGCATCATCCTCTCGGCGATCGGTTTCCCGACGACCATGTTCACCGCGCTGTTCGCTCTGGCTCGTACCGTCGGGTGGGTTGCGCAGTGGAACGAGATGATCAGCGATCCCGGCCAGAAGATCGGCCGTCCGCGTCAGCTCTACACCGGCCCCACCGAACGCGATTACGTTCCAATCGCCAATCGCTGATCGGGCATTCACCGAATGAGCGCGATCCTGAAGCTGTTGCTAGGCGGCTTTGGGGTCGCGCTTTTCATTTTGGGTGCAATCTGGGCGTTGCAGGGTGCCGGAATACTGAACTGGCCCGCCGACAGCTTCATGCTCGCAGATCGAAGCTGGGCGCTCTACGGCGCGGTTACGGCTGCAATCGGATTCGTTCTGGCGTTGGTGTCAACGCGGATCAATCGATGATCCTGGCCAGTGTCAGGCGGAATTCAGCCCCCTCGCCCTTGTCACTGGCCGCCACGACTTCAAGGTCTCCGCCCATCGCCAGTGCAAGCTTGCGCGAGATGTAGAGGCCGAGGCCCGAACCACTGTCATTGCCGCCGTCGCTATCGCGGCCAAGCCGTTCGAATTTCTCGAAAATGCGTTTCGCTTGGTCTGCATCAACGCCGGGACCTTCATCTCTGACGCTGATCGAGGCCAAACCCCCAAAGTTGTCGTCGATCACGACCGTGACGGTGCTGTTCTCTGGCGAATAGGCAATCGCGTTGCCGATCAGGTTGATCAGGATCTGGAGGACACGCCGGAATTCGCCGTCGGCAATAACGGGCTTGTCCGGATTGGGCAGTGTGATGGAAATCCCGCGGTTCTGTGCACGCACACCCAGAATGCCCGCCGCACGACGCGCCGCGTCCGCCAGATCGACATGATCCTTTGCGGTCTTGAACCCCGGGGCTTCAACCACCTCAAGATCAGCCAGATCGTCGAGCATGCTCGAAAGATGCTGCCCGGCCGCCGCGATGCTGCCGGCATAGTCACTGTATTCTGCCTTGATCGGCCCTGCCAGACGCGTGCGGATCGTTTCCGCGTTTGCGATGATCCGGGCAATGGGTTGCCGCAGAACCGGAGTGAGTGCACTGCCGATCAGACGGGAATGCGCCGCTTCCTCCACCTCGACCGGCGGAGCAACACCCGCGACCAGAGGCTCATCAGCGACAAGCAGCAGTTCAAAGCCGCGCGGGTTTGCCCCTGCAACTCCGATAGGGATCAGCCGCGCCCGCCAATGTCGCCGTGAACCGGGAATCATGCATTTGCAGCCGTCAAGCAAACGCCAATGGAGCGGCTGTTTATGGGCAAGATCCTGCAATTCGACATAGTCGCTCCAGAGCTTGCCGGGAGAGGCATCAAACAAGTTCTGAAGCTCGGACGCATCGGCCGCGGCAACCGAAAGGAGCTGCACCCGTTGCGCCGCGTCGAGCCTTGCGGAAACCTCGCAAGTCGCGCGGTCGACGGCATCCTGCCATTCGGACTGCTCATGCGAACTGGCCGGGGGTTTGAGCGCGCGATGCCAGTTCTCGACCAGCACTTCGCAACCCCCACCTTCCTCGTCTTCAAGAGGGTGAATCCGGGCAAATCCGCTGACCATGTCTTCGCCGTCAAAAGCGCTGAATTCGCGTGCGATCCGAAGGCCGCTCTGCCGGGCCTGCCGCACCAGAGCCAGCAACTCCGGAATTGCCAGCACGCCAGGAATGATCCCGCCGCAGCTTTCCTGCAACTGAGCAAGCGGACCGTCGCCACTCAACAACCGATCATTGTCATCGGTAATGCCTTGTGCGGCCAGCAGGGTTTGTTGACGGTTCATGCCCCCTGCCCTCCGTGATCCGCACCGAAACCGGCCATCGCGCAATTGGCCAGAAGTGCTGCGGCACGCTCTTGCGGAAGGGTGCTGATGCCCTCTGGCAGCAGATAACCGGGTTGAAGTATGCCGAACTGGCGTTCCAGACTTTCAGCAGCCAATCCGCCCGCTCTCAAGCTAAGCGCAAGACGGGCTGCATGACGCTCGTGGCATGCCACAACGGCAATCTCACGCGATTGGCCGGTCAAGCTGGCAAGGGCCGTCGCAAACAGGCAAAAGCCGGAATGTTCGAGGTTTAGAGCGGCAATTGCGCCTGAGCGCATGGATGTCACAAGGCGGGCGTGAAGAGCCAACCTGCCGTTCGCTTCGTCATAGGCCTTCTTGAGTGCCTTTGCCGCGTGCTTGGCCTCGTCATCATCGAAAAGCGCGGATTTGCGCATTGCCTGAAGCGCGGACAGGAACAGGTCTGCCGGCAATTCCCCGATAGGCAAGCTCATGCGCCGCTGATGCTGGATAAAGCGCGATTGGGCCGCAAGCGCAGCCATGGCCAGCTCGGCAACATCGGGTTGATCGGATGCGACGAGCTCTTGAACCAGCGGCGAAAGGACAGGGTCGATCGAACTTTGCTGCCCGACTCGTTCGGTCAGCTGGCCTTCCATCGCCAGAGCATAAAGATGATGGAGCAACTCGGCATTCGATGCGAGGGCATCGGCAAGATCGTCCAGGACAAGCGGATCGACCTCTTGCGCCGCCTGCACACCCATCACGGCTTCGCACAATTGGCGGGCAATATCATGCAGCATCCCTCGCAGGCGCGCCATGGTCGCATCGCTGACGAGCGTTTGCCCAGAACTTTCAAGCAGGTACGAAATAACCGGGGCAACACCGGACAGCGCGCGGTTTGCGCGCGTCAGCTCATCCCGCAGGATGGCTTCCACCGAAGTGGTTTCGGTACGTTCCAATGCCAAGTCGGCCATGGAATACCCTTTATCTGAGCCATGGTTAAGCCCGGGTTAGCCCATTAATCGCCACGCTGCAGCAGCAATTGCAGCGTCGCCGCAAGGGAAAAAGCAACCAATGCTTCGTTCAGGAGCCCCAGTCCGGCGGCGACGGCAAAGAACGCCAGATGCAGCGCCCTGTCATTCCAGACGGCGGCGTGGCGAAATTTGCTAGCCCGCGAACAAACAATGGCGAGGCCCAAGGCAATAACCGGCAAGCCCAATTGACTGGCGGCAACCGATCCGATGCCGGGTGCAAGCATCAGCAACGCGGTCGTTCCTGCAAATACCACCCCGGACACCGCCGAGTGCCACATCCGGGCAGGCTCAACCGAAGCCAATCGCGAACGCAGATGGTGCATCATGACAAAAACGTCTGCAGCAAGGACAGCGACTGCGCCGCATGCGAGCGCGCTCGCAGGCCAGCCAGCCAGCGCAAGGGCCATTGCGCCCAACCACAAGACCATTGCCGCTACCCGGGCAAGTTTGCCGGACAAACCGATATTTCCCGGCGGGATTGCTCTCGCGGCGAAGATCGCAAGCGCACCAGTTGGCGCAAATGGTGAAGGTGCCGGAAGACTCCCACCAACCAGTGTCCGTTCTGCGTTTGCAAGATCAGCGGCATCGACGGCAAGCAGCCAATCATCGCCTTGCAGCCAGCTTTCCTTGACCGGACGGCACGGCTCCTGTGCTTGCAAGGCCAAACGCAGCAAAAGCAAAATCGCGTCGCCATCAGGCGGCAATTCAGCAAGTTCCTTCACCTGCCGCGCGCGGATTAGCGCCAGACCTGCCCAGTGCCGGTCACGATCGATCCTCTCGAAGTCTTCCGGGTGACGTTCTGCAAGTGCATGGTTCGCTGGCAGGGTCGCAATTCCGCGTTGACGCTTGCCCGATTCCAGCACGAATTCTCCAGCGGACTGTTTCGAAATCAGAAGTCCGTCGGAAAGCAATACAATCTCATCGTCGGCCCTGACCAAAGCCGCGATCTGGATGTTGCTGCGTATGGCATGGAATTCTTGGCCTGCTCGTTCAACTTCTCGCTGAGCCGCGAGAATGTGTTCGGCAGGTCCCTCGCACAGGCAGATGATCCGTTCACAACCAAGTGAAAGGGCCGTATCAACCTGCCAGGAAAGCACTGATCGACCGGCAAGCGACAGGCTTGCGCGCAAATCGCCCGTCTCGGTCGAGCGGAGAGATGAAATAAGCGCGGTTAGCAAATGTCGAAAATCCGTCGCAATCAACTGCGCCTTTCTTGCGCAGCGGACAGCTAAGGCCGGAGCGTCCGCTTCTTCAAGCGCTCCGCAAGGCAAATCCCTTGATTATCGACTATAAGGTCTAAAAGCGGTGCGGAAAGCTGCCCGAAAAGCGTGCCAGCACTGTCTCGATCCCGCGGATTGCGGCGGGTTCGCCCGGAGCTGACTCAAGCGCCACTTCGGCTGCGATCAACAAGTCTTCGGCATGAAAGCTGGCTGCCAACCCTTTGAGGCGCATAGCCGCCACGTTCCAGTTGCCGTCGCAACGCGAGCGTTTGAGCAGATCCAGCTGCCGTGATGCGCTTTCGATGAAGGCGCCACGAAGCTCTGTCACAAGCGCGGGATCATTCCCCGCTGCTGCGGCCAAAGTCGCGTCAAGGGCACCATTCTCAAAAGCCATGAAGGCGCGATACACCACGCAAGGTTAAAGCAGGGTTTATCCCGAGCGGGGCTGTGGTATCTATGCTCCATGTCGGGTGGACACCATATCAGGGCCGTGGGCCAAGGCGCCGCGCAGGATGCGCAAGGGGAAACCGCTGCAAAGGCCGGGAGCGATCAGCCCGATGCCGTCGACGACTTGAGCGCAGCCGTGGAATTCGAAGAGGAACTCGACCTTACCGAATACACGCCGGAGGACGAATACGCCCCTGCTACCGACAGGTTTGGCTTTGTCGCCCCGACAATTGCGGTGGCACTGATCCTTGGTTGGAGCGCCCTTTACGTCTACGCCATGCGCGCTTCGCTGATCAATGCAGCCAGTGCCGCACCAAGCGAATGGGTGCGCTGGATCATCGATTGGTCTGTACCCGTGTTGCTGGTGTGCGTCGGATGGCTGCTCACTATGCGGCATTCGCGTGCGGAGGCCAAACGCTTCGCTCAGACTGCATCCCTGCTTTCGCACGAAAGCCGAGAATTGGAATCCCGTCTGACCGTGGTGAACCGGGAATTGAGCCTTGCACGCGAATTTCTGGGCGCTCAGTCGCGCGAACTGGAATCGCTCGGGCGGATAGCGAGTGAGCGTCTGTCCACCCATGCGGCGGAGCTACAGGCCCTCATCCAGAACAATGGCGCGCAAGTCGAAGCCATCGGCTCGGCCAGCACAACGGCTCTCGAAAACATGAAGCACCTGCGCGACGATCTGCCGGTGATTGCGACCTCTGCCCGCGATGTTTCCAATCAGGTGGGCAACGCGGGTCGCACAGCGCATGAACAGCTCGAAAAGCTGGTGAGCGGCTTTGAGCGCCTCAACCAGTTCGGCAAGGCGAGCGAAAATCAGGTTTCAATGCTCGACAAACGGGTAGGCGAAATCCTCAGCGGGTTTGAATCGCAGCTTGCCCGCGTCGGCGATGTGATTGCCACACGCCTCGATCAGGTTGAGCAGAAAGCCAATCAATACCGTAGCGCTGTCGACGACGCCGAAGCCAAGGCTCTGGCCGCTTTGGGCGAACGGATGGCGATGCTCCAGACCGAGGCGAAGGTGATCGGCGGCAAGCTGCGCGAAGCAGAAGCGGGAGCGATGGAACAACTACGCCTGTCGCGCGAACGGTTCGAAGCTGACGTGACCAGTACTGTCGAATCGCTCGATCGTCTCGACGCTCACGCCATTGCCACCTCGCAGAAGCGGATCAAAGATTTGCACGAGGAAGCGGCACGTTTTGACGAAAAGCTGGAAGTGCGCGACCGCAAATTCATCGAGGAAATCAACCGGCGGCAGGAAGAATTCTCCACGCGCGAAGCACAGGCAAGCGAAGTTCTAGCGCAAAGGCTTGCCGACCTCGATGATGCGTTGGCCGAACGGCGTGAAGCGCAGACGCGAGAAACCGAAAAGCTGGTTGAACACGGCAAGACAATTTCCGCCCAGCTTGACCAGTTGTCTTCGTTGATTGCGGACATTTCCGCGCAAAGCGAAAAGGCTCAAGGCACTCTCGAAACAGGCCTTGGGGCACTTGGCGAACATCTGGCCCAAAAGCGCAAGGAACTGGCGGAGACGGAAAAGCAGATCAGCGACCTGACCGAATCGGGCATTCGCTTGCTCGAGATCATCCAGTCGGGCGCCAAGTTCAGCCGAGAAGACTTGCCGAAATCGATCACGACTGCATCGGACGCACTCCTCTCGGTCGAACAGCGCGCTGCCCAGCTTTCAGGGGCAATGTTCGCGGCGAACAAGCAGGCAGAGGGTCTTGGCGAATATCTGATCGAGACGCAGAGCCGGATCGAAACCGCCGACAATTCGATCGAGGCGCTGCATTCCAAGCTGGAAAGCCAAACCGAAGAGGCGTTGGCCAAACTACAAGGGTTGCGGGGCAGCTTCAGCAGGCTCGCCAAGCAAAGCGAGGGCTTTGCCGAAGACACACAAGGCAACCTTAGGAGCGCGCTGGAACAGTTGGAGACAGCAACTCAAAACGCCTTCGCGACTCTCGAAAGCGGTGCTCGCGAGCGGATGGGGGCAATCGCAACCGATCTCTCGAAGGAGGCGGTGAGCAAGCTCGAAGACTCTTTGCGCAATGATACCTCGGAGGCGATTGACCGACTGGATACCGCGGCGGCGAAGGCATCGGACGCTGGCCGCGATGCAACCGCGCAGTTGCGAGATCAGCTTGCCAAGGTCAACGAACTCACAGTCAATCTCGAGCGACGCATTGCACGGGCGCGCGAACTGGCGGAAGAGCAGGTCAGCAATGATTTCGCCCGGCGGATGGCGCTGATTACCGACAGCCTGAATTCAAACGCCATCGACATCGCCAGCGCGCTTTCAACCGAGGTTACAGATACATCCTGGGATGCCTACCTCAAAGGTGATCGCGGCATTTTCACCCGGCGCGCGGTGCGACTCCTGGATAACACCGAAGCGCGAGAGATCGCCGATCTTTATCAGAGCGACGAAACGTTCAAAGCCAATGTCAGCCGCTACATCCACGATTTCGAAGCCATGCTGCGCGCCATGCTGTCGACACGGGACGGCAATGCTCTGGGCGTGACCATACTCGGTTCGGACATGGGCAAACTTTACGTCGTGCTGGCCCAGGCGATCGAACGATTCCGGCAGTAAGCGGGATCAACGCGGCGCCAGCGGGGACGGCGGTTTTGGGAAGACATTGATGTCTTCCGCAGTGACCCACCCGAATTCGAAATTCGCCACGAAAAGCGCGGTCAGCAGGCTGGCGACGATGGTCGCGCGGATCACGATCTTGCCCGGACGGAAATTGACCGGTGCGCTGTCCGCCTGACCGGGCACCTTCGCCACCCCAGCTTCATCGGCCGTGCGCACGCCAAATGGCAGCATGATGAATGCCGACATGACCCAGAACAGGAAATAGATCGCCAGAATCGAGGTGACTTTCATCAATCGTCGCTCCGGTCGGTCAAGCCGGGCATTATGACCCTGACTTGCGGGTTTTTGCCTGACCAGCGCCGCGCAGCCCTTCGTGCTGCGAGTCGAGCGGCCTCATGGACAGATGCCGGGTCCTTCGCATCGCGGCCCCGCAGCTTTCCAATGGCCTTCAATATGTCATCGCGCGTTTCCGCGACGAAGTCTGCCATGTCCTCATCCAATGGCAGGCCAATGGCCTCGATCACCGGGGCCTCTGCGCGGGCGAGC
Organism: Erythrobacter sp. Dej080120_24; assembly: GCF_036322605.1. Lineage (GTDB taxonomy): Bacteria > Pseudomonadota > Alphaproteobacteria > Sphingomonadales > Sphingomonadaceae > Erythrobacter > Erythrobacter aurantius. Next base: position 2,278,121 of record NZ_AP027262.1, read on the forward strand.
ACGACAAGCACGATGCCTTCCTGAGCGATCCGGCGACGCATTGTGACAGCTTCCCCATCCGCGGGGGCGATAACGTCGCCGTCGAGCACGAGGCGCCCGCTGCGGACCTCTGCAATCTTGCCCGGCTCACCCGGTGCAAGCCGGACAATATCGCCATTTGCCTGAACGACATTGGCGGGAATGCCGCAGGATTTACCAAGCCGCGCCTGCTCCGCCATGTGGCGCATCTCACCATGGACGGGCACCAGGATGTCCGGCCGCAGCCAGCTGTATAGTGCTTCAAGCTCTGGCCGACCGGGATGGCCGGAGACATGAATCAGGCTCTGGCGATCAGTCACCATTTCGATCCCGCGACGGGCGAGCTGGTTCTGCATCTTGCCAATCGCTATCTCGTTTCCAGGGATCTGGCGCGAGGAAAACAGCACGACGTCCCCACTGACGAGTTCAAGCGGATGGTTCTCTTCCGCTATCCGCGCCAGCGCCGCACGAGGTTCACCCTGCCCGCCTGTCGCAAGGATCAGGACTTCACCGCGAGGCAGCCGCATCGCAGTGTCGAAATCGACGGGTGTAGGGAAGTCTTCGAGATAGCCATTGTCCTGCGCGACCTCGATAATGCGATCGAGCGAGCGTCCGGCAACGCAAATCTGCCGCCCGGTTTCCCGTGCAACCTCGCCAAGGGTCTGGAGCCGTGCGACATTGCTGGCGAAAGTCGTCACCAGCACCCGTTTGCCGGAATGTCGGCTGATTTCCTCCATCAAGCCCTTGTGAACCGCGCCTTCGGAACCTGAGGGATTGGGATTGAAAACATTGGTGCTGTCACACACCAACGCCAGCACGCCCTCGTCCCCGATGGCGCGCAGTTCCTCTTCCGTAGTGGGCTCGCCGATGATCGGATCTTCGTCCAGCTTCCAGTCGCCGGTGTGGAATACCCGTCCATAAGGCGTGTCGATCAACAGCGCGTTGCCTTCGGCAATAGAATGCGCAAGCGGCAGATAGGTCACGCTGAACGGGCCGATGTCGATCTGGCCGTGATCATCCTCGATGATGCTCAGTTCGACCTGTCCAAGCAGGCCCGCTTCCTCCAGCTTTCGCGCGACCAGATCGGCTGTAAAGGGCGTGGCGTAAAGCGGAACGCCAAGCTCCCCCGCAAAATAGGGGACAGCGCCAATGTGATCCTCATGCGCGTGCGTCAGCACAATCCCGAGCAGATCCTTGGTGCGTTCCTCGATAAATTCGAGATCGGCAAAGACCAGATCGACGCCGGGATATTCCCCGCCGGAAAATGTCATGCCGAGGTCAACCATCAGCCATTTCCCGTCGCACCCATACAGGTTGACGTTCATGCCGATTTCGCCGGACCCGCCCAGGGCAAGGAACAGCAGTTCTTTTTCAGGAGTGTAGTTCTTTTTCACGCAATCTCTTGTTGTCTGGGCATTGGCCAGTTCAGCTTGCCGCCTGCCGGGCGAGGATCGCCAGACCTTCAATGGTCAGATCGGCATCGACGACATCGAAGATATCGGTGGCATCGTCGAAAAGGATGGCGAGACCGCCCGTCGCGACCACTTTTGCCGGACGCCCGATTTCGGCCTTCATCCGGGCGACGATCCCTTCCATCATCGCGACATAGCCCCAGAACACGCCAATCAGCATCTGGTCTTCGGTGTTCCGCCCGATAACGCTGGTGCTTTCTGGTGCCCGGATAGCGATGCGCGGAAGCTTTGCCGTCTTGCCCACCAATGCATCAAGCGAAAGGTTGATCCCCGGCGCAATCGAACCGCCTTTGTAAGTGCCGTTGAAGTCGATCGCTTCGAATTTGGTGGCGGTGCCAAAGTCGATCACGATCAGATCTCCGCCGTACTTGTGATGCGCAGCCAGAATGTTGAGCGCCCTGTCAGCCCCAAGCGAACTCGGCTGATCAACGTCGATGGTAAAGCGCCATGCTGCTTCGCCGTGACCCGCCCTTAGCGGGGTGATTCCGAAATACTTTTGGCTGAGTACCGTCAGATTGTGATCGGCACGCGGGACGACGGATGCGAAGATAATCTGCGTGATTTCCTCGCGCGCGACGCCTTCGATATTGAGCAGTTGCAGCAGCCAGACGGCGTATTCATCGCCGGTGCGGCGAGGATCGGTGGCGATGCGCCAGCGCGCGCGTGTGTTGTATCCCCCCTCCCCGTCCTGTTCGAACAGGGCAAAGACGACATTTGTATTCCCGACATCTGCGGCCAGCAGCATGTGTTCGCTCCTCAAGAGATATCGCCCGCCCGAATGACACGTTCCGAGCCATCCGCCAAGCGCAAGCGCAGCGCGCCATCGGTTTCTTCGAGACCGGCAAAGGTGCCCTCGAGCACAGTCCCATCGGTATCATGGACCTTTACCGGCGATCCCGGCGCATGGATCGAGCTTGCCAGGAAATCGGCAAGGATCGAACCAAGTCCTCGCTCGCGCCAATCGCGCACCCGGCTTTCGAAATGTCGCGCCAGCATGTCGGCAAACCATTCAAGTTCCGGCGCTGGGCCATGCTCGGAAATCGCCGAAGTCTTGCGATCAGAAAGCTCAGGAGCGTGTTCGAGATTAACGCCAATCCCTACCACCACCTGATGCCCCACCATTTCGAGGAGGATGCCCGAAAGCTTTCCTCCGTCGAGCATGACATCGTTCGGCCATTTCAGCTTCAGCTGACTGGGCACGGGCAAAGCCTCCGCAGCACCATCTGCCACCGCCAGCGCCGCCACGAAGCTCAGGCTGGCTGGCGGCGGATCACCCGCGCGAATGGCGACGGCCGTCGAACCCATGAAATTGCCCGCACCGTCAAACCATGTCCGGCCTTGGCGTCCGCGTCCGGCGGTCTGCCGCCGCGCAACGAGCCAGTACCCTTCGGCAATGCTTTCTGCTGCGCGCAACCGCGCGGCGATATCTGCGTTGGTCGAACCGGTTTCGGCGACGATCTCTATCAAGGCAGCAGGAACAGAGATGATGCCGCCTTGTCAGCGAGATCCGTCAGCGAGCGCGTCATCAGATAGCCAAGCGGCGAAATGATCGCTGCGGTCAATGCCAGCAGCACCCAATGTGCCGCACCGCTCTTGCCCGTCACCACACCGGCAGGCTCGTCAAAGAACATCACCTTGACGAACTTGATGTAATAGAACGCGCCGATGACGCTCGCGGCGATGGCGATGGCGGCAAATGCCACCAGTCCGGCCTCGACGGTTGCCTGGAACACCACGAACTTGCTGTAGAAACCAAGCAGAGGCGGGATGCCAGCAAGGCTGAACATCAGCAAAAGCAACGCCCATGCAATCGCAGGACGGGTCACGGCAAGGCCACGAATGTCGGCGAAGGTTTCGTAGAGATTGCCGTCTTCGCTGCGCAGCATCAGCAGAGCAACAAAGCTGCCGAGGCTCATGGCGACATAGATGAACAGGTAAACCAGCATCGCGCTCGCACCCGCAGCCGTACCGACGGCCAGACCCAGCAGGATGAAGCCGACGTTGTTGATCGACGAGTAGGCCAGCAGCCGCTTGAGGTTTTCCTGCCCGATCGCGCCCAGCGCGCCGAACACGATCGAAGCAAGCGCGGTAAACATGACGATCTGCTGCCATGCATCCACCTGGCCACCGAAGACCTCGAAAACGACGCGCGCCGTCAGGGCGACGGCAGCCACCTTGGGCGCGGTCGAGAAGAACGCGGTAACCGGGGTGGGCGCGCCTTCGTAAACGTCCGGCGTCCACATGTGGAACGGCACAGCGGCGATCTTGAAAGCCAGACCCGAGAGTACGAAGATCAGGCCGAACAACTGCCCGGTGCTGAGTTCACCCGAAAGCGCGCTACGCACGCTGGCAAAGTCGGTCGCGCCGGTAAAGCCGTAGAGCAGGCTCATGCCGTAGAGCAGAATGCCCGAGGCGAGCGCGCCCAGCACGAAGTACTTGAGCCCCGCTTCGGCAGACCGCTGATCCTTGCGCAGGATCGCGGCGAGTACGTAAGCCGACAGCGAGTTCAGTTCTAGCCCGAGATAAAGTGTCATGAAATCGGCAGCCGAAACCATGATGCTCATGCCCAGTGTCGCAAAAAGGATCAGCACCGGATATTCGGCGCGCATGCCCTTTTCGCTGCCTGCAGCCTCGCTGTTGAAGAATGCCGGGGCGACAATCAGACAGGCAATCGCGCTGAGATAAATCAGCGCCTTCGCGAAGAGCGCAAAGCCATCCATCTTCAAAAGCCCGCCAAAGGCATCGACCACCGGGCCGGTTCCGAAATGGACGCCGGGCAGGATCACGAAACCTGCGCCGAACAGCGCAGCGACTGCAAGGATGGCAACCGGACGAGCCAGTTTGTCTCCACCCCAGGCGCAAACCAGCAGCAGGGCAAGGCCTGCGACGGTCAGAATAAGCTCAGGCATGATGAGCGCGAGGGAAGCCGTGAAATCCATCAGTGCTCTCCCTCCGCCTGATGCTCCATCGCATTGGCGATTTCTTCGCGCGGGGCACCCGCTGCCAACTCGGCATCACCCGCAGGCGCAGCGGCGGCCAACTGAGCGTCGAGCACCGCGATATCGGCGCGCATCGGTGCAAGGAAGCTTTCGGGGTAAACACCCATCCACAGCACCACGGCCGCAATCGGGGCCATCATCGCCCATTCACGCGGGGTGATATCCGCCATCGCAGCGGCATCGGCGTTCTTCTGGTCGCCAAAGGCAACGCGGCGATAGAGGTAAAGCATGTAGGCAGCGCCAAGAATGATCCCGGTGGTGCAAATCAGCGCCACGAGGCTGGATGACTGGTAGATGCCGGCAAGCGAAAGGAACTCGCCGACGAAGCCGCTGGTCCCCGGAAGGCCGATGGAGGCCATCGTGAACAGCAGGAAGAAGATCGCGTAATAGGGCATGTTGATCGACAGGCCGCCGTAACGCTCGATTTCGCGGGTATGCAGTCGATCATAGATAACGCCGACGCAGAGGAACAAAGCGCCCGAAACGAGGCCGTGGCTCAGCATGACAATCATCGCGCCTTCGAGGCCCTGCACATTGAAAGCGAACAGCCCGACCGTCACAATCGCCATGTGCGCGACCGAGGAATAGGCAATCAGCTTCTTCATGTCGGCCTGCACCAGCGCGACGAGCGAGGTGTAGACCACCGCGACCATCGACAGGATGAAGACGAACCATGCGAAATCGGCGCTTGCTTCGGGGAACATCGGCAGGCTGAAACGGATGAAGCCATAGCCGCCCAGCTTCAGCAGGACGCCGGCCAGAATGACCGAGCCTGCCGTGGGTGCCTGCACGTGCGCATCGGGCAGCCAAGTGTGGAACGGCCACATCGGCACCTTGACTGCGAAGCTCGCAAAGAAGGCAAGCCATAGCCAGGTCTGGGCTCCGACGGGGAAATCGTACTGCATCAGAGTCGGAATGTCCGACGTGCCGGCGGTTGCCACCATCCAGAACATCGCGATCAGCATCAGCACCGAACCGATCAGCGTGTACAGGAAGAACTTGTAGCTCGCGTAGATGCGGTTGTCCCCGCCCCAAACGCCGATGATGAGGTACATCGGGATCAGGCCGGCTTCGAAGAAGATGTAGAACAGGAAGATGTCCTGCGCCGCAAAGGTGCCGATCATCAGCACTTCCATGAACAAGAAGGCCGCCATGTATTCGCCCACGCGCTTCTGGATAGCGTCCCAGCTGGCGAGAATGCAGATCGGCATCAGGAACACGCTGAGCATGATCAGCATCAGGGCGATACCGTCGATGCCCAAGGCATAATTGAAGCCCGCGAACAGATCATAGCGCTCGGTAAACTGCCACTGCGCGCCGCCGATTTCGTAATTGCTCCACAGCAGTACGCCGAGAGCAAAGGTCGCAAGCGTGCTCGCCAGCGCAATGCCGCGGGCAGCCCCTGACCCGGTGAACAGGCACAGCACCGCCCCTGCGAGCGGAACCAGCATCATGGTTGTGAGGATGGGAAAGTCCATTGCTCTGCCAGCCCCCTAGAGCAGCACGTAAGTGACAGCGGCAATCAGGCCGAGAAGCATGATCAGCGCATAGGTGTATAGATAGCCCGACTGGATGGTCTTGGCCGCGACGGAACCGCGCAAGACTGCCCAGGCAACCCCGTTCGGGCCGAAGCGGTCAATCGTGCCGATGTCGCCCAGTTTCCAGAACTGGCGTCCGAACCAGAAGGCAGGCTTGACGAAAATACGATCGTAGAGCTCGTCGAAATACCATTTGCGGTACACAAAGTTGTGAAGCGCACCGAAGCTGGAAACGAACCTGGCCGGGACTTCGGGCTTGAGAATGTAGGCGTAGATCGCCCCTGCAAGCCCCACCAGCATCACGAATGTCGCGGTCAGCTTCACCCAGTACGGCACGGCGTGCAGCGCATGGACGAGGTTTTCGTTGAAATAGAGCGAATTGCCCCAGAAAGCCTGAGCATCGCTGCCCATCAGGAAACTGTCCACGAACGGGCCCTTGAACACGAACCCGGCGAAGACGGCACCAAGTGTCAGCACGCCCAGCGGGATAAGCATCGAAACGGGGCTTTCATGCGGGTGATATCCGCCTGTGGTGTCCTCACCCGCCTCTTCAGGCGTCTTGTGGACCGAATGCTGGATATGCTCGCTCTCGATCCAGCGAGGGCGTCCCCAGAAGGTGAGGAACATCAGACGCCAGCTGTAAAAGCTCGTGAGCAAGGCGGCGATTGCGCCAGCCCAGAAAGCGAAGTGCGCTGTCCCGGTGCCGCGCGCCCAGGCCGCTTCAAGGATCGCGTCCTTCGAGTAGAAGCCCGCAAAGCCGAAGACATACAGAACGCCGACGCCGGTGATGGCCAGCGTGCCCGCCATCATCGCCAAGAAAGTGATCGGGATTTCCTTACGCAGGCCGCCGTAATACCGCATGTCCTGTTCGTGATGCATGGCGTGAATGACGGAACCCGCGCCAAGGAACAGCAGCGCCTTGAAGAAAGCATGCGTGAACAGGTGGAACATGGCAACGCCATAGGCCCCCACACCGGCTGCGAAGAACATATATCCGAGCTGTGAACAGGTCGAGTAGGCGATCACCCGCTTGATGTCCCACTGCGTCGTGCCGATGGTCGCGGCGAAGAAGCAGGTCGATGCCCCGACGATCGTGACGATCATCAGCGCGGTCGGCGCGGTTTCGAACATCGGCGAAAGGCGGCAAACCATAAACACACCCGCTGTCACCATCGTTGCTGCGTGGATCAGCGCGGAAACCGGCGTCGGGCCTTCCATCGCGTCAGGCAGCCAGGTGTGCAGTCCCAGCTGCGCCGATTTGCCCATCGCGCCGATGAACAGCAGAATGCACAGGATATCCATGGTGTAGAGGCGCATGCCGAGGAATGTGATCGTCGATCCGCTCATCCCCGGCGCAGCGGCGAGGATTTCCGGGATCGAAGTCGTCTGGAACACCAGATAGGTGCCGAAGATACCGAGCATGAAGCCGAGGTCGCCCACGCGGTTGACCACGAAAGCCTTGATCGCGGCGGCACCCGCGCTCGGCTTTTTGAACCAGAAACCGATCAGCAGATACGAAGCGAGGCCCACGCCTTCCCAGCCAAAGAACATCTGGACAAGGTTCTCGGCCGTCACGAGCATCAGCATCGCAAAGGTGAAAAGCGACAGGTAAGCGAAGAAACGCGGCTGATCCGGGTCCTCTTCCATGTACCCCCAGGAATAGAGGTGCACGAGCGCGGAAACCGTGTTGATCACCACCAGCATGACGGCGGTGAGCGCATCGACGCGCAGTTCCCAATCGAACGTCAGCGAGCCGGACTGCACCCATTGCAGCACCTGCACGACACGTTCGCTCTCGTTCCCCGTCAGGAAACCCCAGAAGATCGGCCAGCTAAGGCCCGCCGAAAGGAACAGCGCACCGGTCGTGATCGACTTGGTAACGGTGTTGCCAAGCGCACGGTTGCCAAGCCCGGCGATGATCGACGCCACCAAGGGCGCGAATACGATGATGAGTATCGGGTCCACGGATGCTTATCCCTTCATCCGGTTGACATCATCGACCGCGATGGTGCCGCGGCCACGATAATAGATGACGAGGATGGCAAGCCCGATGGCCGCCTCTGCCGCCGCAACGGTAAGCACCATCATCGCGAAAACCTGACCAACCAGATCCTGCATAAAGGCGCTGAAGGCGACCAGATTGATGTTCACCGACAGCAGAATGAGTTCGACCGCCATCAGGATCACGATCACGTTCTTGCGGTTGAGGAAAATCCCCAGCACGCCCAGCACGAACAGGATCGCGCCTACGGTAAGATAATGTTCGATGCCGATGGTCACAGTTCGACCCCCTGCCCGACTGGCGGGTTCTTCATGACGGTTGCTTCTTCAGGGCGGCGGCTGATCTGCTTGCCCACGTCCTGACGCGCGCGGATACCCGGCGGTGGCGGCTGGAAGGTGAGGACGATCGCGCCGATCATGGCGACCAGCAGGATGATCCCCGCGATTTCGAACAGCACGATGTAGGGGCCGTAAAGCAGCGCGCCGATCGCCTCGATATTGCTGACATCGGTGCGCACCGCGCCCATCGTGTCGGGCGTGCCCAGCGTCAGACCACCTGCGCTATAGGCGCCAAGGCCAAGCAGCAGTTCAGCCAGCAGGATCAGCGCAATCGCGATCCCCAGCGGGAAATTCTTGATGAAGGACGCGCGCATCGCGGCGAAATCGATGTCGAGCATCATCACCACGAAAAGGAACAGCACCGCCACCGCGCCGACGTAGACGATCACCAGCAGCATCGCGATGAATTCCGCGCCCACCAGCACCATCAGCCCGGCAGCGTTGAAGAAGGCGAGGATCAACCACAGCACGCTGTGCACCGGGTTGCGCGACATGATGACCATCACGGCGCTCGCGATGACCAGCCCTGCGAACAGGTAGAAGGCGAGTGTCTGTATCATGATCCCTGTTTATCCGTCCCCGGTATCCCTAGCCGCGCGCCCTTAACGATAGGGTGCGTCGGCTTCAAGATTGGCCGCGATGGCCCGTTCCCATTTGTCACCGTTCGCGAGCAGCTTGGCCTTGTCGTAAAGCAGCTCCTCGCGGGTTTCGGTGGCGTATTCGAAATTCGGCCCTTCGACGATTGCATCGACCGGGCAAGCCTCCTGGCAGAAGCCGCAATAGATGCACTTCGTCATGTCGATGTCGTAGCGCGTGGTGCGGCGCGAGCCGTCTTCGCGCGGTTCGGCCTCGATCGTGATCGCCTGCGCCGGGCACACAGCCTCGCACAGCTTGCAGGCGATGCACCGTTCCTCGCCGTTGGGATAGCGCCGCAGCGCGTGTTCGCCGCGAAAGCGCGGGGAGAGCGGCGACTTCTCGAACGGGTAGTTGATCGTCACCTTGGGCTTGAAGAAGTACTTCAAGGTCAGCGCGTGCGCCTTGAGGAATTCCCAGAGGGTGAACGATTTGATGAGCTGGGTTGCGGAGGTCATGCGAAATGTCCCGTGGCCATCAGGTAGCCGGAAATTGCAGCAACGAAAATCAGGCTCATGGGCAGGAAAACCTTCCAGCCAAGCCGCATCAACTGGTCATAGCGATACCGCGGCACGGTCGCCCAGATCCAGCTGAAGATCAGGAAGAAGCCGAAGGTCTTGAGCAGGAACCACACGATCCCCGGCACATAATACAGCGGCGCCCATTCAACCGGCGGCAGCCACCCGCCCATGAACAGCAGCGTGCACAGCGAACACATCAGCAGGATGTTGGCATATTCACCCAGCCAGAACAGCGCGAAGGCCATGGACGAATATTCGGTCTGATACCCGGCAACCAGCTCGCTCTCCGCCTCGGTCAGGTCGAACGGAGCGCGCGCTGTCTCTGCCAGCGCAGAGATGAAGAACACGACGAACATCGGGAACAGCAGCGGATTCACGAAGAAGCCGTTGATGATGCCAAGGCCGTGGCCCTTCTGCGCCTCGACAATGCCGGTCATGTTGAACGTGCCGGCAAACAGCACGACGCACACCAGCACGAAGCCGATCGAGACCTCGTAGGAGATCATCTGCGCCGCCGCGCGCATGGCGGAAAAGAACGGGTATTTGGAGTTCGACGCCCACCCGGACATCACCACGCCGTAAACGCCCAATGAGCTGATCGCGAGGATGTAGAGCAAGCCGACATTGATATCGGCTAGCACCACGCCCGCATCGAACGGGATCACCGCCCATGCGGCGAGCGCCACCGTGAAGGTGATGATCGGCGCGAGCAGGAAGATACCCTTGTTCGCGGCGCTCGGTATGATGGTTTCCTGCAGGAACACCTTGAGGCCATCCGCAAATGACTGGAGTAGCCCGAACGGTCCGACCACGTTCGGCCCGCGACGCAGCATGATCGCGCCCAGCACCTTGCGGTCGACATAGATCACCATCGCGACGCTGAACATCACGAGCAGCGAAATCACGATGATCCCGACCAGCGTCGAGACGGTCCATGCCCATTCATAGGACATGCCGAAACCTTGGAAGAACTCGGTCATTCCGCAGCCTCCTTCATCTCGTCGCCGTGCAGCAGTTCAGCCGAACATTGCTGCATCACCGCGCTGGCACGTGCGATCGGGTTGGTGAGGTAGAAATCCTTGACCGGATAGGCGGTGATTTCGCCATCCGCCTTGGCCTTACTGTCCGCCTTGGGCAGCGCGCCGTAATCCGCGAGGCCTTCTTCACCCAGCGCCGGAACCGCCTTGATCATCGCGGCCTGAAGCTCGCCAAAGCTGTCAAAGCCGACCGCAACGCCCAGCGCATCGGCCAGCGCGCGCAGGATCGTCCAGTCTTCGCGCGCGTCACCCGGCGCGAACACGGCTTTCTCCGCGAATTGCACGCGGCCTTCGGTGTTGACGTAGGTACCGTCCTTCTCGGCGTAGGAGGCAGCAGGCAGGATCACGTCCGCCGCGTGCGCGCCCTTGTCGCCGTGGTGGCCGATGTAGACCTTGAGGCTGTCGGCGAAGGGTTCGTAGTCCATCTCGTCCGCGCCAAGGCTGATCAGCACCTTTGGCTTGGCGGAGGCGATTTCAGCCATGCCGCCCGGCACGGTGAAATCGAGCATCAGCGAACCCATGCGCGCCGCGCTCATGTGCAGGACGTTGAAGCCGTTCCAGCCATCTTTCACGAGGCCGAACTTGTCCACCAGCTTGAGCGCCGGGGCTAATGCGCCCTTCGCCAGCGCCGCACCGCCGAGGATAACCGCCGGACGCTCTGCTGCCTTCATGGCGTCGCCCAGATCCTTGGGAATGCGGTTCAGAACCTTCAAATCTTCGCCGAGGAAGGTCGCCGGATAGGTCGTCTCCCATGCGGGGCCGATGATGTAGACCTTCGCGCCGTGCTTCACAGCCTTGCGAATGCGGGCATTCACCAGCGCGGCTTCCCAGCGGATGTGGCTGCCCACGATCAGGATGCAATCGGCGGTTTCGATCCCGGAGAGCGTCGAATTGAAATTCACCGCGGCAAGGTTTGACACGTCATAGGTCATGCCGGTCTGACGCGCTTCGAGCTTGGTCGAACCGCAGGAATTGAGCAGCGCCTTGGCCGCGAACATCGTCTCGCAATCGACCATGTCGCCTGCAACCGCCGCAATGGAGGTGGTGTCCGCCCCCAGATGCTCGGCGATCGTGTCGAATGCCTCGCTCCAGCCTGCCGGTTGCAGCTTTCCGCCCTTGCGGATGAACACCTTGTCCAGACGCCGTTTTGTCAGGCCATCGACCTGATAGCGGCCCTTGTCGCTCAGCCACTCCTCGTTCACATCGTCATTGATGCGCGGCAGTGCGCGCATGACTTCGCGGCCCTTGGAATGCAGCGAGATATTCGTGCCCACGGCGTCCGACACGTCGATGCTCAGCGTGCGCTTCAATTCCCACGGACGCGCCTCGAACGCATAGGGACGCGAGGTGAGTGCGCCGACCGGGCAAAGGTCGATCACATTCGCGGACAGCTCGTGCTTGGCCGCTTGTTCAAGATAGGTCGTGATCTGCATGTCCTCGCCGCGATACAGCGCGCCGATTTCGTCCACGCCGGCGATCTCTTCGGAGAAGCGCACGCAGCGGGTGCAATGGATGCAGCGGGTCATGATCGTCTTGATCAGCGGGCCCATGTATTTTTCTGTGACGGCGCGCTTGTGCTCCTTGGTGCGCGAACCCCCGCGCCCATAGGCCACCGCCTGATCCTGAAGATCGCATTCGCCACCCTGATCGCAGATCGGGCAGTCGAGCGGGTGGTTGATGAGCAGAAACTCCATCACCCCTTCGCGCGCCTTTTTGACCATCGGCGTATCGGTGCGGATTTCCTGACCTTCGGCAGCCGGCAACGCGCACGAAGCCTGCGGCTTGGGCGGCCCCGGCTTCACTTCGACCAAGCACATCCGGCAGTTACCGGCGATACTTAAGCGTTCGTGGTAACAGAAACGCGGGATTTCCTTGCCCGCCATCTCGCACGCCTGCAGCACAGTTGCGCCTGCGGGGACCTCGATTTCCTGACCGTCTACGGTGACTTTAGGCATTACTCGGCTGCCTCTGCGAATTGTGCGTTGTGCTCGTGAATGCGACGCTCAAGCTCCGGCCGGAAGTGGCGGATGAGGCCCTGGATCGGCCATGCCGCCGCATCGCCCAGCGCGCAGATGGTGTGGCCTTCGACCTGCTTCGTCACTTCGTGCAGCATGTCGATTTCCTCGATCGCCGCATCGCCGGTCCGCAGGCGCTCCATCACGCGCCACATCCAGCCCGTGCCCTCACGGCAAGGCGTGCACTGGCCGCAGCTTTCGTGCTTGTAGAAGTAGCTGAGGCGCGAAATCGCGCGGACGATGTCGGTCGACTTGTCCATGACAATCACGCCCGCCGTGCCGAGGCCCGAGCCCAGTTCCTTGAGCCCGTCAAAATCCATCGGCGCGTCCCAGATCTGCTCGGCCGGAACCAGTGGAACCGAAGAACCGCCGGGGATCACCGCGAGCAGATTGTCCTTGCCGCCGCGAATGCCGCCGCAATGCTTTTCGATCAGCTCGCTGAACGGGATGCTCAGCGCTTCTTCGACGACGCAGGGCTTGTTCACATGGCCGCTGATCTGGAACAGCTTGGTGCCCTTGTTGTTCTCACGCCCGAAGCTGGCGAACCACGATGCGCTGCGCCGCAGGATCGTCGGCACCACCGCGATGCTCTCAACATTGTTCACCGTAGTCGGGCAGCCATAAAGGCCAGCACCCGCCGGGAACGGAGGCTTGAGGCGCGGCTGCCCCTTCTTGCCTTCAAGGCTTTCGATCATCGCGGTTTCTTCGCCGCAGATGTACGCGCCTGCGCCGCGGTGCATGTAAACGTCGAAGTCATAGCCCGACTTCGATGCGTTCTTGCCGATCAGTCCGGCGGCATAGGCTTCGTCGATAGCCTTTTGCAGCACTTCGGCTTCGCGGATGTATTCGCCGCGAATGTAGATATAGGCCGCACGCGCGCGCATGGCGAAACCGGCGATCAGCGCCCCTTCGACCAGCTTGTGCGGATCGTGGCGGATGATTTCGCGGTCCTTGCACGAACCGGGCTCGGATTCGTCGGCGTTGATGACAAGGAAGCTGGGCCGTCCGTCGCGCGATTCCTTGGGCATGAACGACCATTTGAGGCCGGTGGGGAAGCCTGCCCCGCCCCGCCCGCGCAGGCCCGATGCCTTGATCTCTTCGATGATTGCGTCCTGGCCGCGCTCGATCAGCGCCTTGGTGTTGTCCCAATCGCCGCGCGCCTGCGCCGCCTTCAGGCCCCAGTCCTGAAAGCCATAGACGTTGGTGAAGATGCGATCCTTATCGGCCAGCATCAATCGACCCCTTCTTCTTCAATTTCTTGATCCGCGCGAGCGAAAGCACTTGCAGCGCGAGGCCAATCGCCATGAACACGATGCCCATGTTGACCTCGCCCGTGGCCGAGAAATAGGCGCCCACGCCAAAGTTGATGAGCCCGCCCATGGCGAGCGCGATGACCCCACCATCCATTACCATTCGCCCCGGTAATCGTGGTTTTCGGTGACCATTTCCTTGAGCGTGGTCGGCCCGCCGCTGGGTTCGGAGGTGTGACGCCCCGGCTCCTGCGTGCCTGCCTTGGGCGTTTCACCCTTGGCCAGCGCGTCGAGCACCCTGTCGAGGCGTTCAACCGTCAGGTCTTCGTAATTGTCGTCGTTGATCTGGACCATCGGCGCGGTGGCGCAATTGCCCATGCATTCAACTTCGGTGAGGGTCCAAAACCCGTCCTCGGACACTCCGCCCTTCACCATCCCGCGCTTCTTGCAAGCGGAGATAATGTCGTCCGAGCCGCGCAGCATGCAGGGCGTCGTGCCGCAGACCTGCACGTGGAATTTCCCGACCGGCTTCATGTTGTACATGAAATAGAAGGTCGCGACTTCGAGCACGCGGATCACCGGCATGTCGAGATACTTGGCGACATATTCGATCACCGGGATCGGCAGCCAGCCCTGCGTGTCGGTTTCAGCGCCGACCTGACGCTGCGCCAGATCGAGCAGCGCCATCACCGCCGATTTCTGGCGGCCTTCAGGGTACTTGGCGATGTGATAATCCGCCTTCGCCTTGTTCGCCTTCGTCCACTCGAAGGAGCCCCAGCGCGCGCGGAGTTCAGGCGTATCGGGTGCGGGAGTACGGTCAGCCATGAGCCGCAGATTCCTTATTGCGAAGATTTCGCGACCAAAAGAAGCAGACGGCCCCAATTAGGCCGACGAACACAGTCGCATCACGCGCATTTTGAACGCCCCAAACATAATAGCTGAAGCCGAATGCGAGCGAAGCGCCGACCAACATCTTGTAGAGGTTTTCTAGACGTTCAACGCTACTCACCGGTCGCACTCCCCGAACACGACGTCGATCGCGCCAAGAATAGCGGTCGCGTCGGGCAGCATGTGGCCTTTGCTCATCATGTCCATCGCTTGCAGGTGAGAGAAAGCAGTCGGGCGGATCTTGCAGCGGTACGGCTTGTTGGAGCCGTCGCTGACGAGATAGACGCCGAATTCGCCCTTGGGGCTTTCGGTCGCGACATAGACTTCGCCCGCGGGCACATGGAAGCCTTCGGTGTAAAGCTTGAAGTGGTGGATCAGGCTTTCCATCGACTGCTTCATCTCGCCGCGTTTCGGGGGCGAAACCTTGCCGTCGGTGCTGGCGATCGGGCCGCTGGGCATCTCGGCGAGGCACTGCTTGATGATCTTGGCGCTCTCGCGAACTTCCTTCACGCGCACCATGAAGCGATCGTAGCAGTCCGAATTGGTGCCGACCGGAATGTCGAATTCCATGCGATCATAGACGTCGTAGGGCTGCGACTTGCGCAGGTCCCACGGAATGCCGGCCGCGCGGATCATCGGGCCACTAAAGCCCCATGCAATCGCATCGTCGCGGCTCACCACGGCGATATCGACATTGCGCTGCTTGAAGATGCGGTTGTCCATGACGAGGCTCATCGCGTCGTCGAACAGCTGGAAGAACCGGTTGTCGAGCCAGTCGCCGATATCGACCAGCAGCTTTTCCGGCACATCCTGATGCACGCCGCCGGGGCGGAACCACGCCGAGTGCATGCGCGCGCCCGAAGCGCGTTCGAAGAAGTTGAGGCAATCCTCGCGCAGTTCGAACACCCACAGGTTCGGCGTCATCGCGCCCACGTCCATGACGTGCGCGCCGATGTTGAGCATGTGGTTGCAGATGCGGGTCAGCTCGGCGAACAGCACACGCAGATATTGCGCACGGATCGGAACTTCGAGATTGAGCAGCTTCTCGATCGCGAGAACGTAGGAATGCTCCTGACACAGCGGCGAACAGTAATCGAGCCGGTCGAAATACGGCAAAGCCTGAAGGTAGGTCTTCTGCTCGATCAGCTTTTCGGTGCCGCGATGCAGCAGGCCGACGTGGGGATCGACACGTTCGATCACTTCGCCGTCCAGTTCCATCACCATGCGCAGCACGCCGTGCGCGGCCGGGTGCTGAGGACCGAAGTTGATCGTGTAGTTCTGGATCACATCGCCGTCAGTGGTTGGCGATTCCTCGATGTGGACGCCCATCAGTCGTCCTCCTCTGCAATGTCGAACTCCACCGCATCGGCAGGGGTTTCGACCTCGTCTTCGACTTTTTCGGGGGCAGGAGCAGGCGCATCGGCCTTTTCATCACCCGGCAGCACGTAGTCCGATCCTTCCCACGGGGACAGGAAGTCGAACGTGCGCATATCCTGCGGCAGTTCGACCGGTTCGTAGACGACGCGCTTTTCATCCTCTGAATAACGCAGCTCGATATAGCCGGTCATCGGGAAGTCCTTGCGGAACGGATGCCCTTCAAAGCCATAGTCGGTAAGGATGCGGCGCAGATCGGGGTTGCCGTCAAACACCACGCCGAACATGTCGAACACCTCGCGCTCGAGCCAGCCGGCATTGGGCCACAGCGTCGTGACCGTGGGGACCGGGGTCTCCTCGTCGGTCGAGACCTTGACCATCACGCGGTGGTTCTTGGTGAGCGAGAGCAGCATGTAGACGACTTCAAACCGCTCCGCGCGATCCGGATAGTCGGCCCCGGCGATTTCCATCAGCTGCTGGTATTCATGCTCGTCACGCAGCGTGCGCAGGACCGTCTGGATATCCTCGCGCCGGGCAACGAGAACGATCTCGCCATGCTGTTCGTGCGCGCCGTGCAGCCACACGCTGACGCTTTCGCCAAGCGCGTCGATCACGCCATCGTTCGAAGCGAATTTGGGGGCGGAATGGAGAACTGCCATGACTGGTCCTTACCGCTCGATCGTGCCGACCCGGCGGATCTTGCGCTGCAACTGCATCACACCATAAAGCAGCGCCTCTGCCGTCGGAGGGCAGCCGGGCACGTAGATGTCGACGGGAACGATCCGGTCACAGCCACGCACGACGCTGTAGGAATAGTGGTAATAGCCGCCGCCATTGGCGCAGCTGCCCATGCTGATCACATATTTCGGATCAGACATCTGGTCGTAAACCTTGCGCAGCGCCGGAGCCATCTTGTTGCAGAGCGTCCCCGCGACGATCATCACGTCCGACTGGCGCGGGCTGGCGCGCGGCGCGGCGCCGAAACGCTCCATGTCATAACGCGGCATGTTCACATGGATCATCTCGACCGCGCAGCACGCGAGGCCGAAAGTCATCCACCACAGGCTGCCGGTGCGCGCCCACTGGAACAGGTCTTCGGTGCTGGTGACGAGGAAACCCTTGTCGTTCACCTCGGTCTGTAGCGCGTTGAAATAATCCTGATCGGGCATACGCACTTCGCCGCCCTTGGCGGTTTCAAGCGCGGCAATGTCCGGCAGGCTGGTTGGAGGGGTGACTACGGTGCTCATTCCCAGTCCAGAGCTCCCTTCTTCCATTCATAGGCAAGGCCGATGGCAAGGATGCCGAGAAACACCATCATGCCGATCCATCCGACCCATTGCGTTTCGCCCAGGCTCACCGCCCAGGGGAACAGGAACGCCGCTTCGAGATCGAAGATGATGAAGCTGATCGCGACGAGGTAGAAACGCACGTCGAACTGGCTGCGCGCATCCTCGAATGCGGGAAAGCCGCATTCATATTCGGACAACTTTTCCGCATCCGGATTGTGAGCGCCCGTCAGACGCGACACGCCCATCGGCAGGAACACGAAAAGACATGAAAGCCCGAAGGCGATCACGATGAACAGCAGTATCGGCAGATACTGAGCGAGGTCGATCACGGCGATGTCCAAGCGTAATTAATCCCAATGCGGAGCCCCTACGCGCCAAGAACCCCCTGCGCAAGGGCTCGACTCGGGCAAAGCTGCGTATATCTGTTGCAGAAAATCGAACGATCGCCTGCAATAATGTCAATCACGTAGGGAGGCCGGGGTCCCGCCCCGGCCTGATGCACCAAACGGCCTACTTCATCATGCCGGCCGCCGCCTTTTCAGTCGCCTTGCCATAGGGCGGCTTCATCCCTGCCAGCTTGGCAATATCGATCTTGGGCTGGTGATAGGTGCTGCGGGCGTGGCTGAATTCGCGGAAGCCTTCGATCGCGTGATAGCTGCCGATACCTGACGGGCCGACCCCGCCGAACGGCAGGTCTTCCATCGAGACGTGGAAGATCACGTCATTGGTGGTGACGCCGCCCGAAATCGTCCGGGTCAGCACCCGCTCCTGCTCGCCCTGATCCTCTCCGAAGTAATAGAGGCCGAGCGGGCGATCATGTTCGTTGATGTAATCCACCGCCTGATCGACCGATTTGTAGGTCATCACGGGCAGGACCGGGCCGAAGATTTCCTCCTGCATCACCTTCATGTCGTCATTGACGTTTTTCAGGATGTTGAGCGGCATTTTTCGCTGGTTGGCGTTTCCGAAATCCTCGTTGCCGGGGTTGACCTCGATCACCTCGGCGCCCTTCTCGCGGGCGTCTTCGACAAGCCCCTGCAACCGCTCGAAGTGACGGTCGGACACGATCGAAGCGTAGTCGTCATTTTCAAGCAGGGTGGGATACATCGCGGAGACCCCCGATGCGACACCCGCCACGGCTTCGTCCTGCTTGTCCTCGGGCACATAAAGATAGTCCGGTGCGAGGCAGATTTGCCCGGCGTTCATCATCTTGCCCAGCGCGATCCGTTCGCCCGCCTTGGCGAAATCGGCGCTGCGGCCCATGATGACGGGTGATTTCCCGCCCAGTTCCAGCGTCACCGGAACAAGGTTCTCCGCCGCGGCCTGCATCACCCGCCGACCTGTCGCGGTCGATCCGGTGAAGACGAGATGATCGAAGGGCAGCGATGAGAATGCAGCCGCCACTTCCGGCCCGCCTGTGACAACCGCGACTTCGTCACGGGTGAAGTATTCCTCCACCAGTTCGGCCATCAGCGCGCTTGTCCGCTCGGTGAATTCACTCGGCTTGATCATTGCACGATTGCCGGCCGCCAGAACCTGCATCAGCGGGGCAAAGGCCAGATTGACCGGAAAATTCCACGGGCTGAGAATGCCGATCACGCCCTTTGGCTCGTAACGCACCTCGGCCTTGGCCCCCAGCAGGCCCAGCGGGAATTGGACCGGGCGCCTTTCGGTCTTGGCCCACTTGTCCATGTGCTTGAGCGCGTGCTTGCCAGCGCCGACGGTCGCGCCGATATCGGTGAGCAACGATTGCTCCATCGAGCGGTTGCCGAAATCCGCGCTCATCGCCTTGCAGAACGCGTCGGCGTTGTCTTTCACAAGAGCCATCGCCCGCCGGATGCGATCCTTGCGTTGAGACATGCTTTCGGGCCGCGATGCGGTGAATGCGCTCCGCTGCAGCTTCAGCAATTCCTCGAGTTCTGCGCGCCGGTCATCAGCCATTGTTCTCTCCCACTTTATCCCGGTTTCAATTTGCCACCGTTGTGCGGGAAAGCACGGCGGCTCGCAAGTTAATACCAATTGCCAAGTGCTAGCGCGTTGCCATCGGGCGGAGCCGCTCTTAGATCAACGACAACCAATCTCCCGTTTCAGAATTGAAGGATGCAAACCCATGCCGCACTTCTCAGCCAACGATCCGATTGTAATCCTTTCCTATGCCCGCACCCCGATGGGCGGCATGCAGGGCGCGCTTGCCGATGTATCGGCGACTGATCTGGGAGCGACAGCGGTAAAGGCGGCGGTAGAGCGTTCGGGCGTTCCGGGCGAGAAGTTTGACCGCACCTATATGGGCTGCGTCCTTCCCGCAGGGCTTGGCCAAGCCCCTGCCCGTCAAGCGACGATCAAGGCCGGTCTGCCCGAATCGGTGCAGGCAACAACGGTGAACAAGGTCTGCGGATCGGGCATGCAGACCGTCATCATGGGGGCGGAGGCCCTTGCCAGCGGCACCATCGACTACGTGGTCGCCGGGGGCATGGAGAGCATGACGAACGCTCCCTACCTGCTCAAGAAGCATCGTTCGGGCGCGCGCATCGGGCATGACACCGCCTATGATCACATGTTCCTCGACGGGCTGGAGGATGCCTATGAGGAAGGCCGCGCGATGGGCACTTTCGCGCAGGATACCGCCAACGAATACCAACTCACCCGTGAAGAACAGGACGCCTATTCGATCGAATCTCTCGCCCGCGCCAACGCCGCCATCGCCAGCGGTGCCTTTGCCGATGAAGTGGTGCCGGTGACCTTCTCGACCCGCGCAGGCGAAGTCACTGTCGATACCGACGAACAGCCCGGCAAGGGCAAGCCGGACAAGATCCCGCAGCTGCGCCCGGCCTTTGCCAAGGACGGAACGATTACCGCTGCGACTTCCAGCTCCATTTCCGATGGTGCGGCTGCCATGGTGCTGACCCGCGAAAGTGTCGCAAGCGCCAATGGCCAGACGCCGGTTGCCCGGATTGTCGCCCTCGCCGCCCATGCCCGCGCGCCAAAGGACTTCACCGTCGCCCCCGTCGGCGCGATCCAGAAGGTGCTCGACAACGCGGGCTGGTCGGTTGACGATGTCGATCTGTGGGAAGTGAACGAGGCGTTCGCCTGTGTCGCCATGTTCGCAATGCGCGACATCGGCATCCCGCATGAAAAGATCAACGTGAACGGCGGCGCGACCGCACTGGGCCATCCGATCGGCGCATCGGGCACACGTATCATCGTGACCCTGCTCAACGCGCTCAAGCAGCAGGGCAAGAAGCGCGGTGTCGCCAGCCTCTGTATTGGCGGCGGCGAAGCCACGGCGATCGCGGTGGAACTGGCGTAAACCGTTCACTTGCTCCTTTGGCGGCCGCGCTCTTGCTCGTCGCTTGCAACGCTGCGAGCGATGAGCCGCTGCCGCCAGAGGGGAAGGAACTGGACAAGGGTGTCCAGCCTATGGGTCCGGGCCTTTATGCGGTCGGCGACGGCTCGCAAGTCTACGTCCGCACGCAGCTGGCCACCGACGGCACTTACCAGGATCTCGATCCGTCAGGTGCAGTCGTCGGATCGGGCAGCTGGTCAAGCCTGGACGAAGTAATCTGCTTCGATCCGGCGGGTGATGGGGATGAACAGCAGGAGCGCTGCTGGAGCAATTCTCCACCCGATGAGGACGGCAGTTTCATGACCACTCGCGATGATGGCAGCGAAAGCTATCGAGTGACCCTGCTGGAAGAATAGCGCCTCAGGGCGCGGGCTCCATTTCGCCTGCGCCCCACAAGCGGTCCATCGGTGCCCAGCCCGAACGGCCCGCGACATCAACCTCGCAATAGGTTTCCCGGCAGCGAAGCAATTCGCCGATCACGCCCGGCTGCGCCCGCCAGCGCACCGCACTGCTTGCGACTGGTTCGGCGCGCAATTCCACCGCACCGCTGCCGATCACCAGAACGCCGAGTTTCGGGCTGAGCTGGCTGGCCGCAACCCATCCTTGCGTGCCTTCGTGATCTTCGATCAGCCTCCAGCCTTCGCGCAGGCGAATAACCTTCACCGGCAGGCCCCGCCGCTTGTAGACCCAGTCGATCTTGTATTCCTGGCTCGGCCCGACGCGCATGTTCACCTCGTCAAAGCGCATCGTCGCCCAATAGGGAACCTCACGCTCCTGCGCGCGCGCCTCTCCCGCAAGGATTGTACCGGTGAGAACGATGCTGAGTGCCAGAGCGGCGAGAAAACGCAGTGCAGTCATACCCTTCTGATAGCGTCACCAGTGATTGAGCTTCAAGCGACTTTGCAGCCCTACAAAGCCATTGTGCCAATTCAGGAACAGCCAGCTTGACCACCCCCGCTCCTTGCCATTAGCGCAGCGATTATGGCTCATCCCGATACCGCTCCGCATTTTCCGTCAGGCAATCCCAAGGTGGTGGTTACCCGTCACCTTATCCCGAGCGTGGAACAGCGGATGAGCGAATTGTTCGATGTCGTGCTCAATCCCGATGACGTGCCGATGACGCGCGAAGAACTGATCGCGGCGATGCAGGACTGCGACGTACTGGTTCCCACCGTCACCGACCGGATCGACGCGGAAATGATCGCGGGTGCTGGCGACCGGTTGCGGCTGATCGCCAGCTTTGGCGCGGGGACGGAGCATATCAACCTTGCCGCAGCCGCCGCACGCAAGATCATCGTCACCAACACGCCGGGCGTGTTCACCGATGACACCGCTGATCTTGCCATGGCCGGGATTATCGGCGTGCCGCGCCGCATCAGAGAAGGCACGGCCTTGGTTCGGCGGGGCGAATGGACCGGCTGGGCGCCTTCGGGGCTCCTGGGGCGCAAGCTGGGTGGCAAGGTTCTGGGCATTGTCGGCATGGGCCGGATCGGTCAGGCCGTCGCCCACCGCGCCCGCGCCTTTGGCCTGCAAGTCGCCTATTACAACCGCAAGCAATTGCCGCAGGCGGTCGAATCGATGCTGGGCGCTCGCTTTGTCCCTGATCTCGATACCCTGATCGCTGAAGCGGATATCCTCACCCTGCACTGCCCGCTGACGGCGGAAACCCGCGGGATGATCGATGCGCGCCGGATCGCGTTGATGAAGCCGGGCGCGAGCATCATCAACACCGCGCGTGGCGAGCTGATCGATCAGGAAGCGCTGATCGCGGCGTTGCAATCGGGCCACCTCGCCGGCGCGGGTCTGGACGTGTATCCGGACGAACCCAACGTCGACAAACGCCTGATCGAACACCCCAACGTCATGACCCTGCCCCACATCGGCAGCGCAACCACCGAGGGCCGTGAGGCATCGGGTGAAAAGGTGGTTGCCAATATCCAGTTCTGGGTCAACGGCCACCGCCCGCCCGATCAGGTGCTGACGGCGCTGGTGGGTGAGTAAGCGCCGCTTCGTTCAAAACGACTAGTTGTCGTTGTGATCTTGCATGAATTCCGACAGCACTACGGATTTGATGCTCTCGATTTCTGCCGCGAGTTGTTTGTTCGGATGGTTTCCGCAGAACCCTTCAATGGAACGAGCTCCGGACCGTTCCACAATTTCGGTAAGGTAGCCCGGCCCGTCAGTGCAAACGAGGATTGCCTCATTTCCGTCCTTGTCGACGGTTAGCAGCGATACCGGCTCCGCTTCGACTGCAGCTTCGAAGGCAATGCGCAATTCTTCAAAACGTGCGCGGGTGATCCCGGAGTAGGCGCTCAATTGCTCGATCCAACCCTGGTCGGGATGACCGAATACGACAACCACGCGAACAGCAGCCGATTGCGCATCGAACGGGCGGATCGAGACTTCATAACCGATCCCGCCGAGCGCAGGGTTAGACGAAAAGCGCAGCAGTAAGTCCTCTATGCTTCTGATCTGGTCCGTCTGGAAGCACCGAGCATAACTCGCCGGCTTGCTGATTGGTGCATTCTTAGGCGTAGCCCGCTCGGCGACCTGTGCGATACATCTGGCCATTGGGGTCTCTGGCGCGCTGGCGCTGTCAGAACCATCGGCCTGGGCAGAAGCTGGGCTCGTGAAAAGCGCCAAAACCGAAGCGAGCGCCAGCTTCCGGCAAGGGAGCATCGTGAAGTTCATCGTTGCACCTCCTGTCGAGACAGTTCCGGCGTTTGCGAAATTCCGCAAAGCTGCTGCGATGCCGAAACTGCACCCAGAGTCATGCCAGCCCCAACGCGAACAGCTTGTTGAATTCGCCCGCTTTGTACCCGGCAAAATCACCGCAGGGTTCAAATCCGAAGCTGCGGTAAAGTGCGGTTGCCGGCTCGAACATCGGGCCCGATCCTGTTTCAAGCTTGATTTCAGCCAATCCCAGTTCTCGCGCCCGTTCGATCAGGTGCGACAAGATCGCCCTGCCCGCGCCGGTTCGCCGCGCATCGGGGTGGGCGCGCATCGACTTGATCTCGGCAAAGCGTTCGTGCCGCTTGAGCGCGCCGATCGCCAGCAACGCTGCGCCATTCCAGGCTGCGTAAACCTCCATATCCGGTCCCTGAATCCCGGACAGGTCCAGCGCGTGATTGGTCCCTGGCGGCGATCCTTCGAACATTTCCCGCGTGTGCAGCGCGATCAGTTCCACCACTTCCGGTTCCGACAGATCGCTGCGGCGGATATCCATTTGCGCCAAGCCTAGAGATTGTCGAGTTGCGGCATTCCCAGAACGTGGAAGCCGCCATCGACATGGATGATCTCACCCGTTGTGCAGACCGCCGCATCGGAGCAGAGATAGACGGCGGTTCCGCCCACCGCTTCGAGCGTGGCATTGCTGCCCAGCGGCGCGTTTGCCTCGGTATGACGATAGGTGCGGCGCACCCCGCCAATGGCGCTCGCGGCGAGTGTCTTCATCGGCCCGGGGCTGATCGCGTTGACCCTGATACCGTCGCGGCCCAGATCATTGGCGAGATAGCGCACCCCTGCCTCAAGCGCGGCCTTGGCCATGCCCATCACGTTGTAATTGGGGGTGACGCGGCTCGATCCCAGATAGCTCAGGGTCAGCAAGCTACCGCCATTTTCCACCATCATCGGATGCGCCCGGCGCGCGACTTCGATCAGGCTATAGGCCGAGATATCCATAGAATTGCGGAAATTGGCGCGAGTCGTGTTGAGGATGCGCCCGGTCAGCTCGGACTTGTCCGAATAGGCGATGGCGTGAACCACGAAATCGAGCGTTCCCCACCGTTCCTGCAAGGCGGCAAAGGCTGCGTCGAGCGACGCGTCATCGGTGACATCGACATCGAGCATCAGATCCGAACCGACGCTCAGCGCCAAGGGCTCAAGCCGCTTGCCGAAACCTTCGCCCTGATAGGTGAAGGCGAGTTCAGCCCCCGCATCAGCGCAAGCCTTGGCGATGCCCCAGGCAATCGACCGGTCGTTGGCAACGCCCATTACAAGGCCGCGTTTTCCCGCAAGCACGCCCATGTACGCTCCCCTCCGTTAGCGGCGCCCAGGCCGCGACCTTATCCGTGGAATTTCGACAGCAGCATTGTCCCGTTGGTGCCACCGAACCCGAAGGAATTCGTCATCACCGTATCAAGCCCGGCGTTCTCCACCAATTCGGTAGCGATCTCCTCCGGTTTCAGTGCCGGATCGAGAGTTTCGACATTGATCGACGGAATGATGAAGTCATGCTCCAGCGCGAGCAGGCAATAGACCGCCTCCTGCGCGCCGGTTGCGCCCTGACTGTGGCCGGTCATCGACTTGGTCGAGCTGACGGGGGGCGTCGAACCTTCGCCGAACACGCGGCGCACGGCTTCGATCTCACCCACGTCACCCACCGGGGTCGAGGTGCCATGCGCATTGATGTAGCTGATCTTGCGATCCGGGCCGAGGGTCTTGAGCGCGCCCAGCATTGAACGTTCACCGCCCTCACCCGAAGGAGCGACCATGTCGGCCCCGTCGGAAGTGGCGCAGAACCCGGTGACTTCGGCATAGATCTTCGCGCCGCGCGCCTGTGCATGCTCGAGCGCTTCGAGCACCACGATCGCCCCGCCGCCGCCGATCACGAATCCGTCGCGGTCGGCATCGAAAGCGCGGCTCGCGCGTTCCGGCGTGTCG
Organism: Erythrobacter sp. Dej080120_24; assembly: GCF_036322605.1. GTDB lineage: Bacteria > Pseudomonadota > Alphaproteobacteria > Sphingomonadales > Sphingomonadaceae > Erythrobacter > Erythrobacter aurantius. Next base: position 2,303,500 of record NZ_AP027262.1, read on the forward strand.
TTATACTTGCTCGACATCGCGCCCATCGCGTCGAACAGGCAGGACAGCGTCCAGTCGAGCTCTTCGCCGCCACCGCCGAACATCACGTCCTGCAATCCCAGCGCGATCTGCTGTGCGGCCATGCCGATGCAATGCAGCGAGGTGGAACAGGCCGAGGTGATCGAGAAGTTCATGCCCTTGATCTGATAGGCCGTCGCCAGATTGGCGCTGACCGTCGAAGACATCGTCTTGGGCACAGCGAACGGCCCGATCCGCTTGGTCGAACCGTTCTGGAGCACCGTCTGATGAGCCGCGAGCATCGCCGAAGTCGAAGGGCCGCCCGATCCGGCGATCACGCCGGTCATCGGATTGACGACATCCTTTTCCTCAAGCCCCGCATCCGCGATCGCCTGACCCATCGCGATATGGGCATAGGCTGCGCCCGGTCCCATGAAGCGCAAGGTGCGCTTATCGACATGTTCGGCCACATCCAGCTTCACCGCCCCTGCAATCTGCGAGCGGAAGCCATGTTCGGCCATGTCCTCGTTGAAGGTGATGCCGGACTTGCCGGATTTCAGCGAGGCCAGAACCTCGTCTGTATTGTTGCCAATCGAGGATACGATCCCCAGCCCGGTTACGACGACGCGACGCATGATCCGTATTGTGCCCCTGATCCCATCACGCTTCTGAAAGCGCGACCTTCATGTCTTTGACTTGATAGATGACTTCGCCATCGGCTTCGACGCGGCCGTCAGCCACACCCATGGTGAGCCGACGGGTCTGCACCGCCTTGGTAAAATCGACGAAGTATCGGAGCATCTTGCGATCAGGCCGCACCATGCCGGTTAGCTTTACCTCGCCCACGCCCAGCGCATAGCCACGTCCCTGCCAGCCACGCCAGCCAAGGTTGAAGCCGGTCAGCTGCCACAGACCGTCAAGGCCGAGACAGCCGGGCATGATCGGGTTGCCAGGGAAATGGCAGTCGAAGAACCAAAGATCGGGCGTGATGTCGAATTCGGCCACCACGTGCCCCTTGCCGTGTTCGCCGCCATCGCCCGAAATCTCGGTAATGCGGTCCATCATCAGCATCGGCGGTGCGGGCAATTGCGCGTTGCCGGGGCCGAACAATTCGCCCCTTGCGCACTTCAACAAATCGTCGCGGTCAAAGCTGGTTGGGAAGTCAGTCATCCCCTGCGAAGTCCCCTAGTCATTTATACTCTTGGCCGCCGCGCCTAGCACCCTGCCGGGGGTATGGAAAGGGGCGGCGGAGATTGTACCCACGCCAGTCAGCGGGCATTGCAAGACCGCGCGCTCAGCCGTTGCTGCAAGCCTTGATCGCGGCAGGTTCGGTGCGTGCCTCGCCACGTTCGAACCGGGCGAAATAGCTCTTGAGATCGGGCCGCTCGACGAATTCGGTGAGCTTGAAGCCGATAGCTTCGAATTCGCAGAACAACAGGCCCGGAGCGATCCCGTGGCGGCTGGTCGGGCGATCAACATCGACAACGATGATCTGCCCCCCTTCAGCCAGAGCAGGCCACATGCGCCACAGGAAGGCATAAGGTTCCGTCACCTCGTGATACATGTGGACGAGGAATATCCGGTCGAAGCTGTCCGCCGGAAGCTGCGGATCGTCCGCCCGGCCCAGCTTGATCGAGATGTTTTCGAGCCGCTCACGCTCGACGCGCTGTCCAAGCCGCTGAAGCGCGTCGGGATCTATATCCTGCGCCAGCACCCGCCCATCCTCGCCAACCCGGTCTGCGAGGCGTACGGTGTAATAGCCCTCGCCAGCACCGATATCGGCGACCGTCATGCCGGGTCGGATATTGGCGAGGTCCATCACCGCCTGCGCCTCGCCACGTTCGTCACGGGCGTCCTCGTTCGAAAACTGGTTTGAAACAACCGCCGAAACGGGCCGATCCGGCATAGGGAATTCGAGCGCCGTTTCCGGGCGGTCGGGATCGGCGGCGAGATTGTCGCAAGCCCCCAGCGTGGCGGTGAGCAACAATGCGGATATCAGCGGGCGGATCAACATGATTGGCGCGGTGTTAGCCGCAGTCGCAGGGCGAGGCAAAACCGAAATTCGCCTTTTCGCTGCCCTCCTTCAACGCTGCAACGGGCCGGTCAGATCAACCCGGCGCCGCTCCGCCACCCGTCCTTCGACCACTTCGGCTTCGACCAGCTCGGTCGCCATCAGGCCATAGACCTTGCCGCCTAGGAAGATCGGGCGGGCGTTGCCGTACCAGTCGATACAGGACACCTCGCAGTCATAGCCTTCGCCGGTCTCGACCTCGTCTTCGGGCGTCGCACGGATCAGTCCGCCATCGGCCAGCAGACCTGCGGCATCAAAACCAAGGAACGAAAGATCGGAAACATCGGAATACCACCACCAGCCTCCCGATTCCTCTTTGCGCGAAACGGTGGGAACGCCCAGCATTCCGTCACCGGCAAGAGTATAGGTCGCGTTGAAGGCATGGCTGCGGCTTTCGCTTTCGTATCGGCCCGGCAGATGCGCAGAGCTGCGGATGGCTGACGCGCCTGGCGCCAGCCCGATGTAACTGACACGCAGCCCGCTTTCGTCGGCATAGCCATTGGCGATCACCGCCGCTTCGCCCATCCGTTCAAGCCGCACCAGCGAATGGCCGATGCTGATCGTCTCCGCCTGCTCCGGGGCATCGACCGGCACAGCATGGATCACATTGCTCTGGGCGCTGCGTTCCGCCTTGCCATCACGCGGAGGGCGGCGCGAATAGCGATCGCGCCCGCCATAGACGATCCAGTCGCCGACAAAGCGGTTTTCCGCCGAGTTCGCCAACAGGCTGGGAAGCCGCGCGAATTCGCTTTCGCGTGCCGCGATGTAGCGATCGCGGAACTTGCCCTGTGACGCATTCATCAGCGCGAATTCCTTGGCGATGTCATCATCGGAACAAGCGTGGCGATAAAAGCTGGAAAGCGCCCGGAAACGCGTGCCCGTCGCATCCATGCCGAACTGGTCGATCGGCATTCCCCGCGCACCCAGCACCTCAACTTCGCCGCGTCCGATCGGCATGCGGAACACCGCTGCCGGTGGCACCTCGCCAAATCCGGCAGACGGCGTACCGATCTGGCATTCGTTCCAGTCCAGCTCATCCCAGCTGACAGCCGAGGTCCACAGGTAAACCGCATCAGGGGTGACATACATCTCGGCCGGGTCGGCCCCGACAAAACCGGTTGTTTCGCAGCTTAGGCCGCGTTCGATCACTTCGCCAAGGGGGCAAACCGATACGGTATGGACCCAGGGCTCCTTCACCCCGAACACCGGGCGATAGATGTCGCGCACCTCCAGCACGTCCTTGCCCGTGCCTTCGTTGTCGTAGAAATCCTCCGCCCCGGTCCAGCGGCGGATCACCGGGCGATTGCGACGACTGACCAGATCGGCTGCCTCGTACGGCGTGTAGATCACCAGCCTGTCGCCCGCGATGCGCGTCGCGTAATTGTCGACATCGTAATAATCGTCGGAGGATATCAGGAAGACCCCGCGCACGCTGACCTTGCCCGTTTCCTGATCGAGCCGCAGCACGGTGATTTCACTGGCATCGTCTTCGTAGGAATAGGCGGTGACGATGATCTGATCGCCCTGCACCAGCATTTCGTCATACCAGTCCGCACCGATAGGATCGCCATCCTCGTCCTTGCGATAGACATCGGTGCGATCGGTCAGCGTCATGGTGGGATGGTGCACGGCAAAGACCCGGCCATCCTGCAACACCAGCAGATACTGCCCGATCAGCTTGACGATGTCGCCTTCATCGACGCTGGCGACCTGGACATTGGTGATGCTGTCCGACGTCCCTGTGGCGCTGTCACTGCTGACAGCCGTGACGGCCATCGGCATGCTTTGCGGATTGCTGGCGATGCGCGATCCGGTGACGACGACGGTCTGGTTCGCGCTGTCGTCGGGGCAATCTTCGGGAACGGCGCATTCGGGCGGTGTTTCAGCGGGTTCGACATCCTGCAAGGCCGCAACAACGATCTTTGCACCCTCGCCTTCACTGAAGCGCCGCCGCCTTTCGCGTTGGCGCAATTGCTCGATCGAACGCAGAAAGCGGCGAAATTCGACGTCGTTCTCGAAAGTCTCGAATTCAGGCGTCGCTAGCCGGCGGTAACGGCTGTCCTGATAGGCTGGTGTTTCGTCCGCTTCGGGATTGGCGAGCGAGGGATCAGTCTTGGGGAAGGGTTCGGGCGGCAGCGTGCGGATATCGTCGGGCAGCAGGATCGTCACCTCACCGGGGGACTGCTCCTTCTCCCTGGCTACCGTAGTTCCAGCAAGCAGCGTCGCCGTAACCAGCGCCGCTCCGACTCGCACCAAACGCATTGCCGCCATGCCGTGCTCCCATGTTTTGGGAGAGGCTATTTCAAAACCCCTGATTTACAACAGGTTTCGTCCGACAACCGGTCCTGAAAAAGGACTATTCGACGTCTTCGATCTCGACTTTCTCGCCCGTTACGCGCTGCGCAAGTGCCGCCGAGATATACTGATCAATATCGCCATCCAGCACCCGATCAGGCGAACTGGAGGTAACGCCGGTGCGCAGGTCCTTGACCATCTGGTACGGTTGCAGGACGTAGGAGCGGATCTGGTGGCCCCACCCGATTTCGCTTTTTTCCTGATACTCGCCCGATGCCGCCGCTTCGCGCATCGCCATTTCGCGTTCGAACAGGCGCGCCTTCAGCATGTTCATCGCGGTGGCGCGGTTCTTGTGCTGGCTGCGATCGTTCTGGCTGGCGACGACGATGCCCGTAGGCTGGTGAGTGATACGGACAGCGGAATCGGTCGTGTTGACGTGCTGACCACCGGCACCCGACGCACGATAGGTGTCGATCTTCAGGTCGGCCGGATTGATTTCGATATCGATATCGTCGTCGATCACCGGATAGACCCACACGCTCGAAAAGGACGTGTGGCGCTTGGCCGCGCTGTCATAGGGGCTGATCCGGACAAGCCGGTGCACACCGCTTTCGGTCTTGGCATAGCCATAGGCGTTTTCGCCCTTGATCAGCAGCGTCGCCGACTTGATCCCGGCCTGATCGCCCGCCTGATACTCCACGGTCTCGACCTTGAAGCCGCGCCGTTCGGCCCAGCGTGCATACATGCGCAGCAGCATTTCGGCCCAGTCCTGCGATTCCGTACCACCCGCACCAGCGTGGATTTCGAGATAGGTGTCATTGCTGTCCGCTTCGCCCGAAAGCAAGGCCTGCACCTTGTCGGCATCGGCACGTTCGGCAAGGCGGGCAAGGCTGGCAAGGCCATCGTTGACGATGCTATCCTCGCCCTCGGCTTCTCCCATCTCGATGAATTCGATGGCATCAGCCATTTCAGCCGAAATCTCGTTCACGGTGTTGACCGCGGTCTCGAGCGTCTTCTGCTCGCGGCTGACCGCCTGCGCTTCCTTGGGATTGTCCCACAGCGTCGGGTCCTGGACACGCGCGTTCAGTTCGTCGAGCCGACGCAGTGCGCGCTCCCAATCAAGCGATTGCCGCACCAGACCAAGAGCTGCCTCGATCCGGTCGATATGTGCCTGGGCCTCGGCCCGCATAGGAAATCCTCAATAGCAAAGTTGGCCGCCCCGCTTAGCGCAGGGCGAGCGTTTGTAAAGCGATGCGGAATGGCTCCTCGCGATCGCAATCAATCTTGCAGGTTACTTGGAGAGTGCGCGAACTGCCGCAAGGGTGCGTTGTACATGGCCACGGTAATCGCTGTTCGAATGGACGAAGGCGACCTGGCCATTGGGGGCGATCACATAGGAGGTGCGGCTGGACAGGCCCGACTCGCCGAGCGCCACGTCATAGGCCGAAATCAGCCGTTGGCTGGCCACGCCGACGGGGAAGGCATCACGGCATTCTTCGCGGCTGAAGCGCTTGAGCGTCTCGATATCGTCATTCGACATGCCGATCACGCTGGCCCCGGCGGCGCGAAATTCGGGCATGGCTTCGGCGAAGGCGTTGGCCTCCAGCGTGCACCCTTGGGTGAAGGCTTTGGGGTAGAAATACAGCACCACTGGCCCGCGCCGCAGCGCCGCCTTCAGCGAGAAGCCGAATTCCTTGCCCGCCAGTGCGGCATTCGTCGAAAAGCTCGGGGCGTCCGCCCCGACCGGAAGTTCGGCCGAAGCAGGGGCGGTGAAGGCGAATGCTGCGACCATGGCAGCGGCGATGATGCGGATGCGGTTCTTCATGCCATCACAACCTTTGAACAGCCTTGCGGTTTCCGGGAATTTCTAAGCTGGCGGCAATCAGTAAATGCCGCCCTGCTCCTCGACAAAGTCGCTTGGTTCGCCGTCATTGCCCTGGTCATCCTGTCCGGCCGCGCGGCGCGAGGCGCGGATCAGGTTGAGGATCTCGTCACGCTTGGCGGCGATTTCATCCTGTCGCGTGGCACGATCCGGTTCGGTATCCGGCTTGAACGCTTCCCAGATGACATCTCCGCGCGGATCGCCGGTAGGCCAGCCATCCAGCACGCGCTTGCCGGTGCGACGGTCGACGCGGACCATGCGGATGCCGTCCGGCGCGACAGCGGGCAGATCGGACCAATGATCGCGCGAATTCTGGATCAGTTCCTTGATGATCGGTGCAACGATGGTGCCGCCATAAGCATAGCCGCCCATGTTGCGCGGCGTGTCGAAGCCGACATAGGCGCCGGCGACCAGTTGCTGCGTCCCGCCCACGAACCACACATCCTTGGGGCCGCTGGTTGTCCCGGTCTTGCCGAACAGCGGCAGGCCGAGATCGTTCAGCACGGTTGCCGTGCCGCGTGTTACCACGCCTTCGAGCATGTGCATCACCTGGAACGCGGTGCGCGGGTCCATCGCCTGTTCGCCCTTCAGTCCGAAACGCGGCATCGCGCTGCCATCATATTCCGCCATGTTGCAGCCGTTGCAGGCGCGTTCATCCGCCCGCCAGATCACCTTGCCCCTGCGATCCTGGACGTAATCGATCACCGTCGGCTGGTTCAGCCGCCCGTGATTGGCCAGCGCGGAATAGGCCGCGACCATCTTGGAAACGGTCGTTTCCTCGGAACCCAGGGCGGTAGCGGCATAGGGATCGGGGTCTTCACTGATGCCCAGCTTCTCGATCGTGTCGACCACGTTTTCCATGCCCGCCTGCATACCGATCTGGACGGTCATGATGTTCTGCGACTGCTCCAGACCGTAGCGCATCGGGAACTGCCCGGCGCGCCCGCCACGGATGCATTTCTGGCCAAGCTGGCGACCCTGATAATAGCAGAACTGGGTGTTATCGATCTCGGTCGACGGGGTCATGCCGTTGTCCAGCCCGGTGGCGTAGACAAACGGCTTGATTGTGGAGCCCGGCTGGCGATTGGCCTGCGTCGCGCGGTTGAAATCTGACAGGCGGTGGTCGAACCCGCCTTGCATGGCGATAACCCGCCCGGTCTGCGCCTGCTGCACCACCAAGCCGCCTTGCGCCTCTGGAATGGTGCGGACGCGGAAACCGTTGCCCTGCGGCGAGACGGCAATGACATCGCCCGCCTTGAGCGCATTGGGAAGGTTCGTCAGCGGTGCTTCCGAACCGTCGGAAAAGCCGACAGTCGCAGATGCACCAGCTCGCTGCGTCACGACTCCGACGCGCCAATCCTCGTAATTGATTGCAAGGTATGAACTGGCGAGCTGCCCCGCCCAATTGCCTACGCTCACGTCGATGGTTGCGATCGGCCCTGCCCATGCGCGTCCGCCGTGATAGCGCAGCAGGCCTCGGCGCAGCGAATCCCGCGCGGCTTCCTGCATTTCCACATCAAGCGAGGTCCGCACCCACAGGCCACCGGCGTAGACGCTGTTTTCGCCATCCTCCGCCGTCTCGCCAAACTGGGCGATCAACTGACGCCGCACTTCTTCAAGGAAATAGCCCGCATCCGCGCTCGTCTCGGCACGCTGGTTCTTGAGCCCCAAGGGCTTGGCAGCGGCTGCCGCGCGTTCGGCCTCGGTGATGAAACCGTTTTCTTCCATTTGCTGCAGCACGAAGTCGCGCCGCTGCATCGCAGCCTGTTCCTGTCCGCGCCGACCATAGCGTTCCGGCGCTTTGGGCAGGATCGCAAGGAACGCAGCCTCGTGCAGTTCGAGATCGCCAACGTCCTTGTCGAAGTAGGCGCGCGATGCGGCCTGAACGCCGAACGACCGACGCCCCAGCGGGATTTCATTGAGGTAGAGTTCGAGGATTTCCTCCTTGCTCAACACCCCTTCGATGCGGCTGGCAAGGATCATCTCCTTGAGCTTGCGCGTGACCGAATATTCATCGCCCAGCAGCAGTATCTTGGCGAGCTGCTGCGTGATGGTCGAACCGCCGACAGCGCGTTCACCCGAGCCAAATTTTATGGCGTAATCGAACACGGCATTGGCAGTACCGGTGTAATCGACGCCGCCGTGGCTGAAGAACGTCTTATCCTCTGCCGAAAGATACGCCTCGATCAATTGCTCGGGGAAATCGGCATATTGCAACTGCACGCGGCGTTCGCGCGCGTAAGAATGGACGATCTCGCCATCGATCCCGCGAACAACGGTAGGCAGCGGGGTCTGGTAATCGGCAAGGCTTTCCGCTTCGGGCAGGTCACTGGCAAGGAACATCCAGACGGCCACCCAGACCACGATCAATCCGGCAAAGGCGAAAGCGGCCAGTTTGAACAGCAGGCTGGAACGCCATTTCTCGCCAAACCACCCGACCGCCATCGCGGTATCGCGCGACAGGCGAAAGCGGAAATAGTCGACAAAGGGGGCGGTGCTGGTCTCGGTCATTGAGGGACGCGATCTATCTTGGTTTTACCGGGATTGCTAGCGGCTTGGGCCTGCCGAAGTCACGGTTCTGCGCGGCGCGCAAAATAGACCCGGATCGCCTGTGCCAGAACATCGGCATATTCGGCGCGCCCTTCTTCCGTCATCAAACGGGTGCGATCCGCCGCATTAGTAACAAACCCGCTTTCGAACAACACACCGGGAACGTCGGGCGCGCGCAACACCGCCAGCGCCGCCGAACGTCTCGGCTGCGGGTGGAAAGCGATCCGGCCGTCGCCCTCGCGCGTGATGAGAGAGGCGAATTCAACCGCGTCTTCCTGAGTGCGCTGCTGCGACAATTCGACAAGTATCGCGCTCACCTGTTCGCTTTGCCCTTCGATGGCGATGCCGTTGAGCCGGTCTGCGGCGTTCTCCCGCTCGGCAAAGCGGGCGGCGGCTTCGCTCGATGCCTCGTTGGAAAGGGTGTAGACGCTTGCCCCCGCGACATCGCTGCGATCCCCGGCGGAATCGGCATGAATTGAAAGAAACAGGTCAGCGCCGAGCTGGCGCGCGATTTCGGGACGGTTGGCGAGCGCGATAATACGATCATCGTCGCGGGTCATCGCCACCCTGATGCCGCCTTCCTCCAGCAATTCGTCGCGCAGCTTGAGCGCGAGCGCGAGAACGATCTCTTTCTCCATCACCTGCGAGCCATTGGCCGATCGCCCGATCGAGCCGGGATCGCGTCCGCCATGCCCTGCATCGATCACCACCAAGGGGCGTGTCGGATCATCGGGGCCAAGGATTTCGGGCAGGTCCAGCGGCTCGACTTCGGGATCGAGCAGGAAACGCAATACGTAATCGCGCCCCCATTCGGGTACGGGAATGGCGATGCCCATTGCCATCGCACCGCCTAAGACAAGGGCGGGAACGGCAAGGATCAGCAAAATGAGAGTGCGCACACTCATGATTACGTTTGCTTAGATTGTTGCGCTGTAGAAGCGCAATAGAGTTGCGGCGCGAAACCCACGGTGCTAGCCATCGCAAATGAAACGGGGTGCGCTGCAAGACTTGCGGCATTCCCGCGTTTTCATTCGCAAGGCAGGCACATCCCGTTCGGGTGATCGCCAGCGCCACACAACAGGTTGATGCAGTGACGAGACGCTTCTCCTCGCAAGGAAACACCCGCCGCCTTTCCGGCGCGGGCGAAATTGCGAGTCGCAGCGCGGACACATTCCGCAATCTCGTCGCAGCAGACACGATCATTGCGCCCTTCCCGGCAGCCGGGGATCGCGCAGTCACCACTAACGGGCCAACCATCGCATTCGCGCAAAGGCGGCCCGATTACCCACAAATGACACGCCCATCCCGCCGCACGTCGGCGTCAGGAAGAGGCGTCTGGAGATTACTAAATGGCAACGCGCATGCTTATCGATGCGCGCCACTCGGAAGAGACCCGGGTGGCGGTGCTCAAAGGCAACCGGATTGAGGAATTCGATTTCGAATCTGCTGAACACAAGCAGATCAAAGGCAATATCTATCTAGCAAAGGTAACACGGGTCGAACCGTCGCTTCAGGCGGCATTCGTCGACTTTGGCGGCAATCGCCATGGGTTCCTCGCCTTCAGCGAAATCCACCCTGACTATTACCAGATCCCGCAGGCGGACCGCGAACGGCTGCTCGCCGAAGAGGCCGAGGCCGCCGAAGAAGAAGCGCGCCTGCGCGCCGAGGAAGAGGAAGAGGGCATCGCCCCCGGCGACGAATACGACGCCGAGGATGAAAGCGCCGAAGCGCTGGCCGAAGATCTGGCCGAAGACGGCCTCGAAGAAATCGACACATCCGACAAGGATCAGGTTTCCACCATCGAAGACGGCGAATCCGACGACGATGATGATGGCGACGATGAAGACGAAGACGATGACTCAGAAGAAGGCGAAGAAAGTGGCGAGGAAGGCGATGAAGACCGCTCACGCTGTGGTCGCCGTGGTCGGGGCCGTCGCCGTCAGGGCAAAGGCGACAAGGGCAATGGCAAGGGCCGCAGCCGCGCCAAGGAAGTCGACGAAGTCCGCGCCAAGCGCATGGCTCTGCGTCGCCGCTACAAGATTCAGGACGTCATCCAGCGCCGTCAGGTGCTGCTCGTCCAGGTCGTAAAGGAAGAGCGCGGCAACAAGGGCGCTGCGCTGACGACCTATCTCAGCCTCGCAGGCCGCTACACCGTGCTGATGCCCAACAGCAGCCACGGCGGCGGCATCAGCCGCAAGATCAGCTCGACCGGTGATCGCAAGCGGTTGAAGCAGATCGTGTCAGACCTGAAGCTGCCCAAATCGATGGGCCTGATCGTGCGCACCGCCGGGCTTCAGCGTACCAAGACCGAGATCAAGCGCGATTTCGATTATCTGGCACGGCTGTGGGACGAAATCCGCACCACCACCCTCGCCTCCACCGCGCCGGCGTTGATCCATTCGGACAGTGACCTGATCAAGCGCGCGATCCGCGACATCTACAATCGCGAGATCGAGGAAGTCGTTGTCGAGGGTGAGGAAGGCTACAAGAGCGCCAAGGCGTTCATGAAGATGCTGATGCCCAGCCACGCGCGCCGGGTGAAAGCCTATTCCGACCCCGTGCCGCTGTTCCAGCGCTATGGCGCGGAAGACCAGTTGCGGGCGATGTATGATCCGATGGTGCAGCTCAAATCGGGCGGCTACCTCATCATCAACCCGACAGAGGCGCTGGTGTCGATCGACATCAACTCGGGCAGGTCGACCAAGGAACACGGGATCGAGGCGACCGCGCTTCACACCAACCTTGAAGCGGCCAAGGAAATCGCCCGCCAGCTGCGTCTGCGCGACATGGCCGGGCTGGTCGTCATCGACTTCATCGACATGGAATACAATTCCAACGTCCGCAAAGTCGAAAAGGCGATGAAGGAAGCGCTCAAGAACGATCGCGCGCGCATCCAGGTTGGCCGCATTTCCGGCTTTGGCCTGATGGAAATGAGCCGCCAGCGCCTGCGCACCGGCGTGCTTGAGGCGACCACGCGCGAATGTCCGCATTGCGACGGTTCGGGTCTGGTCCGCACCGCATCTTCTGCCGGTCTTTCCGCGCTGCGCCTGATCGAGGACGAAGCCGCCAAGGGCAAAGGAACGGTAATCAAGCTGGGCGCCAGCACCGAAGCGGCGATCTACCTGCTCAACGAAAAGCGTCATGAGCTGGTCGAGATCGAGAACCGTTACGGCGTCACCGTCGAGGTCAAGCCCGAGGGCGAGGACGAAGGGGCGAAGATGAACGTGTCGAGCCACGGCCCGCGCCCGGCTCAGGCCCCCAAGTTCGATCCGATCGTCGATGACGATGATGACGACGAGGAAATCGAGGAAGAGGCAGAAGAGGATTACGCCGAAGAAGACGACGATCAGCCGCGCAAGAAGAAGCGTCGTCGTCGTCGCGGCGGCCGAGGCCGCAACAAGCGCCGCGAAGGCGATGAAGACAGCGAAAACGGCGATTCCGAGGCTTCTGAAGATGACTCCGAGGGCGCATCCGACGAGGATGAAAACGCCGCCGACGCAAGCGCAAACGGCGAAGACGGCGAAGAGAAGCCCAAGCGTCGCCGCCGCCGTGGCGGTCGTGGCCGTCGCCGCAAGCAGGGCGAAGGCGAGGCTGGATCGGAAGATCAATCGGATGACACCGGAGACTCTGCAAGCGAGGAAGCTCCTGCCGAAGACACCCCTGCAGAAGCAACCGATGCTCCGGCAGAGGAAGCCCCCGCCGAGGAAGCTCCGGTTGAAAAGCCCAAGCGCAAGCGCGCTCCACGCAAGAAGAAGACCGACGAGGTCGAAAGCGTGAGCGAGGCTGCCCCTGCCGAGGAAACCCCCGAAGCGGCTCCGGCCGCCGAGGAGGAAGCTCCGGCCGAAAAGCCCAAGCGCAAGCGCGCACCGCGCAAGAAAAAGGTCGAGGAAGAAGCTCCTGCGGCGGAAGAGGCTGACGCCCAGCCCAAGGCAGAAGCAGCCCCTGCCCCCGCCGAAGAAGCATCCGAGGCAACCGGCGGCGATACCGCTGCCGAAGGCAAGAAGCGCGGCGGCTGGTGGCAACGCACCTTTGGCGAGTGATCGCTGATTGATCAGACAACAGAAAGGCCGGGAACAAAGCGTTCCCGGCCTTTCTTGTTACCGCCCTAGCCGCTGGGTCAGATCCCCGGCTTCCTCGCCACGCCCCATTCGTTCCACATCGCAAAACGCGGCGCCTTGGGCATGTAGCCCTGCCCCAGTGGCTCGACTTCGAACCCGGCTCCGCGAAAGGCAGAGCCGATCGGACGGGTCAGGTGGCATCCCCCCGCAAGCCGCTTCCACACCGGCTCGATCCGGTCCTGCCAGCGGGCGACATCGGCATCGGGCGCACGGCCATGTTCAAGGAACAGCGCCTGCCCGCCGGGCCGCAGTATGCGCAGCATCTCCGACAGGACCTGCCCCTGATCCTCGACCGAGCAAAGGGTAAAGGTGCAAACCACCGTGTCGAAAGACCGGTCGGGAAAGGGAATATCCTCCCCCACACCCTGTTTGAGCGTTGCCGGCCAGCCTTTGTCCCGCGCAGCAGCCCGTGCCGCATCCAGCAAGCCTTCGTGCGGGTCGATCCCGGCATAGGATGTGATCGAGGCTGCATCATAGAACTGGTGGTTGATCCCGCCGCCACAGCCAAGCTCGAATACATCGCCTTGCGCCCTAGGCACGACGTAGGAACGCCGCTTCATCACCTGTCCCGTGCCGCAAGCACAGCGGATCAGTTGTGGCATCACATTTCGATCATACCAGGCGCCAAGCCCCATAGCGCGCTTCCCATCCTGTCGCTTTCGCGCAACTTTCCCCAATTCCTGCGGCTTGCCAAGCGGTTTCCCAATCGCATTGCCTGCTCAAATTCGCTAGCAACAGCCATGCGAAACGGTTAATCGCGACGCTCCAATCTCGAGGTTTCAGGATAATATGACCACTTCAATCGAACCCCTGCGCATTCCTGAGGAAGACAAGGAGCGCGTGCGTCTGCTGTTCATGGCGAAGCACGCGTTGTGGGGCGGCGGGATGCATCCGGAGGATGGCAACCACGCGATCTATCATCACGAAGTGCGCACGACGCTCGAAAACCTCGGCCTGAATATCCAGTTCGCCAACAGCTATGATGTGCTGTTCACCCGCCCGGATGTCGATTTCGTGTTCCCGCTGCTCAACCGCGGCGGTTTCGTGAACAGTGAAATGCTGATCCCGGTGCTGTGCAACATGCACCGCATCCCGTACCTTGGCGCGATGCCGTTCCTGCGCGGTCTGGGCGATGACAAATCCGTGTCCAAGCTGGTTTGTACCCATGCTGGCGTGCCGACCGCACCGTGGTTCTGCTATCGCCGCGGCGCCCCTGTGCTTGAAGCTGACCTGCCGCCCTCACCCGAAGGTCGCTGGGTGATCAAGCCCAATGCTTCGTCGGCAAGCTGGGGCATTTCCGATGCCTTCGACTGGAACGGCGTGACCAACGCCATCGCCGACATCCACGGACAGGGCCATGATGCCATCGTCGAGCCGTATCTGGACGGGTATGACGTGCAATGCGCCTTCATCACGCTGCACAGCGAACCGACTGCGCTGCCGATGCTGTGGTACGAGCGCGAGAACACGCAAAAGCTGTGGACCTATTACGAAAAGCGCGATCTGGTGCCGAACACCGAAAAGGCCGCGCTCAAGCGTTTCGACCACCCCGAGCTCGCGCCCAAGATCGAGGAAATGGCGAAGAAGGTCGCCCGCGAATTCGTGCCGTTCGATTACGGCCGGATCGAATTCCGCGTCGATCTGAAGACAGGCGACATCAACTTCATCGAGATCAACCTGAACTGCAATCTGTGGTCGGAAAAGGTGATGGCAAAGGCGGCGGCGCAGGCCGGGTTCAGCCATGCCGATCTGATGGAAACGCTGCTGGCGGAAAGCTGGCGGCGCAACGCCCTGATCGCGGGCTAAATTCAGGCCGTCAGGCCGGGATTTCGTCGCCTTTGTAATCGAACACCCGGCCCGATTGTTCGGGGCCAAGTGCTGACAGCACGCCAAGCAGATTGGCCGCCGCCACATCCGGCGCGGTCAACTGCCCGTTGGGGAGGTTCGACTGGAATGGCTGCGACAGGCGGCTGTCCACCGTTCCCGGGTGCAGGCCGACGATCACACCATGCTTGTGCGTGCGGCCCATCTCCAGCGCGAAATTACGGATCAGCATGTTGAGCGCGGCTTTCGACGCGCGATAGGAATGCCACCCGCCAAGGCCGTTGTCGGAAATCGACCCCACGCGCGCAGACAGGGCCGCGACAACGAAACAGCGATTGCGCGGCATCAGCGGCAGGATGTGCTTGGCAACCAGTGCGGCGCCGATCGTGTTGATGGCGAACACTTCCGCCATCGCTGCGGGATCGAGCCGCTTGTAAGTCCGCTCTGGCCCGCTACCGTCGGCTAGGGTCAGGACGCCGCTGGCAATCACCACCCATTCGGGCGGATCGGCTTTCATCATCGCTGCTGCTGCGGCGATGGTGCTTTCATCCTTCAGGTCGAATGCGAAGGGTTTGAAAGGGCCGCCTGCCGGGGCAGTCCCTTGCCGCGAGCCGGCGTAAACGGTTTCGCACCCGGCTTGCGCCAGCGCCTCTGACAAGGCCAAACCGATCCCGCCGCTGCTGCCGAACACTGCGGCGGTGCGGGGGCAAGCATTGGGCCAATTTCCTACACTATCCATATGCTCTACAGCGGAGGAATGCGCATGAAGTTCCCGAAAACCGGCCCCGCTGCGGCAATCAGACGACGCGTGATCGAAAGTTCACAGGCCAACTCGAATATTCTCTGTTTTTTCGCTAATTATCAGATTCTTGCAGCGATTCCGCTATTTTTCAAACCGCCCCTTTCGGTGTCACACCCGGGGCAACGATTGAATGTCATGCAAAACGCCTCACAATCCTCGCAACACTGGCGGCTTGCCTCACCCGGCACAGGCGCTAAGTAGAGGCGGGGCAACCAGGGATCACAGATAACAATGGCGACTTTCACCCTTCCGAAGAACTCGACCATCCGCAAGGACGGCAAGGTGCACAAGGCGAACGGCGGCAAGCGTGTTCGCTCGTTCAAGATCTATCGCTATGATCCCGACAGCGGCCAGAACCCGCGCTATGACAAGTTCGAAATCGATCTTGATGAATGCGGCCCGATGGTTCTGGACGCGCTGTTCAAGATCAAGAACGAGATCGACCCGACGCTGACCTTCCGCCGTTCGTGCCGCGAAGGGATTTGCGGTTCGTGCTCGATGAACCTCAACGGCAAGAACGGTCTTGCCTGCACCACCGCGATCGAAGACCTCAAGGGCGAAATCCGGATCACTCCCCTGCCCCACATGGATGTGATCAAGGATCTGGTGCCCGACTTCACCCATTTCTACGCACAATACGCCTCGATCCGTCCGTGGCTGCAAACCGTCAGCACCACGCCTTCGGGCAAGGAGCGGCTGCAGACCCCGGAACAGCGCGAGAAGCTGGACGGGCTATACGAATGCATCCTGTGCGCGTGCTGCTCGACTTCGTGCCCGTCGTACTGGTGGAACAGCGACAAGTTCCTTGGCCCGGCAATCCTGCTTCAGGCGTACCGCTGGCTGGCTGACAGCCGTGACGAGATGACGGGTGAGCGTCTGGATGCGCTGGAAGACCCGTTCCGCCTGTATCGCTGCCACACCATCATGAACTGCGCGAATGTCTGCCCCAAGGGGCTTTCGCCGGCCAAGGCCATCGCCGAAACCAAGAAGATGATGGCCGAGCGCGCGATCTGATCCGGTGACGCTGAAGGACGACGTATTCGAACACGGCCCGGACCCTGAAAATCCGGGCTGGCGACACTGGAATCTCAAGGATCAGACCCTGTTCAACGGCGCGGTGATGGGCAAGCTCATCACCCGAGTCGACCCGGACGGGAAAGCGCGCCTGCGGATGTTCCCGCAGCGGCATCACCAGAACCTGCAAGGCATCATCCACGGTGCGGTCACGCTTTCGCTGATCGACATCGCGCTGTTCACCACCATGCACAACATCGGCTCGGGCAATGCCGGTCCTTCGGTGACGCTGGAGCTTTCGACCCAGTTCGTGGGCGGCGGCGATCCTGACCGGCCGATGGACGCCGTTACCGAAATCGTGCGGGAAACCGGCAAGCTGGTGTTCGTGCGGGGGCTGGTGGAGCAAGAGGAAGACGTTGTCGCCTCTTTCTCCGGCATCGTGCGCAAGATGCTGCCGCGCGGGTGACGGCGGCTCACAATGCCCGGTCTGATAGCCCGATACGAACAGCTGATCGCCAATGGCGAATTGCGAGCCGATCCCGATCAACGCCGCGCGGCCGAACGGCTCGACCGGCTCCAGCGGGAACTCGAGGCAGTGCCACCCAAGCAAGGGCTGTTCGCCCGGCTGACCGGAATGGGAACAGCGCCGCCTGATCCGCGCGGCGTATATCTGTGGGGCGGCGTCGGGCGCGGCAAGTCGATGCTGATGGACCTGTTTGTCGAAACGCTCGCCATCCCGGCAAAGCGGCGGGTCCACTTTCACGAATTCATGCTGGAGGTCGATCGGCTCGTGGCTGAACAGCGCAAGGCCGGCCTCAAAGACCCGTTGATCGCGGTAGCACTGCGCATGGGAGAGCAATTGCGATGCCTCGCATTTGACGAAATGGTCGTCACCAACACTGCCGATGCGGCGATCATGGGACGCTTCTTCACCGCGCTGATCGAGAGCCGTACGGTCATCGTCACCACCTCCAACCGGCCTCCCCACGATTTGTACAAGGACGGGCTCAATCGCTCGCTCTTCCTGCCTTTCATCGATCTGGTCGAACGCAAGCTGGACGTGCTTTCGCTTAACGGGCCGACGGATTACCGGTTGGAACGGATCGGCGGGCTTGCGACGTGGCACGAACCGATCGGCGATGAAGCAACGGCCCAGGTGCGCGAGGCATTCTTCCGACTCACCGATTTCGCGCCTGAGGATGCCGCCAATGTCCCAAGCGCCGAGCTTGATCTGAGCGGCGGGCGCAGCCTCCATGTACCCAAGAGCCTGAAGGGTGTGGCGGTGTTCAGCTTCAAGAAGCTGTGCGGTGAGAACCGCGGGGCGGCCGATTATCTTGCGATTGCGCAGGCCTATCACACGGTGATTCTCGTCGGCGTCCCGCGCATGGGACCGGAAAACCGCAACGAAGCGATCCGCTTCACCAAGCTGATCGATGCGCTGTACGAAAGCCGGGTCAAACTGTTCGCCACTGCCGCAGCCAAGCCCGATGATCTCTACCGGTCAGGCGACGGTGCCTTCGAATTCGAACGCACGGCAAGCCGCCTCAACGAAATGCAGAGCGATGAATACATGGCGCTAGGCCACGGGCTGGAGCGATAAGGGAGCCTCAAGCCGCGGCTATACGATCCGCGAGCCGAGCCTGCGCGGCCACAAGGCGGCTCATCACTTTCAGGTCCTGTTCGCGCAGTTGCAACGCGGTGTCAGCCCACATCTCGGTGATCCGGTTGAGCTCTGCCAGTTCCAGCTGCCACACCCGCTTGATCGCGCGCCGCGAACCCACCAACCCCGCGTGACGACGATCGGAACGCTTGATGAAATCGCGCACCGCATTCACCCCGTCACCTGGTTCGGCGAGATGATGCACAATCCCCAGTTCGTACATCTGCTCGGCGGCGAAAGTCTCGTTCGAGACGATGATCCGGTCCGCCATCGCACTGCCCAGCTTACGCGCAAGCAAGGCATGCGCACCCATGCCAGGGTAAAGCCCGAACATGATCTCAGGCAGGCCAAAGGTCGATTGCCGCTCTGCAACGATGTAGTCGAACGAAAGCAGCGCTTCGAAGCCGCCCCCGAGAGCCGTGCCCTGCACCAGCCCCACTGTCAGCATCGGAATGCCCAGCGTCTTGATATTGCGATCCAGAATTGCACAGCAACGGTGGCCATATTCCACCAGACCCGCGCGATTGCGTTCGCGGATAAGACGCTGGAACAGGTCGAGATCGCCGCCAAAGCAGAAAACATCCGGCGAACGGCTGCCAAGCACGAGATATTTCAGGGGCACCTTGCCCGGCCCAAAGCCTGATTCGATCAAACTCTGCCACTGTTCGAAATCATTGAGCATGGCCGGAGTAAAACTCGGTCGACCTTCGGGATTCATGAATGTCCAAAGGGTTGCACTGGTGTCTTCGTAAAGAACATCCAGTTCCTGCAAGGCGAACAGTTCGTCCGGTATTGAGGAATGCAACACACTTTCGGCAAGCAAGTCTTCTTCGCCTGTGAGAGGCACTGCCTTGCCCGCGCTGCTATCCATAACCATCACTCCGCCTGGACCCTTACCCACGTGGCACTCGCTGGATACCGCATGAGCTTCACGACCTTTTTGGTCTGCGTTGCGAATCCTAATCCAGCGTTTGTAATGGAAGCAAATGATTATTTCTCTTTACAGGACGAACCGAGTCTCAAATCGGGTCAGCCCAACCCAAGATCATGCCTAAAAATTGCTTAACTGTGGATAACCGCAAGTATTCGCGGCGATCACATGGATGCGCCAAGCCGAGCCAGGGATTTCTCGAGCATCAGCAACTGCCAGAGTATTCGCGAATGGTCGCTGCGTCCGGCAATATGAGCTTCCGCCATGCGCGAAACTGCTCCCGGCTGGAACCACCCGGATTGCGCCAGCATCGAGCTTGAGCCTATCGCGCGTGCCTGCGCGCTGAGAGGCCCGCGGAGCCACTGTGCGATCGGGGTCACGAAGCCCTGCTTGGGCCTGTAAAGAATATCCTGTGGAAGATACCGTTCCATGCACTTCTTGAGCAGGAACTTCCCCGTTGTACCGCGCACCCGCATGCTCTCGGGCAGGCGCGCGGCAAATTCGATCAGACGGTGATCAAGCAAGGGCTCACGCGCTTCGAGGCTCACGGCCATGCTGGTGCGATCGACCTTGGTCAGAATGTCACCGGGCAGCCAGAACGCCAGATCGGCATATTGCGCCCGGTCCAATCCGCTGCGGGCCGGCGCATTCCGCATCAGGTCTATCAATTCGGCTTCAGCATGGAAGCCGCCGAGATGTCGCATGAACCCGGTTGAGTAGAACGAATGGCGCTGCTGGGTGGTGGCAACCGAAAGGCCCCGCGCATAACCTTCTTCCCCGGTTTCGGCGAGCGCCAATAGCGTCGCCTTGGCCCGCAAAGGACGCGGCGCCCAATCGGCCTTGGGCCAGGCTCTTCCAAGCGGCCCGAACACCGATTGGCGCAATCCCTGCGGTATCAAGCGCCTGACGCGCTCTTCGTTGTGATGGAACACCTGCCTGCGATATCCGGCGAAGGCTTCATCCGCGCCATCCCCGGACAGCGCGACCGTCACCTTCTCGCGGGCCAGCTGGCACACCCGCCATGTGGGCAAGGCAGAGGCATCGGCGAAAGGTTCGTCAAACATGCCGACCAGTCCGTCGATAGCGGCAAAGTCATCGGGATTGACTGTGCGGGCTTCGTGCTGCGTCCCGAACAATTCGGCGACCTGGCGCGCATAGCCGGTTTCATCCAGCGCCTCGACATCGAAGCCGATCGAGCAGGTGCGCACAGGTTCATCGCTCGCCTCGCTCATCAGCGCCACCACGCTGGAGGAATCGACCCCGCCCGACAGGAACGCCCCGAGCGGCACATCGGCGACCATGCGCGATTGCACCGCTTCGCGCATCAGATGGACAAGCTGAGCCGAAAGGTCTGCCTCGCTACCCTTGACCCGATCGGCCAAGCAGATGTTCCACCACCGCTGCGGCGCAGGCACGGGCTTGCCCTGTTCAAGCAGCATGAAATGCCCCGCAGGCAGCTTCTCCACGCCGGACAGGATGCAGTGCGTATCGGGGACATAGCCCCAGGCGAGATAGGCATCGACAGCCTGATGATTGACCCGTCGCCGCAACAACGGATGCGCCAGCAGGCCTTTGAGCTCCGATGCGAAAGCGAGGCTGCCGTCGGAAAGGCGAGCCATATGCAACGGCTTTACGCCGAGCCGATCTCGCGCAAGCAGCAGCTGGCGCTTGTCCAGATCGTAGAGCGCAAAGGCGAACATCCCATTGAGGCGCGACAGGCAATCGACGCCCCAGCGCTGCCAAGCCGCAAGAATGACTTCGGTGTCGCCTGAGGTGCGGAACCTTGCCCCGCCCTTTTCCAACTCGCTGCGCAGTTCACGGAAATTGTAGATTTCGCCGTTGAAGACGATGACCGCGCGCCCGTCCGCCGAGTGCATCGGCTGCGGCGATCCCTCGAGGTCTATAATCGACAGCCGGCGATGCCCGAGACCAACTCCCGCGTCGGTCCATACTCCAGCCCCGTCAGGGCCGCGATGCACCATTGCATCGCACATGCGCTCAACCCGGACAGGATCGACCGGCTTGGGCGTTTCAGCATGAAAGATACCGGCGATCCCGCACATGATGGGTGCGGCGGTTAGCCGATAGCGGCCGGGCCGACAATCGTTGCGACAATCGCTGCCATGATTGCGAGCCCGGCAAGCCCGGCAAGGATCACCGCCGGTGAAGCCGCCTTGCCATCAAAGCGTTGCAGCGCAGTTAGGCCCTCGATCTCGCCAGGGGTCCAGCCATAGTCCTCAGGCTCGCGCTCGAAATAGCGCCATGCCGCCGCCAGCAGGACAGCAACCACGATGGCGAAGAAGATCCAGCCATAGAAGATGTGATCGAACCCGGCGGCAAATTCGACGCCTTGGCTCTGCGCGATGTAGATCGTTCCCCATGCGCGGATGCCGTTGGCGATAATGGGCACGATGATCGAAGCCAGCATGAACAGCGCACGCCGTTTCCAACTGTTGAACCGTGTAAAGCACACCAGCACCGCCAGCGTGATCATGGCGACAAGGAACCTCACGCCGGAACAGGCTTCGGCAACGATAAACAGGCCGACGGGCGTGTCGATATAGATGCCGTCGACCTCGGCGGGGATCCCGCTCCAATGGGTCAGGGCAACGGCAATGTCGGCAGTCATCGATTGCAGCGCCGGGATGAACTCGTCCCCGAACGGAACCAGAAGCGCCCCAAAGCACAGCGGCAGCGCGAGGAATGCCGACACGCGGGGTCCAAGGGCGGCAATCACCATTCCCTGAAGCGCTCCGACGGCACCTGCATGGGCGATGATGTTGATCCCGCTCGCCCGGCCCACCAGCCACAGCGCCAGACCCGCGGCCACCACTGCAAGACCCGGAAGCCAAAGGCGCGGCGAAAGCTTCGCCAGTTCCTCGGCCTTGATCAGAAACAGCCATGCGATGATCACCGGAACGATCAGGATGTGCGTGTAGGTGTCGATGTTCCACCATTGGTGCGCCATCTCGCCCCATTCGCGGAACGTCACCGCAATCAGTGCCAGGGCACCCGCCAGCAAGAGCGCGAGCGGACCACGCCATTGTTCGGGCAAGCCCTTCGCGAGACGACCCTGCTGCCATCCGGGAGCGGTGGTTTCAGGCTGCATTACGTGCTCCTTCGCCTGCCTCGGCGACCAGTGTTTCAAGCGGTGCCAGCATCGCATCCCAATCGTGCGATCTGAGGACGAAGGCTCGCGCATGGGCACCCATCGCCATGCCATCGGGATCATTTGCGAAGTGGGTCTTGAGCCGTTCGGCCATCAGGTCGGCATCGGCTACGCACTGCATCCAGTGAAGGCCGTCAGTCGCTTCAATCCCCGTTGCCGCTTCGGGAGTGAGCAGAGCCGGCTTTGCCATCGCCATCGCTTCGAGAACCTTGTTCTGAACCCCGCGCGCAATCATCAGCGGCGCCAGCACGACATCTGCCGCGGCCACAAAGGGGCGCACATCGGGGACTTCGCCCCATACGGTGATCCCTTCGCGGTCCGAGCGCGATTGGAGCGCACGTGTGGGATTGCGCCCCACGACATGGAATTCGGCTTCTGGATATTCGCTCCTGACCCTCGGCATAAGCGTGTCAGTCACCCACAGCGCGGCGGCTTCATTGGGAGGATAGTCCATCTGTCCGGTAAAGACGAAGTGCGGCCCTTTGCGGTCTGCAATTCCGGCATGGGGCTTAACCGTGTCCGGATCGAAGAATTGCGCATCAATGCCATTGCCCAGCACCCGAACATCGGCGAGCAACGGGTTGGTAAGCCGCGATTCGAACAGCGCCGCTTCGTTGTCGCTAATAAGGATGGTGGCATCGGCTCGCTGGGCAAGCCGTTCCTCCTCACGCGCCAGCAGACGGGCTTCGCGGGCGTTGATCCAGGCCCGCTGACCGGCCTTGGCATAGGATTCGAACTTGGCGCTATCGACATCGCACAGGTCGATGATCACGCGGCCCTTGAACCCATCCGGCACGTATTGACCCATCTGGCCCGAAAACACGACAATCGCCGATATCGGTTGGCGGGCGAGCGTTTGCTCAACCCATTGGGCAAGCCGGGCGCTGTGAAACGCTGTGAGGCTGACAGGCTTTGCCGCCAGCAATGCCTGGACCCCTGCCAGCGCCAGCGGCTTGGTGCGATCGACCACACGATGGCTCGCTGCGATATCAGCCAGCTCGCCAATCGCTTCGCGGTCGGCATCGCTTTCGGCAAAGCAACCAACATGGACGGGGGCAATGCGCGCCAGCTTGCGCAGCAGGTGGTGCGCTCGGATCTTGTCACCGCGATTGGGCGGGAACGGTATGCGATGCGCAAGGAACAGGATGTCTCCCATCACGCCGCACCTAGGCCAGATCGCGCGCGATGAAGGGGCCGATGGCATTGGCGAGAGGCAGGGGAAGCTTCTTCCAAAGCTCGATACGGCTCGAATAGGTATCGCTGGTGGGATCGATATTGCGCGCCTCCGCACCCGGCGCGGTCCATTCGCAATAGGTCAGCGGCTGAGGCTCGAAACCCCAGTTCTTCTTGAAATGGAACGGGCCGCTGCCGGTCTTGGAGCGCCCGAAATCGAACCGGCTCATGCCCTTGCGCCGGGCGTGCAGCATCAGCTCGTAATACATCAGTTCGTTGGCACGCGCCCCGCGCGCGGCGAACGATCCGCCGCCCCAATAGGGCATCACCGCACCATCGTGATAGAAAGACAACACGCTCGCGAGTGGGGTATCGCCGGAATAGACCGTCAATATGTCGCTGGTATCCGGGAAGGCATTCAGCATTGCCTTGAACAGCGCACGGGGAAACACCGGAGTCCCAAGGTTGCGGACGCTTTCGCTATAGACCGCGTAATGCGCGGCGATATCTGCGGGTGAGCGCCCTGTCCGGACAGTCAGCCCGTTCTTCAATCCCTTGCGAACCTCGGCGCGAGCCTTGCGCGGAATGGCGAGCAGTTCGGCTTCGTCATCGCTCGCCAAAGCGCGCTCGAACCCGCAGTGCTTGTCGCTCCATTCGCACCAGCCTTCAGGCACAGGGCCACCGCGCAGTTCGACGCTGGGAAAACCGTATTGGGTCGCATGGGCTTGCGCCGCAACAGCCAGCGCAGCCGCCGCACTGCCATCATCCGCAAGCACGCCGCCCCCCACGCCGAAACCGCTGGAGACCAGCGCCTTGCCGAACAGCTTTGAGCGCACTTCGGTGAGCGGCAACCAACCGGTGATCACACCCATCTGCTCGACGATAAAGCCACAAGCCTTTTGTCCGGTGCCTTGCTCCACGGCAGAAAGCCATGCCGGCAGGTGGAACAGGCTGCCCTGACGGCTGCGGACGAAATCGGCGACCCGCGCACATTCGGCACGGTCGGTCAGATCGGCGCGGCTGACGCGTTGGCGAGCCTGAACCGGGGCATTCATTGCGCCGGTTCCACATCTGGTTCGGGCAGTATCAGATCAACAGCCCGCTTCGCTTCGCGGTGCGCAAGCGCATCCATCCGGCCCCAGTTGAATTCATGCACAAGATCGCGCAGCTTTCCGGCCATCTTTTCAAGGCCCGTGTAGTGGCGCAGGCGCGAACGGATCGGGGCGTTTTCGACGCGAGGCTGCTGCGGGTCGATTTCCCACGGGTGGAAATAGAACACCGCTGGCCGTTCGTCGCGGCGGTTCACCTGCCGGATCGCCCAGCGCGAAAAGCCATAGGGCAGAACGCGAAAAAAGCCCCCTCCCCCGGCGGCAACCCGGCGCCCGCCGAGCATCGCGGTGGTCACGGGGATCTCGACAAGCTCCGACCAGGGCAGCGGACGGAAGGCAAATCGCGGCGCATCGGGCCAGCCATAGTGATCGTGAGTGATCGGCGCGACGCTGGACGAATAGGCATAACCTTGTTCGGCCAACTCCATGAAGGCCCATGGGGTGCGTCGATCAATCGAGAAGCTGGGGGCGCGATAGCCCGAAACCCGCTGACCCGAACGATCCTCGAGAATTTCGCGAGCAAGCCGTATGTCTTCGCCGAAGCTCTTGCGATCAAAGCTGAAGACGCGGGCATGATCATAACCGTGACTGGCAATCTCATGCCCGGCATCGGCAATCCTTCGGATCATCGCCGGATACCGTTTCGCCACCCAGCCAAGTGTAAAGAATGTCGCCTTCACATCGGCTTCGGCAAACAGATCGAGAATGCCTGCAACATTGTTTTCGATCCGCGTGGCAAGACCATCCCAGTCGGCCCGTTCGATCACATTTTCGAACGCGCCGACCTGGAACCAGTCTTCGACATCGACCGACAGGCCGTTGACGATACTGCTGGCCTTGGGACTGTCTTCCTGTGGGAACGGGCTGTGGGCGTTCATATCACGCGGCCTCGCGCGATTTATCGTCCTCAAGCCATTCGATCAGCATCGCCAGAACATGACGGAACGAGCGTTCCTGCTCTTCAAGCCGCGCTTCGATCCGGTCGAGCGCGTCGTCCACCTGCGGGGCCACTACCGCGCCAGCAGTTGCGGCCTTGCGTCCGGCGGCCTGCAGTTCGCTGATCGCGGCTTCGAGTTCGGCAGTGCGAGCATCGCGCTGGGCCAAGAGCGCAGCGACTTCGCCCGCAGGCACACTGTCGTTTCCCGGCTCGCTGGACGGTTGTGCTGCCTTGGGCTCGATGCTCAGCGGGCTTGGGTTTTTGCTCGCTCCACGAGCCTGATCCGAAGCCATCTCGGCCAGAACCGCGTCGAGCATGGCCGTCCCGACGGTTTCCTTCTCCTCGATCGCGCCCAGCAGCAGCAAGCGGTTCATCACCTGGTTCACCCGGCGAGGAATGCCGTCGGTCGCAGCGTAAAGCGCGGGCAACAGCCCTTCTTCAAGGATCGGGCGGCCATCCCAGCCAACCTGCTTCATGCGATGGACGATGTAGTCCTCCACCTCGTCAGCATCGAGCGCCTCAAGATGGTGTGAGGCAATGATGCGCTGGCGCAATTGCTCAAGATCGGGATGATGCGCCAGCGTGCGGCGGAATTCCGGCTGCCCCAACAGCAGGCTTTGCAACAGGGGATGCGAACCCAGCTGGAAGTTTGACAGCATCCGCAGTTCTTCAAGCGCGGTCAGATCAAGGTTCTGGCACTCGTCTACCACCAGCAGGCAGCGGCGTCCCTCGCGCGCTTCGTCCTGCAGGAAACGTTCGATCGCTCCTAGCGCGCCAGCCTTGTCATGCCCTTCGACCGCAAGCCCGAAAGCCTGTGCGACGACATGGATCAGTTCCTCCCCGTCGAGCGCGCTCGTCACCACTTGCGCCACAGTGAGCGCCTTCGGGTCGATCCGCTGCATCAGATGCGCGACCAGCGTCGATTTTCCCGCGCCCACTTCACCGGTGATGACGATGAAGCCTTCACCCTGATTGAGGCCGTACCCCAGATAGCTCAGAGCCTTCTTGTGGCTGGCGCTTTCAAAGTAGAAATCGGGATCCGGCGTAAGCTGGAAAGGTCGCCCGCTGAAGCCGTAGAATTGATCGTACATGGGTTAAGGGCTCCGTGGTCAGAAATCGTAGCGCAGGCCAAGCAGCGCGGTTGCGGTGGCAAAGTCTTCGGCGGTGAAATCGCTGTCGAAATAGTCGACCGCGAGAGCGGCACGGGCCGACAGGCGATCGGTGAGCGACCGGTTGTAGGCAGCCGAAGCGCCAAACGCGGTCAGATCGCCGCCTTGTGCCGCACCGTCGAACCAGGTGACATAGGCGTTGGTCTGAAGGCTCGCATTGCGGCCAAGTTGCCGAGTGAGCGCGCCGGTGACGTAATAGCTTTCATCAGTCAGACCGTCGGCTGCTTCAAGAGCAGTCCCGGCAGCAGCGATGAAGGTGCGGCGATCATATCCCGCACCCAATACCGCCGTGAGACGACCGACCTGACGTTGATAGCTGGCAGCGATGCCGCGCCCGCGGAAGGCAGCGGAGCGAACCGAGCCGAGCGAATTGATCAGGCCCGATCCTTCGGAGCCGGAAACGAGCCCGCCAAAGTCACCGGTAACCGGATTGCGCTGTGCGGTAAAATCGCTGCCCAGCAAGGCGAGCGAATTGTTCAGCACGCCGCCAAACCCGGTCACACCGTCATAGACGCTCGCGCTGAAAGCGCTGCGTTCGCTCGGGACGTAGGTGAAGGTCCCGTAATAGGTGGTCGAATCATAGCGTTCGCCAACCCGCGCCTCGAGCGAGGTGCGCGAACTGGGCCGCCAGAGAACGCCGACATCCCATAGCAATCCGTCGACATCGAAGGCAAGCAGGCGCGGCGACGAAGTATCGGTGACAAGTCGCCCGTCGGCCCCGACAATCGGATCCCCATTGGCATCGCGCAGCGCGTCGCGGCTCGAAACCTCGACATCCTCGTAACCCACGCCGGCAACGACTGCGAAGGTCGGGCTGAGGGGAACTGTGATATCACCGCGGATGAATACGTCGCGGACACGCTGATCGAGGTTGGAGATATCCTCCTGGAACCCGCCAGCAGTCACCGCAAGGCCAACCGGCAGCGGATTACCCGCGCGCGTGGCCAGTACGACCTGTCCGGCGTAGGTAACGCTGTCGTCGAACACGTCGACCGGATTGCCGTTGGCATCGATCACGGCTTCGTCGACTTCGAAACGGTTGTATCCGACGCGGGCGTTGGCGGTGATCGCGACAGGCCCGGCATTGGTGGTCAGCGTCGGCCCGGCATAGAGCGCATAGGTCTGGCTGGTGGCATCGCTGCCGACCAGCGGATTGGGCGAGACTGCCCCGCCCCCGTCAACCCGCGTGCGGCTGGCCAAGGCACCCGCTTCAAGGTTCAGCGTCTGCGGAATGACAGCAAGATAGCCGCGCGCGATCCCGCTAATCGTGTCGTTGTCGATCGCATCGCCATAACCGATGTTGCGTTCGTACCTAACGGAAACCGACGCCCCCGAATTGCGACCGATGGCGTTGAAATCGACGCCCGCCGCAATCTGGGTGAAGGTCAGCACATCATCGCCTGGAGTAAGCTCCGCGTTCAGAACCTGGCTGACTTCGATATAAGGCTGGATAGTGGTGGTGCGATCACCGCCATCCTGCGCGTGAGCGGCAGTCGCGCCTAGGCTCGCCACGGCGAAAGCGATACCGGAAATCAGGGGCTTGGGGGCAAACCGCATGGTCAATCCTCCCTTTCGCCGTAATCGCCAAAGCGGCGACCCGAGGGGCTGAACTGCGCGGCATTGAGCAGCAGCTTGATATCGGCGCAGGCGGAAAGCAATTGGCGCGCATCATCCAGTGCAGCGCGGCTGGTTTCGTCGGCGCGCACGACAAGCAGGGCCTGTCCGACATGCGCGGCCAGTTCCGCCGCGGGCGAAGCCGCCAGCGCCGGAGGGGTATCAAAGATCAGGAAACGATTGGGTGCGCCACGCGTCAGGCGATCGAGCACCTGGCCCGTGCGCTGACTGGCGAGCAGTTCCGCATCATGCACGCTGCCCGATCCTGCAGCCATGACAAACAGGCCGTCGATATCGGTCGGCGAAACAAGCGTTTCGGGCCGGATCGATTCATCGGCAAGCGCGTCCATCAATCCCGCCTCGGCCTCAATGCCAAGGCGACGGGTGACAGATGGATTGATCACATCGGCGTCGACGAGAACGACCTCGATGTCCCGCTCTGCCGCCAGCGCGATTGCAAGGTTGGTGGCGCAATAGGTCTTGCCCTCACCTGGATGGGGCGAACACACAAGGATGCGGCGCGCAGCAGCGTTCTTGCTTGCACGCGCATCGGCCAGAAGCTCGCGCTTTACGATGCGGAATTCCTCCAGAAGTCCGGTCACCGGCTCTTCGGGAACGATCAGACCCGCTTCCTTCAGATTGAACCGGTCAATCTCCATCAACGGCCCGCACAGCTTTACGCGCTGCTCTGGTGCAGGCTGCACGGTTGAAGCCTGCGGTGCAGCCTCTGTCGTTACCGGAGCCGCCTGAGCCGCAGGCGCAGGGCGCTTTTCCGGCGTTGCCGGGCGGATACGCGCGGCGGGCAAATCGCGGGGAACGCGCGACGGCCCAAGGCCATCAAGCCCGAATGCAGCATCGGCGCGCTCAAACAGCGACGGGCGAGCGGCGGTATCCTTGTTGATCTTGCTATGCTCGGTCATCTCGCCACCCTCACGCTATCGTTCCGACGGAGACGATCTCGATCGCCAACAGGATCAGCAGAACCCCGAAAAGACCCGCGCAGGCGCCGGCAAACTGCTTCAGCCGCTTGCGCTGCAAAACCTTGGCGGCCTCGGACACGGTCAGCGAAATCGATCCGATCACCGGCAGGCCCATGGCCCGTTCCAGCTTGTTCGGCGTGGCAAAGCTCGAACGCAGTTGGCTCATCGCATAGGCCACCCCTGCCCCCGCACCGATGCCTGCAATAAGCACGCCGATCAGCAGCAGCGGACGGTTGGGTGCTGCAGGCTTGCGCGGCACCACGGGGGGATCGATCAGGTCGAACTTGAACTGGCTGGTTTCGTCGATCACGTCGCCGCGCGTACGCAGCTTCTCGCGATCTTCGAGCAGCTTTTCGTAATTGGTCCGCAGCACGTCATAATCGCGGCTGATGCGGTTCGCCTCGGCCGCGACGGCAGGCTCCGACGCCTGGCTTGCAGCCAGCGATGCAATGGTCGACTGAAGGGCCGCGCGGCGGGCCTGAAGCGAGCCGATGCTTGCCTGACGATCAGCACGCAGGCCGACCAGCGAAGCATAAGCGGGATTGGGCGTTCCGCCCGCATCCTGCCCACCGGCGGCAGCGGCCTGCCGCGTCAGGATTTCGACCTGGCGGCTGGTGGAGACCACGTCAGGGTGCTGATCAGTCAGACCGCGCGAGCGCAATTCGGCAAGCTGACCCTGCGCCTGCAACAGCGCAGCCTGCGGCCCAACCGCATTGCCTCCGCCCACAATGGTACGCGGGGTGCTGGCGATCTGGTTATTGATTGAATTGAGCGCAATTTCCGCCGCTGCGAGATCGGCTTCGATATCGCGCAATTCGGTGCGGGCTTGCTG
Source organism: Erythrobacter sp. Dej080120_24 (assembly GCF_036322605.1). Classification (GTDB taxonomy): domain Bacteria; phylum Pseudomonadota; class Alphaproteobacteria; order Sphingomonadales; family Sphingomonadaceae; genus Erythrobacter; species Erythrobacter aurantius. Next base: position 2,333,627 of record NZ_AP027262.1, read on the forward strand.
CACCCGCGCGATAAGCGTGCCTGATCCGCCGATGAGGTCAGGATACTGCGCCTCGAACGCCATCCGGCGCTCTTCGGCCTCTTCGAGCTCCAGCTTGCGCGCGTCGAGCTGCTTGTTGAGGTCGGCGATAGCGCCGCTGACTTCGGCGCGGTTGCCGGAAATGTGTTCCTCGCGGAAGATGTCGAGCAGCTTCTGAACGACGTTGCGAGCAAGCAGCGCGTTTTCGGAATCGCTGAGGTTGCTGACGCCGATTTCGGCGGTGATCGAGAACAGGTTGTCCTGTTCGCTTTCCACCCGGACTTTCTCGGCAAGCCTCGCGATCGCGGCGTCCATGTCGCTGCGTTCGGTGATGTTTTCACCCAGTTGCGTCGAGGTGATGACCTTTTCGAGGTTGATCGAGCTCAGAAGCGTCTGGCGCACCTTCATGATCTCTTCCTGACCATCCCCGGCGATGCCGAGCTGTTCGGACAGGACATCCTCCACATCGACGAAGATGCGCGCCTTGGACTCATAGGAATTGGGGATCATGGCAACGACCGCCCAGCCTAGTAGGCAGACGGCCCAGGTCACGCCGAGCGCCAGCCAACGCCGGTGCCAGACCGAATAGAGCGCCGTGCGCAGCTCTTCGAAAACTTCGTTCATCCTCCCGCGACGCTCCTAGAACCGGCTCTCGGGAATGATGATCGTGTCACCCGGACGCAGCATGACATTGGCGCTGCTGTCGCCGCGCTTGAGCAGATCATTGAGCCGAAGGCGATATTCGGTCTGCTTGCCCGTTTCGCGGTTGATCCGCAGCAGCTTCGCGCGGTTGCCCGATGCAAACTCGCTCAGCCCGCCGACGGCGATCATCGCGTCGAGGACGGTCATGTTCGCCCGGTACGGCAGCGATGCAGGCTGCTCGGTCGAACCGACAACGCGGATCTGCTGATCGAAGGTCGAATTGAATTCATTGACGATCACGGAGACGATCGGCTGCTCGATATACTGGACCAGTTCCTTGCGGATGTCCTCTTGCAGCTGGGTCGCCGTCTTGCCTACTGCGGGCAGATCGCGCACCAGCGGGATCGTGATGCGGCCATCGGGCCGCACCTGAATCTTCTCGGCGCTGAGTTCGGGATTGCGCCAGACGTGGATCGTGATCTCGTCCAACGGGCCGATGATGTATTCCTCGGTCGGAACCGTATCCGCCGCAACATAGCTCGCAGAGGGCAGTTCAGGGCCACCCGCTCCGCAAGCGGTTAGTGCGGTTGTAGCGAGGGCTATCCCTGCGATCCGAGGGAATTTCAGCGGTTTGGGCATCGATACCTATCCTTGGCCAATATGCGGACCAAGGGCTTGCGCGCAGTAGCTACCTGCACACCCACGATCCGCGAATTACCCGGACTTTCTCGCTGAAAATGGTGAACATAACGTTAGTAATAGAGGGCGAATTGCGGCCCCATCCCGTTATGGGACAACGGTTTAGCGACTTCTAAACCAGCACTTCCTCAGCAGCCCCGTGCCCCAGAAAATCGGCTGGAGAGGCCGTTGCGCCATAGGCTCCGGCGCAGAACACGGCGACAATATCACCCACGTCAGCGGTCGGCATCCACGCCTGATCCGCCAGCCTGTCGAGCGGGGTGCAAAGGCAGCCAACGACGTTAACCACCTCGTCGGCCTCGCCATCGTAACGGGTGGCGATGGCAACCGGATAATTGCGCCGAACCACCGTGCCGAAATTGCCCGAAGCGGCCAATTGATGATGCAATCCGCCATCGGTGACGAGGAAGGTAACTCCATGGCTTACCTTTCGATCAATTACCCGGCAAAGATAAACCCCTGCCTCTCCAACCAGGTAGCGGCCCAACTCGATGCACAACTGGGTGTCCGCCAGCACAGGCGATGCAGCATCAATCAGGCCGTGCAAGGCTTCGCCCACTATTCCGAGGTCGAGCGCTTCGTCGCCGGGGAAATAGGGAATTCCGAAACCGCCACCCATGTTGAGTTTCGGCAATGGGGCGCCGATTTCCTGCGTCAATTGCGCCGCCAGGCTGAGCACATTGCCCTGCGCCTCGATGATTGCATCCGCACTCAACGCCTGACTGCCGGTGAAAATGTGCAAGCCGCGCCACACCGCGCCCTCGCCGATCACTTTGCGCGCGAGTTCGGGGACGAGTGCCTGATCGACGCCGAATTGTTTGGAGCCGCCGCCCATCTTCATGCCCGATCCCTTGATCTCGAAATCGGGATTGACCCGGATCGCGATGCGGGGAGGTGTGCCAAGCTGCTGTCCGATCGAAAGTGCCCTTGTCGCTTCCCCCGCGGATTCGCAGTTCAGCGTCACTCCGGCGGCGATTGCCGCTTCCAGCTCGTCATCGCGCTTGCCCGGCCCGGCGAAGCTGACCCGCGCGGGATCGATCCCTGCTGCTTGAAGCTTTGCCAGTTCCCCAGACGAAGCGATGTCGAAGCCATCGACCAGACCGGCAAAGTGGGCGATCACATCCGGATGCGGATTGGCTTTTACCGCGTAATTGATCCCGACGCGGGCGGGCAACGCGGCGCGCAATTCTGCAATCCTGCGATCAATATGAGCGCGGGAATAGACGAACAGCGGCGTCTTGCCCGCCGCGCGCACCAGTTCGCTGGCCGTTTGCCCGCCAATCGCGAGCTCGCCATTCAGAACATCATAACCCGCAGGGATCGGGCCAACCGGCTTGATCTTCATGCGTGCTTCTCCCCGATCCGTTCCCGATACAAAGCCGCACGGTCAATCTTGCCATTGGCATTCAAAGGCATGGCATCGCGCCATTCGATCACATGCGGCTGCATGAAATTGGGCAGTTCCTTCTGGAGGATTTTTGCCAGAGTGTCGCGTTCGCTCTGATCCTGCGTCCCGCGCACGATCAGATGGATCGCATGCCCCAGACGACTGTCTGGAATGCCAAGTGCGACCGCCTCTGCCACCAAATCGCTAGCGACGGCGGCATCCTCGATCTCCTGCGGGCTGATGCGATTGCCCGCGCTCTTGATCATCGCATCCGTCCGGCCGACGAAATAGAGGAGGCCATTGGCCGCCCGCTTCACCGTGTCGCCCGACCAGACCGCGGTACCCCCATAGCGCGAATGCGCCGGGGCAGGTTTGAAACGCTCTGCCGTGCGCTTTGCGTCCTGCCAGTATCCCTTGGCCACCAGCGGGCCGCAATGGACAAGCTCGCCATCCTCCTCAGGATCAGCGGGCGAGCCGTCAGCACGCACGACAAGGATCTCGGCAAAGGGGATCGCCTGCCCCATCGAAGTCGGATGCCGGTCCACCATTTCGGGATCGAGATAGGTCGAACGGAAAGCTTCTGTCAGCCCGTACATCGGGTACAGGTTTGCCTGCGGAAACTGTGCCCGGAGATCGCCGACCAGTTCGGTGGTCAATGCCCCGCCGCTGTTGGTCAGGCGGCGCATGCTGGCGATGGCTTCCGCTGGCCAGTCGATTTCGGTCAATTGCACCCACAAGGGCGGAACCGCTGCGAGCGTGGTTATCCCGTGCGCGGCACAGGCCTTCGCGACGTCTCGCGGGAAAAGATAGTCGAGCGGCACCACACTGCCGCCTGCATACCAGGTCGAAAGCAGCTGGTTCTGACCGTAATCGAACGAAAGCGGCAGAACGGCGAGCGTCACGTCATCCGCCTGAAGCCTGAGGTAATGCGCCACACTGACCGCACCGAGCCACAGATTTGCGTGGCTCAGCATCACGCCCTTGGGTTTGCCCGTCGATCCGCTGGTGTAGAGGATGGCGCACAGATCAGCGGGATCGGCCATCGACGGGCCGAGTGCGAGTGCGGCATCATAGGCGAATTCCAGCGCCTCAGCCTCTTCGATCACTCTGCATGTGTCTGGCACGTCACCCGCTTCAAGCGATTTGAGCCGTGAGGCGGTGCCAATCAGCATAACCGCGCCGCTATCGCCGAGGATATGCGCGACCTGATGATGCTTCAGCAAAGGGTTGATCGGAACATGGATCAATCCCGCCCGCGCCGCAGCCAGCGGCAGCAGGCAAGTCAGCTCTCCCTTCGCCGCCCAAGAGGCCACTCGCTGGCCCTTTCGCCCAACTTCCCGTGCAAGCCACCCCGCAAGCCAATCGACACGCTGTCTTAACCCATCGTGGTTAAGCACCAGATTTCGCAGCACCAGCGCCGGTGCGTCGCCATGGCCATTGGCAACCGCCCTTTCGACAAGGTGGTCCAGCGGCAAGGGCGTGGGATCGGGGCTGTTGGGCATGGGTTAGCTTGCTGACCGTTTTCGGATGATGAATTTCTAATGATCGAAGCGCGGTATCACGACAGGGTTAACGTCTTGCAAGAGCTCTTTGCCGAGAGTTCCGCATGCGCGGCCCCAACTCCGTTCGATCGCGCCGAGTGGTATGCCCTGCTCAACGACACCGGATTGGTGCCGCTTATCGCGCTTGCCAGCGATGGCGATGGGGCTGCCGCGCTCGCCCTGACAGAGGATGCAGGCCGCATCGCCCCCTTGCGCAACTGGTACAGCTTCACCTGGCGACAGCTTGCCCCGCCCGGAGCAAAGGGCGACCGGCTGCTGGTCGAAATCGCGCGCCAATTGCGCCAGCGGGGGCATCGCGTGACGCTTGAGCCCGTCCCCGACGAAGACGGCTCCGCCACAAGGTTGTGCACCGCCTTTGCCGAAGCCGGGTGGCGCGTGGAGGCGAGCCGGTGCGACATCAATCATGTCCTCCATGTCGGTGGCATGGATTTCGACACCTACTGGTCCCAGCGCCCCGGCGCATTGCGCACCACCTTCAAACGCAAGGCAAAGAAGGTCGAAACGCAGGTCATCTGCCATTTCGACGATGCCTTGTGGAGCGATTACGAGGCGATTTACGAAGCGAGTTGGAAACCGCGAGAGGATCAGCCTGCAATGCTGCGCGAATTCGCCCGGCAAGAAGGGGATGCCGGACGCTTGCGGTTCGGCATGGCATGGCACGAGGGCAAGCCAGTGGCCGCACAATGCTGGACCGTCGAACACAGTACCGCTTTCATTCACAAGCTCGCCTATCTTGAAAGCGCCCGTTCGCTTTCGGCGGGAACGACGCTTTCAGCCGCGCTTTTCCGGCATGTGATCGACACCGACCGGGTCACGCTGGTCGATTTCGGCACGGGTGATCAATCCTACAAGGCGGACTGGATGAACGGCATCCGCCCGCGCTACCGTATCGATTGCCTCGACCTGGCGCAGCCGCGCGCGTGGGTCGACCTTGCCCGCCAAACCGCCCTTCGACTGCGCGAACCGGAAGTCCCCGCCCTTGCGCCCTTCCCTCCGCGTCGTTAAGGGCGCCGGTCAAGCCGTGCTGACCGTTCGTAAAACGCCCGGATGCGCGAGAAAGTCCCTGTGAGAGGAGCCATGATGAGCACTCAACCAGTTGTCGGTGAAGAGGGTGAAGGCCCCGATCAGGCTGCAAGCAAGCCGGGTCTCGCGATGAGCCGCGCCGCGCTTGATACCGAACTCAAATCGATCATCGCCGATGTCCTGGGCGTGGATGCCGATTTCGCCGATCAGCTGACCGATGACAGCGGCCTGTTCGGCCACCTGCCCGAACTCGATTCAATGGCGGTCGCGGGACTGCTGACGGAGATGGAAGACCGGCTCGACATCATCATCGAAGACGATGACGTCGATGGCGAAATGCTGGAAACCTACGGCGGCCTGCTCGCCTTTGCGGAAAGCAAGCTGGCCGAGGTCTGATCCCGGCCAGTGGCGCAAGGCGCATGATCGAAAGCTGGCAAGCCCCGCTGCAAAACGGCACCACGAGCGAGGAACTGCTCGTGCAGATCGATCGCGGCCGGAATATCCGTGTCCTGATCCTGCCCGCCTTGTTCGACGAGGCAAACAAGCTGCGCCGTTTCACAATCGAACTGATGCGGGCGCTTGATCGGCTGGAGATCGACTCCTTCCTTCCCGACATGCCCGGATGCAACGAAAGCCTCGTGCCGCTGTCCGGCCTGAGCCTATCCGCATTGCAGGCCGCAGCAACCTCCGCGATGCGAAGTCTCGGTGCGACCCATGTCCTGGCGATCCGTGGGGGTGCGCTCCTGCTGCCTGAAGGAGCCGCTGGATGGGCCTATGCTCCCGTTTCCGGGGCGAAACTGCTGCGCTCGATGATCCGTGCGCGCACCATCTCGGCGCGCGAAGCGGGACGGTCCGAAAGCTCGGAAGAATTGCAGCAGACCGGTCGCAAGGACGGATTGACGCTGGCGGGTTGGGAGATCGGGGCGGAAATGTTCCGCGAAATCGAAACCGCCGAACCTCCCGTTTCGGGAACCGTTACCGTAATCTCGCAACAGGAACTAGGCGGCGCTGGCCTGTGGTTGCGTGCGGAGCCGGGTGAAGATGCAGCCCAGACCGAAAAGCTCGCCGCGATCCTCGCATCAAGCGTGGGAGCAGACGGATGAGCCGGCTGCATTTCGACTTCGGCTGCGGCAGCCTGAAACTTGCCGGCTCGCTCGATACGGCTCCGGGATCGACCGGCCTGCTGATCGTTTCAGGCGGCAATGAGCTGCGATCCGGCGCGTTTTCCGGGCAATCCTTGCTGGCAGCACGCATCGCCAAGGCCGGATTTCCGGTGTTCCGGTTTGATCGCCGTGGGATCGGGGACAGCGAAGGCGAAAACCGCGGTTTCCGGCACAGCGCAAAGGACATTCGTGCTGCGCTTGATGCCTTTCGCGCTCTTGCCCCGCAGGTCGATCGGGTGATCGGTTTCGGCAATTGCGACGCAGCCTCTGCGCTGATGCTGATGGGGGGCGAAGGGTTTGACGGCCTCGTGCTTTCGAACCCGTGGACCATTGATGACGACGCAGGCGACACGGACGAGCCCCAGCACACGCCCGAGGCGATCCGTTCACGCTATCTCGAAAAGCTCAAAAACCCTGCCGAAATCGCCCGTTTGTTGCGTGGCGGGGTCAATTTGCGGAAGCTGGCCGCAGGCTTGCTCGGCGCGGCCAAGTCCGCTCCGCAAACATCGCAATTGTCGCAGGAAATGCGCGCCGGGATCGCGGATTTCTCCGGCTCGGTCACATACCTCGTCGCAACCGATGACAGGACCGGGCAACTGTTCGAAAGCGCATGGGGCAAGGATGACCCGCGCATCCAGCGCTGTCTCGGCGCGGGTCATGCCTATGTCGAACCGTCCCATCAGGACTGGCTGAAAGACCGCATTCTCGAAGTAATCCGCGCCTGATCAGTCGCGCTCGAACAGGCTGACCAGTTCGACATGGGTTGACCAGCGGAACTGACCGACGGGCCTTAGGCGCGTAAGCCTGTATCCGCCCTCCACCAGCGCGGCTGCATCCCTTGCCCAACTTGACGGGTTACAGCTGACATAGACCACCCGCCCAACCTTGCTGCGAGCGATCTCTCCGATCTGGGATTTTGCCCCGGCGCGGGGAGGATCGAGCAATACCGCATCGAACCGGTCAAGCTCAGCGGGTTGCAGCGGATTTCGGAACAGGTCGCGGTGCAGCGCATGCACCTGTGCACCGTGCTGACGTGCGGCGGCATTGCAGGCGAGATGCGCCGCACGCTCCGCCTCCGCCGCCAGCACCTTGCGCCCTTCGGATAGTGCAAAGGCAAAGGTTCCGAGCCCGGCAAACAGGTCAGCCACCAGATTGGCCCCTTCGAGCCATTCGCGCGCATCGGCGATCATGCGGGCTTCTGCGTCGGCTGTGGCTTGCAGGAAGGCTGCGGGCGGCATCGCCACCGGAATCCCTGAAAGGGTCACCGTCACCGGCTCCGGCTCCCACAGTGCCTCGGAACCAAATCCTTGATCGATCGAGAGCCGCGCAAGACCGTTGTTGCGCGCAAAATCCAGCGCGCCCTCTGTCGGGCCAAGTCCATCGAGCGGGAAATTCGCAAGCCCCAGATCGATCCCCTGATCGACCCGCGTGATGCTGATGTCCACGGCCCCCTTGGGCCCGAATTGCTTGAGGAAATCCCGTAACAGGCGGGCCATATCGACCAGTTCGGGCAACAGCACCGGACATTGCGCCAGATCGATCAACCGATGCGATTGCGCCTGCTTGAACCCGATGACCACCCGGCCCTTGATCCGCTCGGAATGCAATGTCGCGCGGCGCCGAGTGTGTGCCGGACTGAGGTGGGTTTCGAGCAATTGCTCAACGGCAAGCCCCTGGCCCGTGGCGGCGTTGACGACGCGATTGGTGACGAATTCGCGCAGCACCATCTCGTCAGCATGCTGCAGCTGGCAGCCGCCGCATTGTCCGAAATGGCTGCAGGGCGGCGATAGATGATGCGGGCCGGGGATAATCGCGCCGTCCGCGCCTATGGTGTCACCCGGCACGGCCCCCGGCACATGCGTCCCATCCTCCAGAACGCCGTCGCCTCTTGCAGCGAGGCGCATGATCTCTCGCGTTTGGCTCACAGGCAGGCTTCAATCGCAGCCGGTACGGCACGGGCCAGCTCATTCGGGGTGAAAGCCGCCCCGCATTGCCGCGCAGCCTCTCCATGCAGCCACACCGCTTCGCAGGCCGCTTCGAAGGGCGAACGCCCGTTCGCCATCCGGCTGACCGCAATTCCGGCAAGGACATCTCCGCTACCTGCGACCGAAAGCCAGCTGGGTGCAGGCGGCGCAATCGCCAACTGCCCATCGGGTGCGGCGATGATCGTCGTCGGCCCCTTGGCCGCGATCACCATTCCGCTGCTCTTGGCAAGCGCCCTTGCCCGGTCGATCCGGCTTTCCGCAATCACACCAAAACTGCGGCACAGCGCCTCCAACTCGCCATCATGCGGCGTGGCGAGGATATCGCTGCGATTGCCGAGCATTTCGGGGCGGAGCGCGATGAGCGCGTCGGCATCGATGACGGCAGGTCGGCCCGAATCCAAAGCGATGCGCAGTCGCTGCGTCGCCTCGTCAGACCGGCCAAGCCCCGGCCCGACCAGCAACGCTGTTATGCGATCATCGGACAAAGCCTGCGCCAATTGCCGTCCTTCGATGACGAGCGCCGGATCGATCACCCGATCATCCCCTTCACGCAGCAATTTGACGTAGCCCGCCCCGCCCCGCATCGCCGCTTCCGCCGCCAGCATGGCCGCACCGGGCATCTCGCCCGAGACAATACAGGCAAGGCCACGCCAGTACTTGTGCGAATCCACTGCGGGCGCCGAAAGCCGTGGCTTCTCTATCAACCGGGCCGTGCCTTTCACCGGCGCAATGCCGATGGGGACGAGCCGCAAGCACCCCATGATCGAGCGTCCCGGCGTCATCCAGTGCGCGAATTTCCATGCGCCCAGCGCCAGTGTCAGATCGAAACACGGCAACCGTTCGTTGAGCAAGGCTCCCGTATCGCTCGCAACACCGGATGGCACATCGGTCGCGATCGTCAGGTGGTGGCGCGCGGCAAGATCGCGCAGCAGCAAGGCATGCTCGCCGGACAGGGGACGAGTCAGACCCGAACCGAAAAGGCTGTCTACCAACACGCCGCCCGCAGCCTTGCCCCCGGACGTAAGAACTTCCCCGTTCCAGAGCGCGCGCGCCTGCCTTGCCGCATCGGTCTTGGGCTCGACCGGGGCGATTACAGTCACCGCATTGCCCGCCTCGCGCAGGCGATGGGCGATCACGTATCCGTCGCCGCCATTGTTGCCGGGGCCGCAAAGCACCGTGACGCTGCGTCCGGCGGCGACCCTGCGCACCCATTCCGCAGCGCCTCCGGCTGCAATCTTCATCAGTTCAAATACGCTGGTGCCTGCATCGAACAGCGCCTGTTCCGCATCGCGCATTTGTGCGGCAGTCAGGATCTGCGCGTTACTCATCCGAACTTGCAGCCACCAATGCCCGCCTGAGCCGGTAACGATCCGAACCGACCGTCATTTCAATGACTTCGGGATCATCGATACTGTCTGTCACGCTCAAGGGCTCCGCCCCGTCCGCCAGCGTCAACTCGCCCGTATCGGCCCAGACAAACCGGCGAAAGCCGCCATCCGGATGGTGGATGATGAATTCGACCGGATCTGTCCGTTCCAGCGTGCAGACCTCCGCAAGTTCAGCTCCCGGCCCGATCGCGCAGCGCACCTCCGGCCCTTGGGGCGCGGGTGTCTCCGATCCGCAAGCGGCGAGCAAAAACGCCGGGAGAACGAGGCTAGATGTCCGCAAAGACATGGGTTTCCGCCTTTGCCCCGGGATGGGTGATCGCCCCGCTGCGCGCCGAGCCGACATTCTGCGAATAGCGCCACAAGGCACCCGACTGGTAATCACTGGTGCGCGGCTGCCATTGCTTGCGGCGTTCATCCAGCACCGAAGCATCGACTTCAAGGTCGATCGTCCCCGCCTCAGCATCGATGGTGATGATGTCGCCATCTTCTACCAACGCGATCGGGCCGCATTCGGCCGCTTCCGGGCCGACATGGCCGATGCAGAAGCCCCGCGTCGCGCCGGAGAATCGCCCGTCGGTGATCAGCGCGACCTTTTCGCCCATACCCTGACCATAGAGCGCGGCGGTGGTGGAGAGCATTTCGCGCATACCCGGCCCGCCCTTGGGCCCTTCGTAACGGATCACGATCACGCAGCCTTCGGCAATGTCGCGGCTTTCGACGGCAGCAAAAGCGTCTTCCTCGCAATCGAAAACACGCGCCGGGCCGGAGAATTGCAGGCGCGCCATCCCCGCAACCTTCACAATCGCGCCATCGGGGGCAAGCGATCCCTTCAGCCCCACAACGCCGCCGGTCGGCGTGATTGGCGTCTTCACATCGTAGAACACCTTCTGATCGGGGTTCCAGGTGATCTCCTCGATATTTTCGCCCAGCGTCTTGCCAGTTACCGTGATCGGGTTGGGATCAAGAAAGCCGCCCTCAAGCAGCGTCTTCATCCCCATGTAGACGCCGCCCGCTTCGTGCATGTCCTTGGCGACATATTTGCCGCCGGGCTTCAGGTCGGCGATGTAAGGCGTTGATTTGAAAATCTCGGCCACGTCGAACAGGTCGAAATCGATGCCGCATTCGCTGGCCATTGCGGGCAGGTGCAAGGCGGCGTTGGTCGAACCGCCCGTAGCCGCCACGACACGCGCCGCATTTTCGAAGGCGGCACGGGTGCAGATGTCACGCGGGCGCAGGTTCTTTTCGAGCAGCACCATCACCTGAGCGCCCGCCGCCCGCGCAATCTCTTCACGCGAAGTGTAAGGAGCAGGCGCCATGTTGCTGTTTGGCAGCGATAATCCGATTGCCTCACCCACACAGGCCATGGTGTTCGCGGTGAACTGGCCACCGCACGCGCCGTGGCCCGGACAGGCGACCTTTTCGAGATTGATCAGCTCCTGCAAAGGACAATTGCCCGCCGCGTGCTGACCCACGGCCTCGAACACGTCAACAACGGTCACGTCCTTGCCGTGGTGCGTACCGGGCAGGATCGACCCGCCATAGACGAAGATGCTCGGCACATTCAGCCGCAGCATCGCCATCATCATGCCGGGCAAGCTCTTGTCGCAGCCGGCAAAGCCGACCAGCGCGTCATAACAGTGCCCCCGCACAGACAACTCCACGCTGTCGGCGATGACTTCACGGCTGACAAGCGAGCTTTTCATGCCCTGATGCCCCATCGCGATCCCGTCAGTCACGGTGATCGTGTTGAAGCGGCGCGGCGTCCCCCCGCCCGCGATCACGCCTTCGCGGCAGATATCGGCCTGTGCGTTCAGCGTGGTGTTGCAGGGCGCGCTGTCATTCCCGGCGCTCGCCACACCCACGAATGGCCGGGCGATTTCTTCTTCGGTCATCCCCATGGCGTAATAATAGGAGCGGTGCGGCGCGCGCTCCGGCCCGACAGAGACGTGGCGGCTTGGCAATTTGGACTTGTCGAAAGACATTTTGTTTCCCGTCGCTTGGATTTCGCGAAACGGCACTGCCTTTACTCGAGCGCGAGCGCAACCCTTCCGGCAACTTCCGCGATCATTGCCGCCCAGCGCGACTGGTCCGCGCGGGTGGCGATACGGTCCTGCCGCACTTCGATAAAGCAATAAGGCCGCCCATGCGCTTCGGCATGGCGGTTCATCGTCGCGTTGAGTTCGGCCCCGCTATACGGCTCGTTATCGCCGACATTCAGGCCCAATTCGCCAAACAGCCGGATCGCGAGACGCGCGGCGCGATCGTCCTGATTGTAGAGCAGCGAAAGATCCCAAGGGCGCGGCTTGTCGCAGGATGCCATCGCCGGGGTGAAGCTGTGGAGCGACAGGATCAGCTTTGGGTTCTGCGCCTCCAGCCATTGCGCCAGAGCATTGTGATAGGGGCGATGAAAGCGTTCGAGCCGGGATTCGAGATTCGCCCCAATGTTGCCGGGGATGATGTATCCGTCGCTGCTGGTCGGCACGACATTGGGGTGATCCTCTTCGCGGTGGAGATCGACCACCAGCCGGCTGACCTGCGCCAGATGCGCCGGAATACCGTGTCTGTGCGCCATGCGTGTGGCAACGCCATGCACCCCGATGTCTATCGCGACGTGCTGCTCCATCAATTCTGGCGCCACGCCCAGCGGAATATCGTCCGGCACGAAGTTGGAGGCATGATCCGCGACGCAGACTATCCCGCTCGCAGTGATCCCGCCGATCTGTTCGTATGGCCGTCCGTCGATCACCGCAGTTTCCCCGGCAATTGCCACCAGTCGGGCCGAACATCACGGATGCGCTGTGCCGCCCGGTCACGCTCTGCCTCGCTTTCATACAAGGCAAAGCAGGTCGCGCCCGATCCCGACATGCGCGCAAGCCACGGCTTGTCCGCGCCCAGTTCGGCCAGAACATCGCAGATCACCGGACACAGCGCAAAGGCAGGGGTTTCCAGATCGTTGCGACCGTTCTGCGTCACTTCGCTGGCCTTGCCCTGTGGCAGTGGCCCCTTGTCGATCCGGTCCCACGCCTTGAACACCGATCCGGTGGACAGCGGCACGCGCGGGTTGACGAGCAGGACGGGCATTCCGGCAAGGTCATTTTCGATCGGGTGAAGATCGGTGCCGGTGCCTGTGCCGACCGCCATTTCGCTGCGCACGCAGGAGGGAACATCAGCACCCAGCTTCGCGGCACGGGCCTGCCAGTCGTCAGGCAGGCCATGCAGCGCCTCGACAATCCGGAACACCGCCCCCGCATCCGCCGACCCGCCGCCGAGGCCAGCAGCGACAGGGAGGTTCTTCTCCAGCGTCACGGCAAGGCCCTGAGAGCGCGGCAGCACGGCAAGCGTCTTGGCCACCAGATTTTCGAAAGGATCATCCAGCCCTTGCGCAAATTCGCCCACCGTGACGAGGCTATCCGCCTCCGCCGGTGTCACGCTCAGCACATCACCCGCATCGACGAAGGCAAACAGCGTCTCAAGCTCGTGATACCCGTCGTCCCGCCGCGCCCGGAGGTGCAGCGCGAGGTTGATCTTGGCGTAGGCTGTTTCAGTCGGTGCCAATCTCAGACCCCTTGAAGAGCCACGTCATACTTCTCGGCAAGCACCAAATACAAATTACCCCATCCACTGGACAAACTGAGTTCTTGCAGTGGGCCGGTGGGAGCAAACAAAAGCTCTACATCACGCAAAGCATCTCGGTCACCCGCCTCCAATCGGGTGAGGACATTGTCGATCTTTTGAAGAGCGTCCGCTTGATCCCTCCACCCCGAATACACAAAGTCCGATTCAGGAAGGGCGACTAGCTTTCGCGTGTCCGAAAGTACCTCAATAACCGGCTCGAATGACATAATCCCAGTCTACATATTCGGATAGTTCGGCCCGCCGCCACCTTCCGGCGTTACCCAGTTGATGTTCTGGTTCGGGTCCTTGATGTCGCAGGTCTTGCAGTGGACGCAGTTTTGCGAGTTGATCTGGAAGCGCGGCTCCTTGCCCTCTTCCTCGATCCACTCGTACACGCCCGCCGGGCAATAGCGGCTCGAAGGCCCGCCGAACACGTCGTATTCGCTCGCCTTCTGCAATTCGAGGTCGGCGACCTGCAAATGCACCGGCTGGTCTTCGGCATGGTTGGTGAAGCTGTAGGCGACATTGGTCAGCCGGTCGAAGCTGATCACGCCGTCGGGCTTGGGATAGTCGATCTTGGGATAGAGATCCGCGCGGCCGGTGTAGGTGTAATCGGGCTTGTGCTTCATGCTGATCGGCAGGCCGATCTTGAGCGTGCGCATCCACATGTCCACGCCTGCAAGCAAGGTGCCGATATCGCCGCCGTATTTTGCCACGGCAGGCTGAGCATTCTGGACCAGCTTCAGCTCGTCAGCGATCCAGCTTGAACGCACGGCGGCGTCGTAATCCGAAAGCTCGGTCTTTTCATGACCGGCGGCAATCGCCGCGGCGATGCTTTCGGCGGCCAGCATCCCGCTCTTCATCGCGGTGTGGCTGCCCTTGATCCGGGGCACGTTGACGAAGCCAGCCGCGCAGCCGATCAGCGCGCCGCCGGGGAAAGCCAGCTTGGGCACAGACTGCCAGCCGCCTTCGTTGATCGCACGCGCACCGTAGGCAACGCGCGTGCCGCCTTCGAGATATTCGCGGATCGCGGGGTGCTGCTTCCAGCGCTGGAATTCCTGATAGGGCGAAACCCAGGGGTTCTTGTAATCAAGCGCGGTGACGAAGCCCAATGCCACCTGGCCGTTCGCCTGATGGTAGAGGAAGCCCCCGCCCCAGCTATCGCTTTCAGTGAGCGGCCAGCCCTGCGTGTGGATCACGCGGCCCGGTACGTGCTTCTTGGGATCGATATCCCACAATTCCTTGATGCCAAGGCCATAGACCTGCGGCTGGCAATTCGCCTCAAGGTCGAATTTCGCCTTCATCTGCTTGGTCAGCGATCCGCGCGCACCTTCGGCAAAGAGGGTGTATTTCGCCTCGATCTCCATGCCCGGCTGGTGATCGCCCTTTTGCGAGCCGTCAGCGGCAATGCCCATGTCCTGCGTGATGACGCCGCGGACATTGCCGTCTTCGTCAAACATCACCTCGTTCGCAGGGAAGCCGGGGAACACCATCACACCCAGCGCCTCGGCCTGTTCGCCCAGCCAGCGGGTCAGATTGCCGAGCGATCCGGTGTAGCAGCCGTGGTTGCTCATCAGCGGCGGCATGACGGCGTGCGGCAGCGATGTCTTGCCGGATTTGGACAGAACCCAGTGCCAGTTATCCGTCACCGGGGTTTGCGCCATCGGGCAGTCCATGTCGCGCCAGTCAGGGAAAAGCTCGCTCAGCGCCTTGGGATCGACCACCGCGCCCGAAAGAATATGCGCGCCGATCTCGGAACCCTTTTCAAGGACAACAACCTCAAGTTCCTCGTTAATCTGCTTGAGCCGGATTGCCGCCGAAAGGCCCGCCGGCCCGCCGCCCACAATCACGACATCACATGGCATTGATTCCCGTTCGCTCATGCGCTCTTCTCACCTCAGTATTTGCGTTGCGATATGCTTCGCAGACTTTTGTTGATGGTGCACTTGCTAACTGGAATTTGGACAGTCAAGGCCTGCATTGGATAGGATGACCGCAGCCACATCGCCTCTTGCCGCTGAATTGCATGCCGCTTTCGAATGGTGGCGGATGGCCGGTGTCGATCTGGAATTCGCCGATGACGCTACGGATTGGCTGAATAGTGCGAATCCGGCGGATGCGCTGGCCCTCGCCGCCACGGCGCCGCAGGCACCGGAACCGCGCGTGCAGGCCACCCGGACACCCGAATCGCTGCCGGAAAAAAATCCTGTCGAACGTGTCGATCTGCTGGGTGAAACGCCGCCGCAGACGCTCGCCGAATTTCGGGAATGGTGGATGGAGGCACCGGGGCTGGATGCAATCGGCCCGCGTGGCCGCATCGCATCGCGCGGCCCCGCCAATGCCGAATTGATGGTGCTGGTGATCGATCCGGAGGAAGGCGACCGCGATCGCCTGCTTTCGGGGCCGCAAGGCCGGCTGCTGTCGCGCATGCTCAAGGCGATGGGGCTGGACGAGGAACAGACCTGCATCGCTTCCGCCCTGCCGCGCCACACGCCGATGGCGGATACCGCTTCGCTGGCGGCGCGCGGCATGGATGCCGTCACCGCGCATCACATCGCCTTGGCGGCTCCAAAACGGCTTCTTGCCTTCGGCGGCAACATCCTGCCGCTAATCGGACACGAATTGCCGAAAGACGCTCCATCTTTACGTGAAATCAACCAGACATCCGCATCAGTGCCAGTGATGGTGAGCGAGGGGCTGGACAGTGTTCTGGCCATGCCCCGGCTCAAAGCCCGGTTCTGGCGGAGATGGATCGAATGGTCGGTCGAGTAAAGAGTACCCCCTGCATGCGCTCCCTGCTGGCCGGAATTGCACTTGTATCCGGAATCGCCATTGCCCCTGCCGCTTCCGCGCAATCGAGCATGGTCGCGCAATATGATAGCGCGGAGAGCCAGAGCACCTCTGTTCCTGCCGTGCTCAGCCAGAATGAAAAACAGCTTTACCGCGACATCTTCGCCGCGATTGATCGCGAGCAATGGGACGTGGTCGAGGCACTGCTCAAGCGGGCCGAAGGCGGATTGCTGCATCAGGTAGCGCAAGCCGAATATTTCACCCATGCCAACAGCCCGCGGATCAGCGGCGAGCAAATTGCCCAGTGGCTCAACGCCGGGGTTGATCTGCCTCATGCGCCGCAACTGGGCCGATTGGGTTCGGGGCGCGGGGTGGAGCAACTGCCTGCATTCCCGGCAACGCAAAGCTTCAGCCGCCAGCCCGAACCGAGCAAGCGCATCCGCCCGCGCTCGGTGGATGACGGCACGATCTCCGCCGAAACCCGCGCAGCGATCCTCGAGGCGATCCGCAACGATGATCCGTCGGGCGCCTATGCGTTCCTGCAGCAAGCCGAACCGATGATGAGCTCCGAAGCGCGAGCCGAATGGCGTCAGCGCGTTGCCTGGAGCTTTTACATCGAGAATGACGACCAGAACGCACTCGCGCTCGCGGAAACCGTGTCGCAGGGCTCGGGCGCATGGGTGGCCGAAGGCGAATGGGTCGCGGGGCTGGCCGCATGGCGGCTCGGCTATTGCTCGCTCGCTGGCGAAGCCTTTGCCCGCGCCGCGCAGCAGGCAACCAATGTCGAACTCGCCGCAGCGGCGCATTACTGGGCGCACCGTTCGCTTGTGCGTTGCCGCGAGCCCGAAGCCGCCGGACAACACCTGTCCGCCGCAGCCCGCTATGACGAAACGCTTTACGGCATGCTGGCGATCGACCAGCTGGGCATCGAAGTCCCCGCCGATGCCCCGGCGCCGAGGTTTTCCGCCGAAGACTGGCGCTCGCTTCAGGATCGCCGCAATGTCCGCGTGGCCGCCGCGCTGATCGAGATCGGCCGCCCCGCGCTCGCCGACGAAGTGCTGCGCCACGAAGCGCGCATCGGCCGGGCTCAGGATTACCCGGCGATGGCGAGGCTTGCCCGCGAACTGGGCCTGCCATCGACCCAACTCTTTATGGCGCAATATGTGCCTTACGGGATGCGCGTTGACCCCGCCTTGCGTTTCCCGGTCGCGCACTGGCAACCGGCAACCGGCTGGCGGGTCGATCCCAGCCTCGCCTTTGCCCATGCGTTGCAGGAATCAAACTTCCGCACCAGCGCCGTCAGCCCCGCCAATGCGCGCGGCCTGATGCAGATCATGCCCGGCACGGCCAGCGATCACAATCGCCGGTTGAACCTTGGCGCGAGCTACGCCGATCTCAACGATCCCTCCGTCAACCTCGCCTATGGCCAGCAGCACCTTGAAATGCTGCGCGACAGCGGGGCGACGCAAGGGCTGCTGCCCAAGATCATGGCCGCCTATAACGCCGGACTCACCCCGGTTGATCGCTGGAATTACGAGGTCAACGATCAGGGCGATCCGCTGCTCTGGATGGAATCGATCCCCTATTGGGAAACGCGCGGCTACGTCTCCATCGTGATGCGCAATTACTGGATGTATGAACGAGCCGCCGGGGTTGCCTCGCCCAGTCGCCGCGCATTGGCACAAGGCCGCTGGCCAGAATTCCCGCAGGCCGCTAGGCCCCGGACGGCAAGCATCAGCCAATAGCGAAAGGAACCCGGCATGGCGATTGACGAGGCGAAGGTCTTCACCCCGATCAACATTGCCGTGCTGACCGTTTCCGACACGCGCACGGCCGAAAACGACACTTCCGGAGACATCCTTGCCCAGCGAGTAACCGACGCTGGTCACAACCTCGCCGCGCGCCTGATCGTGAAGGATGATGCCGCACTGCTGGCGAGCCAGTTTGATGCCTGGATCGACGATCCGCAGATTGACGCGATCGTCTCCACCGGCGGCACCGGGCTCACGGGCCGCGATGTGACGCCCGAGGCGCTTTCACGGATCGAGGGCGCGCGCGAAATTCCCGGATTTGGCGAATTGTTCCGCTGGATCAGTTTCCAGACAATCGGCACCAGCACTGTGCAATCCCGCGCCTGCGCGGTGGTCGCACGCGGCACCTATATCTTCGCCCTGCCGGGATCGAACGGCGCAGTAAAGGACGGGTGGGACGGCATCCTTGCCGAGCAACTCGACAGCCGAAATCGCCCGTGCAATTTCGTCGAGCTGATGCCGCGCCTCAAAGAGAAATAGCGCTTTTCACCGCATCATGTTCCTATTATGTTCTTCTTATGGGCACCACGGAACATCCCGATTTCGAACGCGGACGCGGAGCGGCCTCGGGCCAGCTCTCGACCCGTTTCGGCATGCCGCGGCGCGAGTTGGACGGCGACTGGCGCGATCATGTCGCCGCTCTCGACGGGCCGCCGGTAAAGCTGCGCACCACCGTCACCGAAGAACACCCCAAGACGATCCTCAGCTTCAACCAGTCGCCCGATATTCCGTTTGATCGGTCGATCAACGCCTATCGCGGGTGCGAGCATGGCTGCGTCTATTGCTATGCCCGCCCTACCCACGCCTGGTACGATTTGTCGCCCGGACTGGATTTCGAAACGCGGTTGTTTGCGAAGCCCAATGCCGGGGAATTGCTGCGGCAGACGCTGAATAAGCGCGGGTACAAGCCTGCACCTATTGCACTGGGCACCAACACCGATCCGTATCAGCCGATAGAGCGGCGATACCGCATCACCCGTGATGTGCTGGAAGTGTGTCTTGAGGCGCGCCATCCGGTGACGATCACGACCAAGTCAGACCGGGTGCTGGCCGATGCCGATCTGCTCGCGGAAATGGCGCGTGAAAAGCTGTCTGCGGTGGCGATTTCTGTGACGAGCCTCGATCCGGTGCTTTCGGCCAAGCTCGAGCCGCGCTGCGCCGCTCCGATCAAACGGCTTGCGGCGCTGGGGCGGCTGGCGGAACTGGGAGTGCCGGTGCATTGCTCTATCTCGCCGATCATTCCGGCGATCACCGACGAATTCATGGAAAGCATCATCGAACGCGCCGCGACTCTAGGCGTGCAGAGCGTCGGGTGGATCCCGCTGCGCCTGCCGCACGAGGTCGCCCCGCTGTTCCGCGAATGGCTGGACGTCCATTACCCCGAGCGGGCAGGCAAGGTGATGAACATCGTTCGCGAGATGCGCGGCGGACGGGACAATGACCCCGGCTTCTTCACCCGGATGAAGCCCCAAGGGGTGTGGGCAGACCTCATCCGAACGCGGTTCCGCGTGGCGTGCAGGAAGGCGGGGATTGATCGGAGCAAGGCGCAGTTCGAGCTGGATTGCTCGCGCTTCACACCGCCGGAAGTTGGCGGGCAGATGCGACTCTTATAGCCTCCCCGGCACGGGGAGGAAACATCACCCAAACCCGCCGCCAACATCCCCCGGCGAAAACCGCATCAGGCGGCTATCCACCAGAGCCGCCGTACGGTTCACCACGGCCAGTTGGTAATCCGGGTCCTTGATCATCTCGAAGAACGCCGCCGAGTTCGGATATTGTGCGACGAAGCCGTCGTGCCAGTCCTTGTCGCCCGGCCCCGTCACCATGGTCTGGAACGCACCGCGCCAGACAATCTTGCCACCGACGCGGGCGAAGATCGGGCCGCTGGTGGCGCCGTATTCCTGATAGGCGCGCCGCCCGGTCCAGCCATTGCCGTGGTGCTCATGGCCTTGCGGATATTCGGCAAGATCGCGGTACCGCAGCAGGTTGAGCATATGGATCGGCTCGTCCCGTGGCAGGTCCTTGAACGCCTTGAAGTTCTCAGGGCTTGGGTCAATGAAATAGGTCATGCAATTCCTTTTTTGTCACCCCAGCGAAAGCTGGGGTCTAGAGCGGCAAGCGCGGCGCAAGCTGGCCTTAGATCCCAGCTTTCGCTGGGATGACGTTAGTGGTTACGCCTCCAGCTTGTAGTCGGCGAAGCGTTCACGCAGGTCTTTCTTCGAAATCTTGCCGGTTGCAGTGTGCGGGATGTCGTCGACGAACTCCACCGCATCGGGCAGCCACCACTTGGCGACCAGCGGCTTGAGATGTTCGATAATGTCGTCGGCCGAGCAATCCGCGCCTTCCTTCTTCACCACGAACAGCACCGGACGTTCATCCCACTTGGGGTGGAACATGCCGACGCAAGCGGCCTCTGCCACGGCAGGGTGGCCGACAGCGGCGTTTTCCAGCTCGACCGAGCTGATCCATTCGCCGCCCGACTTGATCACGTCCTTGGTCCGGTCGGTCAGTTGCAGCGTGCCGTCAGGATGGAGGATGCCGACATCGCCGGTGTCGAACCAGCCTTCGTTGTTGGTCGCATCCTGATCGGCCTTGAAATAGCGGCGGATGATCCACGGCCCCCGGATTTGCAGCGCCCCCGAAGTCACGCCATCACGCGGCAGCTCGGTCGCCATATCGTCGAGGTCCACCGTGCGCAGTTCCACGCCGAACACCGGGCGGCCCTGCATCGCGCATTTCTCGACCTTCTCATCAAGGCTGAGCGTGTCCCAATCCCAGGTCGGTCCGCCGACGGTGCCGATGGGCGAAGTCTCGGTCATGCCCCAGGCGTGCTGGACGCGGGTGCCGTTTTCAAGCAGGCGGCGGATCATGAACTTGGGCGCGGCGCTGCCGCCGATGGTCGCGGCCTTGAGCGGCGGCAGGTCGAGTCCTTCCTTGTCGCAATACTGGAAATGCGCGAGCCACACGGTCGGCACGCCCGCGGAATCGGTCACGCCTTCGCGGATCATCAGATCGTGCAGCACAGCAGGATCATTGACGGCGGAGAAGACGAACTTGATCCCCGCCATCGCACCCGCATAGGGCAGGCCCCAGCTGGCCGCATGGAACATGGGCACCACCGGCAGCATCACTGATGAACTGGAGAAGTTGAAAGCGGCCGGTTGCAGCCCGGCGATTGCGTGCATGACCGTTGAGCGGTGTTCGTATTGCACACCCTTGGGATTGCCCGTGGTGCCGCTGGTGTAACAGATCATGCAGGGATCGCGCTCGTCGCCTGCATACCATTCGTAATTCCCGTCCTGCGCGCCGATCCAGTCTTCGAAAGCGGGGGAGTTTTCGCCACTGTCGTAGCAGATGTAATGCTCTACCGTGGTCCAGCGATCGCGCATCCGGTCGACGATGGGCTGGAACGCGGCGTCGTAGAACAGCACGCGGTCTTCGGCGTGATTGACGATGTATTCGAGCTGATCGTCGAACAGGCGCGGGTTCACCGTGTGCAGCACTCCGCCCATCCCCGCGACACCGTACCAGCTGACGAGGTGACGCGAGTGGTTCATCGCAAGGCTTGCCACGCGCTCTCCCGGCTTGATCCCCAGCGCGACCAGCGCCTGCGCCATTTTCAGGGCGTCGCGGCGAATGCCGGCCCAATCGGTGCGGGTTTCGCTGCCATCGGCCCAGCGCGTCACGATCTCGCGCGCTCCGGCTTCGCGCGCGGCATGATCGATCACATGGGTGATCCGCATGGTCCAGTCCTGCATCGCGCCAAGGTTCTGTGTGAGCATTGTGGTGGTTTCTCCCGAATATGTGCCCGTGTTCGGGCCGAATTGCGGGGGAAACAATGGCGGGAGCGGGCGCCCTTGGCAATTGCCTAGTGCGGGTGAATTGCGGACTTCAGGCCACCAGCCTGAGGTTTGCCCGCCCGCGCTGCGGTTCGAGCGCGACGTTCTCTATCCCCGGCACTCCGGAAAGCCGCTCTGCCAGATCGCCATTGAGCACGAAGTCGCTGCCGAGGCGCATATGCGCATACTCGTCATCGCCCAGCACAAGCCGGATCAGCACCTCGCCCTGAACCTTCGGGTCGTGCTCAAGCTCGAGCTTCAGTTCCGCCAGCGCGTCGATCGACAGCACATCGGCTTTCAGCAGCATCGCGACCGATCCGCTCACCGAAGAGAGCGGGCGCGCGTTGCGGATCGTCAGGCGCGGCGGCTCGCCCGGATTGGGCGAATCCAGCTCGACATTGAGCAGCACGCATTCGCCGCTCTGCGCCCATTCGGGGAATTTCGTGACGAGCGATTCCTCGAAACAGGCGGACGAGAACTGGCCTGACGAGTCGGAGAAATCGGCACGGATGAATTCGGCGCCGCGCTTTGTCCGGCCCTTGCTCGCGCCTTCGACCATTGCCGCGATCACCGCCTGCCCACGGCCACCCGGAGGTGCGCCTGCTTCCATCAAGCTCTGATAAGTCCGCGCCCCCTGTGCCGAGGCGATCTCGCGATATTGCTGCACCGGATGGGCGGAGAAATAGAACCCGAAGTTCTCGCGTTCCTTTGCCATCTGTTCGGGGCGCGACCACGGATCGGTGGGTTGCAGGCGCAAATCCTCCTGCGGGGCATGATCGCCGCCGAACAAACCGCCTTGCCCGCTCGATCGTTCACGGATCGCGGCATCGGCCACGGCCAGCAGCAGATCGGCATTGGCGAACACCGCCGCGCGGTTGGGCTCAAGTGCGTCAAGCGCACCCGCGCACGCCAGCCCTTCGAGCTGGCGGCGGTTCATCGCACCCTGCGGCAGACGTTCGCACAGGTCTTTCAGGCTTTCGAACGGCCCGTTGGCGAGGCGTTCCGCCACCAGCGCTTCCATCGCCTTTTCACCCACGTTGCGGATACCGGCAAGGGCATAGCGCACCGCATATCCATCATCGGTCTGCTCGACGCTGAAGCGCGCTTCGGACGCGTTGACGCAGGGCGGCAGTACGGTGACCCCCCCGCCCGGATAGCGCCGTGCATCATCGACGAAGGCACCCAGCTTGTCCGACTGGTGCAGGTCGAAACACATCGAGGCGGCGTAGAATTCTTCGGGATAATGCGCCTTCAGCCAGCCGGTCTGATAGGCGAGCAGCGCATAGGCCGCCGCGTGCGATTTGTTGAAGCCGTAGCCGGCGAACTTGTCGATCAAGTCGAAAAGCTCGTTCGCTTTCTTCGGCTCGATGTCCGAAACCTCGGCGCAGCCTTCGATGAAGCGCGCGCGCTGCTTGTCCATCTCGGCCTGGTTCTTCTTGCCCATGGCGCGGCGCAGCAGGTCTGCATCGCCGAGCGAGTAATCGGCAAGGATCTGCGCGGCCTGCATCACCTGTTCCTGATAAACGAAGATGCCGTAGGTTTCGGCGAGAATGCCTTCGAGCTTGGGATGCGGATATTCGATCGGCACTTCGCCCGCTTTGCGCTGGCCGAACAGCGGAATGTTGTCCATCGGGCCGGGGCGATAGAGCGAGACGAGCGCGATGATGTCGCCGAAATTGGACGGCTTCACCGCCTTCAGCGTGCGCCGCATCCCGTCGGATTCCAGCTGGAACACGCCAACCGTGTTACCGTCCTGCATGAGATCGTATACAGCCTTGTCATCGAGCGGCAGCTCGCCAAGGTCGATTGTGATCCCGCGCAGCGCCAGAAGGTCGACAGCCTTGCGCAATACCGACAGGGTCTTGAGCCCCAGAAAGTCGAATTTGACGAGGCCGGAGCTTTCGACATTCTTCATGTCGTATTGCGTAACCGGCATGTCTGATCGCGGATCGCGGTACAGCGGCACCAATTGCGACAAGGGCCGGTCGCCGATCACCACGCCCGCCGCATGAGTGGAGGAATTGCGCGGTAGCCCTTCAAGCTGGAGGGCAAGATCAACGAGGCGTTTCACCTCGTTGTCGTTGTCGTATTCCTTCTTGAAATCAGCCGCCCCGTTCAAAGCGCGCGGCAGGGTCCACGGATCAGTCGGGTGGTTGGGCACCATCTTGCACAGCCGGTCCACCTGGCCGTAGCTCATCTGCAGGATACGCCCGCAATCACGCAGCACCGCGCGCGCCTTCATCTTGCCGAAAGTGATGATCTGGGCGACGTGATCGGCCCCGTATTTGCGCTGGACATAGCGGATCACTTCACCACGCCGCGTTTCGCAGAAGTCGATATCGAAGTCAGGCATCGAAACGCGTTCGGGGTTGAGGAAACGTTCGAACAGCAGCCCCAGCCGGATCGGATCGAGATCGGTGATCGTCAGCGCCCATGCCACGATGGAGCCAGCACCCGATCCGCGACCTGGCCCCACGGGAATTCCCTGTTCCTTCGCCCATTGGATGAAGTCGGCAACGATCAGGAAGTAGCCGGGGAAACCCATCTTCACGATGATGCCGATTTCGTATTCGAGCCGTTCGAAATAGGCCTTGCGCTCCTCCTCCGGCATTTCGCCATAGGGTTCGAGCCGCGCCTCCAGCCCGGCGCGCGATTGTTCGGCCAGCATCCTAGCCTCGCCTTCGAGATCGCCTGCAAGGCTGGGCAGGATCGGGGCGCGATAGGGCGGCGCAAATGCGCAGCGCTGCGCGACAACCAGCGTGTTGGCAGTCGCTTCGGGCAGGTCGGCAAAGATTTCCTGCATCATCGGCGCGGATTTCACGAAAGCGTCGCGATTGGTGCGGGGCCGATCATCATTGTCGATATAGGTCGAATTGGCGATGCACAGCATAGCGTCATGCGCCTTGTGCATGTGCGGTTCGGCAAAATTCGAAGGGTTGGTCGCGACCAGCGGCAGATCGCGGGCATAGGCCATGTCGATCAGCGCCGCTTCGGCTGCGGTGCAGACGGGATCACCGTGCCGCGCAAGTTCGATGTAGAACCGCGATGGGAACAGCGCCTGCAAACGGTCCGCCAGCGCCTCTGCTGCCGGGGTCTGCGATTCCGCCAGCAATCGGGTGAGCGCGCCCTCGCCCGCGCCCGAAAGCGCGATCAGGCCATCGGTGTGGCCTTCCAGCGCATCAAGCTCGACATGCGGCTCCAGCTCAAGCGGACGGTCAAGATGCGCCTTGGAAACGAGATGGCACAGATTGTCGTAGCCGGCCTCGTCCTGGGCGAACAAAGGCAGGTAGTCGACCTGCCGCCCGTCCGATGTTCCGTCGGCATTGGGGCGCGCCACACCCAGCAGCGTGCCGATGATCGGCTGCACGCCTTCATCCTTGCACGCGCCTGCGAACATGACCGCGCCATACAGCCCGTTGCGGTCGCAAATCGCGATGGCGGGAAAGCCGCGCTCCTTCGCCAGCTTGGCAATCGCCTTGGGATCGATAGCCCCTTCGAGCATCGAATAGGACGACAAGACGCGCAAGGGGACGAAGGGTGCGAACGGCATCCCCCCAGTCTAGGAATTTCCCGCAGATTCGGAAGCGCCAGAGGCGGCTAATTCTCCACAGGCAGCGATCGGATCAGAGCAGCTTTTCGATGTCCCGAGCAATCGACTTGGGCGTGTCCTGCGGGCCGTACCGCTTCACGACATTGCCTTCGCGGTCGATCAGGAACTTGGTGAAGTTCCACTTGATCGAAGTAGAACCCATCAGGCCCTTCTTTTCCTTCTTCATCCAGTCGTAAAGCGGCGAGGCATCAGGGCCGTTGACGTCAATTTTCGCCATCAGCGGGAACGTGACGCCGAAATTGACCTTGCAGAATTCGGCGATTTCATCGGCGCTGCCCGGCTCCTGCGCACCGAACTGGTTGCAGGGGAATCCCAGCACCTCGAAATCCTTGTCCTTGAACTGCTGATACAGCTCTTCCAGCCCGTCATATTGCGGGGTGAAACCGCATTTGGACGCGGTGTTGACGATCAGCAGAACCTTGCCCTGCTTGGTCGCGAGGTCGAGCGTCTCGCCGCGATTGGTGGTGACGGTGAAATCGGCAATGGTGGTCATTTTCTATCCCCTGAATGCGTGCCTGCGAAAATGAGGAGAACCGCCTGACGTGGCAAGCCTCAAATCAATCGAGCACGCCGTCATGCAGGCGAACGATCCGGTCCATGCGTGAAGCCAGCCGCTCGTTATGCGTCGCGATCAGTGCCGCGCTGCCTTCGCCGCGCACCAGTTCGAGAAACTGGCCGAGCACGGTATCCGAAGTCGTCTCGTCAAGATTTCCGGTCGGCTCGTCTGCCAGCACCAGCGTCGGTTGATTGGCGAGCGCGCGGGCGACCGCGACGCGTTGTTGTTCCCCGCCCGAAAGCTGGTTTGGCCGGTGGGTGAGGCGGTGGCCGAGGCCCAGATCGGTCAGCAATTGCTCCGCCCGCACCGTCGCCTCTGCCCTGTCCACCCCTGCGACCATTTGCGGCATCACCACATTCTCGGTCGCGTTGAAATCCGGCAGCAAGTGGTGGAACTGGTACACGAAACCAAGATGTTCGCGCCGGATGCGGGTGCGTTCGTCCGAAGCGAGCTTTTCGGCGCGTTCTCCGGCAATCGCAATCGAGCCTTCGAACCCGCCTTCGAGCAGGCCGACCGCCTGCAGCATGGTCGATTTGCCCGAGCCCGACGGGCCGAGCAGCGCGACGATCTCTCCCGGCATGATGTCGAGATTGACGCCGCGCAACACCTCGATCCGCTGCCCGCCCTGTTCGAACGTGCGCCGCAGGTCGCGCAGGGAGACAATGGGATCACTCATTGCGGGTTCACTCATAGCGCAGCACCTGAACCGGATCGGTGTTGGACGCCTTGAACGCCGGATACAGCGTTGCAAGGAAGCTCATGCCGATCGCCAGCGCGGTGATCCCGATGATTTCCCACGGATCGACCAGCACCGGCAGGCTGGTGAGGAACCGCACCTGCGGATCCCAGATCGGAACCCCCGTGATCGCCGCGATCCCATCGACAATGCCGTTGCGGAAATACAGCAGCACGAAACCGAGGATCAGCCCGGCGACCGTCCCCAGCGCGCCGACAGTCGTACCCGTGGTCACGAATATCTTGAGCAGGCTGCGCCGCGTCGCGCCCATCGTCCGCATGATCGCGATGTCGCGCGTCTTTGCGCGCACCATCATCACGAGGCTCGACAGAATGTTGAAACAGGCGACCAGCACCATGAAGCTGAGCACGAAGAACATCGCGACGCGCTCCACCTCTAGCGCTTCGAACAGCGAGGAATTGATTGTCTTCCAATCGGCGATCACCGCCCTGCCCGTCAGCGTCTGCTCCACGGGGCCGAGTATCTGCCCCACCTTGTCGGGATCGGTCACGGTCACTTCGATCAGCCCCACCGCATCGCCCAGCAGCAACAGCGTCTGCGCATCGGTCATCGGCATGATCACGAAGGTTTCGTCGAAATCGTACAGCCCGATCTCGAAGATGGCGCCGACTTCATAACCGACCTGCCGGATCGTCGTGCCGAACGGCGTGGTGCGCCCTTGTGGGTTGATGATCGTGATCGTGTCGCCGACCCGTGCGCCCATATTGGCTGCGAGCCGCGATCCGATGGCTACTTTCCCGGCATCCGGCTGCAGTGTGCGCATGTCGCCGATCAGCACCTTGTCAGCGAGCGCATCGATATCTTCCTGCGTATGCCCGCGCACGAAGATCGCATTGGCCCGGCCGTTGTAGCTGGCGAGCAGCGGCTGTTCGATCAGCGGGGATGCGCTGACAACGCCTTCGGTCGCGCGCACTTGCTCGAGCACGCTTTCCCACCCGTCGAGCTCGCCACCATAGGCCTGAATCACCGCATGGCCGTTCAATCCGCTGAACTTCTCAAGCATTTCGGAGCGGAAGCCGCCCATCACGCTCATCACCAGCACCAGCATGGCGACCGAGAGCATGACAACGCCCACCGATATCCCCGCGACAAGCGCGATGAAGGCCTCGCCCTTGCCCGGCCACAGATACCGCTTGGCGATCATTCGTTCGAAAGGAGAAAGCATGGATGCCCGGTTGTCTGGCTGCGGAAATGTGAACCGAGCCTGTAAGGTGCTGCTCCGTCCCGCACAATGGACAAGTGCCCGGCGCCTGTGAGTAATCCGCGCGGCAAGCGCCGTCCTCTGTCACGGTCCGGTCATCAAAAAAGGCGGGGAGCCGACGGCGAACAAAGCTTGTAATTGAACGGTAACACCGCCATGGAGCGCCCACGGCGGGGGCAGCGCAGCGGGCATATTACGGCGATGGCACACGACGGATTTATTTCACCGGCAGGCAATATCACGCATCCTTTCATCGACGAGGACGGGGACAAGCTGCGTGAGGAATGCGGCATTTTCGGCGCGATCAAGGCCGAACGGGCAGCAGCAGCCACGGCTTTGGGACTGCATGCGCTCCAGCATCGCGGACAGGAAGCAGTCGGTATAACCAGTTTCGACGGCAAGGATTTCATTTCGCGGCGCGGTCTTGGCCATGTGGCCGAGAATTTCTCCTCTGCCGAAGCGATTGCCGAACTGCCCGGCACGATGGCGGCGGGCCATGTCCGCTATTCCACCACCGGCGGGGCCGGCTTGCGCAATGTGCAGCCGCTCTATGCCGAACTGGCCAGCGGCGGCTTTGCCATCGCCCACAACGGCAATATTTCCAACGCCATGGCGCTGCGCAAGGATCTGGTCGGGCGCGGTTCGATCTTCCAGTCGACTTCCGACACCGAAGTCATCATCCACCTCGTCGCAACCTCGCGCTACCCCACCATTGCCGACCGGCTGATCGACGCGCTGCGCTTTGTCGAAGGCGCCTATGCGCTGATCGTGATGACGCCCGAAGGCATGATCGCATGCCGCGATCCTCTGGGCATCCGCCCGCTTGTCATGGGCAAGATGGGCGATGCCGTGGTGTTCGCCAGCGAAACCGTGGCCTTCGATGTCGTCGGCGCGGAATTCATCCGCGAAGTCGAGCCGGGCGAAATCCTGCAAGTCGATTTCGAAGGCAACATCACCAGCTCGCATCCCTTCGGCAAGCCTGCCGCGCGGCCGTGCATTTTCGAACACGTGTATTTCAGCCGCCCCGACAGCATCTTTGCCGGGCAAAGCGTCTATGAAGCGCGCAAGGCCATCGGCACGCAGCTGGCCATCGAATCGCCCTGCGATGTCGATCTGGTGGTGCCCGTACCCGACAGCGGCGTTCCGGCCGCAATCGGCTATGCCCAGCGCTCGGGCGTGCCGTTCGAACTCGGCATCATCCGTTCGCACTATGTCGGGCGCACCTTCATCCAGCCTTCGGACGCAGCGCGCCATTCGGGCGTGAAGCGCAAGCACAACGCCAATCGCGGCCTTGTCGAAGGCAAGCGCATCGTTCTGATCGACGATTCGATCGTGCGCGGCACGACCAGTCTCAAGATCGTGGAAATGATGCGCGAAGCTGGCGCGAGCGAAGTGCACTTCCGCGTTGCCAGCCCGCCGACAGCGCATTCGTGCTTCTATGGCGTCGATACGCCCGAACGCTCAAAGCTGCTGGCCGCGCGCATGGAGCTTGAGGCGATGCGCGAATTCATCAAGGCCGACAGCCTCGCCTTCATCTCGATTGACGGGCTTTACCGCGCCGTCGGTTCCAAGGGGCGGGACAAGGCGTGTCCGCAATTCTGCGACGCGTGCTTCACCGGGGATTACCCCACTTCGCTGACCGACCTTTCGCTGAGCGATCGCAAGTCCGACGAACTTCCTTTCGTAGACCCCAAGGCTGCCTGATCCATGACCGAGAACAAACCGCTTGCAGGGCGTACGGCCCTGGTTACCGGCGCGAGCCGTGGCATTGGCGCAGCGACTGCCATTGCTCTTGCCGAAGCAGGCGCACACGTCATCCTCGTCGCGCGCAAGGTCAAGGCGCTCGAAGCGGTGGAGGACCAAATTCACGCCGCTGGCGGCACCTCCACCATTGCTCCGATCGACCTCACCGAACCGGACGCAGTGACGCGTCTTGCATCGGCCATCGCCGGGCGGTGGGATGCGCTCGATATCATGGTGATTTCCGCAGCTTACCTGCCGGAGTTGACACCGCTTTCGCAAATCGACCCCAAGCAGTTCAACCAGGCGATCATGACCAATGTGGTCGCGACTCAGGCGCTGCTTGCGGCGTTCGACCCGCTGTTGCGCCGCGCCGAAGCGGGACGCATCATCGGCCTCACCAGCAGCGTGGGCGCGTCGCCGCGCTCGTTCTGGGGAGCCTATGGTTCGACCAAGGCCGCGTTCGACAATCTGCTTCAGACTTACGCCGCAGAGGTTGAAAAGCTGAGCCCGCTGCGCGTCGCGATCGTCGATCCGGGGGCCACCCGCACGGAAATGCGCGCCCGCGCCTATCCCGGAGAAAAGCCCGATACGGTGAAGCCGCCCGAAGCGGTGGCGACCCGCCTGATCGATCTGCTCAAACAGGATTTCACCACCGGGCACCGCGAACGCGTGGACTGATCGGCGCGGCACCGCACCAATGCGGTGCTTCGGCCATTTCCCCTTACATTGCTGTTAACCTTTTTGTGCAATCAATCTCTAAGCCTGTCGGGTGGAATAAGGGTCCGACCACAGACCGGCACAGAGACCAAAAGAGCATATTGGAAAAGGTTGCGAGGCAATGCCGACCGACAACAACAGCTACCGTATCGCTGCGCAGGAAGATCGCTGCTCGCCGCGGACCCGGCTTACCATTCCCGCCACGCTACGGGCATCGGGCGGTCGTGCGTTCCAGAGCGTTGTCCATGATCTTTCGATTTCCGGCTTTTCCGCCGCATCGATCAACCGCATGCACGAAGGCCAGATCTGCTGGCTGACACTGCCGGGGCTCGAATCGCTTCAGGCTCAGGTCGTGTGGTGGGACAATTGCATTGTCGGCTGTGCCTTTGAGGAATTGTTGAGCCCGATCGTGCACGACAACATCCTGCAACGCTACAGCAACACCGGCGTCTATCGCCCGATGGCGTGAGAAAGGCCGGGCAAGGTCGCCCGGCCATCCTTCCATTCAATCGGAAGCCGCGATTCCGGCCGCGATCGCGCCCCATTTCGCTCGGTTTTCGCTGCTGGTCGCAGTCGGCCAGTTGCTCACCACGGTCAGCACCAGTCCTTCGCTCGGCACGATCGTGATCGATTGGCCAAAGATCCCCTGCGCGCCGAAAGAGCCGGGATAGGTCCACCACTGATAGCCGTACCCGTATCCCGAATCGCCGAAATCGACGAGCGAATCGCCCGCTTCGGCAAACCAGCCTTCAGGCACGGCATCCCCGCCCCCTTCAAGCGCGAACACGCCCATGCGGGTGTAATCGGCCAATGACAGCGACAGACAGCACCCGCCGATATTGCCGCCGCGCGGATCGACCATCCAGAACAGCCCGTTCTCGAAGCCCGCAGGCTCGACAATCTTTTCCTGCGCATATTCGGCCAGTGACAGGCCGACGGCATTTTCGACCAGCAGACCGATCAAATTCGTCTCACCCGTCTTGTAGACCCATTTCTCTCCGGCAGGCGCCTCGCGCTTCAATTCGCGCATCTGGGCGACGATGGCTTCGGGGCCGTATTCGACGACGAAGCGGTTCATCTGCGCCACGTCGCTGTTGGGATCGGTGTAATCCTCGTTCCAGGCTACGCCGCTTGTCATGGTGGCGAGTTGGCGCACCGTCACACCTTCATAAGCGGAGCCGGCAAGGCCGGGGATATAGCGCGTCACCGGATCATCGAGGCTGGCGATGAACCCGTCGCGAATAGCCGCGCCGAGCAGGGTGGAGGTGAAGCTCTTGGCCACCGAAAAGCTGGTCCAGCGTTGGTCGGGCGTGAAGCCAAGCGCGTAATCTTCAAACCGGACGGTGCCGTTCTTGTACACCATCACCCCGGCGGCGTTGGTTTCCAGCATGGTTGCGCGGATTTTCTGCGCCAGAGCAGCAGGCAGCGCCTCCCCCTGTGGCAATGCGCGTGGCTGGCGCGCAGCGGGGACTTCGTGCCCGGCAAACCAGTTTTCCATCTCGCGGAACCGGGCCGAACGCTGTTCATCGCTCCAGAACAACACCTGCAATTGCGAGGGATCGCGCTCCGGCGGTGTCACCATCGTCACGGCGGCAAGCGGCGTCGCATCCGCGCCGCTCGCTCCGTCAGCCGTGGTATAGGTCGTCGCACAGCCGCCCAGCGCCAACGCCAGCGCGATACCCGATGCCAGTGACTTCAATTTCATGTCAGACCCTCTCCTGTCTCAATTCTTTGCCAGCGTAACCTGATGGACATCGATTGTCCCGGCCAGAAAGCCGCCTTCGCAATAGGATAGGTAATAGCGCCACAGCCGCACGAAGCGATCGTCAAACCCGGCGGGCAGCCTCTCTTCAGCCACCGCCGTGTCAAACCGTTCGCGCCATATCCGCAAGGTGGCGGCATAATCCTGCCCGAAATCGACCTGATCCGCCCACGAAAGCCCGCGTTCTGCCGCCAGCTCGCGAAATTCCGACGTCTTGATCAGCAAGCCTCCGGGGAAGACATAGGCCTGAATGAAATCGGCGGCGCGGGCGTAATCCTCGAACACGTCATCGGCCATCGAAATGAATTGCAGCGCCGCACGCCCGCCCGGTTTCAGATTGCGCGCAACACAGTCCATGAAGGTCGGCCAGTATTCGCGTCCCAGCGCTTCGACCATCTCGACGCTGGCGATTGCGTCGTATTGCCCCGTTGTTTCGCGATAATCCTGCTTGCGGAATTCGATGTTGGAAGATGCGTGTTCGCGCGCCCAGCGCAATTGCTCGTCCGACAGGCTGATCGCGGTGACTTGCGCACCGGTGCGGGCGATCCTGTCAGCCAGAGCACCCCAGCCGCAGCCGATCTCCAGCACCGTCTCCGCATCGCCCAGTCGTGCGACAATGCCTGAAAGCTTGCGCTGCTGCGCGGCTTCAATCCCGTCATCCCCCACCTCAAGCGCGCTTGAATAGGTCATGCTCGGATCGAGCCATTCCTTGTAGAAATCATTGCCCAGATCGTAATGCGCCGAGATGTTGCGCACCGATCCGCTGCGATCGTTGCGGTTCATCTGGTGCGCGAACAGGCCGATCAGCCGGAACAACCCCGAACTGCGCGCGGTGTTCTTCAGAGTACGGACGTTGTCAGACATTAGCGCAAACATGTGCGCGTGATTGTCGGCCTCCCACTCGCCTGCCTCATAGGCCTGAAACCAGCCCACCGAACCGCCGGTGGCAAGCCGCAGCAGCGCGCGCCAGTCCTTCAGCCGGATTTCGACATCAAAGCCCGCAGCGCGCCCGCCCAGCACCCGCGTGGTGCCGTCGGGCAGATGCGCTGTGATCGAACCACGCTCCAGCCCCGCATCGACCTGCGCCAGGATCTTGGCAAAGCCGGGGGCCATCAGCCGCGCAAGCAAGCCCGGAGCGGGCGCGAACCGCGCACCCGCGCTCAGCAATTCTCCGCCTCTGATCCCCTGCGACGTCATGCGCCATGCCATAGGCCCGACATGCGCCCATCGGCAAGGTGACGCGTGGCCCGATCAGTCGCTCTTGATCGCCTTATACGCAGCCAGCGCCCGCTCGCGTGCCTGTTTGTGGCCGATGATCTTGGGCGGGTAAGGCTTTGGCAGGCGGCCGAATTCCTCGGGATCGTGGATATAGGGTTCGTCCAGACCGCGAAGCTCCGGAACATATTCGCGGATACATCGCGCCGCGTCGAACTTCTCCGACTGCGACAGCGGGGCCATGATCCGCACGAACATGTTGCTGTCCACGCCCGTTCCGGCGATCCATTGCCAGTTGGTCGCATTGCTGGCGTAATCAGCATCCACCAGCGTATCCCAGAACCATTGTTCGCCCACGCGCCAGTCGATCAGCAGGTGCTTGGTCAGGAAGCTGGCGGCGATCATCCGCACCCGGTTGTGCATCCACCCGGTCTGCCACAATTGCCGCATCCCGGCATCGACGATGGGGTATCCGGTGCGCCCCTGCTGCCACGCCTTGAGATCGCGCGCGGCGCGATCATCCGTCTCGGGATCGCGCCATTCGATCTGGTCGAAATCCTCGCGGTAATTGTTGCGGGCATAGAGCGGGAATTGCGCGACGGTGTTCTGGGCATAATCGCGCCAGATCAGCTCGCTTTCGAATGTCCGCCAGCCGTCCGAACGCTTGTGCTTGAAGCGGTGCCATATCTGTACGGGTGAAATCTCGCCGAAATGCAGATGCGGCGACAGGCGCGATGTCTTGTCCACGCTCGGCAAATTGCGCTTGTCGTCATAGTCGTCGACGTGGGTCTCCCACCAATCGAGCCGTTCGTGCGCGGCGGCCTCCCCCACCTGCCAGAAATCCCGCATCCCCCCGGCCCAGTCGGGCCTTTTCGGGAGCAGGTTCCAATCCTCCAGAGCCTCACTGGCGGGGAAGCTATCGGGCGATGACAGCGTCTCGGGCTCGGGCAATTCGTCGCGCGGGGGGAATTGCGCGCGCACGGCGCGGCTGAAGGGGGTGTAGATCTTGTACTGCCCGCCCGTCCCCGTCTGGATCGAGCCCATCACGGTGAGGAAATTGGCATCGTCGTAGCGTTTCAGTTCGATTTTCTCGCCCAGCGCCTTTTCCGCATTGCGCCACCAGGGTTCGTAATGGCGATTGGCGTGGATCGCCTGCGCCCCGGTTTCCTGCGCGATCTTCAGCAATTCTTCCACCGCATCACCCCGGCGCAGCACGATTTTCGCATGGCGCCTGGCAAAGCTAGAAGCCAAGCTCTCAAGCGAATGATGCAGCCACCAGCGTGACGCGCCGCCATAGGCGTGGGTGCTGGCGCGATCATCATCCAGCACGAACACGGCGATTACCGGACCAGCCTTTGCCGCGTGATAAAGGGCGGGATTGTCGGCTATGCGCAGATCGCGCCGCAGCCAGACGATTTGAATGTCACTCATGTGGGGCAAAGCGCGTCAGTCGCTGTCAAGTTCCTCACATTTCACATCAGGCAGCGCGACCGAGAACCGCCCCCGCGCACGCGGATCGTAGAACCGCGCGTCGTAGAGGATCACAGAGCCATCATCAGCCCGCACCGCAAAGGGCGCGCGCGACCAGAACAGGAAGGCATCGAGTTGGGAGTCCCTACTCCGCGCCGCGAATGCTGGAGCGAGATCGCATTCGCCAACCGGAACATTGTCGATCAAGTAGCTGCCATTAGATCCGTAGACGACTTCGCGATTCCAGAATGCCAGCGGAACCGGGCTCGAAATCGTTACGGGATGCCTCGGCCCCGATGGCAAATACGCGAAGCTGATGAGGCTATTCACCCCGATATACGCCAGCATTGCCGCAATCCCGATCCGCGCAGGCTTGGTCCAATTCCCGGCCTTCTTCTCGCGCCGCAGCGACCACCAGAGGCTCGCGATCAACAGCGCCCACAACCACACGTCGATGATGAACAGTGTGTCGCCATAGAACCACTGCGAGGAGAACGGCTCCAGAAACCGCACGCCATAGACGTTGAGCCAGTCGAGCGCCGGGTGGCTTAGACAGCCGATGAAGCTGAGGGCATAAAGCCACCCGAAGTGCACCGGCAGGCGTCCTTCGGGCCTCTTGCCGCGCTTCGTCTGCCACCAGTCAAACGCCCACAGCAGCCCCGCCAGGATCAGCGGCAACAGCACCATCGCGGGCGGGCCGTGCGTGATCCCGCGGCGAAAGCCCAGATGCTCGGTCCCCTCCAGCCAGAAGAAACACGCCGCATCCACATCTGGCAGGTTCGCCCCGATGATAAGCGCAGGCATGGCGAGCCCGGTCTTCTTCTTCAGCCCCGCCTGCCCCAGCACCGCACCGACAAGGCTATGTGTCAGATTGTCCAATTCTCTCGCCCCTTTTCAGCGTGGCTGCACACAGGCGATTTCATATCCGGTTTCCCAATCGGTATCCCGTCTCGAAGCCTTGCGCACCCTGCCGCTGCGATAGAAATCGCCGATCGCTTCGGGGAAATCGTTCAGTGCATCGGTGCCTTCGCAGAACTCCCCGTTCTCATTTTCCCAATCCCATTGCCACGCAAAGTGGCCGGTGCTTCCCTTGTCCTCAAACGGGACGACCGACAGCAAGAACCGCACATCCTTGCGCCATACCGCGTAAAAGGAATGCGCCGTGAACCGGATAGTGACTGCCCTGTCCGTCCGCGGCCCGCCCAAATGGCGGATGACACGAGCAGGTGCTTCGTACATCTCTGCCATGCAGAGGATTTGCGATTGGTCCTCTTCCGGACTGGTTCCGGGGCAGACTGCCGGATAACCGATCATCTTCGCATCTCCGCTGAGCCGTACCAGCAGGAAGCTTGAAACCGGTTCGGCGCTGGTCTCTTCCGACATTCCAGCCTCTTGCCCCTGCTCGGCAAAAGCAGGCGCGTGGATGCTACCCAGAACGAGCGAAGTCACAAGCAGCGCGGGACGCAAAATACCCATCGTTTCATGGAGTAATCCGCAAGGCCTGCCAAAGCGAGTGGAAATGCGCCGCCAACTCGCCTAGCGATGCGGCAGAGCACGGGAGAGAGACAACCGCGATGACCGATACCCCATACATCCGCCCCGACATGAAAGCCTTTCTCGATGCGCTTGCCGCGATCGGCGGGCCGAAGATCGCCGAGATGACGCTGGAGGAAGCGCGCGCTTCCTATGTTGCGCTGCACGGCATGGCGGATCGTCCGGCACGTGATCTGCCACTGGTGCGCGATCTCACCTGTCCCGGCCCGGATGGGGACATCCGCCTGCGCCTCTATGACGCACGCGAGGCACGCGAACCCGGCCCGGTCATCACATTCTACCACGGCGGCGGCTTCGTGATCGGCGACCTCGAAACGCACCACAATCTGTGCACCGAGATTGCCGCGCTGATGGACCTGCCGCTGGTCGCGGTCGATTACCGCCGCGCGCCAGAGCATCCCTTCCCCGCCGCGATCGACGATTGCGAGGCGGCAACGCGCTGGATCGCTTCGTCGCCTGAAGGTTTGGGGCGCGAAGTCACGGGCATCGTCACCATCGGCGATAGCGCCGGAGGCACGGCGACGCTGGCCGTGGGGCAATTGCTGGCCGACAATCCCGCCGATGTCCCGGTGGTGTTGCAGGTGCCGATCTTCCCGCTTGCCAGCAATGCAATGGGATCAACCAGCCTCGAGGAATTTGCCGACGGCTTCATCCTCAGCAAGGTCGCGGTCGAGTTCTTCGATCAGGCCTATGGCGCGCCGCGCGACGATCACCGCGCCTTTCCGATCCTGGGCGATCACAGCAAGGCCCCGCCGACGGTGCTCGTTACCGCCAGCCTTGATCCGATCCGGGATTCGGGGCGCGATTATGCCAAGGCACTGGCCGATGCCGGGCGCGATTGCGTGTTCCTCGAAATGCAGGGCGTGACCCACAGCTTCACCAACATCCGGCAGGCTGTACCCAGCACGCAGGGCGATCTGGAACGCATGATCGCGGCGATGAAGTTCATGCTCGGGAACTCCGCCCAATGAGCGAGCTTCCCTATCGCCCCTGCGCTGGCTTCATGCTGGTGAACCACGAGCGCAAGGTATTTGTCGGCCAGCGCATCGACGCGTCGGCACATGGTTTCTGGCAGATGCCGCAGGGCGGGATCGACAAGGGCGAAGACCCGCAGGAAGCGGCTCTGCGCGAGCTGGAAGAGGAAACCGGGATCGGCGCGCATCTGGTGGAGGTGATCGCCCCTGCATCGCGCACCATGCTGTATGATCTGCCGCCCGATCTGCTGGGCCGGGTGTGGAAGGGCAAATATCGCGGACAGGAACAGTTCTGGTATCTCGGCCGCTTCCTCGGCAACGATGCCGATATCAACCTTGAGGCGCATGATCCGCCCGAATTCAACGAATATCGCTGGATCGCGCCCGAACAGCTGCCCGAGCTGATCATCCCGTTCAAGCGGGATGTCTACACCGCGCTGGTCAAGGAATTCGCGCCGCTGATCTGATGATCAGTTGCTGGCCTAATTGCTGGCTGGCCCGCCCTCTGCCGTGTCCACCGCGAGCCGCGCCGGAGGGCCTGCCGCAATTGTCGCCTTGAGCGCGACGGTTTCGGGGCAGCTTTCGCCGCACAGGCTTTCAAGCCGGGAAAGGTTGCGCTGCGCCTTTTCGATCGCGCCCTTTTCCACCAGCGCCTCACCCTCGCCCGAGATTGCGGCGAAATTGCCGGGATCGCGCGCAAGAGCCTCGCGATAGTAACGGATCGCCTTGCCCTGCAATCCGTCGCGGCGCGCAGCCTCGGCCAGATCGAGGAAGATCGGCGTGTAACCCGGATCGACTGCCAGTGCGGCTTCGAACGAGTCGATCGCGGCCTGCACATCGCCTGCTTCAAGAGCGGCGCGCCCTTCCGCAATCAGCATCGCCGCGCGCGGTTCGGCCTCTCGTTCCCCCGCGCTCGTCACGCTTGCCGTCGTGGCAAGGAATAGCGAGAGTGCAGCGGCTACGGGCGCGAAACGCATGAAAAGCTCCTTTGATGCAGACAGCCGGGATGGATAGGCGTTTGCCATGAGGTCAAGGCTATCATGCCGAACGCAGGATGGCGACAAAAAACCCGTCCGTGCCATCGTGATGCGGCGTGAGGCGCATGCCCGCTCCGCGCAGCCTGCCCAAGGGAATATCCACGGCCTCCGCCTGCCAGCCCTGATGCCGGTCAAGGAAGGCGGCGATCCTGTCCGCGCCTTCTTCGTCCAGCACCGAACAGGTGATGAAAGCGAGCACGCCGCCCGGTCGCACCAGCGATGCGCCGATGTCGAGCACGTGATCCTGCAATTTGGTGAGACGTTCCAATTCGCCGCGATCAAGCCGCCAGCGCCCTTCGGGATTGCGGCGCCAGGTGCCTGTGCCTGAACAGGGCGCGTCGACCAGCACGCGGTCTGCCTTGCCCAGCCACGGAGCAAGCGCTTCTGCCTCGCGACCGGGATCGAGCAGGACGGTGTGATCCACTTGCGCCCCGGCGCGCGCGGCGCGCGGTGCCAGATTGCCGAGGCGGCGTTTGTCGGTGTCGCAAGCGATCAGGCTGGCCGCATTACCGGTTGCCGCTGCCAACGCCAGCGTCTTGCCCCCTGCCCCGGCGCACAGATCCACAATCACCTCACCCGGCTGCGGGTTCAACGCGGCGCAGACCCATTGGCTGCCGTGATCCTGTATTTCGATCAGGCCTTCGCGAAAGGCATCCCATTGTTCGACCTGAGTGCCCGAGGGAAAGCGCAGGCCCTGCGGCGCGGCCAGCGGCTCGCCCGGTTCGGGAAGCGTGATGGAGCCACGATCCGCCTTCAGCGCGTTGACCCGGATATCCAGCGGGGCGCGTTCGAGCAGCGCCCATGCATCCGCGCCTTTCAATCCCGAAACGGTGATCCTTGAAGCAAGCCATGAAGGGGCGATTTCGGTCTTCGCCGGTTTTTCATCCTCGCCAATCGCTGCGGGGCCATGTGGCGATCCGTCGAACAGCGGGGCAATCGCCTTGTCCTTGGCTGCCAGCGCCAGCATCGCGGCGCGGCCGCTATTCGGGGTCGGCCCGCACAGCCGGATCGCGGAATAGACCAGTTCACGCACCGCCCGCCGGTCTTTTGACCCGGCATAGCGGCGGGCGCGGAAATAATCGGCGATCAGCCGGTCGGCCGGCGCGCCCTTGGCACGCGCAGCCTCGATGATCTGGTCGAGCAGTT
Source organism: Erythrobacter sp. Dej080120_24 (assembly GCF_036322605.1). Lineage (GTDB taxonomy): Bacteria > Pseudomonadota > Alphaproteobacteria > Sphingomonadales > Sphingomonadaceae > Erythrobacter > Erythrobacter aurantius. Next base: position 2,373,291 of record NZ_AP027262.1, read on the forward strand.
CGATCGCGGCCTGAACGCGTGCGGCGGGTGTCATTGAAAGACCTAAGGCAAAAGTGGAACGGTAGCGCAGCGGCCGCAAGGGCGACCGCCCGCCCGCAGCGGGGGCGTAGCACGGCGGAGCACGTATAGCGAGGACGCGCCCGCGGATACGGGCGCGCCCAACTCAACGCGTGGGATAATTGGGTGCCTCTCGCGTGATCGCGACATCGTGGACATGGCTTTCGGAAAGGCCCGCATTGGTGATGCGCACGAACTGGGCGCGCGATTGCAGATCCTTGATCGTGGCCGATCCGGTGTAGCCCATTGCCGCCTTGATCCCGCCGACAAGCTGGTGGATCACATCGGCCGCCGGACCTTTGAACGGCACCTGTCCCTCGATCCCTTCGGGAACGAGTTTCATGGCCGAAACATCCTGCTGGAAATACCGGTCTGCACTGCCGCGCGCCATCGCGCCGACGCTGCCCATGCCTCGATAGGCCTTGTAGCTGCGGCCCTGATACAGGAACACTTCGCCCGGGCTTTCGGTGGTACCGGCCAGCATCGATCCGACCATGACGGTGGAAGCGCCCGCTGCCAGAGCCTTGGCAGCGTCACCCGAGGTGCGCAGGCCGCCATCGGCAATCACCGGAACGCCCGATTTGGCGGCTTCGGCGGCGCTTTCCATAACGGCGGTAAGCTGCGGCACGCCGACGCCTGCGACCACACGGGTGGTGCAGATCGAGCCGGGGCCGATACCCACCTTGATCGCATCCGCTCCCGCATCGATCAGCGCGCGGGTCGCCTCTGCCGTGGCGACATTGCCCGCGATAACCTGAACCGAATTGGACAGCGCCTTGACCCGTTCAACCGCCTTCGACACGTCACGGTTGTGACCGTGGGCGGTATCGATCACCACCACGTCAACTTCCGCATCGACCAGCGCGGCGGTGCGTTCGAAACCCTTGTCACCCACCGTGCTTGCCGCAGCCACCCGCAGGCGACCGGCGGAATCCTTGGTCGCATCGGGATAGGTCACGGCCTTTTCGATATCCTTCACCGTGATCAGGCCAATGCAACGATAGGCATCGTCCACGACCAGCAGCTTTTCGATCCGGCGGGCGTGAAGCAGGCGGCGGGCGTCTTCCTGCGATGTGCCGAGCGGCACAGTCGCGAGGTTTTCGGTCGTCATCAGCTCGCGCACCGGCTGCATCGGGTTTTCGGCAAAGCGCACGTCGCGGTTCGTCAGGATGCCGACCAGCTTTCCGTCGCGATCGGTCACCGGAATGCCGCTGATCCGGTGCTGTTGCATCAGGGTCTGCGCATCGCCCAGCACCGCGTCCGGGCCGATGGTGATCGGGTTCACCACCATGCCGCTTTCATACCGCTTCACCGCACGCACGGCGGCGCATTGCTCGTCGATATCAAGGTTGCGGTGAAGCACGCCGATGCCGCCCAATTGCGCCATTGCAATGGCCATGTCGGCTTCGGTCACCGTGTCCATCGCGGACGACAAAACCGGGATGTTGAGCGCGATTTCGCGCGTCAGCATCGTCTTGGTGTTGGCCATGCTGGGCAGGACGTTGCTTTCCGCCGGGCGGAGCAGAACGTCGTCGAATGTGAGACCGAGGGGGATATCCATGTGCACGCAAGCTTTCGTCTGTTTGCCGCCGTCTCAGGCGGATCGAATCGTGCACGTCCCTGTAGGGCGGGTTTTGCGGGAAAGCTAGGGCGTGAGCCTATTTGTCAGCGGCGGGATAGGCTGTGGTGCTGGCAAAGCGGCGGATCAGTTCCTCGTGCAGCAGGAGATCGTCGATGGCCCCGCCCAGTTGCAGCGCCTCAAGCTCGTCACCGGGACGGTGGTAATTGCTCGACAAATAGGGATCGAGAATGATCTCCGAACCAAAGGAGCTGGACAGGAACACCGCCGGAACCCCTGCCTCCAGCAAGGCCCAGCCATCCTGCCGCCGCACGAACCGTTCGGCCAGTTGCTTGTCGCCGAGTTCGCGTTTGCCCGCGAGCATGACTTCGAGGATCACCGGATCAAGGCTGGTGCGCCCTTCCCCGACAAAGCCCACCGGGCTGCCTGCTGGCGCTATCGCCACCGTGTCGAAATTGAAGGCGGCCACGATGCTGTCGAGCGGCAGTGGAGGTTCCTCGACAAAGGCCTTTGCCCCCAGCAATCCCGATTCCTCGGCGGTGGTGGCAAGGAAATAGATGTCGCGATCAAGCGGCCCGCTGGCGGACAAACGGCGCGCCAGCTCCAGCATCACCGCAATGCCGCTGGCATTGTCGATCGCGCCATTGCAGATGCGATCCTCACTGGTTTCGGGACGACATTCGCCAAGATGATCCCAATGGCCCAGCAGCAGCACCGCGCCCGATCCGCGCACCTGCCCCGGCAACAGGCCGAGGACATTGGTGCTGTTGAATTCGCGCCGGTCCGATGCCGCTTCGATAGTGGCCTGCGCGCCGAGCGGTCCGGGTGCGAAGTCCTCGCCCGCAGCGGCCTCGATCAGCGAATTCCAGTATTCTTCACCCAGCACTTTCTGCATCGCAGCCTGCGTGACGAAGGCGCTCAGGCGCTTTTCCTCTTCGCTGGCGAGGAACACGCGCTCCCGCCCAAAGGCGCGGTTTGCATTGGCAATCGCCTCGGCATTCTCGACCACGGTGATGATTGCCGCAGGATCGGCTTCGAACAGCCGTGCGCGCCGGGCGGGGCTGACGCCGGGCTCGCCCAGCATCACCACGACTTTGCCCGCGATCATCTCCGGCTCGACCGTTTCGCCTTCGGACCCGACGAAGATCATGCTCGCGCCATTAACCAGCAGGCGGCGGGCCGAAGTGAAGGCTGCGGCATCCTCTGCTGCGAGCGCGGTGGTGCGCCCTTCATAGGCAATCGAGATCGCGCTGGAACGCGCGGTGCTGCTCACCAATGCTACCGGCGCCTTCCATGCGCTGCCGGGATCGTTGGTACCGGATACAAGCCCGGCCTGCTGCATCTGGCCGATGATGTATTCGACCGTCAGAACCTCGCCTTCGGTTCCCGGCTGCCGTCCCGCAAACCTGTCACTCGCCAGGACCGAGATATCGCGCATCAGCGCGGTTTCGATCTGTGCGCGTTCCTCGATCGGCGCGGTGGCGAGCGGAACCTTGGCGCAAGCCGCCAGCGCCAGGCTGACGGCGAACAAGACGAAATTGCGACCCGCCTTGATCATTCTGCCGTCCATCCCCCGTCGATGCTGTAATTCGAGCCGGTGATATTCCCCGCTTCGTTACGGCAGAGGAAGGCCGCGAGCGCGCCGACTTCTTCGGGCTGAACGAATTTCTTGGTCGGCTGCTTGGCCAGCAGCACATCATTGATCACCTGTTCGCGGGTCAGCCCGCGCGCCTTCATCGTATCGGGGATCTGCCCTTCGATCAGCGGGGTCCAGACATAGCCGGGGCTGATGCAATTGGCCGTCACACCCGTCTGCGCCAGTTCAAGCGCAATTGTCTTGGTGAAACCGGCGATGGCATGCTTGCTGGCATTGTAGGCGCTTTTGAACGGCGATGCGGTGAGCGAGTGCGCCGAGGCGGTGTTGATGATCCGGCCCCAACCCTTTTCCTTCATTCCCGGCACCGCAAAGCGCGTGGTGTGGAACGCCGCCGTCAGGTTCAGCGCGATGATCGCGTCCCATTTTTCCGGCGGAAATTCCTCCACCGGAGCGACATGCTGCATCCCGGCGTTGTTGACGAGGATATCGATCGTGCCGATTTGCTCCATCATCGCGGCAATGGCATCCGCATCCATCAGGTTCGCGCCGTTGTATTCGGCCCCGAATTCCGCCCGGATCGCCTCGATCTCGTCCGGATCGCCGAAGCCGTTCAGCACCACGTCGGCCCCTTCGGCATGAAGCGCGCGAGCGATTGCCAGCCCGATCCCCGACGTCGATCCCGTCACCAATGCGCGTTTGCCATTGAGCGCTTCGCCCTTGAGCATTTCCACCAACTCCTGCAACTGTAGCTTTGACAATGCTTTCGCCTTGCTAGCCTGCTGTGTCCAGTGATTTGCAAGCGCGATTTACCGGTTGCAACATCGCCGGGATCGGTCGGGAGGGAAATTCAGTGCGGCTCAATCCATTCGATACGGACAAGATCAAGGTCCGATCCAGCGGCGGTGGCGGCGGCGGGATGCGCCGCGCAGGCGGCGTCGGTTGCGGCACACTGGTGATCGCGCTGGTCGCCGCGCTCGCATTCGGAGTTGACCCGGCGCAGACCGTTGCGGTGTTGGGCGGGATCGAACAACAGGGCGCGCCCCAGACATCTCAGGGCGACCTCACCGAGCAGCAAGTGTGCAGCAGCAACCCCTATGCCCGCGAAGCCTGCGATGCGCTGACCAGCCTCAACGAGACATGGGCCCCCGAATTCGCCCGCGCCGGGATCCGTTTCGAAGAACCCGTGCTTGACCTGTATCGCACCGGACGCGTCAACACGCAGGGCTGCGGCAGCGCGTCGTCTGCGGCGGGGCCGTTCTATTGCCCGGCAGACCTTGGCATCTACATCGATGTCGGCTTTTACGATCAGTTGGCGCAGATGGCCGGAACCGGCGGCGATTTCGCGCGGCTTTACGTGATCGCGCATGAATACGGCCACCACATCCAGAACATGACGGGCCTTGCCGCGCAGGTGCGCAGCCTTCAGCAACGCAACCCTTCGCAATCCAACGCGCTTCAGGTGCGCATGGAATTGCAGGCGGATTGCTATGCCGGAGTATGGGCGGGCAAGAACCGCAGCCGGATCGAACGCGGCGACATGGAAGAAGGGCTGCGCGCCGCCAGTTCGATTGGCGACGACACGCTGATGCGCAACGCCGGACAGCGCATCAATCCCGAAAACTTCACCCACGGAACCAGCCAGCAGCGCATGGACGCGTTGCGGCGCGGATTGGAGAGCGCCGATGACGCGGCATGCGATGTCTATTTCGACTTCAGCTAAGGCGGGCCTTGCCCTCGCGCTGATGGTGTGCCTTGCCGCCCCGGCTCAGGCGCAGGTGATCAAGGATGATCCCGACGCGATGGATGTCGCACGCACCCCGCTGGAAGATTTCAACATCGACAGCGATGATATCCCGGAAATTCTGGTGAAGGCAGCCGGCGATCCCTACGCCTCCGAAGGGTTCACCACCTGCAATGAAATCGTTGCCGAGATCGCCGCGCTCGACCGGGCATTGGGCGCCGATTTCGATATTGCCGATGACGAACAGCGCCGCATCAGCCGCGGACGCATTGCCCAAAGCGTGGTCGGGTCTTTCATTCCGTTTCGCGGGATCGTTCGCGAAGTGTCGGGCGCGAATGCGCGCCGCAGCGAAGTCAATCTGGCGATCACGGCAGGCATGGTGCGGCGCGGCTTCCTGAAGGGGATGGGATTGCAGCGCGGCTGTTCCTATCCCGCCCGCCCGCGCGAGGAACGCGGGACGATGACTTCGGGCAAATAACCCCTCCACAATGAAAAAGGGCCGGCGTCATGACGACACCGGCCCGCTTGCTTCCCTCAGGCTCGATTGGGCTCAGCGCGCAGCTTTGTCCCAGCTTTCGATCTGGCGATCGAGTTCGCGCAGGATGCGGTTGCGCATGCTCTGCGACAGTTCGCGGTCACGGGCGATCTGGTCGCGCGCTTGCTGGAGGCCTTCGCGGGCCTTGGCCATCACCCGCGTCTGGCACACCATGACAACGCGGCTGCCATCGCTGTTTTCGGTGGTGGTGGCGACTTCATCGGAATTGCGGTCGCATTCCATCTTGATGACGGTCGCTTCCTTGCCGGCGGCGCGGGCCTCTTCGGCTTCCTTCATCGCGCGTTCCATGATCTGCGGCAGGTCTTCCAGAACCTTGTCCGCTTCGGCGAGGCTGCGGCGGATTTCGACGCGGACTTCTTCCATGTCTTCTTCGGTCATGGTTTCGCCGTCGCGCTTGACCCAGCGCATCACGCGTCGCTCGGTGCCTTCGCCTGCCTCGTCTTCGCTGGCATCGCCCGAGCGGAAGACGAAAACCCGCTCTTCGCGCCGGACTTCGCCCTCGGACTCGCTATCCGGGTCGATCTCGATGATGACATGCTCCACACGCTCGGCCTCGGGCGCCTCTGGCGGGGTCGGAGCCTCGGGCGGGGTCGGCGCGCTTGGCGGTGCCGGGGGCGCTTCGGGGGCTTGCTGTGCCTCGCTGGCGGCATAGCTGATCGTTGCAGTGAGCGGCAGGGCGACTATTGCCGCGCCCAGCATCGCCCGGCCCGCAATGCGGCGGCGGATCGAAGTGTTGTTCATTTTCAGGCTCCTCAAACGGTGAATTATCGATTTTTCGCCCAGCACCGGGCACGCCATCGGCGCGGTCAGGGCGTGATTGGGAACAAGATCAGGCGTGGCGGCAAAGCTGACGATCAGTTGCGCGTATGCTTCGCGCGCCTCTGCCGGCTTGCTTGCCATGACGCGAGCATCGCAGGCCGCCTCCTGATCGCGACGCAGCGCCAGCCAGCCATAGCGGCCAAGCGGGTTGAACCAGTGCAGCGCGAACAGCGGCTGAACCAGCACATTGATCAACAGGTCACGCCCCTGATGGTGTGCAAGTTCATGCGCCAGCGCGAGATCGCGCGCGGTGCGATCATGCTGCGCCAGGAACCCGCGCGGCAGAGCCACAACCTTGTCGATCACACCAAAGGCCAGCGGCGCATTGGTGCCGGATGTTTCGACCAGGCGGACCTTGTCCACCCGCCCGACCTCGCTCGACCCTTCTAGCAATTCGGCGCGCAGGCTGAAGTAGGCGGCATACCGCTGGACCAAGAAGATGGCGGCGCCGATGAGCCACACTGCAATGCCGACCTGAAGAAGGGTTCCAAGCTCAAGTTCGGTCACAGGGGTAATCAGCGACAACGCACCGGACGCCGCCGCCTCTGATCCCGCAGGTCCATCTGTTGTCGCAACTGGAGTGGCAGGATCGAGGATCAGATATTGTGGAGCATCCGTTTGCAGCGCCACGGGAGCCGCATCAGGTTCGGGCCGCATCCATGCCGGAAGCTCTATCGGGGGAATGACAAGCCGCAGCGCCGGAAGCGCCCACAGGGCATAGGCAACCTGCGGGCCGAACCAGCGCGCGACCGGGCGGCGCAGCAGCAGGACCAGCGTGATCAGCACCGCCGTCCACAACAGCGTTTCAAGCAGCCAGCCCGTCATTGCTTCAGCTCCTTCAGCAGCGCCTCGATCTCCGAGACATCATCCGGAGTCAGCGCCTCCGTTTCCGCCAGATGGGCGACCAGCGAAGCTGCCTTGCCGCCGAACAGGCGATCCACCAGGCGGCGCGATTCCCCGCCGACGTAATCGGCACGGGCAATCAGGGGCGAGTAGATGTAGCGGCGGCCATCGGGGCGGGTTTCGATCGCCTGTTTCTGGACGAGCCGCGACAGCAGCGTCTTGACAGTGGCGAGGCTCCAGTCGCGCTGGTTGCAGACCTGCTCGCACACTTCGGCGGCGGTCGCGGTGCCGCGATCCCACAGGACCTCCATCACCGCGTGTTCGGCCTCGCTGATGCGTTCCGGCTTTTCTCCCGGTCCATTGGCGGGTGACTTGTTCAAGCCTGCCTCCCTTTGCTTGATTACGTCTGTAGTCATTACGATTACGGGTGTAAACATTGCCGCTCGATGAACGGGCCGTTCAGGTGCTTGCTCTTCTGCGGGCAGCCGATATCAACGGACCAATGACATGGATGAAGCCTTTTAAGACCGCCCTTTTCGCCGTGCTGATCGGCCTTGGTGCCGCGTTCAGCCCACCCGCCGCCGCGCAGGACGACATTTTCCCGCTGACGCAGCCGGTGGAGCTTGACCCGGACAATCCCGATGCGTCCGAAGTCGGCGAACTGATCTTTCGCGGCGGGCTCGAAATCGAGCCGGGCGAAGCGGAGATCGGCGGGATTTCAGGGCTCGAATGGCACGAAGACCGGCTTTTCGCCGTGATCGACGACGGGCGCTGGATGACGATGACGCCCGACGAATTCGACGGACGGCTGATCGATCTGACTGCGATGACCATCGCCGCGCTGCAGGACGAACGCGGACGGCGGCTGCGCGGGAAAGAGGATTCCGATGCCGAGGCAATCACGCGCATGGCCGATGGTTCATGGCTGGTCGCGTTCGAGCGGGATCATCGCATCTGGCGCTATTCCGCCGATCTCGCCTCTGCAGCAGCACCCTACCCCTTAGATCTGTCCGCGCTGGTTTCACCCGGATCGCCGAACAACGGGATCGAAACGCTTGCAGCGACAGCGGACGGCCTGATCCTTTGCGGGGAATACCCCGGCGGTGCTTTCCCGAATTGTAGCCGGATCGACGCGGGCGAGCCATCCGATCTCAACATCGCAGCGCCCATTGGCGAATACAGCCCCGTCCCCACCGATGCCGCCTGCGCCAGCAACGGCACCTGCTATGTCCTGCTGCGCGATTACACCCCCGGTCTGGGCAATCACGCGGCGATTGTCGCCGTCGAGCGCGACGAACAGCCCAAGGTCATCGCGGCATTCGACCCGAGCCTGACAATCGACAATTTCGAAGGGCTCGCCGTGCGCGAGCAGTACGGGAAAACCTATCTCTACATCGTTTCGGACAACAATTTCTCATCCAGCCAGCGCACGCTGCTGCTGAAGTTCGAGATCAAGGCGGCGGTCGCTCCCGTGCAACCGTTGGAGGCCGTCGCGCCGGAACCGGTGGTCGATTACGAGACGGTCGATGTGGTGCTGGCGACGACGCTGGGTGATATCACGGTGCGGATCGAGACTGAGCGCGCGCCGATCACTGCTGCCAATTTCCTGCGCTATGTCGACGAAGGGCGGTTTGACGGGACGGTGTTCTACCGCGCGATGCGGCTCAATCGCGAGCCCCGGCCCAACGGGCTGATCCAGGGCGGCACGCAATTCGATCCCAAGCGAATCCTGCCCGGCATCCCGCACGAACCGACAACCCAAACCGGGCTCAGCCACACCCACGGCGCGCTGTCGATGGCGATGGGCGATCCGGGGACAGCCAATGGCGATTTCTCGATCATGCTGCAGGACCAGACCGGGCTCGACGCCGACCCGAACGCCACCGAAGCGGTCTGGCGCAATGGCTATGCGGTGTTCGGATATGTGATTGACGGAATGGACGTGGTCTATGCGATCCATGCCCAGCCCGCCGATCCGAACAAGGGCGAAGGGGTGATGCGCGGCCAGATCCTTGCCGAGCCGGTGGAGATCGTTACCGCGCGGCGGGCACCGGCTGGTTGAACTGCGCCGGATCAAACGCGGGCTGCCCCACCGGAGCGCTTGCGACACGCGGCATTCGCGCTTCGAGTTGCGTCAGCCACCCCCGCGCATTGGCCCCGATGCTGATCTGCGGCAGCGAGGCAAGCACCCGCGCCTTCGTCTCCCATTCGGCCACCGAAAGGCTGGCTACCCGCGCCGCCTGATCGAGCGCCACCGGCTGACGCAAAGCACGGTTGATCAAGGCATCACCATAGAAAGTCCAGTCGTTCTCCGGCCTGCATCCGAATGACGTGCGCTCCGAAGCGGCTGCTGTCAGGATCGCGGTGTCATCGCTTGCCAGCGCGGGGACGAACACCCCCGAATAGCACGCGCTGAGGATCAGGATGCGCCGCTCGATCCCGACTTCCTCCAGCACCGCCTTCATCCGTGCGGGCGACAAGATGCCATAGCCGGTATCGCCATAGTGATAGGCCAGCCCCAGCTTCATGCCGTGGCTGGTGGTGTACAGCACCAGCACGTCCTCTTCCGGGTCCATCAGCTCGGCAACATGCGCCAATGCGACGAACAGCGCGTCGATCGAACCGCGCGGCAGATTGTCGCTTGTCCCATCCGGCCCGGCCAGCGTCAGAGTGCGCCCTGCCCCGTCATAACGGCTTTGCAGCACCCGCGCCGCCTCGCGCGCCTCCCGCGCGAACACCGGATCGCTGTCGAGCGCGATGGTGATGACATAGGCATCGACAGTGCCGGGCCGCTGGCGTTGCAGCGCGCCAAGCGCCGCGTCGAGCCTGCGCCGCTGATCCAGCAGATCGCGCGCGCTCTCCCCCCGGCGCAATTGCGGGGCGAGATCGAAGCTTTCGATCACTTCCTCGCGCGTTTCGCCAATGCCGAGATTGGGGAACGGAGCGGTGTGTTCGGGCGGAGCGGCGGAATTGTCCTGCGCGCCCGCCGCATTTGGCAGCGCAAGGGAAGCGCCCAGCGCAAGCAAGCCTATGATCGGGCGCAAGTGCATCGCCCCTGTGTTCCGAAACTGGCTCTCCCCGTCAAGGGCGCGGGACTGGCAATTGTATCAATCCGACAAACTGCGCAGACTGACCGATACATACAATTCCGCTGTAAGTGACAGGCGTATTGGCGGTGCCAACGACTCACCCGGTCGACAATCACGGTCGCACAACGAAGGAGCTATGACATGACTGATCAAGCACCCGCGCGCGAAAAACCGTCGGGTCTGGATGAAGCGAAGAAGGATATCGCCTGCGGCCTGTTCGGCCAGCGGATCCACCGCCAGTCGGAAGACCGCGAAGCCGCCGAACCCGTCGCGGCCTGAACCCGCTTCAATAAACGCGCCAGCGGTTTCGCTGCGGGCGAAGCATCGCAACAATGAACAGCGCGAAAGCCACGAACCCGAGCGCCATCCAGAATACAAATCCTTGCGGATCGTGATCGCGCAGCAGCGATTTTGCCGGGTCTTTCCGGTTCACCAGCACTTCCACATCGCTGCCAAGCGCAATCCGGCGGAAATCATACCTGTCGACCTTGCCGTAGAATTCGACTGCCTCACCCCGGAATTCGAAGCGGGTGAGAATGTCTGTGTGGCATTTCCAACGGTATCGCAGCCCCCGGCAGTCCTGCATGAACTGATCGAATTCGGGGCTTCCATGCTTGCCTTCGAAATAGGTCTTGCGGGCGCAGCGCAACCCGGCGCAGCGATAGAGGCGATAGTCGATCACCTCGCCGGTTGCGACCACCCCGATCCCTTCGAGATAGGTGCGGTAAAACCGGTCGCTTGCCGATTGAACCAGCATGAAAAGGATCGTGGCCCCGAGAAAGGCCAGCAGGACGTATCCGGCCCAAAAGCGCGGGTGCGCCGGATGATCGGTTTCCTCACCGCTCATTTCGCGCCAGCGTCCCTCCAGCGCGCAAGATCAACCGCCATTTGCGAAGGCCGGAAGCCCTGCCCCGTCAACAATCGCCTGAAATCGGGCGCGTGATCGAAGTGCTGCAGCTGGCGGTGGTAATAATTCACGTATTCCAGCGCCGCCAATGTGGCAGCGATGCTGGCCGCGATCCGCTCGCCCAGACTTTGCCCGAACCCGATATCGAGCCAGCCCAGAACCGCCGCCGCCACCGCGACCGCGCACAGCACCAGCAAGACGGGCCTACTGCGATCTGCCAGCGGCAGAAATCGCTGCATCGGCTGCGAATTGCCTTCAAGCTGTTGCAGCTTCACGCGCCAGTATTGCCCGCCAAGCAGCAGCAACAGGCACATCGGGATACAGGTTAGTACCAGCAGCCAGCCAATCGCCTGCTCTTCAAACACGCACCAGATCGCCATAATGGCGGGCACCAGTGCGGCGTTGAGCATTTCCACCGGGCCATACCAGCGCAGGCGTTCGCGGATCCGGTCGCGGCTTATCATCCGGTTTCAGCCAGCGACCGGACCTTGCATCAATACACGCGGGCCTTCGGCTTGATGTACTCGACATCCTCGGTCAGCGTGTATTCGTGCACCGGGCGGTAATCGATCTTGATATCGCCGCCCTTTCCGCCCCAGCCATCAAACCAGGCGACGGTGTGCTTCATCCATTCGGCATCGTTGCGATCGGGATAATCCTCGTGCGCGTGGGCGCCGCGGCTTTCCTTGCGGTTGGCCGCCGAAGCCATCGTCACATTCGCCTGAGACATCAGATTGTCGAGCTCCAGCGTCTCGATCAAATCGCTGTTCCAGATCAGCGACTTGTCGGTGACGTGGATGTCCTCCATCCGCTTGTTCTGCTCGGCGAGGATTTTCACGCCTTCTTCCATTAGCTCGGAATCGCGGAACACGGCGCAGTGCTTTTGCATCGCCTTCTGCATGTCCGCGCGGATCGCGGCGGTGGGCGAACCGCCCTGCGCGTAACGGAAGTGATCCAGACGGGTCAGCGCGAAATCGGCGCTGTCGGCGGGCAGTTCGGGCTGCGATGCGCCGGGCTTCAGATTTTCCTTGAGGTGCAAGCCGGTGGCACGGCCGAACACCACGAGGTCGATCAGCGAGTTCGAGCCGAGGCGGTTTGCCCCGTGAACCGAAACGCAGGCCGCCTCGCCCACGGCATAAAGGCCGGGCACGATTGTGTCGGGATTGCCGTCCGGGCCGATGGTGACGACCTGCCCGTGATAGTTACACTGGATGCCGCCCATGTTGTAATGCACCGTCGGTGTCACCGGCAGTGCTTCACGGGTGAGATCGACGCCTGCGAAAATCTTGCCGCTTTCGGTGATGCCCGGCAGACGCTCTGCCAGCACCTTCGGGTCGATATGGTCGAGGTGCAGGTGGATATGATCGCCTTCCGGCCCCACGCCGCGCCCTTCGCGCATTTCCAGAGCCATCGAGCGGCTGACGACATCGCGCGAGGCGAGGTCCTTGGCGCTCGGCGCATAACGCTCCATAAAGCGTTCGCCTTCGGAGTTGGTGAGGTACCCGCCCTCGCCGCGCGCGCCTTCGGTGATGAGAACGCCCGCGCCATAAATGCCAGTGGGGTGGAACTGCACGAATTCCATGTCCTGAAGCGGCAGGCCGGCGCGCAGCACCATGCCGCCGCCGTCACCCGTGCAGGTGTGCGCCGAAGTCGCGGTGTAATAGCAACGGCCATAGCCGCCGGTTGCCAGCACCACGCTCTGCGCGCGGAAACGGTGGATAGTGCCGTCATCGAGGCACATCGCCATCACGCCGACACAGGCACCATTGTGCATGATCAGGTCGAGCGCGAAATATTCGATGAAGAAGTCGGCGTCGTACTTCAGGCTCTGCTGGTACAGCGCGTGAAGCATGGCGTGGCCGGTGCGGTCAGCCGCGGCACAGGTGCGCTGCACCGGCGGGCCGTCGCCCATGTTCTGCATGTGGCCACCGAACGGACGCTGATAGATCGTGCCGTCGGCGTTGCGGCTGAAGGGCACGCCTGCATGCTCCAGCTCGTAAACCGCCTGCGGGGCTTCGCGCACGAGATATTCGATCGCGTCCTGATCGCCCAGCCAGTCCGATCCCTTGACGGTATCGTACATGTGCCAGGTCCAGTGATCGGGCGTGTTGTTGCCGAGGCTCGCGGCGATCCCGCCTTGCGCGGCAACCGTGTGCGATCGGGTGGGAAACACCTTCGAAATGTTCGCGGTGCGAAGGCCGGCTTCGGCTGCGCCCGTCGTTGCGCGCAGGCCCGAGCCCCCGGCGCCGACAACCACCACGTCATAGGTGTGGTCAATGATCTTGTAAGCGCCCTTCAGCGAAGCGGCGCCGTTAGCGGGTGCAGTTGCCATCAGGCAGCTCCTGTCAGTGCGAGGCTGGCGACGCTGAAGATAGCGAATGCGCCAGCGCCAAATGCGATGAGGTTAAGCGCCGAAAGCAGCGCGAATTTCATTCCGGAATCGTGGACGTAATCCTCGATCACGACCTGCAGGCCCAGCCGGGCGTGCCAGAACAGGCTGACGATCAGCAGCATCATCGGCACCGCGGCAATCGGCTTTGCAAGCCAGCCGGAAACGGTTGCGTAGCTGAGATCGCCGAGCATCAGGAAACTGGTTAGCAGCCAGCTCATCAGCACCAGATTGCCGATCGCGGTGGTGCGCTGCACCAGCCAGTGATGCGCGCCGTGATGCGCCGAGCCAAGGCCGCGCACTTTTCCGATAGTGGTTCCGTTACCCATGTTGCCTCTCCCTTCAGCGCAGCAGGATGAACGCCCAGAAGGCGGCCGTGAGCAGGATCGCGATCACCGGAGAGGCGATCGACCAGAAACGGTTGGTGTCGAGTTCATACCCTGCCCCGATGTCGAGCACGAAATGCCGCAGACCGCTCATCATGTGCGTGAAGAACGCCCAGGTCAGGCCGATCAGCACGACGTAGCCCAGCGGGTGCTTCGCGTACCACAGGAAGTTCTCATAGGCTTCCGGGCCGCTTGCCAGCGCGCCCAGCCACCAGACCAGCACGGCAAGCCCGACCAGCGCCATGCCGTCTCCGGTCGCGCGGTGCAGGATCGAAACCAGCATGTGCGGCCCCCACCGCCATATCTGGAGGTGCGGAGAAAGCGGTCTTTGAGTCATGATGATCCCATTTATCTTGATTGCCCCGGCGCACACTTAGCGATTGCGACGCATGAGGCAAGCGCGACGCGCTCGACATGGCTTGCAAATATCACGATACAGGCTTGCATGAGTTACATTCTTGTCACCGGTTCGAGCCGGGGAATTGGCGCTGCGGCGCATGATGCGTTGGCACAGCGCGGGGTCAAGGTCATCGGTCACGCCACACGCGGCGGCGACGAGGGACGAATCGCGGCGGATTTCCGCGATCCGCTGGCCGCGCAAATTCTGTGGGAAGAGGCGATGGCGCGCAGCGGCGGCGATATCGTCGCGGTGGTCAACAACGCCGGCCTGTTCGAAGCCAACCGGCTGGATCGTTCGGACATCGAATGGCTCGATGCGTGGGAGGATACCTTGCGCATCAACTTGACCGCCGCCGCCCAACTCAGCCGGTTCGCGGTGCGCCACTGGCAGGAACGCGGCACCGGCGGGCGGCTCGTCCATGTCGCCAGCCGCGCCGCCTATCGCGGGGACAGTCCGGCGCACTGGCATTATGCGGCGGCGAAGGGCGGCATGGTTGCCATGCACAAGAGCATCGCCCGCGCCTATGCCAAGGAAGGCGTTCTCAGCTTTGCCGTCACCCCCGGCTTCACTGACACGGCGATGGCCGGCGATTACCTGGAATCGCGCGGCGGCGCCGGTCTGCTGGCGGACATTCCGCTGGGCCGGGTGGCAACGCCCGAGGAAATCGCGAGCATCATCACCTTCTGCGCGCTCGACGCGCCCCCCAGCATGACCGGGGCAGTGATCGACGCCAATGGAGCGAGTTTTGTTCGTTAGACCAATCGCCGCCGCCATTTTGCTGGCGGGATGCAGCACCGGCATGTCCTCTTCCGATTTTGTGGAGCGGGTCGGGGATGCGCAGCATTCGAGCGATATTGCGCGCTTCGCCTCCGAGTGCGAGCCGTGGGACGACTGGAACAAGCCCGCCAAGCCGTTCCAGATCCACGCCAACACATATTATGTCGGCACCTGCGGGATCGCGGCAATCCTGATCACCTCGGACGAAGGCCATGTCCTGATCGACACCGGGACCGCGGAAGGGGCCGATGTCGCGCTGGCCAATATCCGCGCGCTTGGTTTTGCCCCGGCAGACATCCGCGTCCTGCTCGCCAGCCATGAACATTTCGACCATGTCGGCGGCATGGCCAAGATGCAGGCGGCAACCGGGGGCGAAGTCATCTTCTCCGAAATCGGCATCCATGTGCTGGCGAACGGCACCGACCATCCCGATGATCCGCAATTCGGGATGCATCCACCCATGCAGCGCATCACTCACGGCATGCCCTATTACTACGCAAATGCGCCCGAATTGCTCGCCCGCTTCGGCATCACCCCGCATCTCACGCCCGGACACACGCCGGGCGCGATGAGCTGGCAATGGGAAAGCTGCCAGAACGATATTTGCAAGACCATCGTCTATGCCGACAGCATGAGCCCGGTCAGCAGCGACGACTACCGATTCTCCGATCACCCGGAATATGTCGCGCAATACCGTGCCGGGATCGAGCGGCTGCGCGGGCTCAAGTGCGACATCCTGCTCACCCCGCACCCCTCGCACAGCAAGATGATCGAGCGCGCCGCCACTGGCACATTCGAAGACGGGATGACCTGCGCGGACTATGCCAATGCGAAGACCAGCGCGCTGAATGAACGATTGGCGAAGGAAGCGGCACAATGACCAGCTGGAAACTTTCCGCCTTCGCGCCCAAGCGCGTCGTTCAGGCGGCCCTGCTCGCGCATGACGAACTTGACGAATGGGATTTCGACCTCGTCATCGCAGGCCGTGAAGTTGCCGAGGACAAGCCCGACGACTGGGTGCTCGAAGGGTGGTATCCGGCAAAACCCGGCAAAGAGCAAAAGCAAGCGCTCGCCGGACTGTTCGCAGGCAAGGCGCCGAAGATCACGGTCGAGCAATTGCCGGACGAGGATTGGGTCACGCTATCGCAGCAGAACGCGCCCCCGATCCGCGCCGGACGGTTTCATGTCCACACGCCCGATCATCCCGCCGATCCCGATCTGATCGACTTCGTGATCCCCGCCAGTCAGGCCTTTGGCACGGGGCAGCACCGCACCACGGCCGGGTGCCTCGAAATGCTGGGCCATATGAAGGCGCGCGGTGTGGTGGCGCGTGATGTCGCGGATATCGGCACGGGCACGGGCCTGCTCGGCTTTGCCGCGCTCGCGCTCTGGCCGCGTGCCAGCGTGACGCTGACCGATATCGACGCTGTCTGCGCTCCGGTGGTGGAGGACAACGCCGCGCTCAACGGTATCGCCATGGGCCCGCACGCGGGCGAAGCGGTGATGGTGGTGGCCGACGGGATGGATCATCCGCTGATCCGCCTGCGCGGTCCCTATGATCTGCTGATCGCCAATATCCTCGCCGGGCCGCTCGTCAGCCTCGCCCCTGATTTCGGCAAAGCGGTGTCGCCGGGCGGCTCGCTGCTTCTCGCGGGGCTGCTGGCGGGTGAGCAGGAGGCGAAGGTGCGCCGGGCGATGAAGCGCGCCGGGTTCCGCATGGTCGCCCGGCTTCAGCGCGGCGATTGGGCGATCCTGTGGCTGCGACGGCGGTTCAGGTTCGGACGTGCTCGGTAAGGCGCTGAATACCCTGCGCTGGCTGGGGATCGGCTTTCTCGCGGCGACTCTGGTCTTTGCTCTCGCGGGATGGATCGGATCGTCGATCCCGCGCAATTCGGGCTGGCAGGAGCCATTGTCCATGCAATCCCGCCATGTCGAAGTGCTGATCGGCTCCAACGGCATTCACACCGAAATCGTCATGCCGCTGGTGACGCCCGAAATGGACTGGCGCGCCACCTTCCCCGCCAGCGACATCATCGCCGCAGACCGCCCTTACACCCATGTCGCGGTAAGCTGGGGGGAGCGGGATTTCTTCCTCGAAACGCCGACCTGGGCCGATGTGAACCCGCTGACCGTGATCGGCGCGATGCTGGGCGGCGATGCGGTGCTGCATGTTGCGCATTACGTGCGCCCTGCCCCTTCATCGGATTATCGCCCGCTGCGCCTGCGCCCGGAGGAATATCGCGCGCTTGTTGCCGCCATAATCGATCACCTGCCGCCTGAAGGGGAGCGGGTGCTGTATCCCGGATACGCCGCGCATGACGTGTTCTACAGCGCGCGCGGCACCTATCACATTGGCAACACCTGCAACCAGTGGACCAGCGACCAACTCGCCCGTGCCGGTGCCATCACGGGTTGGTGGACGCCGTTCCCCGGCGGGGTGATGAAATGGGTGCCCGAGTTACCGGGATTCTGACAGCGTATCTTCCAGCAGCGCGAGCGCGTTGCGGGTGAAGGCCAGCATGTTGTCGATCCGGTCATCGCTGCCGGTCTCGATCATCCGCGTCAGTTCCGCGCCTTGCCCCGCCAATGCCGCCACGCTGCGACCCGCTGGCGCGCCAGAGGGATGCGACGATCCGCCCACCGAACCGCTTTCGGCCAATCCCCATTCGGCATGGAAATTGTCGCGGATCGCGCGCGCTTGAAGCAGGGCATAATCCTCGCTCGCACCGCGCATCCCCTTGTAGGCTTCGCGCGGGAGGTCGAACAGCACATCGCGCGCGCGAAAGGAATAGACCACCCCGCCTCCGACGAAGAAATCGAGCGCGCCGGGCACTGTCAGCAGGCTCGCCGCGATAAGCCCGCCGGTCGCGCCATCGGCCACCGCGAGCTTTTCCCCGCGCCCGCGCAGCAAGGCGCCGATCCGCACGGCTTGGGGGTGGAGTTCGCGCAGCAGGTTTGCTTCAGCCATTCACCCGGTCACTTCGACAATGATGTCGCCAAGATGGTTCGATCCGTGCACCACAGTGTCGCCGGGTTTGAGGAAATGCCCGCTTTCCACCTCATTGGCGATGAATTCGCGCTTCACCGTGTTGACCAGTCCGGCGCGCGCCAGGGGGCCACCGCGCAGGACATAGGCGACGATCCCCTCGATCATGTCGGCGCGCGATGGCGGGGTGAAGATCACCCCTTCGGATGTGCCGGACATCAGCGTCATATCCGTCGTGATCCGGCCTTCGGGCGCGAGCGGTTGGAACCCGCCCGCGTAGAAGAAGCGCGGCTCCGCCATGTCGCCCAGCGCCTTTTCAGCCAGAGCGCGGAAATCGAGCGTCATCTCGCCCCCGCGCGCATCCTGACGCGGATCGCCGTTGACGCTGGTAGTCATGCGGAGATTGGCGACGAAGCTTTTCCAGTCACGCGGCACCACGATGAACGGGCCGGACGGGTAATGGCCGGTGCCGCTTTTTGCATCGGAAAAGCCGAAACCGGAATCGAGATTGTCCGTATCGGCTAATTGCACCAGCACGTTGCGATTGGTGAAATCGCCACACAGGAACACGCCCTTCACCGCCGCGTCGAAATCGGCGAGGCTGGCGATGTCACGGTCAAACCGCATGCACAGTTCGACTTCGTAATCAAGCAGTATGCCCTCGCGCGCCCTGATCGTGGTGCGCGCAGGCGTGGCCGTGCCGAACTTGGGAAACTGGAACACCGATCCGCTGTTCGCTTCTTCGGCGTGTTCGGGGAAATTGGTGCCCGTGCCGATATGCGCCGCACCGCCGGGTGCGGAGGGGAGCAATGCGTCATAGGGCAGGTTCATTGTGGGCAGACCGGCCAGAGCCTCGGGCGTGATCGCATCGGCAGGCAGGCTCGCCAGATCGCGCAAGGGATAGCTTGTCCGGTCCGCCCCGAGATCAGCCAGATCGACTCCGGTCACGCTTTCACCGTCAAAGCCCGTCACCAGCAGGGTTGCCGCTTCTCCGAATTCAAGTTCGTACTGCGCCAGCGTCAGCGCCTCGTCCATCGGGGCGAGCCGGGGGTCAAGCGGCGCGTCTTCGAAGCTGGCGGGATTGCCCGTGGGATCGGGCGAAGTTGCCCAGGCGATGACTGTGCCCGCCACCAAGACCGCCACCACGGCGGCCAGCCATTTCACGATTCTGCGCATGGTGTTCTCCCCTCCACCTTCTGCCTATCCGGCGGCTGCGACAATCTGCGCCCAGCCGGCCTCGTCAATCACCTCGATACCCAATTCCTGCGCCTTTTTCAGCTTTGATCCCGCGCCGGGTCCTGCGACCAGGAGATCGGTCTTTGCGCTAACGCTTCCTGCCGCCTTCGCGCCGAGCCGTTCGGCCTGCGCCTTGGCTTCGTCGCGGCTCATGGTTTCGAGCTTGCCGGTGAACACTACCGTCTTGCCAGCGACGGGGCTGTCGAGCGTTTCGACCACATAGGGTGGCGGGGTCACTTCGGACAGCATGTCCTCCCACACCGCGACATTGTGCGGTTCGTGGAAGAAATCGCCCAGCGCCTCGACCACCGAAGGGCCGATGCCGTCGATCGAGGTCAATTCGGCAACCGCTTCGCTGTCACCCGCCCTTGCCCGCTCGGCAAGCTGCCGCAGCGCGGGCAGTTCGTGGATATGCTTCATCAAATCGCGCGAAGTCGTCTCGCCCACATGGCGGATGCCCAGCCCGAACAGCAGCCGAGCCGCATCCGGTTCGCGCCGCGCTTCGACCGAGGCGAGCAGATTGTCGACCGACTTTTCCTGCCACCCGTCGAGCGCAAGAATATCGCCGCGCCGCTGCTTCAGACGGAAGATGTCAGCCGGGCTTTCGAGCCATCCCAGCGCAAAGAATTGCGCGATGGTCTTCGATCCGAAGCCGTCGATGTCCAGCGCCTTGCGGCTGACGAAATGTTCAAGCCTTTGCGTGCGTTGCGCCGGACAGATGAGGCCGCCTGTGCAGCGCACATCGACTTCGCCTTCTTCCGCGACGGCTTCGCTGCCGCATTCGGGGCAGTGATCGGGGAAGGCGAAACCGGGCCGATCTTCCTCGCGCGTCAAATTCTCCACCACCTGCGGGATCACGTCGCCCGCGCGCTGGATCACCACCCGGTCGCCGGGTCGCACGCCCAGCCTTTCGATCTCGTCGCGGTTGTGCAGCGTCACATTGGTGACCGTCACCCCGCCCACCAGCACCGGCGCAAGCCGGCCCACCGGAGTCAGCTTGCCCGTGCGCCCGACCTGGATGTCGATCGCTTCAAGTGTCGTCTGAGCCTTTTCAGCCGGGAATTTGTGCGCCAGCGCCCAGCGCGGGGCCTTCGACACGAAACCGAGCCGCTGCTGGTAATCGAGCCGGTCAACCTTGTAGACCACGCCGTCGATCTCATAGGGCAGATCGGGCCGCTGCCGCCCGATTTCCTGATAATGCGTGATCATTTCATCGACGCTGCCCGTCACCGTCAGGAACGGCGAAAGCGGGAAGCCCCAGCCTTCGATCATGCGCATCATTTCTTGCTGCGTGGCGCAGGGAACATCGCTCGCCGCGCCCCAGCCATAGGCCCAGAATTTGAGCGGGCGTTTCGCCGTCACGCTCGCATCCTTCTGCCGGAACGAACCGGCGGCGGCATTGCGCGGATTGGCGAACAGCTTGCCGCCCGCCTCTTCCTGCGCGGCGTTCAAGGCGGCGAAATCGGCCTTCGACATATAGACCTCGCCGCGCACCTCGAAGACTTCCGGCACACCGGCGGGCAGGCTTTGCGGAATGTCGGCGATGTGGCGGGCGTTGGCGGTCACATCCTCGCCCACCTGCCCGTCCCCGCGCGTCGCCGCGCGCACCAGTTCGCCGTTCTCATACCGCAGCGAACACGACAGCCCGTCGATCTTGTCCTCTGCTGTAATCGCCACCGGATCGCCGTCCGACAGGTTGAGATAGCGCCGGATGCGCTGCACCCATTCCTCCACCTCCTCGCGGTTGAAGGCGTTGTCGAGGCTCATCATGCGAACCTCGTGGGTGACCTTGCTCAACGGTGAGGCAGCGACTTCATGCCCGACCTTGCGCGACGGGGAATCCTCGCGGACGAGATGCGGAAACGCCTCCTCCAATTCGCGATTGCGCCGTACCAGCGCGTCATATTCCGGATCGCTGATCTCGGGCGCGTCCTCGGCATGATACAGCCGATCATGATGCGCGATCTGTTTCGCAAGCCGCATCAGTTCATTGGCGGCTTCGGCTTCGGTGATTTCGGCGCTTGGCATGGGCGGCATGAATTCCACTTTCTTTGCCCCCGCTATGCCCGAAGGTCTCAAAGCGGAAAAGTGCCATGCTACACCCCCAATCCAGCTTTCCCCAAGCCACCATGACAAGCCAATTCCAAAATTCGGGGCGTCTTATTCAAATAGAAGATATCAAATTCAAGTATTTGCAAAGCCTTCCTTGTTGTCACCCCAAATATGTGGTTTTATTGAATTACGGGTAGCATCACGACTTACGAGTCAATGCAAATATTATCATATTTGCATATTTGGGGAGATGCATAATCATGAAAATCAAGACAATTTTGGCTGCAAGCGCCATTTCCTGTTTATTTGCAAGCAGCGCGCTTGCTCAAAGCTTCACTTATGATGTCGTTTGGCAACCTGTTGAATCAATTGGTGGAATGACAGGGCCGGACGGCTCACGCGGCGGCGGGGGCGGAGTCGTCGATGGCGCCTACACCACCACTTACGCCGATGGCTCCGTGGAAAAGGGGACGGTGCGCTGTGTCGGCATGCAACAACCCGACAGCGGCCTTTTCGCCATCCACATGAGCTGCACCGCCAAGGATAGCAGCGGCACCGCGTCGCTCCTCTATGGCTGCAACTATCTGGGCCAGCCCGGTCCGGAAACTCCGCTAGGCTGCGTCGGCGGCCTTCAGGGCAAGACCGGAGACACCGCAGGGCGTCGCGGATCGCTGACAATGGAATGGTATTCCGCCACGCAATCGCGCGGCACAGGCCAGTGGTACGGCGGGGAATAACCGCCGGCCATCCGTCCCGGCTGCTGGTCTGACGACCGGCGGCCGGGATTGATCAAGAGACGGACGACTTCGGGGACGTAGGGCATTTAGAACCCATCACGCCTCCTCGAGCCACCCCGCAGCCATTAGCGCGGGAACCGCATTCGGCCCGCACCGAACCGCGCCGGGGCCGGATCCATGCGCTCGCCAGCCCTTCCGAACATGGCGGCCGATTGCATTGTAAAAACCCGTCAGCAGGTTGGCCTTGTCCTCAAACCCGTGGGGATAGCCTGCGGGAGGGCCTCCGGAAAACGGCGGCGGGCCGTAGAAGGTGACCGACGAAAACCCGGCCCAGAAACGCGCGTGCAGAACACCTTCCGCCACGGTTTCAAAAGGCTCGTACAGGATCTTCGGCCCGGCAAATTGCGACCTTTGCCCCACTGGCCCGTAATCCGCGATGCTGCGCCATCTCGCCTCGGCAAGCTGTTCGCGGGGGAAAGCTTCATCGGAAATCACGAACAGCCGCGTGTCGGGCACGGCGTCAAAGGTTGCCGCTTCCTCGACAAGGGTCCTGCCCTCACGCTCGTAATCGCGGGCGAGATAGCCCCCGCGCGATCGGATGAATTGCAGCAACTCCGCCTCGTCCTGTTTGGCAAGGTAGAGGTTGATTTGCGTCACACGCCCTCCAGCAGCCGATCTGCCTGCGCGCGGGCTTCGGGTGTGACCTCGGCACCGGACAGCATGCGGGCGATCTCTTCCTGCCGCCCTTCGGCGTCCAGCAACACAACGCTGGTTTTCGTGACCGTGCCTGAGGACGATTTGGCGATCATGTAATGCGTGCCGCCGCGTGCCGCGACTTGCGGGCTGTGGGTGACGGCCAGCAATTGCCCTTCGTCAGCGGCCAGACGCGCCAGCCGTTCGCCGATGGCGCTGGCCACCGCCCCGCCCACGCCGCGGTCGATTTCGTCAAAGATGATCGTCGCCGCCCCGCCCTTTTCCGCGAGCGCGACCTTGAGCGCGAGGATGAAGCGCGACAGCTCGCCCCCCGATGCGATCTTGCCCAGCGGGGCAAAGTCCGCGCCGGGATTGGTGGCGATCAGGAATTCGGCGCTGTCCATCCCGTGCGCGCCCCAGCGTTCTTCCGGTAGCTTGCCGATGGCCGTGAGGAAACGCGCCGCGTCCAGTTTCAGCGGGGCGAGTTCCGCCGCGACCGCCTTGTCCAGCTTTTTCGCGGCGGCGATGCGCAGCTCCTGCGCCTTTTCGGCGGCCTCGACATAGGCGGCGCGGGTTTCCTTCACCGCTGCTTCGAGCGCGTCCAGTTGCGCCTCCCCACCTTCGATCGCGTCAAGCTTGCCGCGCATCTCGCGCATCAGATCGGGCAGGTGATCGACTTCGCAGCGGTGCTTGCGGGCGAGCGCGCGCAGTTCGAACAGGCGCGTTTCGGCGGCATCGAGCGCGGCGGGATCATGGACAAGCGCCTCGGCCGCTTTCTCAAGCTTTTCCTCCGCCTCGCCCGCTTCGATCACGGCGCGATCCAGCGCGGCGAGCGCTTCGGCCAATAACGGGTGCTGATCGGCGATGCGATCAAGCTTGCGCGCCGCCACCCTGAGCGCGGCGAGCGGCGAATCCGATCCTTCCCAGACGTGACGCAGCTCTTCCAGATCACCGGCCAGCTTTTCGCCCTTTTGCATGTCGGCGCGAGTCGCGGCGAGGCGCGCTTCCTCGCCCGCTTGCGGTTCGAGCGCGGTCAGTTCGGCCAGATGCGCGATCAGCAAATCCTGATCGGCCTTGGCCTGTTCGACTTCGCTGCGCGCTTCGGAAAGCTGCGCCTCGGCCTTGGCCCATGCCGCCCAGCGCCGTTCGAGCGCGGGCAGGTCAATCCCGGCATAGCGATCCAGCAGCGCGCGGTGGCCGCGCGGGTTCACCAGACCGCGATCATCGTGCTGGCCGTGCAGTTCGACCAGCGCCGGGGCCAGTTCGCGCAGCAGGGCGACGCTGGCGGGGGAATCGTTGATGAACGCCTTTGACCCGCCATCGGCCTTCACCTGCCGCCGGATGATCAGCGGTTCGCCCGGCTCGATCTCGATATCGGCATCGTCCAGCGCCTCGGCAATCGGTTTGGGCAATTGGGCGAATTCGAAACTGGCGGTGACGCTCGCCTTGTCTTCCCCGGCGCGAACCAGCGAGGTTTCGGCGCGATCCCCCAGGACAAGGCCGAGCGCGTCGAGCAGGATCGACTTGCCCGCCCCCGTTTCACCGGTGAGCACGCCAAGCCCGCGCCCGAAATCAAGGTCGAGCGCTTCGATAAGTACAATGTTGCGGATCGAAAGCCGGGTCAGCATGTCGGCTTTGGTCTAGCCGCAAGCTTTGGCCACGTCACGCGTCCACACGCAAATTATCCGCGCCATTTGAGAGTTGTGGCGGCATCGGGTATTGTCAGGCAAAAGGATACAAGGTCGCCATGCAGGCCGCAGCCTGCCCTTTACCTTTGATCGAGAGGCGCAACGGCCATGGCAGCTTTCAAGACGATACTGTTCAGCGCAATCGGCCTGACTGTGGCGGTGACAGGCGGAATGTTCGTGCTGGGACAAGCCTCGCAGCGCGGATCGGCAGCGGGAATTGTGGGCGGGACACTCGCGCCTTGTCCGACGAACACCTCCAACTGCGTGTCGAGCGAGGCGGGGACGCCGGATGGCAAGCGGGTCGAGCCGTTTCCGCTGGAGAGCTGGGAAACGCTGCCTGCCGCGATTGAGGACATGGGCGGGGAGATCATTTCGACCTCGGACGGCTACATCGCCGCGAGCTTTACCTCTGGCACTTTCGGGTTTGTCGACGATCTCGAACTGCGCAAAGGCGACGATGCGGTGCACGTCCGCTCCGCCTCGAGGGTCGGGTATTCGGACATGGGGGTCAACGCTGCGCGGGTAGGCCAGCTAAGGGATGCGGTGTTCGCGGCCGCCCCTGAACCGGTCACGTGAGCTGAGTGATCAGCTGAATGATCTCTGGCTTCAGCTGGGTGTGACGCCGGCGGCGTTGTCCTGCACCAGTTCGAACGCCTTTTCATACCATTCGGTGCCGGGGTAGTTCGCGCCGAGAACGGCGGCGTATTTCACCGCTTCTTCGCGCAGGCCCAGCGCTAGGCTGCTTTCGGTCAGGCGATACAGCGCTTCGGGTGCGTGGCTCGTGGTTTCGTACTGCTCCACCACGTTGCGGAACCGCAGCGCGCCTGCGAGCCATTGGCCCGAACGCTGGTAATGCCGCCCGATCTCCATTTCCTTGCCCGCGAGGTGATCGGCCACGAGGTCCAGCTTCAGGCGGGCATCGGCGGCGTATTCGGTCTGCGGGAAACGGCGGTTCACCTCGCGCAGCGCGGTTTGCGCCTGCTTGGTGATCGACTGGTCGCGGTTCACGTCGCTGATCTGCTCGTAATACGACAGCGCGATCAGGTAATAGGCGTAAGGCGCATCCTTGTTGCCCGGGTGGATCGAGAGGAAACGCTGCGCGTTCTGGATCGCCTTGTTGTAATCGCGCGCGGTGTAATAGCTGAAGGCGCTCATCAACTGCGCACGCCGGGCCCAGGGCGAATAGGGGTGCTGGCGCTCCACCTCGTCGAACAATGCGGCAGCCAGCACGACATTGCCCCGGTCAAGCCGGCGCTGCGCCTCGGAATAGAGCGATTCGACGTCGCGCGCGACATAGGCGACGTCTTCATTGGCGGCCCCGCCGCCGCATGCGGCAAGGGTGGATACAGCCGCGCCCAGCAGGGCGGCACGGGTCAGGCGAATGCGCAAGTTCGTGATCATGGAGCGCGGTATAGCCACGGCTCTGCTGAACGCCAAGTGAAGTTGCGCGGGTTTTCCCGTCCGCCCTGCTGCCGCGTCAGATATTGGTGCTGCTCGGGATCAGGCTGGGCAGCAGGAAGGTGTAGGGATGCAGCCGGTTGGCGTTGCGCTCGACAATGGTCTGCTCGACTCCGGCGAGCGCCGCGTTGAACCGCGCCAGCGGCCCGTCTTCACCGATGATCGCCGGGTCCTGGAACCACTGCGGATAGGGATATTGCGGCGAGACATAGGTGCCCAGCGGGCGATAATAGATCGAACCGAGGAGATAGAGCACCTTCAGCTGCTCCAGCGCCATTTCCTGTGGCGGCATCATCGCCAGCCACTGCGCCTTGGTCGCCCCGCCCTGCACATCCGGAGCCTGCTGCCACAATGCACCGGTAACCGCGGGCGCGAATTCCATGATCGCCTTTTGCGGGAAATTGACCGCGGCGTGCTGCGCGCTGCCGGTGAAGATGATCATCGTCAGCACCTGCACCAGATCGGCTATTGTGGCGGGGGTGACAAAGCCTTCGATGCTGCCCGCCCCGGCTATCGCGCTGCCCCATGCGGCTAGTTCGGTATCGCCCGCGACATCGCTGTCAGCCGCATAATAGACCGAAACATAAGACCGCACCCAGCCCTCTATCGCTCCCCACACCAGCAGCGCATCGTCGCGATAGGGGTAATCCGCCAGCTTCGAATCCGGGCCGAACCCGCGCGCGGCGAGATTGGCGGGCAAGGCCCCTTCGGCAAAATTGAAGCTCAGCCGCGCCTTGGCCGCCGTCGCCTGGCTCGATTCGATTGTGCCGGCAAAGATGTGGTCGATCGGCCCGCCCTTGGTGATCAAGGAAACCGCCGCCGCCCAGTTGATGAACAGCGTCCCTTCGAAATGGCGCACCAGCAGCGCCCACAGCGGGTGCTGATCCGGCAGGTGACGATGAGTGGCAACCGCCACCGCCTCGATCACCAGATGGGTGCGCGCCAGATGCGCGAACAGCTCGTGATAATTGCCGTCGGCGGCCTGCACGCAGAACTTCGCCATTTCCCAGCCCCATTGCCGGTCCGGATCGGTCGAAGGCGTGATCACCTCGCAAGCGGGATTGGACGGATCGCAATTGATCGCGATCGGCACCAGCGAACCCGACTGCGGCGGCACCGCGAACAGCGCGACCGGACAGGTCAGATATTTCGCCTGACCGTTCCAGATCCCCGGTTCGATGGTTGCCAGATCCTTGTAATCGCACTGGAAGATGCGCCCATCCGCCAGCGCCGCCGCCAGCGTGTCGTTCGGCACGATGGCGGCATATTGTTCCGCAGTGATCGGGCAGGAGGCAGGCACGCTGCCTTCCACCAGTTCGATCAGCACAGCATTCGGCCCGGCCACCCGCAGCCGCGCGAATTCGCGATCATCCTGAAAGGTGTAGGCGATGGCGGGAATGTCGATGGTCTTGAAGATTTCGCGGTAATCATCGATCGAGCGCGGATCGGACGCACCGCTCGCCGCTTTCAAAGCGGCCCGATGCTCGATCGTGGAAATCAGTTTCGCCGCGTAATCCTTGAGCGCGGCGACACCAGCCTTTGCCGCTTCCTCTTCGAGAAATTCACCGACAACGGTGCCGATGTTCTTCTTCGTCACCTTGGTTCCGGCGATCTTCTGTTCGAGCGAAGTCACCAGCTTTTCGACCGCGCCGACAAAGGCCTTGTCCGCGTCAAGCACCAGCGGATCGAGCGAGGCCAGCCCCTTGGCCGCCAGCGCCTCTTCGGCGGCAGTGTCGTTGCGATGGATCTGCAGCAATACGCCCACCAGCATCAGCCACCATTCGAGCGAAGGCTGTTCACTGTCAGGCAGGTTCTTGACCGCAGGAACACCCGGCAGCGAAGGGACCGCATCGGTCCATTCATACTGCTGCTGCATCGTTTCCAGATACGCCTTGCGCGCCGCCGCCCCGGCAGGATCATTTTGCGGAATTGTTGGGTTTACCGGTGCCTGCTGCGCCATGTTATTCTCCGACCTCGTGATTACACGCAGGACAACTTGCAGTTTATGGTAAACAATCCTTTAAGTTGCTGATTTTACTTTTATTGGACAAGTCCAGACGAGTTTCGCGAATTCTAACCATTTGTTAGGTGACCCGCGCTAATCCCCCTTTCATGAGTGGTTTCAAGAAGTTCGTCGCACGCCATGCGATCCCGGATGTGGCTCCGGATATTCGCGATGAATTCGTGATCCACGCCGCGGGCGAAGTACAAAAGAACGCCCGCTGGCTGTTCTTCCTGCTGTTCCTGACGACCCCGCTGGCGATGTTTGCGGGCAACCCGGATGTGCCGTGGATGGTGCGCGTGGGCATGCCGATCGCGATGGGCGCTTACTGCCTGCTCGGCTTTGTCATGCTCAGCCGCCGGATCGATTTTTCCGCGCGCCCGAAAGTCGCCGCGCATTATGTCGTCGACAGCGCAATCTCCAGCTGCTTCGGCGCGGTGATCTGTTCATCGTGGTGCGTGCTCAGCTGGCTCTACGCACCGGCGGATGACCGGCTGCAATTCCCGATCATTCTGGTGATGGGCGCACTGGCGACAGCCTATTGCCTTGCCAATGTCCGCATCGGAGCAATTGCCAATCTTGTGATCGACCTGCTGCCGATTTCGCTGTTGCTTGTCACCAGCGGGCGGACGCTGGATTTCGCCGCAGGGTGCAGCCTGCTGTTTGCGGGATTGTTCCAGTGGCGCATGATCAACGCGCACCAGCGCCACGTGCTCGATCTGCTACAGCTCAAGAAGCAGAACCGCACTCTGGCCCTCACCGATCCGCTCACCGGCCTGCTCAATCGCCGCGCGCTTCAGGATTTTGCCGATGCGCTGGGCGATGATCGCGAACCGGCCCGCTTGCTGCTGATCGATATTGACCGGTTCAAGACGATCAACGACGCTCACGGGCACGACATGGGCGACGAAGTGCTGGTCAGGGTGGCGCAGATCATCGACGGGTTCAGCGGCAACAATGTCAGCGCGGCGCGGTTGGGTGGCGAAGAATTCGCCTTGCTGGGCAGCAATGCCGATCTGCCCCCGGCGACGGCCTTGCAGCTTCTCGCCGCAGTTCGCGAAGCGGACATGCCGCATGGGCAGCAGGTGACGATCAGTGTCGGAATCGCCGAAGGCATGCTGAATTACGAAGACGGCTGGCAACGGCTTTACACCGATGCGGACATGGCGCTGTACGAGGCGAAAAACACCGGCCGCAACCGTTTCTGCCACATCAAGGAAATCGACGAAGGCCAACCGCGCCGCCGCGGCGAAGACCTTCCTGCCCCGTCAGCCGCAGCCTGAACGGCGACCGCGCGCTATTTGCGTGTGCGTTCCAGCAGATCGACCAGTTCTTCAAACTTTTCGCGCTGTTCCTTTTCATCGCCGCTGGCGATGGCTTCGGCCACGCAGCAGGCGGCGTGATCTTTCAGCACCTGGCTTTCGACCTTGGCCAGCGCAGCCTTGATCGCCTGGATCTGGTGCAGCACATCCATGCAATAACGATCATCCTCGATCATCTGGGCAACTCCGCGCACTTGCCCTGAAATCCGGTTGAGCCGCTTTACCTTGTCTGCCGCCTTCATTGCCTACTGCCCTGTTTACATACCTGCTGGGGGTATAGTAACGCTGCCCGTCCCTCGAACGAACCAGATCTACCCATGCCCCTTGTCCCATCCCGCCGCGGTTTCATAACCAGCACGGCCGCGCTCGCAGCCGCTGCCACCCTGCCCATGCCTGCATGGGCGCGCGGAGGCTCGATCGGCCATGCACGCAACGGTTTCGGGGAACTTTCGGGCGAGGACATCAACCTGTCAATCGGTAATGCGCATTTTGCAACCGGCGGTCGAACCGGCCACGCCTTTGCCGTCAACGGCACGGTGCCCGGTCCGCTGCTGCGATTGAAGGAAGGGCAGAACGTCCGGCTGCACGTCACCAACAATTTGGACGAAGACAGCTCGATCCACTGGCACGGGCTGCTTTTGCCGTTCCAGTTCGACGGTGTACCCGGTGTCAGCTTCCCCGGAATCAAGCCGGGCGAAACCTTCACCTATGAATTCCCGATCCGCCAGAACGGCACCTATTGGTGGCATTCGCATTCGGGGCTTCAGGAACAGGCCGGGCACTACGGGCCGATCATCATCGAAAGCGCCGATCCCGATCCGCGATACGATCGCGACTATGTCGTGCTGCTGAGCGAGTTCACGCCGATCCACCCGCATGAAATCATGCGCAAGCTGAAGGTCGGCGAACATTACTTCCAGCGCCAGATGCAGACCATGCGCGAAGGCGAGATGCCCGGTAGCGAACGGCGCATGTGGGGCCAGATGCGGATGAATCCGCGCGACATCGCCGATGTGACTGGCTCGACCTACACCTATCTGATCAACGGCCACGGCCCTGCCGACAATCTGCTACTGGAATTCCGCCCTGGCGAACGGGTGCGGCTGCGGGTGATCAACGGATCGGCCATGACCTTCTTCAACGTCCGCATACCGGGCGTGCCGATGACGGTGATTCAGGCCGACGGGCAGGATGTCGACGAAGTCGAGGTGGACGAATTCCAGATCGGGGTTGCGGAAACCTATGACGTGATCGTCGCGCCTTCGGACGGCAGCCATGCGATCGTGGCGGAGGCAATGGACCGCAGCGGCATGGGCGTTGCCAGCCTGACAAGCCACAAGGGGCACATCGCGACGCCGCCTCCCCTGCGCAAGATTCCGACGCTGACGATGACGGACATGGGCATGGTGGACCATGCGGCGATGGGGCATGGCTCGCACGACATGGGCGGCGAAAGGGGCGGCATGCAGCACAACATGCGCGACACTTCGCTGTTGCCCGATGACGTGAAAGTCGGCCCCGGCATCGACATGGTCGCGCCCAGCCCGATGGACCGGATGGATTTTCCCGGCCTCGGCCTTGACGATCTGCCGCACCGGGTGCTGCGCTACACCGATCTCAAGGCGAAGCGGATGAACCCGCACCGCAGGGTGGAGCGCGAGATGGAGATCCATCTCACCGGCAACATGGAACGCTACATGTGGAGCTTTGACGGGCGGAAGTTCACTTCCGTTACCGATGATCCGATCCGCTTCGGCTATGACGAGCGGGTGCGGGTAAAGCTCGTCAACCAGACGATGATGGCGCATCCGATCCATTTGCACGGCCATTTCTTCGAACTGGTCAACGGGGCGGATCACATGCACCAGCCCCTGAAGCACACCGTGGTGGTGCAGCCGGGCGGAACCGCGACTTTCGATCTGACCGCGGACGAGCCGGGGGACTGGGCGTTCCACTGCCACATGCTCTACCACATGCACGCCGGGATGATGCAGGTGGTGACGGTGCGGCCGTTCCCGGAGAATTCGTGATGCGCGCTGCTTTGCTTGCCTCGGCGACCCTGCTGGCCGCGCCGCTCGCCGCGCAGGATCATTCGGGGCATGGTGCGCATGGTTCGCACGCCGGGCTTGGCTCGCATGATGCCCACGCCGGGCATGGAACGCCCGCGCAAACGCCTGCGATGGATCATTGCGCGATGGGCCACCTTCCGCCGGAGCAATGCCCGCCCAAGGATGAGCACGCAGGCCACGCCATGCCGCAGGACAAGTCCGCTCCCGGCGCCGCGCCCGAAACCGCTGTCCCGCAGCGCGCTTTCGAAGGGCCGCGCCATGCGGCCGACGCGATTTGGGGAGCGGAAGCCATGGCCACTGCCCGCACTGCCCTTGCCGAAAGTCACGGTGCCATGCGCACAGGCATGGTGATGCTCGAACGGCTCGAAGCGCGCATCCCCACCGAAGGCGGCTCCGAAGGCTACCTGTGGGACGCGCAGGCATTCTACGGCGGCGACATCAACCGGCTGGTGATCAAGACCGAGGGTGAAGGCGAATTCGGCGGCGGGATCGAGGATGCCGAGATCCAGGCGCTCTACAGCCGCGCCATCGGCCCCTTCTTCGACCTGCAGGCCGGCGTCCGCTTCGACCCTGAGCCTGACACCCGCAGCCATGCCGTCATCGGCGTGCAGGGCCTTGCGCCCTACATGTTCGAAGTGGACGCAGCGCTGTTCCTGTCCGACCGCGGCGACATCACCGCCCGTATCGAGGCCGAGTACGACCAGCGCATCACCCAGCGCCTGATCCTGCAACCCCGAATCGAAGCCGAGCTCTCCGCCCAGTCCATCCCCGAACGCGGGCTTGGCGCGGGGTTCACCAAGGTCGAGCCCGGCCTGCGCCTGCGGTATGAGATCGAGCGCGAATTCGCCCCCTACATCGGCATCGAATACGAAGCGAAGACGGGCGAGACAGCCGACATCGCCCGCGCCGCCGGTGAAGACCCGGACGGGATCAAGCTGCTGATCGGCCTGCGCGCCTGGTTCTGACCCGCAACCGCCCGCAAGGCGGGGCCAATTTTCCTACTCCGGGCTTTTGTGGTTTAGGCTCATCGGTCGCTTGCGACCGCAAGGGCGACCGCCCGCCCGCAGCGCCGCAGGCGCGAGGAAATCGCGCGCCGGATGGCGTGCGGAAAGGAAAAAATGACCCGCCGCACCGATCCCCGAACCACCCGCCTCCCCGTCCCCGCGCGGGAGCTTCCCGCCTTCACCCCCGTCCCGCGCCGCTGCGTGCGGCATGACGGCTGGACTCCCGAACGCCAGCAAGCCTTTATCGAGGCGCTGGCCGACACCGGCAGCGTCGCCGCCGCCTGCCGCACCGTCAACATGAGCGCCGAGGGCGCCTATTACCTGCGCCGCCAGCCAGGTGCCGAAAGTTTCCGCACCGCATGGCAAAGCGCGCTCGACCTTGGCGTGCAGCGGCTGGAGGATGTCGCGATGGAGCGCGCGCTCAACGGCATCGACGTGCCCGTCTATTCCTATGGCGCGCTGATCGGCACGCGCAAAAGCTATAACGACCGGCTGCTGATGTTCCTCCTGCGCAACCGCGCGCCCGAACGCTTTGGCAAGCACGGCAGCGATCTCAAGGGCCTCAACGCCGTGGGCAAGATGGAGAAAGCGCGGCTCAAGAAGAAATGGCGGAAAGAATGGGAGGGCGAGCAGCGCCAGACCTCCCCCGCCGAAGTCCGCGCCAGCATCGATGCCAAGGTCGAACGCGTGCGCACCGCCGTCGAGGCGGAGAAAGCCGCCCACTTCGTCCGCCTCTCCCCCGAAACCCGCCGCGCCTTTGCGCTCTACGAACGCCTGCGCGCGCGGGATGAGGCGAGGTTGGCTGGAGAGGAGGATGCGGCGGGATTGGTGAGCAGGTTGAGGAAAGAGGGGTAGAGGTCATGGGGCGCGCACTCTCCGCCCACCCTGAGCTTGCCTGCGCTCGCGTACGCGGGGGTCGAAGGGCTGCCCCCTCTTTCACCGCGCTTACCAAATCCGAAGAAGTGCAGTGCTTCGACAAGCTCAGCACGAGCTTGGGTGAGCTAGGTTGACGCGCGCGGCCTCACTCCTCTCCCATCCGCAGCGCCGCGACAAAGGCCCCAGGCCAGATTGCTGCCACCCTCATCCACAAAACCCGTCATCCTGAACTTGTTTCAGGATAACGACCCGAAGCGCCAGCCACAGCAGGCTATGCTGAAACGAGTTCAGCATGACGGAATGGGCCTCACTCCTCCCCCATCCGCAGCGCGGCAACAAACGCCTCCTGCGGAATAGACACATTCCCCCCGGCCTACGCCGGGGCAGGCCGCCCTGCGGGCGCTCCCGCATCCGCGACTTGCACTTCTTCTGCTTTTCCAGCAGCTTCTTCTTGTGGAAGGGTTACGCTAGTGGTAATTTGATCTAGATTGTTTTGGGGGGACATTATGATATCGAGCGTTCTTCTAGCTTTGCAGTCGCTCGGGAATCTTGGGCCAGCCGCACCTCCCCCACATATGGCGACGATCGATTGTAACTCCATCCAATGCTCACCAGATTTGCTGGCGTGCCAAGCGGTGCAGCAGCAGCAAGTTTCGGATGGTTTTAGTCTCACCATACCGCGCGGATGTACTTTCGAGCTGCCTAGAGGTCTCACTTCTATCCAACTTTCTTCCTTGGAAATGGGAGACGGCGCAACGCTGCTAGTGACGACCAGTGCAGAGAGGTTTCGACTGGTGGCACTCAATTCCAAGTTCGGATTTGACAGTGCGATCATAGCAATGAGCATAGGCTCGCTCCCAAACGGCAGCCCCCGCCCCGGCCCCGAGATTGAGGTGGTTCTTGGAAATGCGCGTTTCGACTTCGATGACAGTGGCCAAAGCCGCTGGCTTCCGCGCAGAGTCTGGCGTGGCCCGGGCAAATTCACTATCGTTTCGCTCGCTGGGGCAGGAAACATGGGAGTCGCTGGACTTCCAGGTAACAACGCCGGCGGCATCGACTGCATTAGCAAGGGCCGGCCTCCGACGACCGGGCGCCCTGGTGAGCCCGGGGGCGCAGGAGCGGATGGCGGACCGCTTAGCGTGGTCATTCAACTTGCCGCTGACCAGCGTTTGCCTTCGGCCAACGACATGACCATTGAAGCGCGCGGAGGAATGGGCGGTTTCGGAGGAGCGGGAGGCCTTGGAGGGCGCGGGACACCCGGCGTTTCATGCGGATTTTTCCGGCGTGGCGGTTACACAGATGCGCCTGCGGGACCGCTCGGACCTAATGGCCCCGATGGCGTTCAAGGCCCGGTCGAACTGCATTTTCTCAAGTCTGACGAGAAGCTTCCGATAGGAGGTTAACTTAGCACAAGAGATGCTGTCCGAACTACGCGGAGCTTTTCATACACCGTTCCCACACGGTACTCATCATTGAGAACAACTCCTCACCCATCCGCAGCGCGGCAATAAACGCCTCTGGTTTGATCGCCGCCACCCCCGCCCCGCGCCGTTCCGCGATTGCTGGCGCAATCGCTCCATGCGCCACGTGGGGTGGCCTGCGGCCGTCTTCGACTCCAGACGGGTTCCGCTACGCGGACCCGCTGGCCGGAATGCGCGATGCGCTGGCGCGCACCGGCTTGTAACTTGTCGCTTTCTGCGAAAGCGTCGGCGTTACGCGCCTTCGCTTATTCCTCACCCATCCGCAGCGCAGCAATAAACGCTTCCTGCGGGATGCTCACATTCCCATACTCCCGCATCCGTGCTTTGCCCTTCTTCTGCTTTTCCAGCAGCTTTTTCTTGCGGGTGATGTCGCCGCCGTAGCATTTGGCGGTCACGTCCTTGCGCAGGGCGGCGATGGTTTCGCGGGCGATGATCTTGCCGCCGATGGCGGCCTGGATCGGGATTTTGAACAGGTGGCGCGGGATCAGGTCTTTCAGCCGTTCGCACATGCCGCGTCCGCGTTCTTCGGCCACGGTGCGGTGGACGATCAGCGATAGCGCGTCGACCGGCTCGTTATTGACGAGGATGTTCATCTTCACGAGGTCGCCTTCGCGGCTGCCGATCTGTTCGTAGTCAAAGCTGGCATAGCCGCGGCTGATCGATTTCAGCCGGTCATAGAAATCGAACACCACTTCGTTCAGCGGCAATTCGTATGTCACCTGCGCGCGCCCGCCGACGTAGGTAAGGTCGGTCTGGATGCCGCGCCGGTCCTGACACAGTTTCAGGATGCTGCCGAGATATTCGTCGGGGGTGTAGATCACCGCCTTGATCCACGGTTCCTCGATTGCGTCGATGCGGTTCACATCGGGCCAGTCGGCGGGGTTGTGGATCTCGATCGTCTTCGCATCCTCGGTCTTGGTATGGCCAAGGTGGACGGTGTAGACGACGGAAGGCGCGGTGGTGATCAGGTCAAGATCATATTCGCGGCTGAGGCGTTCCTGAATGATTTCAAGGTGCAACAGGCCAAGGAAGCCGCATCGGAAGCCGAAGCCCAATGCCGCGGAGGATTCCATTTCATAGGAGAAGCTGGCGTCGTTGAGGCGCAGTTTGCCGATGCTTTCGCGCAGTTTTTCGAAATCGGCGGCGTCCACGGGGAACAAGCCGCAGAAAACCACGGGCTGCACTTCCTTGTACCCGGGCAGCGCCTCTGTCGCGCCGTTCTTGACGGTGGTGATGGTGTCACCGACGCGGGCCTGCTCCACCTCCTTGATCTGGGCGGTGATGAAGCCGATTTCGCCCGGGCCAAGCTCCGGCAGATCGGTGCGCTTGGGGGTGAAGCAGCCGACCCGGTCGATCAGGTGCTGCGTGCCGCCCTGCATGAAGCGGATGTTGAGGCCCTTGGTAATGGTGCCTTCGATCACGCGGACAAGGATGACGACGCCGAGATAGGGATCGTACCAGCTGTCGACGAGCGAGGCTTTGAGCGGCTTGTCCCGCTCGCCCTTGGGCGGGGGGATGCGGGCGACGACGGCTTCGAGCACGTCTTCGATCCCGATGCCCGATTTGGCGCTGGTGAGGACGGCGTCGGATGCGTCGAGGCCGATGATGTCCTCGATCTCGGCGCGGACCTTGTCCGGCTCTGCGGCGGGCAGGTCGATCTTGTTGATGACGGAGACGATTTCGTGATCGTGCTCGATCGACTGGTAGACGTTGGCGAGGGTCTGCGCCTCCACCCCTTGCGCGGCGTCCACCACCAGCAGCGCGCCTTCGCATGCGGCGAGGCTGCGGCTGACTTCATAGGCGAAGTCGACGTGGCCGGGGGTGTCCATCAGGTTGAGCTGATAGGTCTCGCCGTCCTTGGCCGTGTAGTTGAGGCGGACGGTCTGGGCCTTGATGGTGATGCCGCGCTCTTTCTCGATGTCCATGTTATCAAGGACTTGCTCGGACATCTCGCGATCGGTGAGCCCGCCGGTGAACTGGATCAGCCGGTCAGCCAGCGTGGACTTGCCATGGTCGATGTGAGCGATAATGCTGAAATTGCGGATCTTGGAAAGGTCAGTCATTTGCGCCGCATTTAGCGCCCACTGTTCCCCATGTCATTCTCGAAAATTGCAACAAACAAAACCGCCTCAAACCCCCTCAAACTTGGACGGCGCAGCATAGCTGAATTGAGGGACACTGCCAGCTTGCCCCAACCCGCCGCCAGGCATTGCTTCGTAAGCGCCTTGGGCCAAAGCTGCGAGCGGGGCACCAGCCGCTGCCAGCGCGTAAGGGCTCACACGGTTGCGGGTGCAAAGCCCCCCTGCTCCGTCGTCGACCAGCGATTGTTCAAATTCGAGGCCCTGCGTGTCACCGTTTGTCCGGATCACCGTCGCGACTGCCAATTGGCCGCCACCCAGATCAACAACGAATTGCGTTCCCTTAGGCACTTCAGACAACCCCTGAATCAACGCACCCGTGCGCGAGAGATTTCTGAGCGTTACCTCATAGGAATGATCGTCATGGATCACCTGGATCTTTCGGAAAACAGTGCGGCGCTTTGAACGCTTTATCCGGTCGCTGCTTGGGGCAATCTTCCAGTTTCCTCCAACCAACTCGGTCTGCACCGTCTCCCGACTGATGGGATCCGAGAAGATCGGCCCTTCCATCCGTTTGACACCGCAATCCTTGAGCTTCTGGAAAATTGTCGTCGTCTCGATCCCGTTGGCAATGGTGTCCATCCGAAGGGCGTTGGCGAGCGCGACAATTGCCGTGATCAAACCGAGGTCGGAGGTGTCGTTCTTTTCGGCTTCGCTTATGAGATTTTCGTCAATCTTGATCGCATCAAAGGGCGCGCGCCGCAGGTAGGCCAGCGAGGAATAACCACTGCCGAATTCATCGAGGGTCAACCGAACGCCGAGCTTGAACAGTTGATCGAGGGTACGATCAACCGCGCTCGTGTCGCCAAAGAACACTGCCTCACTGATTTCCAGTTCAAGCCGGGCTGCAGATATGTCCGCTTCCTGCAGAGCCTCGCCAACCGCTTCAACGAAGCCGTCAGCAGCAAACAGGGCGACCGGCACATTGACGGCTACCCGGATTGAGTCCGGCCATTGCGCCGCGTCCTTGCAGGCTTCTCGAATGGCCCAAGTGCCGACTTCCCCGACTTGGCTCGAACCGTCGATAATCGATGCGAATTCTTCTTCGTCTATCTCACCACGCTGGGGATGGTTCCAGCAAATGTGAGCTTCGAGAGCGCGCACTTCTTCGGTGCCGGCGGAAACAATCGGCTCGTACTTGAGGAACAATTGCTCGTCTCTGACAGCCTCCCCAAGATCCTCTTCCAGGCGGCGACGGAAAAGAGCTTCGTTTTCCAGTTCCCCCGAAAAGAACCGGAATTGCCCTCTTCCCCCGTTCTTGGCCGCGTAAAGCGCAAGGTCAGCCGACTTGACTACCTCGTCGGCGGTCACCCCATCGTGTGGGGCGATGGCAATGCCAACGGAGCAGCCGATCACACAGCGACCTTCTTCGAGCGAATATGGCTGCTTCAGCATCGTGATGACCTTCATCGCGATGTCGCCCAGTTCGCCGCGATCGTCCTTGTCCGGTATCAGGACCTGGAATT
Organism: Erythrobacter sp. Dej080120_24; assembly: GCF_036322605.1. Classification (GTDB taxonomy): domain Bacteria; phylum Pseudomonadota; class Alphaproteobacteria; order Sphingomonadales; family Sphingomonadaceae; genus Erythrobacter; species Erythrobacter aurantius. The sequence goes on from NZ_AP027262.1 coordinate 2,411,639, forward strand.
CGTCACCGCCAAGCCGTCCGATCTCGCAATCGACCTCGATCGAGCGGCGCAGCCTCTCGGCAACCTGCTTCAGCAGTTCGTCCCCGGCGGCATGGCCTAGAGTGTCATTGACGTGTTTGAACTTGTCGAGATCGAGCATCATGATCGCGCAGTTGCGCTTGGCCGCCTTGAATGCGGTGATCGTGCTTTCGATCTGATGTTTCATCCGGTGCCTGTTGGACAATCCGGTCAGTGAATCGAACTTGGCGAGACGTTCGGTCTCTTCCTCCCGATAGTACTCCTCGGTGATATCAGCACCGGTACCGCGGAAGCCGCAAAACTCGCCGTCTTCAATGATTGGCTGACCCGCGAGACGGAGCACTGCTCCCTGCGGTCGTTTCTCCGCTCGCACCGCGAATCCCGAAAAGGCCCGGTGCGCGTTGAGCATCAACGAAAGCGATTTGCTGCGCCCTTCACGATCAGCGGAGACGAATACCGAAGGCAACGGCTTGCCCAGCAGGTCATCGAGAGCAATGTCGATACGATCCGCAATCGTGGCACTGAGATAGGTCAGCTTGCCGTCCTTGTCGCTTGCCCAGAACCAGCCAAGGCCAGACCGCTCAAGCTCATCAAGCATGGCAAGCTTCTCGCCATCGGAAAGCGCGCTTGCCGACTTCCCGGAACCAGAAGTCGCGCTTGCTGCGGCAACCTTCGATCCGCTTCTGGACAAGAAACCCTTGAGGGGCACGTTTGCCTCTTCCTTCCCGTCAGACCCCAAAATATAGGGTTTTTACGTACTTCACGTTGCGTAAAGCCGGTTGGTTATTTTTTGGCTAATGACCGCGGTTAACGGCACATGATCCAGCACTATCGTTTTGGGGCGGCGCGATCCGGGCGCCACGCCCTTCGATCAGTCTCGGCGAGTGCTGGTGATATCGACTTCGACGAAGTACTTGGTGCTGGAACGCATGGCGCCGGTAAGCGCGGCAACTGCTTCGTCGTTGAGCGAGCGAAGCGGGCGTCCCGCCGCTTCGATCTGATAGGGCGACACGCGGTGGCGGGTGCACAGGCCATCGGCCCCATCGCTGATCAAAGGCGTTTCGAATTCAACGCCCTGACTGAACCCTTCCGATCGACGCACGGTTGCAACAGCAAGCTGGCCGCCTCCAAGATCGAGTACGATGTCCGTGCCAACTGGAACATCCAGCAATCCTTCGATCTTGGCCCCGGTCCTTGAGAGATTGCGCAGGAACACGTTGTATCGATCATCGCCGTGGATGAGCCCGATCTTGCGGAATTCAGTGCGCCGATCAGAACGGTATTTTTCCGGGCCCTTGGGCACGAATTTCAGTTCACCCGTCGCAAGCCGTTCCTCGATCTCCAACTGAGGCAGCGCTCGGGCAAAAAGCATCCCCTGGACGTGCGATACACCGCGATCGGTTACTGCTCTGAGTTCGTCCTTCGTCTCAACGCCTTCGGCAACCGTTTCCATGCCCAATGCCGATGCCAGACTGACGACAGCGGAGATGATCGCATCGTTTCGGTTATCGGGCGATGCACAGCCGCGCACGAAGCTCTGATCGATCTTGATCTTGTCGAATGGGGCGTCGCGCAAATAGCCGAGCGAGGAATAGCCGGTGCCGAAATCGTCCAGCGCCAGCTTTACGCCAAGCTCCTTGAGTTCGTTGAACACGCGGAAGGCGCGCTCCATGTCACCAACGAACACGCTTTCGGTGATTTCGAGTTCAACCCGCGCCGGGTTGACGCCGCTGGTCTTCAACGCGCGGCGCACGACATCGACAAAATCTTCCGAGGAGAACTGCACGGCCGATACGTTGACGGCGGCGCGGATATCGCCGGGCCATTCCCTGATCGTCTCGCAAACCCGAAGGAGCGCCCATGCGCCGAGTTCGCGGATAATTCCGACCTCTTCAGCCACGGGGATGAAGTCCGCCGGAGAAATCATCCCGCGCTCGCTATGATTCCAGCGCATCAGCGCCTCGACACAGACAACTTCATGGCGATTGACGTCGAGGATCGGCTGATAATGCATTTCCAGTTCGTCGCGGCTGATTGCGTCGCGCAGATCGGATTCGATCTGGTGGCGATAGCTAGCCTTGTCCCGCAACTCGTTGGAATAGAAACGGAACTGCCCGCGTCCGCCACCCTTGGCCGAATAGAGCGCAAGGTCCGCTGCCTTGACCAGTTCATCGGACTCGATCCCGTCGAACGGCGCAACGGCGACACCAACCGAACAACCGATGACAGCCCGCATCCCGTTGATCGAATAGGGTTGCGAGACCATCTGGATGACCCGCATCGCCAGATCGCCCAGCGTGCCGCGATCATCGACGTCGGGCATGATGACTTCGAATTCGTCGCCCCCGATACGTCCGATTTCGACGCCCTCTCCAAGAACCCGTGCGAGGCGACCAGCAACCTGCTTGAGCAGCTCGTCACCGGCCGGATGGCCCATTGTGTCATTGACCTGTTTGAACCGGTCGAGGTCGATCAGCATGATCGCGCAAGACCGCTTTGAAACTTTGAAGGCGGTCAGGGTCGCTTCGAGTTGCGACGACATGCGGTGCCGGTTGGAAAGCCCGGTAAGCGAGTCATAGCGCGACATCTTTTCTGCATCGCGCTGGTGCTTGAAGCTTTCGGAAACGTCGCGGACAATTCCGTGGTAGCCGGAGAATTTGCCGCCCGCGTCGGTTTGGGGAACACCGGCGATTTCCCACCATGACTCGCCCGCACCTTCTCCACGATCCAGCCTGACAGTCGTGGGCTTGATCGAGTTGCGCTTTGCAAGCTGGAATTTCAAAGGCCGCTCGCCTCCGGAATCTTCGCTGCCTTCCACTGGCAGGAACACTTCCGTCATCGGCCTGCCCACGATGTCCGAGGCGGGTCTGCCGATCCGGCGGACAGCCGGTTCCGAAATGTACTGAATGCGGCCTTCCGCATCGCTGGCCCAGAACCATCCGAGATCAGAGTTCTCGAGGCTCTGCAACAGGTGAGCTCGGCCGAACTTTTGTTCCGACAGGACGGGAGAATCGGATTCGGGTTCACCCGAACCGTTCTTGAAGCGGGAAAGCAGGCCAGCCATTTGCGCGTAAGACTCCTCGTATTGAGCCCTGACGCGATAGCTTTCAGTAGTGAACATTTGGATAACCGGGCTTAACCACGATGCCTGACTGGGGGCCGCAAACTGAAAAGTCAGGCAATTCGCGCGGCGCTTCGGCTTGTCAGATGAATGCGAACAGGCCATTTGTTCACCAATTCGCAGAACAACGCCGAATTCAGCAATCGCAAAGGGGATATGGGATGGCACAAGGCACCGTGAAGCTCGAGAATGAAGCGGCACAATCGACCAACGCGCTAGGGCCGCTTGTCGGTGTCGCGCGCGAGGATTTCGTCAGCGCCGTCGCCTTGCTGCTCCGCGAAACCGCATCCGATCCCAATCGTCTGATGAAACACGCCCGGACATGGGGCGAAGACATGGTCAAGATCATGACCGGCAAGAGCGAGCTGAAACCCGACCCCAAGGACAAGCGGTTCATGGACCCGGCGTGGCAATACAACCCGTTCTTCCGTGCCGGCGCGCAATATTACCTCGCGGTGCAAAAGGGCATGCGCAACTGGCTCGAAGACCTCGAACTGGACGAGCTTGAACGCAACCGCGCAAACTTCATTGCCAATATCATACTCGACGGAATTGCGCCGACCAATACGCTCGCCGGCAACCCGATGGCGCAAAAGCAGATCATCAATTCCGGCGGCCTGTCGCTGATCAAGGGGCTGCAGAACGCCTACAACGACATCGTCCACAACAAGGGGATGGTAAGCCAGGTCGACAAACGCCCGTTCAAACTGGGTGAAAACATCGCCACCTCCAAGGGCAACGTCGTGCATCGCACCGAAATGTACGAGCTGATCCATTACGCCCCGACAACGGACGAGGTGTACGAGATTCCGCAACTGACGATCCCGCCGCAGATCAACAAGATGTACATCAATGACCTGTCGCCGGAAAAGTCGATCATCAAGTGGCAGGTCGACAACGGGCTTCAGACCTTCGTCATTTCCTGGCGCAACCCGTCAAAGGAACAGGGCCATTGGGACATGGCCGATTACATCGCATCCTGCGAAGAAGCTTTGGCGGTCGTTTCGGAAATCACCGGATCGAAGAAGGTCAACGTTTCCGCCGGCTGTTCAGGTGGCCAGACCGCCTCGGTACTCGCGTCAAAGCTTGCCGCAACCAAGAACGATATCCTTGGCACTCTGACGCTAATGGTGTGCGTGCTGCACCCCAAACAGACCGACATCGAAGCCGGTTCGCTGGTCAGCGAAAACGGCATGGCGCTCGCCCGCCAGCGGGCGGCGAAGGCCGGTATCATCAAGGCGGACGATCTGGCACGCGGTTTTGCCTGGCTCCGCCCGAACGATCTCATCTGGAACTATGTGATCAACAACTACCTGCTGGGCATGGATCCACCCGCCTTCGACGTGCTGTTCTGGAACGCGGATGCGACCAACCTTTCCGCCAGCCTGATGGGCGATTTCCTGACGCTGTATGAAACGCTCGCCTTCACCAAACAGGGCGAAGTCGAAATGGCCGATCACAAGGTTGATCTGAGCAAGGTGACCTCCGACCTGTTCATCCTTGGCGGTGTGACCGACCACATCACCCCCTGGAAGGCGACCTACCGTTCGACGCAGTTGTTCGGCTCGAAGCACGTCACCTACGTTCTCAGCCAGTCCGGCCACATGCAGGCGATCCTCAACCCTCCGGGCAATCCGAAGGCGAAATATTACGTCCAGAAGAAGAAGGGCAAGCTGCCCGAGACGGCTGACGAATGGTTGCAGGGTACCGAAGAGATAAAAGGCAGCTGGTGGCCGTTCTGGATGGAGTGGATTCAGGCGCGTTCGGGCGGAAAGGTGGCTGCGCCCGCCGAAGTCGGCAGCAAGGCGCATCCCCCGCTGGAAAGCGCGCCGGGACTCTACGTCGTCGAAGAAGTCTGATACAGGCGCAGCCGTAAAGATGAATTTACAGCTTATGGGAGGCACGTGTCGCACGGGATCTGCGATGCGTGTCCCCCACCCACCGCGCACCCCTTTTGCGCGCCCACCAAGGACGGGTTTATCGTGACGGAAATCATGGACGAAGCGGTCATTTCGATGGAGCAAGTGGCCGGGCGGACGCTACGGGTTGCTACATGGCGGCTGCAAAAACAGAGCGAGCACCTGCCGATCCTGTTCTTCAACGGCATTGGTGCAAATATCGAAGCCGTGGCCCCGCTGGCAGCCGCCATGCCGGAGCGCGGATTCATCATGTTCGACATGCCCGGAACCGGCGAATCACCCGATCCGATCATCCCCTACAATCCCTTCACCATGAGCTGGACCGCTGCGGAACTGCTTGGCCGGTTCGGCCTTGGCGAAGTGGATGTGATGGGTGTTTCATGGGGCGGTGCGATGGCGCAGCACTTTGCGCTCCAGCACCCGGCCCGAACCCGTCGGCTGACGCTGATCGCGACCACGCCGGGCATGGCGATGGTGCCGGGCAACCCCGCCGCCTTCACCAAGATGGCCAATCCGCGCCGCTATATCGATCCCGAGTTCATGAACGAGCATTTCGCGACACTATACGGCGGAGCAGATGCCGATGGCACCGCGCACCAGAAGGACAGCCACATCGGGCGGTTGAAGCCCCCTTCCCCGCGCGGATACATGTATCAACTGCTGTGCATGCTGGGCTGGACCAGCCTGCCTGCCTTGCCGTTCCTCAAAAAGGAAACGCTGATCATGATGGGTGAGGACGACCAGATCGTGCGCCCGATCAACGGCCAGATCCTGAAGGCGATGATCCCCAATTCGCGGATCAAGATGTTTGCGGGAGGCGGTCACCTGTTCCTGCTGACCCATGCCGATGAAAGCGTCGCCGCAATCCGCGAATTCCTCGACGCTCCGGAAACCGAGGCGGAAAAAGACCGCGTGGGCGCTTACGCCGCCTAAGCCGAGGGCAGCCAGGACCTTAGTATCCTATTCACCTGATCCGGCGCATCCTGTTGAACCCAGTGGGATGCATCGGGCAGGCGGTGGACTTCCAGTTCGGGGACGTATTCCTCCGTCCCGTCGAGACAGTGGATGTCGATCGCAACGTCCTGTTCACCCCAGACGATCAAGGTCGGCACCTTGACCTGCCCTGCGCCTATATCGCGCGCATCCGGGCGACGGATGAGCGCGCGGTAATAATTGAACATAGCAGTCAACGCCCCCGGTCTTGCCGCGGCCTGCCGATAGGTTTCCCGCACGCCTTCGTCGAACAGATGCGAATTGACCGTGGTTTCCTTGAACAGGCTCTTGATCGGCATCGCTTGCCGCCGGCCCAGCAACAGCTCGGGCAATCGCGGCAATTGGAAGAAGAAGATGTACCAGCTCTTTCGCAGCTGCCGCCAAGTCTTCAATTCGCGCTGCCCGCATCTGGGATGCGGCACATTCATGATTACGAGCCGTTCGAGCGGCCTGATTTCCATTATGGCGAAATACCAGGCGATGATTGCGCCCCAGTCATGCGCGATCAGCGTCACCTTGGTCGCCCCGCTGGCATCGATCAGCGCCGCGACATCCTGTGCCAAGGTTCTCAACCTGTAAGCATCAGTGCCCTCGGGTCGGGAAGTTCCGCCGTAGCCACGCAGATTGGGCGCCCAGACGCGGTATCCCATTTCCGCCAGCAAAGGCATCTGGTGCCGCCAGCTGTAATGCAGCTCCGGAAACCCGTGCAGGCACAAGGCCAGATGATCGCCCTCGCCTGCGGTTGCGACTTCGAAAGTCAGGCTGCCTGCCTCGATCCATTCGATCGCAATTCCGCTGGGCTTCATGGTCATTTTGACAGCGTAGCAGCGTCCGGCGCGATATGATAAGCCGGTTGCGAATAAAAACCGGGAGAGAGAGAAATGCCAGCGTTTGACCTGATCATTCGGGGTGGGACAATTGTTGACGGAACCGGAGCGGAGCGGTTTACCGGAGATGTCGCGATCAAGGACGGGCTTATCGCGGCAGTTGGCGCCGTTTCAGGCGACGCCACGCGCGAGATGGACGCCGCCGGCAAGATCGTCGCTCCCGGCTTTGTCGACATCCACACGCATTATGACGGGCAAGCGACCTGGGATCAGGAAATGGCTCCGTCGAGCTGGCACGGTGTCACCACTGTTGTCATGGGCAATTGCGGGGTCGGCTTCGCGCCTGCCAAGCCCGATCGCCACGAATGGCTGATCAGCCTGATGGAAGGGGTGGAGGACATCCCCGGAACCGCCCTGTCCGAAGGGATCACGTGGGATTGGGAGACCTTCCCCGAATACCTCGACGCGCTGGAGAAACTGCCGCGCACCGTCGATATCGGCACCCATGTCCCTCACGGGGCTGTGCGAGCCTATGTGCTGGGGGATCGCGAGCAACCCGGCGCGGTGCCGACCGCAGAAGACATCGCCGAAATGAGCCGTATTGTCGAAGAAGGCGTGCGCGCGGGCGCTCTCGGCTTCTCGACATCGCGCACGGTGCTGCACAAATCGGTCGATGGGGAACTGGTCCCCGGCACCACCGCCACGCCCGAAGAACTGGTCGCCATTGGCAAGGCAATGGGTCGCGCGAAGGACGCGGGCGGTCACGCCGTGTTCGAAATGGCGAGCGACCTTCAACGCGACTGGAACGAATTCGAGTGGATGGGCCGCCTCAGCCGCGAAGCCGGAATCCCGGTCACTTTCGCCGCGCTGGAAAGCATTGCGAAGGAAATGCCGCTGAAAGAGCAGATCGCCACCATGCGCGCCGAAAACGACAATGGCGCGAACATCGTCGCCCAGATCGCGCTGCGCGGAAACGGCATCATCATGGCGTGGCAGGGCACGGTAAACCCCTTCGCCTTTCGTCCGAGCTGGCAAGCGATCAAGGATTTGCCTTGGGCCGAGCAGAAGGCGAAGCTGCTGGATCCCGCGTTCAAGGCGCAATTGCTGTCCGAAGCGAATGACTATTCCGACGCGCCCAAGGACATCATCGGCGTGGTCATGGTTATAACCCAAGGGTGGGCGCTGCAATATGAGATGGACCCCGATTTCGATTACGAGCCGGACGCCTCAGCCAGCGTGAATGCCCGCGCGCAGGCCGCCGGGATCAGCCCGCAGGAATACGCCTATGACATGCTATGCCGCGACGATGGCACCGGGTTCATCTACCTGCCGATCCTCAACTATGCGGACGGCAATCTCGATTTCCTGCACCCGCTCCAGCACGCCGACGACACGGTGAACTCGCTGTCGGATGGCGGCGCGCATTGCGGGACGATCTGCGATGCGGCCTCGCCCACCTTCATGCTTGAACACTGGGTGCGCGATCGCAAGCGCGGGGACCGGATCACGCTGGAGAACGCGATCAAGCGCCAGTGCCGCGATACCGCCGTTCTTTATGGCCTCGAAGATCGCGGCGTGATCGCGCCGGGCTTCCTCGCCGATATCAACGTGATCGACATGGATCGGTTGAAGCTCGGTCGCCCGTGGCTCGCCTTTGATCTGCCTGCGGGTGGCAAGCGCCTCTTGCAGAAAGCCGAGGGCTACGTCTGCACGATCAAAAGCGGCGTGGTGACATTCGAGGAAGGCAAGTGGACGGGCGCAACGCCGGGCGGCTTGATCCGCGGGCCCCAGCGCGCTCAACTGGCCGAAGCGGCGGAGTAATCCGCCGCCCCCGGGTCAAGGCTCGATCACGATACCCTTCGCCGGATCGACGCTGCCGCCGACCATTTCCAGAAAGGTCGTGCGCGCAGCGTCGAGGCCCTTGTGGGTGACGATTTCCACCGCGCCTTCGACCGAATTCAGGAACCCGTGCCAAGCCGCCGCAGCCAGCTTGCCGCCTTCGACCGGGCCGTGTTCCTTGAAGAAGGAAACGAAGTGATCCGGGGCAAAGAACAGCGTCGGCTTGGGCCCGGGCAGACCGGCTGCCCCGCCCATCCCTGCGCCTCGTTCCTCGATATGGGTCGCACCCACAAGGCACGAATATTTAAGCGCCTCTCCGAAGTGCTGATGGATGCTCGCCAGCAGTTTCGCATTGCCTGCGAAATCGACGCTAACCGTCGGCTCACCCGCAATCGTGCCGAGATCATCATACGCGACCACTTCATCATACAGGCCGGTCGAACGCACGAATTCGACATTGCCCGGTGAAGTCAGCCCGATGCGCTTGATCCCCGGCGAAGCCTGCTTGGCACAACTTGCCAGCCCCATCGCGGTCTTGGACGATGCGCTGGTCAGCACGACCTGTTTCGCGCCGAACCAGCCCTCTGACCGCATGAAATAGTCGATGATGAAGCCGGTCTTGAACAGCGGACCATAGATCATCCGCTCATTCTCACGCGCGGGATCATGCTCGGGATCGGCAGCAAGCCGGGTGTAGCTGTTGTACACCGGGCTCATCGGCTGGCGATAATCGGTCATGTCGGAAAACCCGCCGGGATTAATCTTGCCCGGCACCACATCGAGGTGGGTCGCCATCGGCAGATAGCCATAGACCCGCTCGCCCACGGCGATCTCAGGGCATTTGCTCTCGATCACCTGCGCATGGCCCCACATCGGCACAATGCCGAGGCCCTCCGGCGCGGGGAAGAAATCCCAATAGCGGAACCCGTCACCGACCACCGCATAGGTGATGTTGTTGGCCGTGACGGAGAAACTCTCGATCCTGAGCCGCACCGCTCCTTCAGCGAGTTCGCCGGTCGGCACTTCAACCAGCTCGGCATCGGTGAGATCGGTCTTGCGGACGTGCACCTGGGACAGGGTCATCGAGGGTTCTCCTATGTCATCACCGCCATCGACAAGGCGGCGCGTTTCACTCCTGTGGAGCGGTGTCGCCTTGCTGCGCAGGACGTGGCGGCTGCAGACGTGTAAGGGCGCTTCCCGAGACCTGCAGGCGAGCCGCAAACGACCGCATTCTGACCGAACAAGTCTGCTCGATCTCCGCCGGATTGCGCTGGAGGTAAACGGGGTAGCGATCCGTAAAGGCCTGCATCAAATCGGTGCCGCGTTGCGCTTCGTAGCGGCCGACGAAATAGGTCAGCGCGCTCGTGAGTCCGATCTGGTTGTCGGGCGTCATTTCCGCTTCCATCTCGGCCATGATCGCGCCGATGAAGATCGCACAGTCGAGATCATCTTCGGCACTGAAAGCGGGAGTGTAATCCTCGCCCTGTTGCGCATGCAGCGGAGCAGCGAACGCCAGCGCCGCTGCAATTGTCAACGTGGCCGCGCGCATCATACCCGCATCGGCATGAGAACGTAGAGCGCTGGGCTCTGGTCGTTCTCGCGGATCAGCGTCGGTGCGCCCGCATCGGCGAGATGCAGTTCCACTTCCGCCGAATCAAACTGACCGAGAATGTCCTTCAGGTAATTGGCGTTGAAGCCGATTTCGAAGCCTTCGCTGCTGTAGCTCGCAGCGAGTTCTTCGGCGGCATTGCCGTTGTCAGGCGATGTCACCGAAAGCGTCACCTTGTCCGCTTCAAGCCCCATCTTCACCGCGCGGGTCTTTTCGGTGGCGATGGTCGCGACGCGATCAACGCCCTGGTAGAACAGCTTCGGATCGACCCTGAGCAGCTTGTCGTTGCCGGTCGGGATGACCCGGCTGTAATCGGGGAAAGTGCCGTCGATCAGCTTGCTGGTCAGCACCACACCGCCCTCGCCCGAAAGCGTGAAGCGGATCTTGCTGGCCGAAAGGTCGATCTGGACCGATCCGTCCAGCGCCTCTTCAAGCAGCTTGCGCAGCTCTGCCACCGCTTTGCGTGGAACGATCACGTCGGGCATGCCCTCTGCACCATCGGGACGCGCAAGCGTGAAGCGGGCAAGCCTATGGCCGTCGGTCGCGGCGGCTTTCAGCACCGGCTCGTCTTCGTCGGTGACGTGCAGGAATATGCCGTTGAGGTAATAGCGGGTTTCTTCGGTCGAAATCGCAAACCGGGTGCGGTCGATCAATTCGGCCAAGGTGCGAGCCGGGATTTCGAAACTGGTCGGCAGGTCGCCTTCGACGATCACCGGGAAATCATCGCGCGGCAGTGTCGGCAGCTTGAACCGGCTACGCCCGGCCTTGATCTCCATCCGGTTCTCTGCGGTTTCAAGGCTGACCTGTGAACCTTCGGGCAGTTTGCGGGCGATGTCGAACAGCAGGTGAGCCGAGACGGTGATCGCGCCGGGCACTTCGACCGAGGCGGCGCTCATCGTTTCGACCACTTGCAGATCGAGGTCGGTCGCCATCACCTTCACGCTGCCGCCGTCACTCGCGTCGATCAGGACGTTGGACAGGATCGGAATGGTGTTGCGGCGCTCGACCACCGACTGAACATGGGAAAGGCAACGCAGGAGCGTCGCGCGTTCGATCGTAGCCTTCATCAGCTTACCCTATCGTTGTATCTTGCCGGGTGGCGCCAACAGGCCGGAATCGCCCTGAAAACGCCGAATGCTCACCAAAACCTTAGCGCCCCCGACAATACGGGCAAGTTTGTGCCTTTGCGAGGGGGGATTCGCTTGGGGATAAGGGCTTTTCGGCCCTCTCTTTCCCGATCAGACCATCGCCATGCCGCCGTTCACGTGCAGCGTTTCGCCGGTGATGTAGCCCGCCTCGCGGCTGGCGAGGAACGACACGGCAGCACCGATATCCTCACCCGAGCCCATTTTCGCCATCGGAATGCGGGCGTTGATGGTCGCCTGTTGCTTTTCATCGAGCGCGGATGTCATCGCGGTGCGGATGAAGCCGGGGGCCACGCAATTGGCGGTAATGCCGCGGCTGGCGACTTCCTGAGCGAAACTCTTGGTCATGCCGGTGAGGCCTGCCTTGGCCGCGCAATAGTTCATCTGACCGGGGTTGCCGGTGTGGCCGACGACGCTGGTGATGTTGATAATGCGGCCGAAACGCGCCTTCATCATCGGCTTGGCACTGGCGCGCATCAGGCGGAAGGATGCTTCGAGGTTGATCGCGATCACCTCGTCCCATTCCTCATCCTTCATCCGCATTCCGAGGTTGTCGCGGGTAATCCCGGCGTTGTTCACCAGAATGTCGATCCCGCCCAGCGTATCGAGCGTCGCCGGGATCAGTTCCTCGACCTGAACACGGTCGGACAGGTTGCAGGTGATCTCGACATGCTCGCCGCCGAATTCCTCATGCAGCTGCTCGCGGAAAGACCGGAGTTTGGAGCCATTGGACCCTGACAGCGCAACGCGCGCGCCCTGCTTTGCCAGCGCAATCGCGATTGCAGAGCCGATCCCGCCGCTTGCGCCGGTCACCAGCGCGTTCATTCCATCGAGCCTGAACATCAGTTGATCTCCTTTGCGAACCCTTCGAGGTCTTCCATCGTGACGAGGCTGTGCGTTGCCGCTTCCTTGTCGATCCGGCCGATCATCGGCCCCAACACCTTGCCGCCCAGTTCGACGAAGCTTTCCACCCCGTCCGCACGCATGGCCAGCACGCTTTCGCGCCAGCGCACGCGGCCCGTCACCTGCTCGACCAGCAAGGCCCGCTCTTCCTCAGGATCGGAGACCTTGGCGGCGGTGACATTGGCGAACAGCGGCAGGGCGAATGCGTTCATGGTGGTATCCGCCAGCGCTTCCGCCATGCGGTCGGCCGCCGGCTGCATCAGAGTGCAGTGAAACGGCGCTGACACCGGCAACAGAACGCCGCGCTTGATCCCGTAATCCTTGACCATGGCGATAGCGCGTTCGATCGCGCTCTTGTGGCCGGAAATCACGACTTGTGTCGGATCATTGTCATTGGCGACTTCGCAAATGTCCTTCTCGGAAGCCTTGGCGGCCAGTTCGCTCGCCTTGTCGATATCGGCACCCAGCAGTGCCGCCATCGCACCTTCGCCCACCGGAACGGCGGCTTGCATGGCCTGTCCGCGCAGCTTCAGAAGGCGCGCGGTGGTGGCCAGATCGAATGCCCCCACAGCACACAGCGCGGTGTATTCGCCCAGCGAGTGTCCGGCGACGCATGCGCCCTTGTCGGCCAGCATCACTCCGAATTCTCGCTCAAGCACGCGCAGGGTGGCGATGGCATTGGCCATGATCGCGGGCTGCGCATTTTCGGTAAGGGTCAACTGGTCTTCCGGCCCTTCGGCCATGATCGCCGACAGCTTCTGACCCAACGCCTCGTCGACTTCCTCGAACACTTCGCGTGCGGCCGCGCTGGCTGCGGCGAGTTCGACACCCATCCCGACTTTCTGGCTGCCCTGTCCGGGGAAAACGAAAGCTCTCATGATGAATCCTCCTGTTGGAGGCGGCGGTTAGGCTGCTCCTGCTGGCCCCGCAAGCCCGAACGGCACAACCCTGTTGGCAGATGTGTGGCCGATTTCGGCCCTGCCGAGATAACGGATGCCCGCCCTGTCGCACCAGAAACGGGCGATTTCCTCGGCATTCTGGCCGAATTCGACATGGTTTTCGGGGACATCGCTGATCGCGCCGAGACGCAGCCCGGCAAGCCGCGGCATGCTGCCTGCGAGCGCGAAGAAACAGCGATCCACCGCGTAGAGATGCTCGCTCACCTCCTCCACCATCAGCACATGACCGGAAAGATCGGGCATGATCGGAGTGCGCGCCAGCATCGCCAGCGTGATGAGGTTGAAAGCCGCCGCCGGAGTGACCCCGTCAAGGCTCGGCTCCAGCCCCGAATTGTCGCCTGAAAACCAGCGCAGCACCCGCCGCACCGCTTCCCGGCCTGTTTCAGAGCGGGCGCTGACGGGCATCGAACCATGCGCGCACTGCCCGATCCCGGCGCGATAGAGCGCGGCCAGCAGATATCCGCAATCGGAAAAGCCGACATAGGTTTTCGACCGTGCCGACGCATTCATTCGCGCCACCGCCGCTTCGGCAATCCGGTTTGAACCATAGCCGCCGCGTGCAAACCACACCGCATCAAAGGCCGGATCGTTCGCGCAATCGAGCAAGGCCGTCAGCCGGGTCAAATCATCACCCGCAAAATGGCCCGAGCTGGCGTAGCACTGCTCGTGAAAGGTCACCGAGTGATCGGGAAATTCCGCCGCCACCAGCGCCTCCAGTGCGGCCGCATGATCGCGGGTGATCGGGGTTGCCGGAGCGCAGATGGCGATATTCGTCATGGGTGCAGCCTATGGCGCTTGTCAGGCTTCATGCAAGCCAATATCCATGACGGCATGACCGGGATCGATGCCTCCGCGCTTGAAGGGCGCCCTTTCTTTTTCTGTGGCATCGGTGGATCGGGCATGCTGCCGCTGGCGCAGATCGCGCACGGAATGGGCCACGCTGTTGGCGGGTCAGACCGGTCCTACGATCAGGGACGCACCCCGGAAAAGTTCGAATGGCTGGCCAGTCACGGCTTCACCCTGTTTCCGCAGGATGGAAGCGGCATAAGCTCGCCAGACCAGATCCTGATCGCGTCTGCCGCAGTGGAGGACACCGTCCCCGAAGTAGCGAAGGCGAAAGAACTCGGCTGCGCAAGGCTCAGCCGCGCGGAACTGCTTTCGACCTTTTTCAATCAGGCGGGATATTCGATTGCGGTCGGCGGGACTTCGGGCAAATCGACCGTCACCGGCATGATCGCGTGGATCCTGTCAGAGGCGCATTTCGACCCGACCGTGATGAACGGCGCGGTGATGAAGAACTTTGTCAACGCCTACAATCCCTTCGCCAGCGCCCGTGTCGGCAATCCGCGCATCTTTGTCAGCGAAGTGGATGAAAGCGACGGTTCAATAGCGCTCTACCGCCCTTCGGTGGCGGTGTTGCTCAATGTCAGCCTTGATCACAAATCGATCGAGGAATTGCGCAAGCTGTTTGGTGACTATGTTCGCGAGGCGGGCTGCGCCGTGATCAATTTCGACAATGAAGAAGCTCGGTTTCTTGCCCCGCGCGCGGATGAAGCCGTCAGCTTTGCGATCAATGATCCCCGCGCCGACATCACGGTGGAGCCGGACTCCATCGAACAGAGCACGTTCGGCATCCGGGCGGCGGTGATCGACAATCGCAGCCGCGAGATGTTCCCCCTGATCCTGCCGATGCCGGGCCTGCACAATCTCTCCAACGCGCTTGCGGCGATCGCTGCGGTAAGCGCGGCGGGGATCGAGGCAAGGTCCGCCGCCTATGCGCTTGGCAGTTTCAAGGGGCTGGCGCGGCGGTTCGATCTGGTGGGCACGACTGCTTCGGGCATCACGGTGATCGACGATTTCGGGCACAACCCCGAAAAATGCGCGGCAACGCTGCGCACGCTGAAGGCGACGGAAGGCCGCGTGATCGCCTTTTTCCAGCCTCACGGATATGGCCCCTTGCGCCAGATGGGCGATGAACTGGCAGAAACCTTCGCACGCGAACTCGGCCCGGACGACATCACCATCATGTGCGATCCGGTGTATTTCGGCGGCACTGTCGATCGCAGCGAGGGGACAGAGCGGATCATCAATCTCATCCGGAAGCATGGCGCGAGCGCCGAGCATGTTCCCGAACGCGCGGCCTGCGGTGATCGCATTATCGAGCTTGCCCGCCCCGGCGATCGCATCGCGATCATGGGTGCGCGCGACGATACGCTGAGCACTTTCGCAAAGAGCATTTTCGAGCGGCTGGGGTGAGCATTTACGAACGCGCAAGGCGACATGCGTGGTTCATGGCCGGGGCGCTGGTGCTGGCGATACTGTTTGTCCTGACGGTTGAGCAATTCGCGGGCCATTCCACGATTGCCTTTGGAATCGCGATTGTTGGCCTCGTGCTGGCCAATGCCCGGATGCTGCGGATGAATTGCCCGGTATGCGGCAAGAACCTGTTCTTTCGCGGACTGATGGTCGTCCCCTGGCCCAACCGAACATGCGGCAAATGCGGCAGCCAGCTCGATAATCCTCAAAATCGCTGATGGAGCGGCACCTTGCCGGGAGATAGTCTTATGCCAATGCACCCGCGCGACTTCTCTCTCGAAACCCTGCTGAGGGCCTGCGCCACCCAACATGCGCAACGCGAAGCCACCGTCGATGGTACTCAGCGGCTGACCTATGGTGAACTCGATCGCAGGGTCGGGCATCTGGCGCATTGGCTGCTGGCAAAGGGGATCGGGCCGGGGGACCGCATCGCGATCCTGCTTACCGACGGTGCGCCCTATCTCACCACCCTGCTCGCCGCAGCCCGGATCGGAGCGATTTCCGTCCTGCTCAACTGGCGGCTTGCTCCGGGCGAAATTGCGTGGATTTGCAGCAATGCCGAACCCGCAATGACCTTTGCCAATCCCCGCTTCACCCACCTGCTGGCTGAAGCCGAGGCCGGTGAAGTGATCGAAGTGGACGAGCGCCATGATCCGCAGGGCGCATTCGAAACAATGGTGACGACGCCGCAGGCTCCGCTCACCATGCCGGAACTCGCGCCTGAGCGTCCGGTCTACATGATGTACACCAGCGGCACGACAGGAAGGCCCAAGGGCTGCCTTCAAGCGGGCAGCGCGGTTGCATCATCGGCCTTGGGATTCTGTGTGCGGCGCGGGTTTACCCGAGAAGAACGCCTGCTTTCGGTCAATCCGCTGTTCCATGTCGTGGGGATGCAGCAGGTCGCGGCGATGCTGGCCTGCGGGGGAACGAGCGTGTTTGCAGGCCGCGACGATGACAATGCGGCGATTCTCGATCTGCTCCACCGCGAAAGCTGCACCACCACCAGCGCTTTCCCTACCATCAGCTTCCCTTGGGTTGCGATGGAGCCGATCCGCAACGGGGTGATGCCGCTCACCAACTACACCGGCGGCGCAGGTATGGGTCGCCCGCAAATGTACGAATTCATCGAGAAGGATTGGGACGTCCGCGTCGTCGGCGGATATGGCCAGACCGAAGTGTGCGGCTTTGCCACCTTCATCGATTATCCCGATATGCTGGAGCATCCGCGCTCGATCGGATGGGCGATGCCCCATGTCGAGATGACCGTTCTCGATCCGGAGGGCAACCACCTGCCACCGGGAGAGGAAGGCGAGCTGTGCCTGCGCGGCCCTTCGGTCATGCTCGGATACTGGCGCAACGCCGAAGCAAGCGAGGCGGCGCTTGGCCATGGCTGGCTGCGAACGGGAGACCTCGGCACGATGGACGAGCGCGGATTGGGATATCTGCTGGGCCGTGCCAAGGAGCTGATCAAGACCGGCGGCGAGAACGTCTATCCGGCAGAAGTCGACGCAATCTTTGCCACCATGCCCGAAGTCGCAGACGCTGGCTGCTGCGGCGTCCCGGACAAGCAATGGGGTGAAGCGGTGAAAGCCTTCGTCGTGCTGAAACCGGGCATGGAACTCACCCGCGAAGAAATCACCGCTCGTTTCAAGGGACAAATCGCAGGCTACAAGCGCCCACGATACATCGAATTCGTCGATCAGCTGCCACGCGACCCCATCGGCAAGCTGTTGCGGCGTGAACTGTCGGCAAGGCCGGTGTCGCCCGATCAGGCTGCCTAGCTTGCCAGCGCCTTGCGCCCGGCTTCCTCACGCTCGAACGCCTTCAGATACGCTTCACGCTGCGTAAGCCGCTTTCGGTACGCCTTCAGGCTTTCCGGCACGCCATCGTCCAGCCCCACGCTTTCAGCCAGTATCAGCGCATAGCCGACGCAGATATCGGCGACGGTAAAGCGGTTGGCGCACAGGAACTCCCTGTCCTTCAGCCGCTCCTCGATCTTCACCAGACGCTTGTGAAACCACTTGGCATAGGCGTGGCCTGCCTCGGCCCAGCCCTTGTCCTTCTCGAATATGGCAAAGCGCATGTACACGGTCTGGGGGAAAGTGATCGTCGCATCGGCGTGGTAGGTGTAATCGAGATATTCGCCGTAATCCGGCTCCCCCGGCGCAATCGCTAGATCGGTGTAGCCCGAACGCGTCGCCAGATAATGCGCGATGGCGCAGCTTTCCGTCATCCGCGTTTCGCCATCCACCAGCATCGGAACCGTGCCGAGCGGGTTCAACGCCAGATAATCGGGCGCGAGATAGCGCGGCGGGAACGGCAGGATCTTGAGGTCGATATCCACCCCGGCTTCCTCCGCCGCCCAGGTGGCGCGCAGCCCCCTCGAACGGGCGCAGGTGTATAGAATGGGCCTGTCCGTCATCAGTGCGCTCCCTCATAGCCGATGATATTGTGCAGGACGTAGGCGATGATAGCGCCCAGAACGAGCCCGATGACCCCCGAAACCGCCGCATAGGTGGCCCAGCCCGCTACGCCGGAAAGCGCGCCCGTCACGCCCGCAACCCAGTGTTCCGCGCCATGCGCCGCATCATACAGCAGGTGAAAGCCGACTTCGTGCGTACCGTGGACGATGATGCCGCCACCGACCCAAAGCATCGCGATGGTCCCGACAAAGGAAAGTGCGACCAGCAGCCTTGGCATCGCTCGCAGCAGGAAGACACCCAGGCGGCGAATATTGGTGACCTCGCTTTCGCGGAGCATCCGCAACCCGACATCATCCATCTTCACGATCAGTGCGACCGCGCCATAGACCGCGACAGTAACGATCACGGCCACCAGAGCCAGCGCGATGCTCTGTTCCCACCATGTCGGCAGATCGAGCTCGCTCAGCGTTATCGCCATGATTTCCGCCGACAGGATCAAATCGGTGCGCACCGCCCCGGCCACCCGTTGCTTTTCGAAAGCGACAGGATCGGCGATCTCGTCCGCGACGGTTTTGCCGTGCTTCGCCCCGCCCAGCTTTTCCATCACCTTTTCAGCGCCCTCGTAACACAGGAAGGCGCCGCCCAGCATCAGTATCCAGATGATCAGCCAGTTCGCGAAAACCGAAAGCAGGATCGCACCGGGCAGCAGGATAACGAGCTTGTTGAACAGGCTTCCCTTGGTGATTGCCCAGATTATCGGCAGTTCACGTGATGGCGAAAGCCCGGTGACGTAGCTCGGCGTGACGGCGGCATCGTCAATCACCACGCCTGCGGTCTTTGACCCGGCCTTGCTCGCCGAAACCGCTATATCATCGGCCGAAGCCGCTGCGGCG
This sequence comes from Erythrobacter sp. Dej080120_24, assembly GCF_036322605.1. GTDB lineage: Bacteria > Pseudomonadota > Alphaproteobacteria > Sphingomonadales > Sphingomonadaceae > Erythrobacter > Erythrobacter aurantius. The sequence continues at coordinate 2,430,604 of NZ_AP027262.1, forward strand.
CGCGCGATTACCGAAACATCGTCAAGCAGCGCGACCAGACCTGATGGCATTGCACCTGTTCCTTGTTCATGGGTATCAAGAACGCCGACTGCCTCGCCTAAGGCCTTCGCACAAGACTTGCATTCACGGCCAAACCCGCTATGTGCGCGCATCCGTTCCGTCCGGGAGCGGTGTTTGGAAGAAAGCCGGAGGGGCCCCGCACCAGCCAATAGGCCGCGGACAAGCCAGCGATCGGCAGCAGTATAAGGAACGCGAAGAATGGCTCTTTACGAGCATGTCTTCCTCGCGCGTCAGGACCTTTCGCAGGCCCAGGTTGACGCGCTGGCGGCCGCGGCGACCGAAATCGTCGAAGCGAACGAAGGCAAGGTCCTCAAGACCGAGACCTGGGGCCTCAAGTCCCTCGCCTACAAGATCGAACGCAACCGCAAGGCGCATTTCGTGATGCTCAACATCGACGCACCGGGCTCGGTCGTCGCTGAGCTCGAGCGCCAGACCCGCATCAACGAAGACGTCATCCGCTACATGACCATCCGTGTCGACGAGCACGAAGACGGCCCGAGCGTGATGATGCGCAAGAACGAACGCGAGCGTAAGCGCCGCGAAACCCGTGAGGAGCGCGACTGATGGCCCGCCCGTTTTTCCGCCGCCGCAAGTCCTGCCCGTTCGCGGCAAAGGACGCCCCGAAGATCGATTACAAGGACGTGCGCCTGCTTCAGGGCTTCATGTCCGAGCGTGGCAAGATCGTGCCTTCGCGCATCACCGCCGTTTCCGCCAAGAAGCAGCGTGAGCTCGCCAAGGCGATCAAGCGTGCGCGTCACATCGGCCTGCTGCCGTACATCGTGAAGTAAGGGGAGAAAGAAAATGGATATCATCCTCCTCGAACGCATCGAGAAGCTTGGCACCATCGGTGACGTCGTCACCGTCAAGGACGGCTACGCCCGCAACTTCCTGCTCCCGCAGAAGAAGGCCCTGCGTGCCAATGAAGCCAACAAGAAGGTCTTCGAAGCCAACCGCGAACGCCTCGAAAAGGAAAACGCCGAGAAGCGCGTCGTCGCAGAAGGCCTCGGCAAGAAGGTGGAAGGCGCCGAAGTCGTGCTTATCCGCGCTGCTTCGAACGCCGGGCAGCTCTACGGTTCGGTCAACGTCCGCGACATGGTTGCCGGTCTGGTCGAACAGGGCTTCGAAATCGACAAGCGTCAGATCATCATGGGCGCGCCGATCAAGTCGATCGGCATGCACGATGTGACTGTCGCCCTGCACCCGGAAGTGCACGTCACCGTCAAGGCGAACGTCGCCCGTTCGGATGACGAAGCGAAGCTGCAGAGCGAAGGCGTCGACGTGCTGGCGCAGATCTTCGAAGAAGAGCAGAAGGAAATCGAGGAACAGGCCGAAGCGAATCGCATCGACCCCAACCTTGAGCCGGGCGAAATCCCCGCCGAACTGCTCGAAGAACGCGCAGAAGACGGAGAAGGCGACGCCTGATCGGCTCGGCTTCAACCAACGCATTCAAATCGGGCGCGTGGATCGGCATGATCCCCGCGCCCTTTTTGTAACAAGGCCTCGCAAATTGTGCGAAGCCGTCTTTGAATCATACGCAAACAGGAATTAGGACCACTGCATGACCCCAATCCCCACCATTCTCGAACAATTGCAACAACACTATGCGGACGCGGTCGCGACCCTGCGTGAAGATGTCATCGCCTTTGGCCGCGACGGCACCATCCCGCCCGAACGCAAGCGCCACGACGGCAGCTACGCCTATCCGCAGCTGACATTGCATTATTCGGGAGCCGGTGTTGGAGGCGGCGATCCGCAAGATCGCAGCCGTGCGTTCGGCCGGCTCGACCTGCCCGGCACCTATACCACCACGATCACGCGGCCCGATCTGTTTGCCCCCTACCTTACCGAACAGCTCGAGCTGATCTCCGCCGAGTATGAAATCGACGTGACCGTTGAGCGTTCGCGTCAGGAAATCCCGTTCCCCTATGTGCTCGACGGGGAAGCAGGCGCGGCGATGGTCGGCATCGCACCGCAGGAAATCGCCAAGTACTTCCCCTCCACCGACCTTTCGCTGATCGGCGACGAACTGGCTGACGGGATCGAGTTCGACGAAGATGCCGACATGCCGCTGTCGCTGTTCGACGGCCTGCGCACCGACTATTCGCTGGCGCGGCTGGCGCACTACACGGGTACCAAGGTCGAGGACTTTCAGGACTTCATCCTGTTTACGAACTATCACCGCTATGTCGATGAATTCGTGAACTGGGGCGCACAGCAGATTTGCGCCAAGGACAATGGCGGCGGCTATCATGCGCTGACCGGAGCGGGTGGGCTCGACATCCGTGAATGCGTCGACAATGCGCATGAACAGCTTTCCGACACCGCCTGGCGCAAGCACCAGATGCCCGCCTATCACCTGATTCGGGAGGATGGCCGGGGCATCACGCTGGTCAACATCGGGGTCGGCCCTTCCAACGCCAAAACGATCTGCGATCACCTTGCCGTGCTGCGCCCGCACGCATGGCTGATGATCGGCCACTGCGGCGGTCTGCGTTCAAGCCAGAAGATCGGCGATTTCGTTCTCGCTCACGCTTACCTGCGCGATGATCACGTGCTCGACAACGTCCTCCCGCCAGAGGTTCCGATCCCGCCGATTGCCGAAGTGCAGCAGGCTTTGGCCGGAGCGGCGGAGGAAGTCTCGGGCGTACAGGGTGCAAACCTGAAACAACGGATGCGTACCGGCACCGTTGTCACCACCGACGACCGCAACTGGGAACTGCTCTATTCGAGTTCGGCCAAGCGGTTCTCGCAAAGCCGCGCCATCGCGATCGAAATGGAAAGCGCCACCATCGCCACGCAAGGGTATCGTTTCCGCGTGCCCTACGGCACGCTGCTCTGCGTCTCAGACAAGCCATTGCACGGCGAAATCAAGCTCCCGGGTCAGGCCAACAAGTTCTACGAGGAAGCAATCGCCGCCCACCTCCAGATCGGCCTCGAAGCGGTCAAGCGCCTGCGCGACGAAGGCGACCGCCTGCACTCGCGCAAACTGCGCGCCTTCAACGAACCGCCGTTCAGGTAAGCCATGACCAATCGTTCCCGCTCCATCGCAGGCCGCATAGCCATCGTCACCGGGGCCGCCAGCGGCATGGGCCGCGCAACCGCGAAACTGTTTGCGAGCGAAGGCGCGAAAGTGGCGGTGACCGATCTCGACCTCGCCGCTTGCGAGGAGGTCGCAGCGGAATGTGGCGGCAATGCCCGCGCCTATGCGCTCGACGTGTCGGACAAGGACGCGATTGCGCGGGTCGTGGCTCAGATTGCCGAGGATTTCGGCGGCATCGATATCCTCGTCAACAACGCCGGTATCTCGCGCCACGGTGCGCTGGACGCCGGGGATGAATACGAAGCGATCTGGCACAGCGCCATCGCGGTGATGCTGACCGCGCACCAGCGCATGGTGCGCGCCGCCCTGCCCCATCTTCGCAAGAGCGACGCTGCGCGGATCGTCAATATCGCCAGCACCGAAGGCCTCGGTGCGACGCCGGGCCTGACGCCCTATGTCGCGGCCAAGACCGGGGTGACGGGCCTCACGCGCGGCCTTGCGGTCGATCTCGGGCCGGAAGGCATCACGGTCAACTGCATCTGCCCCGGCCCGATCAACACCGGCATGACCGCGCCCATCCCTGACGAGCACAAGACGATCTATGCCAAGCGCCGCACGGCATTGCGCCGTTATGGCGAACCGGAAGAAGTCGCGCACATGACGCTGTCGCTGGTGCTGCCTGCGGCAAGCTACATCACCGGTGTGGTGATCCCCGTTGATGGCGGGCTGATGGTGCGCAACGCCTGAGGCGCCTTAGCCGCGCCCTTTGGTCTTGGTTTTTCCGTCCTTCGCATTCGCCTCGATAAAGGCGATGATCTGTCCGGCGACATCCTTTCCGGTCGCGCTTTCGATCCCTTCAAGGCCGGGGGAGGAATTGACCTCCATGATCACCGGCCCGTGATTGGATCGCAGCATGTCCACGCCGCACACGTTCAACCCCATGCGCTTGGCTGCGCGCACGGCGGTGGAGCGTTCTTCGGGTGTGATCTTGATCACCTCCGCGCTGCCCCCTCGATGAAGGTTGGAACGGAAATCGTCGGCAGCTCCGGTTCGCTTCATCGCGGCGACGACCTTGCCGCCGACGACGAGGGCGCGAATGTCGGTACCGCCCGCTTCCTTGATGAATTCCTGCACAAGAATGTTGACGTTGGCGCCGCGAAACGCCTCGATCACCGATTTCGCGCTGCTCATCGTCTCGGCCAGAACCACACCGATGCCCTGCGTGCCCTCAAGCAACTTGATCACCACCGGCGGGCCATTGACGGCGCGGATGATCTCCTCCGCCTGCTTGGGATCATTGGCATAGGCGGTGAGCGGCAGGCCGAGCCCGTGCTTGGCAAGGATCTGGAGCGAACGCAGCTTGTCGCGGCTCCGGCCGATGGCGACGCTTTCGTTGAGCGGCCAGCAACCGCTCATCTCGAACTGGCGCAGCACCGCGAGGCCGTATTGCGTGATCGACGCACCGATGCGCGGGATGACGGCATCATATTTTGGCAGCGTTTCACCATTGTAGGTCAGCGTCGGGCGATGGCTCGCGATGTTCACCGCACAGCGTGTGGTGTTGAGGATGTCGAGTTGATGCCCCCGCGCCTCGGCAGCCTCTTTGAGACGCTGGTGCGAATACAGGTTTGCATTACGGGCCAGCATGGCGATTTTCATGTGCGAGGCGGTCCTAAGGAAGGGCTGACGGGAAATCCGATTCGGCCCAATGCGGAGATTGAAGCCACGAATGGCCGCTATCTACGACAAATCTGCGACGCAAGGCAGTCCTTCCAATCAACATCGGAAATTTCATGTCGGAACGGTCGGCGAGGCTCAATTCCGCTCTGAAGGTGACGCTACCGATCCGTAGCGGCGTCTTGATGACAAATCGGGTCTGGGTTTCGCCATTGGAGCTGGTGATGCCACGCCGGTCGACCTGCACCGCCTCGCCTTCATGGGCGATATCGTCCCAGTCGACCGCGAACCGGACAAACGGTTTCCCATCGCGCTCGAACTGGTCGAGCACTCGGGCGTGGAGCGATGATGTGCGCGCGCCGGTGTCGATCTTGGCCGGGATGCCGGAAAGCGCGATGCCCGGCAGATCGACCAGCTCGCGCCAGCCCACCACCGGCAGGGGTTCGGGTTTGACGATCAAGGCAGAATGGCCATCCCGTCGCCGCCATCGCCAACCTTTAGGCGGCGCAGAACCGTGCCGCTGGCGTAGTCGACCTCTGCCACCGTATCGCTGGCGGTTTCGGCGACATAGATGCGCTCACCATCGTCGGACCACAGGATCGTGACCTGAAAGCGCTCTTCGGCTTCCTCGGGTGAGGATACGGCGATGGAGCGGATGACCTCTGCGGTTTCGAGGTCGATGACCGAAAGGCCCCCGTCCTGAAGATCGGACGTCACCGCCACATCACCCTGCGGCCTGATGGCAAGTCGCAATGGGAACTGCCCGGTTGCGACCGTGGAGCGCACTTCCATCGTCTCCGGATCAAGCTCGTAAGCCTCATCCGAGCCACGCGCCGAGACCCAAAGCGCCTTTCCATCAGGGGATAGCGCGATGCCTTCCGGCTCTTCCCCAACCGTGACGGAAATCGGCGCAATCCGGGCTTTCAGCGCCACGCGCGTCACCGTTTTAGATCCGAGATCAGTGGTCCACGCCGTATTGCCGTCAGGAGAAACGACTAGCATGTGGCTGCCTTGCTTGCCGGTCGAGTATTCAAACCTGTCTGCCGAGCCGAGCGGATCGCGTATCCAGAAGACCGATTGGCGGCCCTCTGCGGTGGAATACAGATCGCCGTTCTGATGCCACACGATCCCATGCGGCCGCGCATTTTCGCCCAGGTCGATGCTGGTCACACGCTCAAGCGTCGAGGTGAGGAACACATCAACCGTCGTCCCGCCATAACATGCGAGAGCGACATGCTGCCCATCGGGCGAGGTCGCCAGTTCGTGCGGGTTGGTGCAACTGTCGAGCCGCAGCACCTCTTGGCCCGTCTCCAGATCGATCTTGGACAGCGTGTTGCCGAACTTGTTGGCGACGAAAAGCGTCGGGCGCTCGGCGGACACCGATCCTGTGCTTGTCGCACCCTCACCCGGCGCACAAGCGCCGAGCGAGAGAGCGATCAAGGCGGCAGCAGTACGACCCATTACCATCCGGCGGTCTGGCCCTTGTTCTGCTCTTCAAGCCACGCCATCAGCGGGGCGAAATATTCAACCATCGCCGTGCCGTTCATCTGGCGTTCGCCCGTGAAGGCTTCGAGCGCGTCGGGCCACGGCACGCTGGCGCCGAGTTCGAGCATGGCGTTCAGGTTCTTGCCCACTTCCTCGTTGCCGTAGAACGAGCAGCGGTGCAGCGGCCCTTCCCAACCGGCCTGATCGCAAGCCGCCTTGTAGAACTGGAACTGCAACAGCCGCGCGAGGAAATAGCGGGTGTAGCTGACATTGCCCGGCACGTGATACTTCGCGCCCGGATCGAAGCCATCGGCGGGGCGCTCCACCGGGGGAACAATGCCCTGATACTCGCGGCGGATATCGGTCCATGCCTTGTTGTAATCTTCCGGCGCGACGCTGCCGTCGAACAGGCTCCAGCGGTACCGGTCGATCAGCAGGCCGAACGGCAGGAACGCAACCTTGTCCATCGCCTGACGCAGCAGCAGGCCGATGTCCTTGTCGGCGCTCGGCACCTGCTCGGGCTTGAGCATGTCGATCTGCACCAGATATTCCGGCGTGATCGACAGCGCGATCATGTCGCCGATAGCCTCGTGGAAACCATCGTTAGCGCCGGTCAGATAGAGGAAATCCTGCTGGTTGTAGGCGCGCTGGTAATAGTTGTGGCCAAGCTCGTGGTGGATCGTGATGAAGTCGTCCGCGTTCTGCTTGATGCACATCTTGATCCGCAGATCATCGACATTGTCGAGGTTCCACGCGGACGCATGGCACACCACTTCGCGGTCGGCAGGTTTCACGAACTGGCTGCGCTCCCAGAACGTCTCCGGCAGCGGCTCGAAGCCCAGCGAGGAGAAGAACTGTTCGCCCACACGGGTCATTTCGACAGCGTCGAGGTCTTTCTCGACGATCAGGTCAGTCAGGTCATAGCCGATGTCCCCTGCCCCTTCGGGCGCGACCAGCGGGTATATGTTGCCCCATTCCTGCGCCCACATATTGCCGAGCAGGTCAGCACGGATCGGGCCGGTGGCGGGCTGCACTTCATCGCCGTAATGTTCGTTCAGCTTGCGACGGACATAGGTGTGGAGCGCAACGTATAGCGGCTTCACTTCCTGCCACATCCGCTCCGTCTCGGCCGCGAATTCATCGGGGCTCATGTCGTATCCCGAACGCCACATCGCGCCGAGATCATCAAAGCCCAGCTCCTTTGCGCCTTCGTTGGCGAGCGAGACGTACTGTTGATATTCACCCAGCATCGGACCGCCGACATTGTCGTGCCAGCTGGCCCACATTTCGGCGAGTTCTTCGGGCGTCCTCTCAAGGTTGCCCATCTCCGCCTCGATATCGGAACCGTTGATCGGCTGCCCGTTCAGCGTGCCCTTGCCCGCGCCATATTGCGCGCCCATCGAAGTGGTGATGCCAGCCAGTTCCTCGGCTGCCCCGTCGCGGCTCGGCGCGGGGAGCGAGATGGCATAGCGCAACATTCCCAGCTTGCGCTCGACTTCGGGATCGAGCCCGTCCACCTGCGCGTACTTGGCGGCTTCATTGGCGAAATTGACGCTCATCACGCTCAATTCCGCGCCATATTGCGCCGCGAGCGTGTTGGAATCGTGATTGATGTAGGTTGCGTTGATCCATTCGATCCGCGCCGCCGGTTCGGCAAAGGCGCGGTATTCCTTTTCGACCATTTCGACGAATTGCTTCGCGCCTTCCGGGGTCAGCGGGAATTGCGTGGCGCTTTCCTCGGCCGTTTCGGCATGCGCTTCGGCGAGCACGGGCGCGGACGTCGCGGCCAGCGCCATGGCCAGCGCGGCAGCCGAAGCCTTGAGTGAAAGATGCGTGAATTTCATGGGAGGCGATCCTCTTGTCTTGTGTCTTGCAATGGTGGTGAGTTTGGACGCGTGCGCGCCGGTAATCAAGCGCTCAGAAAGCGCACAATCGCTTCGCCCAGATCGGGCTTGGTTACGCTGTTGAGATGGTTGCCGGGCACCTCGAAATAGGTCGCATCGGGCAATATCGCTGCGAGTTCTTCGGCAGAGCCGTTGTCCTGATCATCAGCCCCGCAGATCACGCCAGTGGGCATGGTGATGTTGGCGAGGCGGGCGAGGTCGAAATCGTCCATCGCATCCAGCAGCAGCCGCGCTGCCACCCGGTCCACCCCTTGCGATTTGAGGAAGGTGCGCGCGACATAGGCGGGATCACCCGGCTTGATCGTGTCGAATTCGTCGATCACCCGCTTGAAATGCGCGGCGCGGCGTTCCCATTCGGCAAGGCCTGCCACGCCCATCCCGCAGATCGCGAGCCGGCGCGGCTCCAAAATGCCGTGTCCGACCGCGTGGATCGCCGTGCGAGCACCCAGAGAGAAGCCGACCAGATCGAACTCGCCCGCATCCAGCCCCAGATGCTCCACCAGCGCCGCCGCATCGCGGACCAGCACTCCGTTGGGATAGGCGGCAGGATCATGCGGCGCATCGCTGTCGCCGTGAACGCGAAAATCGAGCATGATCGCTTCGAACCCGGCATCGGCAAGCTGGTTGTGATGACCCCACTTGATCCAGTTCATGAAGGCGCTGGAAAACAGCCCGTGGAGGAGGACCACCGGACGCCCCTCACCCACACGGTGCACGGCAAGCTGGGTGCCGTCGAAACTTTCAAATGTTTGAGGCATCACCGCTTCTGAAGCCCTTTCTGCTCCATCCGCCATTTCGCCATTTCTATACGGTCCTGTCCGAAGAACGGCTCGCCATCCAGCACCAGCGTCGGCACGCCCCAATGGCCTGCGGCTTCGAGTGCATTCTGGTTTTCGGCGATTTCCGCGTCGAGCGCCTCGGCATCGCTCGCAGCCTCCGCCTCAAGCTCGGCGAAATCGAGGCCTGCACGCGCCGTTGCCTGCGCAAGATGATCGCCTTCGTGCCAGTCATCGATCGTGCCCGACCAGATCACTTTCGATACCTCGTCGGCGAAGGCCAATCCTTTGCCCTGGCGCGTCGCAGCCTGACCCATGCGGCACAGCCGATGGATATGCGGCTGCTCTTCCGCGATCTCGCGCGTGGCAAGGTTCTGCACCACCGGATCGGGGCGCGGCCAGCGATAGGGAATGCCCAGCATCTGCGCGCTGCGCGCCGCGTCGATGAAGATATACCGCCCGACGTTGGGATTACCGGTGAACAATATCCCGGGATCGCGGATCGCGATCGGCAGCACCGTGCGGAGCGTGATGTCGAGATCATATTCTTGCGTCATGGCGCGATAGCGGCCCACCGCGAGGTAGGAATAGGGCGAGCGAAAGCTGAAGAACAGGTCGGCGCGAATTGTCATGCGGCCTACGCTAGCCGCCAAATCGCCGCCCCGCCAGTCTCTGCTTGATGATAATAAGCCTACTTATTATAACAACGCTCATGCCGACCAGACTGCTCTATCGCATGGCTGACAATTCGCACCAGTTGCGTCTGCTCTTCAATGAGCGCGTCCGGGGGCTTGGGCTGACAGCGGCGCAGGCGCGCCTTTTGCTCTCGCTCCAGCGTAATCCGGGAAAGAATCAGGTCTTTTATGCGGAGCGGCTGGAAATCGAACCGATCACGCTGACTCGGATAGCCGATCGAATGGAGGAATCCGGCTGGATCGAACGCCGGGCGGATCCTTCGGATCGACGGGCACGCATCCTGCACCTCACCGCGAAAAGCCGGGGCATCGTCACACAGCTTCAGGCGATCATCGACGGAATTTCCGAAGCCACATTGAAAGGCCTGACACCGATGGAGCGGGAAACCCTTTCGGGATTGCTGGAACGGATCGAAACAAACCTGGACAACGCACGCGAACCGGAGATTCTCCATGGCTGAAGCAGATCCTGCGATCACATCCGGCACGGTGCAGACCACCTCTGAAAAGCCGAAGCGCAAATGGTCGCGCATCGCGCTCATGCTGATCGTGCCACTAGCGCTTGTCGGCGGGAGCCTTGCCTATTGGCAGAGCCTTCAGGGCAAGGTCTCGACCGACAACGCCTATGTCCAGCAAGACATGGTCTCGATCAGCGCCGAGGTCGGCGGAAAGATCGTCGAAGTGCTGGTGGCAGAAGGCGACATGGCCGCTGCAGGTGATCTGCTGTTCCGGATCGACCCGGAGCCGTTCCGCCTCCAGATCGCAGAGGCCGACGCGGCAATCGCGAGCGCACAGGCCAATGTAATCGCGCTTAGCAATTCGCCCGATCTCGCCGGAGTCGATATTGCCGCCGCGAAGGAAGATATCGCCTTTGCTCAAGCGCGGTTCGACCGGGTGAAGGCCATTTGGGAAAGGGGTTTCTCGACAAAGGAGAATTACGACGCTGCCGAACACGCGCTGCAACAGGCGCGCGAAAGCCTGCGGCAGGCCGAAGCCCGCCAGCAAGAAGCACGCGCCCGGCTTGCCACCGGGCCTGCCGTTCCTGGAAAGAACCCGCAGGTCGCCGTGGCCGAGGCGCAGCGCGCCAATGCGGAGCTTTCACTGGCTCGCACCGAAGTGCGCGCGCCTGCGCCGGGCCGGATTGCACAGGCAGATCGGCTTCAGCTGGGTCAGCAGGTTGTGCCGAACCTGCCCGTGCTGACGCTGGTGCAGGGCCGCACCGCCTATGTCGAAGCCAACTTCAAGGAAACCGATCTTGCCGACATGGCAGTTGGCCAGAGTGCGGAGATCCGTTTCGACGCTTACCCGGAGTTGGTCCTGAAAGGACATGTTGCCTCCATCGGAGCGGGCACGGGTTCGGAGTTCTCGGTGCTTCCCGCGCAGAACGCGACGGGCAATTGGGTCAAGGTGACGCAGCGTGTCCCCGTGCGGATCGCAATTGACGAAGAAAGCCCGCGTGCGCTGATCGCGGGGCTGTCCACCGAAGTCACCGTCTTCACCGCAGAACCCGCGAAGCGCTGACGTGGCGAGCGGCGCCGCCACTGCCCCTGCCGCCGGCGGCGGCGCAGATACGGGAGCCGGATCGGCTAACCCACATGACGAAGCGGTTCTGCACAGCTCGAACTACGGGCTGTTGATCTTCGGGATCATGCTGGCATCGCTGCTACAGATCCTCGACACCACCATCGCCAATGTAGCCATCCCGCATATGCAAAGCTCGCTCGGCACGACGGTCGATGGCGTCACCTGGGTTCTCACCAGCTATATCATCGCCTCTGCGGTCGCGCTGCCGATCACCGGTTGGCTGGCGGACAGGGTGGGCGCGCGGCAGCTCTTTATCGGCTCTGTCTTGTGCTTCATCCTGTTTTCAATGCTGTGCGGCCTCTCGCAGAACCTTGAAGAAATGGTCCTGTTCCGCGCCTGTCAGGGGGTCGCAGGGGCGTTTATCATGCCGCTCAGCCAGTCCTTTATGCTCGATACCACCAAACCGAGCCGCCACCCGCAGATCATGGCGCTATGGGGTGTGGGCGTGGTGCTTGGTCCGATCCTTGGCCCCTTGATCGGCGGCTGGCTGACCGAAAGCGCGAACTGGCGCTGGGTGTTCTATGTCAACCTGCCCGCAGGACTTGTCACGCTTGCGATCCTGATCGCCTGCCTTCCCCATCGTGCTGTCCGCAAACGCAAGTTCGACATGCTGGGCTTTGTCATGCTGGGAATTGCACTCGCCTCCTTTCAGTTGCTGCTCGACCGAGGCAACCAGCAGGACTGGTTCGATTCGGCAGAGATCTGGGTTTATGCCCTCCTCACCGGTTCGGCGACATGGATGGCGATCGTCCATTTTTCGACTGCGTCCAACCCACTGTTCGAACGCGAATTGCTGACTGATCGCAATTTTGCACTCTCGGCGACGTTCATGGCGGTTATGGGGGTGATCGTCTTTGCCCCCATGGCGCTGCTCCCGCCGATGCTACAGAGCTTGTTCGGATATGACGTGATCGATATCGGCATGGTGCTGGCACCGCGTGGTTTCGGAGTGTTGTTCAGCATGCAGATTTCCAGCGTGCTCCTGCGCCGAGGGTTCGATCCGCGTCCTCTGGTTTCCGCAGGATTCCTGCTGTGCGCCGCAGCGCTGTATCTGATGGCGCACTGGTCTCTGGAGATTGACCAGTTTCAACTGATCGCCACCGGAGTGTTTCTGGGAACAGGCATGGGGCTGGTGATCGTGCCTTTGCAGGTCACCGCTTTTGCAACGCTCCACCCGCGCCTCAGGACAGATGGGTCGAGCATCATGAACCTGACGCGCTCGCTTGGCGCTTCGACGGGGATTTCGCTGATGGCGGTCTTGCTGGCGCGAAACATCCAGACTGGCCACGAAGAGCTTGGCAGCCACCTGACTTCGGCAACCGGCACGCTGATCGATTTTTCGACCACCGACCGTTTCCAGAGCTATGGGGAAGCCGCGCTGGCGGTGCTGGATGCCGAGGTCAATCGGCAGGCCGCGATGGTCGCCTATGTCAACGACTTCTACCTGATCATGTGGATGGCGCTGTTCATTGCCCCATTTGCCTTCCTGATGCGCAAGATCGACACGCGTCAGGCTGGCGTATGAAGCGCTGTCAGTTATCTCCGGGCCGCGAAAGGGAGAGGCTGCGCGGTCATCGGAAGAAACACTGGGTTCCGGCGAAGAGCATCGACACCTTGCCGTCCTCGAAGAACCCGAAAGGCCCCTCGCCGAGCGCAAACTCTTCGCCCAGCGTGCTGTCTTCGATCAATGCGAAGCCGGGGATCGTCTCGACCTCGGAACGGGCGGTTCCAATGCCGATTGCCTCGCTGAAGACGATGGCGGCGGTTCCACCGGTCCAATTCCATCCGACAAGGCTGCCGTTCTGGAAATTGACGGTCAGGCCGCCGGAGTAGCTGGCGAATTCCATCGGGCCCGCCCCGCATTCGGGCATGGAACCAGTGTCGCCGGGTTTGCCGAGCGTGCGCGCGAGCGCGGCTTCAACCTCGGTTTGTCCGGCGGCGAAATAGAATGCCTCCGCTCCCGCCGTCAGTCCGTCGACGCGGACTGTGACGAGATCGGCATCGATCTCGACGGGAACGGGTTCGGGCGGTGCGGGGGTTTGCGCGGAATCGCAGGCGGCGAGCGTGAGAACCGCAAAGCCAAGCCATACTCCGCGCATGCCTATCAGCCCTTTTTCAAATGCCGCCGACCGAGCAGTTCTGCAATCTGAACCGCGTTCAGTGCCGCGCCCTTGCGCAGATTGTCGGAAACGCACCACAGCGAAATCCCGTTCTCTACGGTCGGATCATCGCGCACACGGCTGATGAAGGTCGCGCTGTCACCGGCGCATTCGACGGGGGTGACGTATCCTTCGTCTTCGCGCTTGTCGATCAGCATGATGCCCGGCGCCTCGCGCAGGATCTCCTGTGCCTGCTCCGCGCTGAGTTCGTTCTCAAACTCGATATTGACCGATTCCGAATGGCCCACGAACACCGGCACCCGCACGCAGGTGGCGTTCAGCTTGATCTTCGGATCGAGGATCTTCTTGGTCTCGACCACCATCTTCCATTCTTCCTTGGTCGAACCATCGTCGAGGAAGACGTCGATGTGCGGAATGACGTTGAAGGCGATCTGCTTGGTGAACTTGGCCGGTTCGACCGGATCGCCGACGAAGATCGCGCGGCTCTGTTCGAACAGCTCGTCCATGCCCGCCTTGCCCGCGCCGGACACCGATTGATAGGTCGAGACGACCACGCGCTTGATCGTCGCGGCATCGTGCAGCGGCTTCAGCGCCACGACCAGCTGCGCGGTCGAGCAGTTGGGGTTGGCGATGATGTTGCGCTTTTTATAGTCGTCGATCGCATCCGGGTTCACTTCCGGCACGATCAGCGGCACGTCGGGCTCCATGCGGTAAAGCGAGGAGTTGTCGATCACCACGCAACCTGCCGCAGCCGCCTTGGGCGCGTAAATCTTGGTCGCTTCGCTACCGCAGGCGAACAGGGCAATGTCCCATCCGTTCCAGTCGAAATGCTCGATATTCTTGCATTTGAGCATCTTGCCGGTGTCGCCGAATTCGACCTCCGTACCCTGCGAACGCCCCGAGGCTACCGCTGCAACCTCGTCACAGGGAAACTCGCGCTCGGCGAGGATCTGCATCATTTCACGTCCGACATTGCCCGTCGCACCGACGACTGCCACCCGGTAACCCAATTTGCATTCTCCGCTAATTCGTTTGCGCAGCGCTCGCTGCCGTGTCTAGCTTGGCTTGGCAAGCGATAAGGTGACAAGATGGATACGCGGAACTGGCACGCAAGGGCGAACTATTTTGAGTTTCAGGGGCACAGGATTGCCTTTTGGACCGAAGGACCGCTGAACGCGCGCCCGCTGCTGCTGGTTCACGGCTTCCCGACCTGTTCGTGGGACTGGGTGCCGGTCTGGGAGAGATTGACGGCAAAGCATCGCGTGATTGCCTGCGACATGCTGGGCTTTGGCCTGTCCGACAAACCCCCAAAAGGGTTCAATGGGTCGGGATATTCGATCCACCGTCAGACCGACCTGCAAGAAGCGCTGCTCGCGCATCTCGGCATTACCGGTTTCGACGCGCTGGTGCATGATTACGGCGTCTCCGTCGGGCAGGAACTGCTTGCCCGCGATATCGAGTCGACCCGGAACTGGTCGATCGGGCGCATGGTGTTTCTCAACGGTGGCATCTTCCCGGATCAGCACCGCCCGCGCCCCATGCAAAAGCTTGGCATTTCGCCCTTCGGGTTCCTTCTGGGGCTGCTGATGAGCCGCCAGAGTTTCGGCAAGAGCTTCTCGGAAGTGTTCGGCCCGGACACTCAGCCGACCGAGCAGGAGCTGGACGAATTCTGGGAATTCATCAGCCACAATGGCGGCAACCGCATCACGCACAAGCTGCTGCACTACATTGCAGACCGGGTCGAGCACAAGGCGCGCTGGGAAAGCGCTCTGGTCGCAGCGCAGAACATGGGGATGATCGGCCTCATCAACGGCGCGCTCGATCCGGTGTCGGGCAAGCACGCCTATGACAAATGGCGCGAAGTGGTGCCCCATGCGCGGCACCACCTCATCCCTGATGTCGGCCATTACCCCCAGGTCGAAGCACCCGAGGAAGTCGCGCGCGTGGCGCTGGAATGGCTCGCCTAGATCACTCCGGCGGCGTTACCCCGTTCGCCTCCAGGAAACGGAAGATCGAATTCCACATGTGCGGGCTGATCTGCGGCCCGGCGACCCGGTGGGTATAGCCTGGGTACAGCATCATTTCGAAAGGAATGTTGTTTTCCTGCATGACGCTGATGATCTCGGTCGCGTTTTCGAACACCACATTGTCATCTGCCATCCCGTGGATCAGCAGCAAGGGATCGCTGATCTTCGTCGCATCGGGGATCGCGCTCGCGGCTTCATAGGCTTCGGGCACTTCGCGCGGGTCGCCCATGTAACGTTCGGTATAGTGGGTGTCGTACAGTTCCCACTTCGTCACCGGAGCGCCCGAGATACCGGCAGCGTATAGCCCCGGATCGGCCTCAAGCTGCTTCAGCGTCATGTATCCGCCATAGGACCAGCCATAGATCGCGATCTTGTTCGGATCGACGTACCCGAGCGTCTTCAGATACTCCGCGCCTGCCTTCTGGTCGCGCACTTCCACCCCGCCCATCGCGCGGTAGATCGGCTGTTCGAAATCGACCCCGCGATTGGCGGTGCCGCGATTGTCGAGCACGAAATAGATATAGCCCCTGTCGACAATCGCCTGCGCCAAAGCGCCGTCCCAGCCCTTGTCCACAAGCTGCGGGCCGGGGCCGCCGTAGTGGTAGAAGAACACCGGATATTGCTTACCCGGCTCCATGTCGGGCTTCATGATCATGTAGTGGAGCGGCGTGCCGTCCTCTGCCGGGATCGTGCCATATTCGGGCATGACATGGCTGAGAAGATACGGCGTGTAAGGGTGATCCTCGCTCAGCGCGTTTTCCTCCACCCATGCGAGCCGCTGACCCAGACGTCCGGCAAGATAGCTCTGCGGCGGCTGATCAGGAGCAGAACGGCTGACAAGCAGGAACTTGCCCGTCGGGTCCATCGACGCGCTGTTGGTGTAGTTTCGATCGGTCAGCAATTCCGGCTCACCCGATCCGTCGAGACTGGTCCGATAGATCTGCTGCGTCAGAACATCGTCGGTGCGCTGGAAGAACAATTCCTTGTTCTCCTCGTTGATGCCGACCAGCGAAGTGACCGGATCGGTGCCGGACGTAAGCCGGGTCCATTCGCTTCCGTCAAACCGGTAGAAATGGCCGAACCCGTCGCGTTCCGACCACCACAGCAAGCTGCCGTCTTTCAGGAAGCGGTAATTGTCCGACAGGTTGATCCAGTAGTCGGGCCGCGCCGCCTTTTCGGTGAACCAGATTTCGCTCTTCCCTGTCGAGGGATCGACCTTGAGCATGTCGAGCACGGTCTGTTCGCGGTTCTGGCGCTGGACATACAGGAAATCGTCCGGCCCCCAATCGACGCGGGCGACGTAAATGTCGGTGTCCTCGCCCAGATCGACCTTCACCCGGTTGCCGCCATCGGGGTCCATGATGAACAGCTCGACAATCGCATTGTCGCTGCCCGCCACGGGATAGCGTTGATCGAAAGTGGTCGTGCCGGTCGCGCCGATAGCTGCGCGGGTGACGATGCCGACGGGACTTTCATCGGTGCGCTGCACCGCGATGCGCGTGTCGTTGCCGTTCCACCAATATCCGGTGAGGCGGCTCATTTCCTCCTGAGCGACGAATTCCGCCTCGCCCCAGCGGATCGTGTCGCCTTCCTTGGGTGTGATCGGCGCCGCGTCCTCGCCCACCTTGCCAACCCACAGCTGGCGATCGCGCACGAAAGAGACATAGCCCGCGCGCGGCGAGAGCGAGGGGTTCAGTTCGCTTTCCTCGGTGTCGGTCAGGCGCTGCACGCTGCCGTCGAGCTTCGCGAAGTAGAGATCACCGTCGAGCGGCACCAGCACGCCCGAACCGTCGCTTGCCCATTGATAGGTGATGATGCCCGTCAGCCCGCCGACACGCGCACGCTCGCGCTGCATCTTTTCATCTTCGGAAAGTTCGCGGCCCGTGCCCAGCGCCTCTGAATCGACCAGCATCCGCCATTGCGAGGTCGCAAGGTCGAACCCCCACAGATCGTAACGCCGAGCATCGTCCTCACGATTCTTCAGAAGCGTCAGATAGCGGCCATCGGGCGAAAATTTCGCCTGACGCGGCGCGGGGCCATTAAGCGAAGGCGAGGCAAAGACGCGCTCGAAGGTGAGTTCGGGAGTGGCTTCGGTCATGGCATCCTGAGCGATGGCAGCGGTGGGCAGAAGAACGGCAGCGGCAGCGAGCAAAAAGCGCATTTCAAGAAAGACCCTTTCGTGTCCTGATTGACAGGCTCCTCGCAATCGCGGGCTCGCTTGGCAAGAGCGCAACGAAAAAGGGCGGCCCAAACGAGCCGCCCTTTCCTGATTTGCTGTTGCGGGTGTTTACGCCTTGGGGGCGTTGTCCCGACGCTCGGCAATACGAGCGCGCTTGCCGGTGCGGCCGCGCAGATAGTAGAGCTTCGCACGACGCACGACACCGCGACGCACCACGGTGATGCTGTCGACGATCGGCGAATACAGCGGGAACACGCGCTCCACGCCTTCGCCAAAGCTCATTTTGCGAACGGTGAAGTTGCTGTTGATGCTGCGGTTCGACCGCGCGATCACAACGCCTTCAAAGTTCTGGATACGCTCACGCGTACCTTCGATAACCTTCACACCCACGCGGACGGTGTCGCCTGCGCGGAAATCGGGGATGTCCTTGGAAGCCTTGGCGATTTCCTCGGCTTCGATCTGCTGGATCAGGTTCACTGGTCCGTTTCCTTGTCTTTTCGCCGCGCGCCAGAGGCAGACTGGTCCCGAACGCCCTCATGACGTTCCCAAAGGTCCGGCCTGCGTAACCGTGTAATCTCTTCGCTTTTCGACTTTCGCCAAGCAGCGATTTTCGCATGATCCCCCGATCGCAGCACTTCGGGGATCGTGCGCCCTTCCCATTCCTGAGGTCGGGTATACTGCGGATATTCGAGCAATCCGTCTTCGAAGGATTCCTCGGTCCCGCTAGAAGCCGCGCCCATTACGCCGGGAAGCAGCCGAATGCAAGCATCAAGTATGGCCAAAGCTGCCGGTTCTCCGCCGCTGAGGACGATGTCGGCAAGGCTGACCTCTTCAATGTCAGGGCGCGCTTCGAACAGGCGCTCGTCAAACCCTTCGAACCGGCCGCAGATGATGGTGACGCCGGGGCCGGATGCGATCTCGCGGATGCGTTCCTGCGTGATCGGTTTCCCGCGCGGGGTCATGGCCAGTATCGGTCGGCCAGCGGGCACGCTGTCAAGCGCCGTCGCCATCACATCGCATTTGAGCACCATCCCCGCCCCGCCGCCTGCCGGCGTGTCGTCAACGGTCCGGTGCTTGTCGGTGGCAAAGTCGCGCGGGTTGACTGTCTCGCAAGACCAGTCCCCCCGCTCCAGCGCCTTGCCCGCAAGCGAAATGCCAAGCGGTCCGGGAAACATCTCCGGATACAGGGTGAGGATGGTGGCGGCGAAGGTCATTCGAAAATCTCTGGATCGATCTCACTCAAGGCCAATTCCTGCTTCCGCTTGAGCCAAGCCATGAACACCATCGAGCCAATAAGGGAGACAACGAACATCGTCACAAGCATCAGCCTGAATTGGGGGTCATCAGGGATCAGCGCGTCCTGTTTGGCGATATTCGCCATATTGTAGGCCCTTACCATGAGGAAAACCGCAAGAGCGCCTGCCGCTGCCAACGACGCGGTGACTATGATGTTCTGAAAGCGGAGCCTGAATAGAAGCCATGCGATCATTAGTGCAACCGGCAACGCCATAATTCCGGTAACGAGAAACTGTAGCGCGGTCTCCCACCACGGCGTCGGATCACCGTCCCAAACGCCGAACTCATTCACCGGCACATCCTGCTCAACGGCGCCCATGGTAGAGCGCATAGCCAAAGTGATGGTGGCGGCGAAGGTCATCGGGCTTTGTAAAAGGTATGCGCCGCGAAGAGAAAGCTACCAATTGCGAGGAGAAGGAAAATCGGCCAACCGTAGATTAGCAAAGTCAAAGGGCCCATGTAACCGACATCACCATGCTCGGCTTGATGCGATGCATAGTCGATTTTGTGCCAAACCCAAAAACAGCCGACTACTACGATGGTAGGTACAATTCCTGCGCAAGTAACTCGGATCGGAGCCGGCAAGAATATCAGGTTTGAGCTAAGCCAGAATCCGGCAAGATATGCCACTGCAAATGCCACGCAGCCGGGGACGGCCACCACGAGAACTAGGATCAGAGTTTCCAATTCACCCCATCCTTTGCCCGCGTATCCACACTCAACTCAAACACATCGGGCCGCGAATAGTGGCCGTCGGTGTCGAGGCTCGCCAGTCCCTGCCCGATCTCGCTTAGGTTCAGTTCGGCGTGGAGGATTTCCTCGCCCTCACCAGCCTGCGCCAGCACCCGCGCGTCAGGCGCGATGATCATTGAGCCGCCTCGGTTCAGTTGCTCGCCTTCGATAGCATTGAACAGCGCCATCGCATCGGCATTTCCGCCCACCCGCTCGAGCCCCTCGAACAAGTCATCGCGCTTCTGCACCAGCCCCGCCGCGAGCACGAAACAGCGGCCCTCCATCGCGTAATGCCGTGAAGCAATCACATAGGTCTCGCGCACGGTCGGCCATGCGGCCACATGCACACTCTCGCCCAGATTATGCATCGCCGCCCTCGCAAGCGGCATCCAGTGCTCCCAGCAAATGAGATTGCCCGCCCTGCCCCACTCGGCCTCGTGCACGTTAAGCGTCGAGCCATCGCCGCGCATCCAGATCAGGCGCTCTCCGTGGGTCGGCACCAGCTTGCGGTGGTCGAGCGGCGCCTCGCCGGGGCGAAACAGCAGCTGGTTGTTGTAAAGGCTCTGCCGCACGCGTTCATGCGCGCCGATGGAGATGCACGCGCCGCTCTCGTCGCACAGCTCCTGCAAGGGGAGCAGCCGTTCGTCATTGGCAACAATCGCCTGTTCGAGCATGATAGCGTGAAGGGCCTTCGTCCCCGGATGATCCCACAGGGCCGCTCCGGGCGCTTCATCCAGCCACAGCGGATAGCCGCCCAGAAACGTCTCGCCAAAGGCAACAAACCGCGCCCCGCCCGCAATCGCCTCCCGCGCGAGCCGCACGGCCTTGTCGATCCCGCCCGCGAAATCGAGGGGCACGGGCGCCGCCTGACAGATCGCGACAGCCAGCTTGGTCACTCGAAGGTTTCCAGATCAAACTGCGTAAGCTTGTCGAGCCGCCGCGTCGCGAACAGCGCCGCCGGCCAGCACAGGGCACCCATGAACAACAGCCCCCCCAGCATCGCCGCTACAAGCGGGATGATCTCGCCCCCACCCGCTTCGACAAGGCTGATGAGCAATCCGGGAATGACCAGCCCGCCCGGCCCCAATAGGCTGGCGGCGAATATCCGCCTGGACTGGGACACGCCGGGCATGACGAGCTTGACGAACAGCACCGCCCCCATCGTCAGAAGACCGAGGATGATGATGAGGAAGGGAAAACTGAGGAATGCGACCATGATTGCCCCTTAAACCCGCCGATCAGCCCCCGCAACCGCCACAGCCGCCCCCGCAGCCACCGCCGCCGTCGCCGTCTCCGCCATCGCCGCTGTATCCGGCATCGCCGCTGCCTGCCTGCCGCGCGGCGTGGACCGGCTCCCACGGGGTGCCAACCAGCACGCCGGTGCCGAAAATCGCCACGGCATATCCCGCTTCATTGGCTTGCGGGGCGCGTTTCATGCGGCTGCCCTGATCCTCGATCTCGCGCAGCAGTTCGTTCCCGGTCACTGTGCGCGGATTAGTCTTGAAGAAGCGCATTGCAGCGAACACCGCCGTGACCGTCATCAGCGCAACCAGAAAGCCCGTCGGCTCCCCCGCCTCCGCGCCCGCCTGTTGGCGGTACAGCCCGATCACCAGCAGCGCGAGATACGGCAGGATCGACAGGAACCCCAGCTTGCGCCGCTCACCGGCATCCAGCATCAGCCCGCGCCGGATCAACCGCGCCTCGACCCGCTTGGCATGGGTGTCGAGCGATTTTCTTGCCTCGGAGAGTTTGAAATCGCCGACCTTGGCCAGAACCGCGCGCTCGGCATCACCCGCGTCGAAACCCGTTCGCCCGACGCGCAGCTTGCCCTTGCCCGCATCGACCAGACCCCCACGCGTGAACAGATCGGCAAGGATCGCATCGGTGTGGCGTTCCTGCCCGCCGGAAAGCACCGCAACTTCTTCCAGATCCTGGACGCTGCCCTTGCGCCCCGAATCGCGCAGGTTCGCCGGAATCCACAGGCCGAGGAACACGCAGGTGACGAGCATCACGGCGTAGAAGACCAGAAAATCCGGCCCCGTCCAGGACGCAAAAATCTCCATCAGATCATCACTCCAACCAGCACGGCAATGACAATGCCGAGCGCAACCCAACCGGCGGAACCAATGATCGCGACCCGCCTGTCGAGGATCATAACATCCTGAGGGTTAACGCGAAGTCCCTTTGGATCGACGCCAAACCGGCGCGCTGCATCGGGCCAGATGTCTGGCGGTGGCGGCTCGTCAAAGGCGACTTCGTAAGAATTGAGCGTGGCGGAGTATTGATCGTAATACCGATCGCGTTCCACCTGTCCCCCGGCGGTGGGGCCGTGATGCAGATCGGCTCCCAGCACTTCGGGGCAGAACACCTCCCAGTAATCGCGGCTGTACGTCAGGTGCAGGTGCCACACCTGATCCACTGCATCGCTGGGCGTGACTTCGTGCCCTGCGGTCCGGGCCAGATAGCAGAAACGCTTGTATTCGAGGATCACCCGCTGAGTGTGCGCCTCGCCCCAGCGGTTTTCGCGGGCTAGCCGCGCGGCGAATGACAGTGATGCCTCTGCCGGGCCGATTTCGTGGGCGGCAAGGCGCTGCCACAGGGCAGTGGTAAAAGCAGGCGCGCTCATGGCGCTATTGGTCGGCGAAATCCTCGGAAATCACAAGCCGGGTTTCATCCCATTCGATCACGGCCTGCTTCGTCATCGGCACCATGATCGTCTTCTGGCCCTTTTCAGGGGGCGGATCGAGCGTGACTTCGATGATGTCGGTCGCGCCGAAATTGTGCACGGCGCACACCGTGCCGAGCGCTTTGCCGGAATCAGTCACCGCGGAAAGGCCGATCAGGTCGGCGTGGTAATATTCGCCCTCTGCCAGTTCCGGCAGAGCTTCGCGCGTGACCGAAAGCACCGTGCCGCGCAGCTTCTCCGCTTCGCTGCGCCCTTGCACCTCGGCGAACCGGGCGATCGCCCCGCCTTTATTGTCGGAACGGATCTTCTTGAGCGTCAGCGCGCCGCCCGGAACATCGGCGGTAAGCGAAGAATGCTGGCGGAGGGCTTCGATACCCTCCCCCAGCAATTTCAGCCGCACTTCACCGTGGATGCCATGCGCACCCGTGATTGCGGCGAGGGTAATGTCCGAAGCTTTTGTCACAGTTGCTCGTCCTGAGTCTGTTCAAAGGCGAGCCCGGCCAGTCCGTTCACCCGGTCGCAAACGCCGGGTGAACGGAAACCGGTTTGTTCGATCAGCCTTCGGCTTTTTCTTCGCCAGCTTCGTCAGCGGCAGGAGTTTCCTCAGCTGCAGCTTCCTCAGCGGGAGCTTCTTCGGCGGGAGCTTCTTCAGCCGGAGCTTCGGCAGCGGCCTTGGCTTCTTCTTCGGCAGCCTTGGCGGCTTCTTCTGCTTCAGCCAGCTTTGCAGCCTTTTCCTCAGCGCGTTCCTTGGCGTTTTCGCCCGGCTCGCCCTTCTTCGGGTTGTTGCGCGGTGCGCGCTCGAGGATGCCGGCGGCATCGAGGAAGCGGTGAACGCGGTCGGTCGGCTTGGCGCCAACGCCGATCCAGTGACGGGCGCGGTCTTCGTCGAGCTTCACGCGCTCGGGATTATCCTTGGCGAGCAGCGGGTTGTAGGTGCCGATCTGCTCGAGATACTTGCCGTCACGCGGGGAACGGGTGTCCGAAACCACGATGCGGTAATACGGACGCTTCTTCGCACCGCCGCGCGAAAGCCGGATTGCAACTGCCATTGTTTAATACCTTTCGAGTTTAAATGTCTGAATTACTGTAAAATCTATTTCTTGCCCTTGGGCCCGCCAAGGCCCGGAAGTCCGGGAGGAAGTCCGCCGGGGCCACCGCCCATTCCGCCGAGGCCGGGAAGCCCGCCGGCACCGGGCATTCCGCCCATCGGGCCGCCCGCGCCGCCACCGGCACCGAACATCGCGGCGAGGCCTTTCAGCCCGCCCATCTTCCTGAGCTGCTTCATCGCGCGGCCCATTTCCTGATGCATCTTGAGCAGCTTGTTTACCGTCTGCACATCGGTGCCGCTGCCTGCCGCCACGCGCTTCTTGCGCTTGGCGTTCATCAATTCCGGGCGAGCGCGCTCCTTGGGCGTCATAGAGCCGATGATCGCGTCCATGTGGACGAGCACCTTGTCGTCCATGTTGGACGCCGCCATCGCCTGCTTGGCCTTCTTCATGCCCGGCATCATGCCCGCCAGCATTCCGAGGCCGCCCATGTTCTGCATCTGGCGCAGCTGCATCCGCAAGTCGTTGAGGTCGAACTTGCCCTTCTCGAAATTCTCGGCGAGCTTGGCGGCCTCTTCTTCCTTGATCGTCGCTGCCGCCTTTTCGACGAGGCTGACGACATCGCCCATGCCAAGGATACGGTCCGCAACCGAGGCGGGGCGGAAGGGTTCGATCGCGTCGAGTTTTTCACCGGTACCGGCAAACTTGATCGGCTTGCCCGTCACCGCACGCATCGAAAGCGCCGCGCCGCCGCGCGCATCGCCGTCCATGCGGGTGAGGACAACGCCCGTCAGCGGAACTTCGCTGGTAAAGCTTTGCGCGACGTTCACCGCGTCCTGGCCGGTCAGGCTGTCCACCACCAGCAGCACTTCGGTGGGGGCGGAAACGCTCGCGACAGCCTGCATTTCGGCCATCAGCGCTGCATCGACGTGGAGACGGCCTGCGGTGTCGAGCAACAGCACGTCGAAATTCTGCAAACGCGCCGATTCCATCGCGCGCCGGGCGATGTCGACCGGCTGCTGGCCCGCCACGATCGGCAGGGTCGCGACATCGACCTGTTCGCCCAGCACCTTGAGCTGTTCTTGCGCCGCCGGACGGTTCACGTCGAGCGATGCCATCATCGCCTTCTTGCCGTGGCGCTCGCGGATCAGCTTGCCCAGCTTTGCCGTGGTCGTCGTTTTACCCGAGCCCTGAAGACCGACCATCATGATGACGACAGGCGGCTTGGCTTCGAGGTTGAGCCCTTCGCTGACAGCCTCGCCATCGTCGCCCGACAGGATGGAGATCAGTTCGTCATGGACGATCTTGATCACCTGCTGGCCGGGCTTCACCGATTTCAGGACTTCCTGACCGATCGCCTTTTCGGTGACCGAATCGATGAAGCGGCGGGCAACCGGCAGCGCCACATCGGCTTCGAGCAGCGCGACCCGGACTTCGCGCATGGCATCGCGAACGTCCTGTTCTTTCAGAGCGCCGCGGCCCTTGAGCTTGTCAAAGACGCCGCCAAGGCGGTCGGACAGACTGTCAAACATCGTCTTCAACTCCCTCTCAGGCCTGTCAAAGCCCGATAAACGCGAAAAACGCCGGCGGACGAAACCTCGTCGGCCAGCGTTGCGGAGCTCCCTTGGGAACAACCGGCTTTGTCAGGTTCGATGGTGGAGCCTAGCGGGATCGAACCGCTGACCTCAACACTGCCAGTGTTGCGCTCTCCCAGCTGAGCTAAGGCCCCGTTCCATCGATTTTTGCGACCTACCCGAAGGTAGTATCGCGCCCCTGCGTTCGCAAGGGAGCGCCCCCTTAGGCCCGCCCCCAGCGAAACGCAAGACCAAAATCAGTTATCGTCGTCGCCGTCGTCGTCCTTGCCCGCAGGCACGCCGAGATCGTCGTCGCCGCCAAGGTCAACATCGTTATCGGGCGAATCATCATCGTCGTCGATATCGCCGATATCGTCCAGATCATCATCGTCGCCGCCCAGATCGCTGTCGGCGTCTTCCTTCTTCTTGTCGGCTTCATCCAGCGGGATAGGCTGCTTCGACTTGAGCACCGGCTCCGGATCCCATTCCTCACCGCATTCGATGCAGGAAACCGGATCATCCTTGCCCAGATCGTAGAAGCGTTCTCCGCATTTCGGACAGGTACGCTTGGTACCCCATTCAGGCTTCGCCATTCGAATATCCTTAACTGTGCCCGGTGTTTCGGGGGCATCTGAATTCAAAACTGTGTGGGACCGGGCTCGGCGTGATTCAAGGCTCGGAATCAAGAGCACCGTTCCGGATTCGGCGCGCCTTGCCAGAAGGCTGAGGCGCTGTCAAAGACCCTCGCGCCATGCCGAGCCACACATTCCAACCTTCCGCCCCGCTCACCGGCCGCCTGCGCGTGCCGGGGGACAAGTCGATCAGCCACCGCGCCCTGATGTTCGCAGGGCTTGCCGTGGGGCAAAGCCGGATCACCGGATTGCTCGAAGGCGAGGACGTGCTGGCCACGGCTGCCGCAATGCGCCAGCTGGGCGCGCGAATCGAGCGCTCGGAAGATGGCACCTGGATTGTCGATGGTGCAGGCGTCGGCAGCCTGCTCGAACCCAAACAGGCGCTCGACATGGGCAATTCAGGCACGTCCACCCGCTTGATGATGGGCCTGCTGGCAAGCCACGCGATCAGCGCCACCTTCATCGGCGACGCCAGCCTTTCAGGCCGCCCGATGAACCGCGTGATCGACCCGCTGAGCCAGATGGGCGCGACCTTCGAAGCCTCGCCCGGAGGCACCCTCCCCTGCATGCTTCGCGGCGCATCGCCCGCTGTGCCGATCACCTATCGCCTGCCCGTCGCCAGCGCGCAGGTAAAAAGCGCGGTGCTGCTGGCGGGACTGAACACGCCGGGCATCACCCGCGTGATAGAACCTGCCCCCACCCGCGACCACACCGAAAGGATGCTGACCGGATTCGGCGCAAAGCTGGAGGTGACGGAAGATAACGGGGAGCGCGTCATCGCCATCCATGGAGAGGCCGACCTGAAACCGATGGATGTGGTGGTACCGGGGGATCCTTCCTCCGCCGCCTTCTTCATCGTCGCCGCCAGCATCGTGCCGGGCAGCGATCTCGTGATCGAGAACGTCGGGCTCAACCCAACGCGTGCGGGGATTGTCACGGTGCTGAGGCAGATGGGCGCGGATATCGAAGAACTTTCCCCCCGCGAAGTCGGCGGGGAGCCGGTGGCAGACCTGCGGGTGCGCCACGCGCGGCTGAAAGGCGTAGATGTCGACCCCGCTATCGTGCCGAGCATGGTCGATGAATTCCCCGTGCTGTTCGTTGCCGCCGCGCTCGCTGAAGGGACGACGCGCACCACCGGGCTGGAGGAATTGCGGGTCAAGGAATCGGACCGCATCAGCGTGATGGCCGAAGCGCTGACGCTGGCGGGTGCAAGGGTCGAAGAGCAGGAAGACGGCCTTACCATCCATGGCACGGGCGGCGAGCCTTTGCACGGCACTCCGGACAGCGCGAGCGTCGCGACCCGGCTCGATCACCGAATTGCGATGAGCATGGCGGTGTCAGGCCTTGTCAGCCGCGACGGTGTACGCTTGGACGATATCGCCCCGATCGCGACCAGCTTTCCAAGCTTCATCGACTTGCTAGAAAACGCGACTTCCTGAATAAACTCGGCACCGATTCAAACGCGGGAAACCAGACATGAAACGACGCCTTTTCGCCCCTGCCCTGCTTTTCCTTGCCGCCTGCACCAGCGCGGCTCAGGCTGCGACCTATGAGATGTTCCGCGATCCGAATTGCGGTTGCTGCGGATTGTGGGCCGATCATGTGCGTACCGAAAACGAAGTGCCCGTCGAAGTCACCGTCACACAGGACATGACGCGCGTGAAGCAGCAGCACGGCGTCCCGCAGGACCTTTGGAGCTGCCACACGATGATCGTCGATGGCTATGTGATCGAAGGCCACGTGCCCGCCGAACAGATCGAACGCCTGCTCAAGGAAAAGCCGAGGGGCGTGGTTGGCCTCGCCGTACCCGGAATGCCGATCGGTTCGCCCGGAATGGAAATGGGCAACCGTAAGCAGCCCTATCAGGTCATCGCCTTTCGCGAGGACGGCAGCCGCTTTGTCTTCGCCAGCTACAGCTAGGGCATGGAAACCCCGCTCGACATCTACAGCATCATCGGTTTTTTCGGCACGGCCTGCATCATCGGCGCCTATGCCTATCTCACCTATGTCGATGAACCCAACCCCTACATCGTCCACGGCACCAATCTGACGGGCGCCGGCCTGCTGACGATCAGCCTGCTGGTCCACACCAACTGGCCCAGCCTCGTGCTCGAAGGGTTCTGGGCGGCAATCGCGGTGTTCGGACTGGTGAAGGCCTTGCGTGGGCGCACCATGCGCGACACAAACGGGGGATGATCGGCCAGCGACTGAAGTCAGCCCTCCGACTGGGCAACAGCCCCATGCTAAGGCGCATTCTCGCCGCCCTCATCCTGTTGGGCGCGGCGACAATCATTCCGTTTGTCCGATATCAAGGCGGGCATTTGTGGTTTGAGCTTTTGGTCAACGTCATTGCAGCGCTGGGTGCTTTGGCTTTCCTGCATTTTCGCTGGCGCGGGCAGGAACGCAGGGCAATGACGCGCGGCCAGATGAAGGACATTTTCGAATGATTATCGCCGTTGATGGCCCGACAGCTTCGGGCAAGGGAACCATTGCCAAGAGGCTTGCCGCGCATTTCGGGGTGCCGCATCTCGATACCGGCCTGCTCTATCGCGCCGTGGGGCGGCAGGTGGCTATCAACGGGGGTGATCCCGACAATCCGGCAGATGCGCTGGCGGCTTGCGCCTTTCCTGACGAACTGATGCAGGACGAGGTTCTGCGCAGCGAGGAAACCGGCGGATTGGCGAGCCGCGTCTCGATCCACCCCGATGTGCGCAAGGCCCTGTTCGATCGGCAACGCGCCTTCGCCGAGCAGCCCGGCGGGGCGGTGCTCGACGGGCGCGATATCGGCACCGTGATCGCGCCCGATGCCGATGTGAAGCTGTTCATCACCGCCAGCGTGCAGGAACGCGCGCGGCGGCGCTGGCTGGAGATGACGGGTCGCGAAATCGAGATCCCGCTGATCGAGATCGAGCGCGATATCGTCAATCGCGACGCGCGCGACATCAACCGGGCCGATGCCCCGCTCAAGGCAGCGCCCGACGCGCTGATCATCGACACGACCGAATTTGACCAGAACGGCGCTTTCGAACTGGTGCTCGAAGCGGTCACTGCGGCGCTGGAGAAGGAATAGCCCGCTTTCCTACTCGCCCGTGATGATGGCAGGGTCCTTTGCATGCGCCCGCCCCTGCCCCTTGCCCCAGCAATTCCGCCATTTGCCGGTGTTGCGCATGGGCGGAGAATTTTTCTCCAGGACAGTGTTCCATCTGTTCCATCCTGTAGGGAATCGCACCCGCAATTTGCTTGCATTTCGCCCGCCTTTCCCCTAGGCGCGCCCCCGTTCTCGAACATCCTTGGATGGACAGGACCTTCGCATCTGCATTCGGCGGTGCGGAGAACGTCGGCCTCTTGCCCGCAAGGCCAGCGCAATGGTGCGCCAGGCGGCGGTTTAAGACCCCGGAAAAACCGGTGGCCGGTAGCAAACAAACACGAGGAAACTCACCCTATGGCAACTTCTGCCAACCCTACGCGCGACGATTTCGAAGCGCTGCTTAACGAACAGCTCGGCGGCGCCGGCGAAGACGGCTTTGAAGGCCGCGTCGTCATGGGCACCGTCACCGCGATCGAAAACGGCTATGCCGTGATCGACGTTGGCCTCAAGAGCGAAGGCCGCATCTCCCTCAAGGAATTCAGCCGCGGCGAAGACGATCACGGCCTTTCGGTCGGTGACGAAGTCGAAGTCTATGTCGACCGCGTTGAAAACGCCGACGGCGAAGCCATGCTGTCGCGTGACCGCGCCCGCCGCGAAGCCGCGTGGGACAAGCTGGAAAGCGAATTTGGCGAAGGCAAGCGCGTCGAAGGCCGCATCTTCGGCCGCGTCAAGGGTGGCTTCACCGTGGACCTCGACGGCGCCGTGGCCTTCCTTCCCGGCTCGCAGGTCGACATCCGTCCGGTTCGCGATGTGAACCCGCTGATGGAAGTGCCGCAGCCCTTCCAGATCCTCAAGATGGATCGTCGTCGCGGCAACATCGTCGTCTCGCGTCGTGCGGTGCTCGAAGAAACCCGCGCCGAACAGCGCAGCGAACTGATCAGCGATCTGGCCGAAGGTCAGGTGATCGACGGCGTCGTCAAGAACATCACCGATTACGGTGCTTTCGTTGACCTCGGCGGCATCGACGGCCTGCTGCACGTCACCGACATGAGCTACAAGCGCGTCAACCATCCGAGCGAAGTGATCGCTATCGGCGACACCGTGACGGTTCAGATCGTGCGCATCAACGCCGATACCCAGCGCATCAGCCTCGGCATGAAGCAGCTCGAAAGCGATCCGTGGGATGGCGTCGCCGCCAAGTATCCGATCGGCATGAAGCTGTCGGGTCAGGTGACCAACATCACCGAATACGGCGCATTCGTCGAACTGGAGCCGGGCATCGAAGGCCTGGTCCACGTCAGCGAAATGAGCTGGACCAAGAAGAACGTCCACCCCGGCAAGATCGTCTCGACCTCGCAGGAAGTCGAAGTCATGGTGCTCGAAGTCGACAGCGACAAGCGTCGCATTTCGCTCGGCCTCAAGCAGGCCCAGCGCAATCCGTGGGACGAGTTCGCCGAGAAGCACCCGGTCGGCACCGAGGTCGAAGGCGAAGTCAAGAACGCCACCGAATTCGGCCTGTTCATCGGCCTCGACGGCGATGTCGACGGCATGGTCCACATGTCGGATATCGCATGGGGCATTTCGGGCGAGGACGCGCTGGCGCTTCACCGCAAGGGTGAAATGGTCAAGGCCGTGGTTCTCGACGTCGATGTCGAGAAGGAACGCATCAGCCTCGGCATGAAGCAGCTCGAAAAGGGTGCTCCGACCGAAGCGGGTGCCGCTGCCGCAGGTTCGCTGCGCAAGGGCCAGACCGTCACCGTCACCGTTCTCGAAGTCCGCGATGGCGGCCTCGAAGTGCAGGTTGGCGACGACGGCGCGACCGGCTTCATCAAGCGTTCGGACCTCGGCCGTGACCGCGACGAACAGCGCCCCGACCGCTTCCAGGTCGGCAGCAAGGTCGACGCGATGGTCACCGGTTTCGACCGTTCGAAGAAGCCCAACTTCTCGATCAAGGCGCGTCAGATCGCCGAAGAGAAGGAAGCGGTGCAGCAGTTCGGTTCGTCCGACAGCGGCGCTTCGCTGGGCGACATCCTGGGCGAGGCTCTGAAGAAGGGCGAATAAGCCCTACTTCTCGCATCAGGCGAAATCAGGAAGGCCCGTCTGCAGCGATGCAGGCGGGCCTTTCCTATCCGGGCTTCAGCGCCTACATGGATGGCTATGCTAGAAGTCCATCAGTTCCCCTGCCTGTCCGACAATTACGGATATCTGCTCCACAATTCGGTCACCGGCGAAACCGCCGCGATCGACACCCCCGATGCCAAGGAATACCTGAAACAGGCTGCGGCAAAGGGATGGACAATCACCCACATCTGGAACACGCACTGGCATCCCGATCACGCGGGCGGCAATGAAGCGATCCAGGAAGCGACCGGCTGCACCATCCTTGGCCCGGCAGAGGTTGAGGGCAAGTTCCCGATCGACCGCGTCGTCGCCCATGGCGAAACCGTGAACCTCGGTGACTACCGTGTCGATGTCATCGACGTGTCGGGCCACACCAACGGCCACATCGCCTTCCATATCCCCGAACAAGGCATTGCCTTCGTCGGTGACGCCGTGTTCGCGCTCGGCTGCGGGCGGATGTTCGAAGGCGAGCCCAAGCAGTTCTGGAACAGCCTTGACCGTATCCGCAGGCTGCCAACCGAAACCACGCTCTATTGCGCGCACGAATACACGCAGTCGAACGCCAGATTTGCACTTCACGCCGATCCCGACAATGAGGCGCTGAAGGATTACGCCGCCGAAATCGACGCAAAGCGTGCGCGGGGTGAATGGACCGTGCCTGCCGTGCTCAGCCGCGAACTGGCGACCAACCCCTTCCTGCGGGCGGACGATCCGGCGATGATGGCGAAATGGGGCGGCAATGCTCCGCACGAGACATTCGCCGCGCTGAGGGCGGCGAAGGACAATTTCTGAGCGCGCATGAAAGCGTTAATCGTCGATAACCTGTCGGATGACCTGTCAGGACTGGCGCTGACTGAGACTCCATCGCCCGTCCGCATGCCGGGCGAGGTTCTGGTGGCAGTGCAGGCGGCCTCGCTCAATTTCCCCGATCTGCTGATGACGCAGGGGGCCTACCAGTTCAAACCCGAGCTGCCCTTCACCTCCGGGCTCGAATTCGCAGGCGAGGTGCTGGAGGCCAATCCGGACAGCGGCTTTGCCCCCGGTGACCGGGTGATGGGTGGCAACAAGACCGGCGCCTTTGCCGAAGTGGCCAGCGTTCCAGCGGGCAAGCTGTCGCCGATGCCCGAAGGCATGGATTTCGCGCAGGCCGCCGCGATGGGTGCGGCCTATTCGACCGCCTTCACCGGCCTCGTCGAGCTGTGCGGCTTCAAGGAAGGGCAATGGGTGCTGGTCCACGGCGCGAGCGGCGGGGTCGGGCTTGCCGCCTGCGACCTCGCGCGGGCCCTGGGCGCGAGGGTGATCGCCACCACCGGCAGCCCGGCCAAGGCCGATCGCATTGCCGCCCTCGCCCGCCCGGACGCGGTGATCCTCGCCGAAGGGCGCTTCCGCGAACAGGTCGCCGAACTCACCGGCGGGACGCTGGCGGACATTGTGTTCGATCCTGTGGGCGGCGACGTGTTCGACGAATCGACCCGCTGCGTCGCCTTTGGCGGAAAGCTGATCGTGGTCGGCTTCACCAGCGGGCGCATTGCGGAGGTCGCCACCAACATTCCCCTGATCAAAGGCTTTTCGATTGTCGGCCTTCGCGCGGGTGAATACGCGCGCCGTTTTCCCGAGCGCGGCAAGGCGATACAGTCTGAAATCGCGAGGCTGGCGGAGGTGGGAGCAATCAGCCCGGCGATCGACCGGGTCCTGCCTCTCAGCCGATGGCGCGAAGGCTTCGAAGCGATGGCCAATCGCGAACTGGTGGGCAAAGTGGTGTTCGAACCCGGCGCCTGATCGCCGGCCTACCGAAACAAGAAAGGCGGCCCGATGGACCGCCCTTCCCCTCTCCAACCGGAAAACTGGTTTGTCAGAGCGAGGCGATAACCTCGTCAGCCAGCGCCTTGTCAGCCGCACCATCATGCTTTTCAGCGATGATCGTGCGCGATGCAGCGGCAGCAGCATTGGCGGCACTGGCGCGAACGCCATCGACAGCTTCACGCTCTGCGGCGGCGATCTTGTCTTCGGCCATGCGCTTGCGCCGGGCGACCATCGCTTCGCTGTCGGCTTCGGCCTTGGCGAGGATGGCGTCTGCTTCGCGGCTAGCGCCTTCCATCATCGCTTCGGCGTCCTTTTCTGCCGATGCGATCTTGGCGGCGTATTCGTCGCGCAGCGTTTCCGCTTCGGCGCGCAGCGCCTTGGCTTCGTCAAGCTGCTGGCGGATTTCGGCGATCTTGGCGTCGAGGCCGCCGGTGATCATGCTGGGAACCTTCTTCCACACGAACACCGCAATCAGGATGAGCATCGCGAGCGACACCCACTGATAGGAATCGATCCCGAAGGCCGAAGGGCCGTCAGCAATGGTCAGGGCGATGATATCAGACATTGGCGAGCGCCTTCTTCACGGCGGATTTTGCAGTCCGCTTGTCGATCTTGGCCCCGGCGAGACGGGCAACGATGTCCTGAGTGGCTTCCGCCGCGACATCCTCAACCTCGGCCATCGCCGCCGCACGCGCCGCGTCGATATCGGCTTCGGCCTTGGCCAGCTTGGTATCAAGCCTCTTTTGCGCCGCTGCCAGCTTCTTTTCCGAAGCGACGGCCGCCTTGGCCTTGGCTTCAGCAATCACGCCTTGCGCCTTGGCACGGTTTTCGTTCTCGCGCTCGCGCCAGGCTTCTTCCTGAGCGTCTGCCGCATCACGGGCGGCCTGCGCAGCGGCAAGGTCGTCAGCGATCTGCTTGTCGCGCAGAGCAACGGTTCCCATCACCTTGGGCACCATTCCCCGTCCGATCACGAAGAAGGTGATGCCGAAGAAGAACAGGAGCCAGAAAATCTGGCTGGAGTAAGTTTCGGCTAGCTGGGCTATCTGAGGCATGGACTATGGTCCCGCGAGATGTGTCTTGAAAAAACCTTGCAAGGGCCGGCCTGGCGCGTGCGCCGGCCAGCCCTCGCCAAACCTTGCGTCGATCAGGCGACGAAGATCAGGATCATGGCGACGACGAACGCCAGCAGGCCGAGAAGTTCGGCTGCGGCGAAGCCGATGAACAGACGACCCTGCTGGCCGTCGGCAGCGCCCGGATTGCGCAGCGCGCTTTCGAGGAACGAACCGAAAACGTTACCCACGCCGATCGCGGCCATACCGGCACCGATTGCTGCGAGGCCTGCGCCGACGAGCTTGGCTGCTTCTGCTTCCATTGTAAAAACTCCTTGAAAATCAAAACTGTTGGAAAGGTAAGTTGAATAAACCCAATTGTGATTGGATCAGTGGAGGTGCTCTGCGTCGTTGATGTACAGCGACGTGAGCAGCGCAAAGACGTAAGCCTGAATGCCAGCCACCAGAATTTCCAGCGCGCTGATGGCAATCATCAGGGCGAAGCTAGGCAGGGCGACGATCAGGGTGGTTCCGATGCCGTAATTCGCACCGTCGATGACAAAGCTCGACAGCACTTTCAGCAGCACGTGACCGGCCATCATCGCCACGAACAGACGCAGGGCGAGGCTGAACGGGCGGATCAGGAACGAGAACAGTTCGATCAGGAAGATCGCGGGGATCATCGGCGCAGGCGTGCCGTGCGGCACGAACAGCGTGAAGAACTTGATCCCGTGCTTCGCAAAACCGACGATCAGGACGATCGAGAAACTGATTGCGGCCAGCACACCGGTGACGGTGAAGTGGCTGGTGAAGGTGAAGGCGTGGACGCCCGGAATGATACCGACGGGCAAAAGGCCCAGCAGGTTCGCGAACAGGATGAACATGAACAGGCTGAAGACGTAGGGCACATATTTGCGCCCTTCCTTGCCGATGTTCGCTTCGAGCATGTCGTCGATGAAGCCGGTGAAGGTTTCCACCGCCATCTGCCAGCGGCCCGGAACCAGCTCACGCTTCATGCCGCCGAACACGAACACCCACAGCAGAACCGTGGTGATCGCCATCCACATGGCGGAGTTGGTGAACGCGATATTGAAGCCTGCAATGTCCCAGCTCTGGCCGAACAACGGCTCGATGTGGAACTGCTTCATCGGATCGACTTTGGCTTCTTCGCCTGCCACGATCTCTTGTATCCCTGGTACCTGTAAAACGCGCCCCGAATATCCAGACCTTGTCAGGATGGATCGTCAGGGCGAGTGTTTGCCGCACGAATGATGTTTCTGAAGGCCACGCCTATTCCGAGGAACAGACCGGCCAACAGACCCCAGGGCAGCGTGTCGAAGACCCAATCAAAGAGCCATCCCATCACGCTGCCACCAAGAATACCGCCCAGAAGATCGGCCAAAGCGCGGTTTCCGGCGCGATAATTCGCATCGGTTGCCTGCACCTTGGGCCGGTTGCGCTCTTCTTCACGCTCGCGTGCGGCTTTCAGCCGCGCTTCGAGCGCGTCGATCCGCGCATCCTCGGCGATGGATTCTCGGGCGGGTTTCTCGTCGCTCATGCTAGCTTCCTGTAACGGCAAGCGAGGCACGCAGCGCAAAGGTGCCCGCCGAGGGCGCCTGCCCCCTAGAAGAGGGCAAAACCCGAGTCAATGGTGGGCTGTTGCTGTTTCCGCATGCCACCCGGCAACCAGCGAAACCAAGGGCGAAATTACGGGCAGATCGACAGCCGCTCAGGAGGAGCGTCAGTGCGGGTTTTCCAGCTGCCATCGGGCGCCTGATACTTCTCACCCGGAGTAGTCCGGGCAATCGCCTGACACCCGGCGGTGATCGCATATTGTTCAAGCGTCGCGTTGTTTTCCTTCGCCTTTTCCGCATAGACCGCCCGGCGACGAATGTTGATATCGTCCACCATGCGCTGCAAGTCGGGCGTCGCCTGTCCCGTAATGCCGAGATAGCCATCGGTCTGTTCGCCCACGCTGCCGCTCGCACGCGCCGCGGCATAGGCCGGATCGCGCTGCGCCTGAGCCGGAGCAGCCAAGGCTGCAAAACCCGCCACAGCAACCATTCCTGCCATCAACAGTTTGCGACTGTTCTTCATTTCAATTCCTCCAGCCTCGCGGCCGCCTCATGCGCGGATCAGAAAATATCCGCATTCTCGTCAATCGTGTTGCTGGCGTCTTCCGCCAGTCGATACAGCACTTCCGCCCGGATGTTGATGTCGAGCTGGATCACGATCGGATCCTCCGGCGCGGTAATGTTGATGCACCCGCTCAGCGAGAGCGCACCTGCCATCCCCAGGCCTGCTTTCATCACACCGGGCATCGCCCAGTAACCTTTCATCCCGAACCCCCTGCGTGGCCTCCGCCGGATTTTGGCAGGGGTGCAGGGAACGGTCAATTTCGGCAGCATCATGGCTGGTCCTCGCTTTCTGGAGGTTGAACGGCGGGTTCATCGCGCCGCTGGTTTTCGTCGGTCGGGGCAGGAGCATCGGGTGCCGTCGGCGCAAGCACCGCGCCATAGACGCCGAGCCGTTCGCGAATGTCGTCGCGATCGAACACGCGCGGATCGAACAATCCACGTACGATCGTGGCGAGCAGGTAGAAATTGTCGGACCGCACATTGATCGCAAAGCGGATCGGCAGTTTCGCGATCCGCCGGGTGATGAAGTTCTGGCTGGTTCCTTCGCCCTGCCGGACACCGTCGATCTGGAAACGGGTGACGATCTCCCCGGCGAGGCTTCCCTCCAGCTCCACCGCCATCTGGCGATAGTCGAGCGATCGCAATGTCTGGAACGCAAAATTGCCCATCGTGCCCAGATCTTCGTAGGTCAGTTCGCCGACATAGGCGACATTCCCACCCGGCGGGCGGGCGATCAGCAGGCCGTTTCGGATGAAGCCATTGCCATCCTGGTCGAAGAAAATCGGGATGGTGCCGTCAAACTTGCCGGTCGCGCCGAGATTGGTCAGCTCCATCTGCGTCACGAAAGTCGCGGCATCCAGGGCGATCAGCTCGAAAATATAGTTCTGGCCACCCACCCCGCCATAGGTCACCTCGGTCGGGCGCAGGATCAGCTCGCCGCCCATGAACGGCCAGCGCGCGTCCTCAATCCGGATCGTCTCGCCATTCTCCATCGAATAGACGACGCGCCCCTCCAAAGCCTCAATCCCCGGATTGACCGAGGCGATCTCCAGCACTTGCGAAGGCGCCGTGGTAAGGCTGATGAGATCGGTAAAGGTGATTTCCCCGCGCACACCGCGCACCGGGCCAAACGCGGCCGCGAAATCGAATCCGTCCGAGCGGAACACGCCGGAGGAGGTTACGTCATCTGCGTTCCAGTCGATCTGCCCTTCCCCGTCAATCCGGCCTTCGGCTGCCGCGATCACGCCGAGCGCGAGCGGGATAAGATCGGAGGGCTGAAGCCGGTTGTTGAAGCGCAAGCCGTCAACGGTGATGCGCGCCCCGCCCGTCGCCTTCTCAAGATCATGCGACAGATCGACACGGGCGATCCGCGCGCGCGATCCAGGGTGAACCAGATCGCTGCGCGCGGTAATGAATCCATCGACGAAATCGAGCCGCATGTCTTGCCCGATCAGCGGGTTGAAGCGGGGCCCGTTACGCAGGGCTGGGTCGGGCCGGTCGGAAAGGCTGAATGACCCCCCTTCCAAGCGGAGCCCGCCCTCTCCGAACCGCCAGCTGGCCGTTGTCCCGTTGATATCGAGCGGAACGGCGGGCAGATGCGCGTCGAGCCCGGCGATAATTCCGCCATAATCGCCACCCTCAAGTGCGTCGAACTCACCTTCGAGCGCATCGGCGTTGAAGCGGTAAGCTTCCGGCCCGTCACCCAGAGCGATTTCGGTGCCATACACCCCGAAGCGTCCCGGATAGAGCCCCACGGCACGTTCAATGGCGATGTTGACCGGTGATCCGTCCAGCACTCCCGCAAGCACGAGATTATCGGTTTGAGCAGCGATATTCAGATTATCGGCGTATGTGAGTATGGCATCCGAATGGAGCGGGCACAGTTTGACGGAGCGCCCGCTCAGCATCGCGCCGCTCATCTCCAGCGCATCGACACTGATCGCGGCGCAATCGCGCCACATTTTGACGCCTCCTGCCTGAGTCCAGTCACCCTTCAGCGGCACCGAAAGCCCGCGCACCGATCCGCCGGGGATCGCACCTTCTGCCTTTGCGATGCCGTCAAATACGACCCGCCCCTTGCGATCCTGGCGCAGTTCAAGCGCGGGCACAGATAACGCATCTGTACCCACGCGATATTCGTCCAGCGTCATCCTCAGCGCCAGATCGCCGCCCTGCACTTGCTCCATTCGTCCTGAAATGGTTGGCAGGTCCTGCCCGCCGCTGCGGAAGTTTCCGGCGAACCTGTCTCCCTTGCTGGTGTAGCTTGCGCGCGAGACAGCCAGCACCGTTTCGCCCGCGGCGCTGCGCAAACGCGCTTCGGGAATGATCGCGCTCACCCCGTCCGCATTCCATCGCAAGGTGGTGTTCGCGCCGAGCGACGCTCCGGCCAGCGCCCGATCAAGCCCCCGTTCCAAACGGGTTGCCAGCGAACCGATCAGTGACCCGCTGCCAGCCTCGCGAATCGAGGCCAGAGCCTCGCTTTGCCCCGCTTCGACGCGCGCGCCGGAGCCGCTGATTTCAACATCCCACGCCCCCTCTTCCAATGCGGCATCGGTGCGCAGCGCGCCATCAATGGCCAAATCGGCCAATGCCAGACCGGGCGCTTGCAGCCGCTCGCCTGAAATATCGTGATCAATCCGCAGTCGCCCTGCGCCGCCCGTGGGGAAGCTCCATTTGAGATCGACATTGCCTGACACTCGCTCGGCAATCGCTTCCGCAAAGCGAGCATTCACACCCGCGAGATCAAACCGCGCATCGATGGATTCAAAACTGTCTGAAAGCGAAAGATCGGCCGCAATGTCCGCCGACGCAAGCCGCGCCCCCTGGCATTCAACCTCGCGCAGCCGGAGCGGCCCATCAAAGGCAGGCGAGCCGGAATCGGTTTCGATCTGGCCATAAAGAGTGGCGGTGCCAGCGCGGCAATCTTCGCTGCCTACGCCCGGAGCGGTGACGGCCAACATCCCCTTGAAGCCGTCATCAATTGGCCCCGCGCCCTCCAGCTTGGCAGCCAAGCGCCCGTAGTCGCTTTCAATCAACGCCCGCCCGTCGCGGATTGCGACATCAAGCGCAGGCAGACCGGGGGGCTCATCGCTGTCGGCATAGATCACCCGGTCGAGCGATCCGAGGCTGAAGGTCCCATCCTTGAACGAGCCATAGAGCCGGGGGCGCACCAGTTCGATCCGCCCGATGGTTGGCGCGCCGAGCGAATAGACAATACCGACGCGCACCTCTTCGGCAGTCAGATCGGGCGCGGAGGGATCACCGATCACCAGATTTCGGATTATCTGCTGCCCGGTCCCGATCTCGACAATCTCGTAACTGGCCGGCAGATCATAAGCCGCGAGCGCATTGTCGATCAGATTGGCGGCAATCCGCTCTCGCTGAAGCCAGGCAACCGCAAAAGTGCCCGCAATCACCAGCAACAGGATCAGGCTTATGCGCCACCGCCAGCGCTTTGGCCACAAACCGCGCGAAAGCGGCTCGTGCGAATGCGCGGCATCAGGGGGCGGTGCTGCGGCTGTCATGCTCTCCACTTGCGCAGATTGCCCTGCAAAGGCAATGAAAGGTCGTTGAAAAACCAGTGGTGAGGCGCAGATTGCCACAGTCTGAAGACAGTTTCGATTTTGGCGATGAAAATGCGTCGCCTTCACCTCCCGTTTCGGATTCGGGCAAGCACGCTGGCATGGGCCATCGCGAACGCTTGCGTCAGCGACTGCTGAAAGGCGGCGCGGAGGCGCTGGCCGATTACGAAGTGCTCGAATACCTGTTGTTCGCCGCGATCAAGCAAGGCGATACCAAGCCGATTGCGAAGGCCCTGCTCAAACAGTTCGGATCATTGGCTGGTGTGCTGAATGCCGATCCCGCCGCGTTGCAACGGGTGAAAGGTGTGGGCGAAACCAGCGCCGCCGCGCTCAAAAGCGTGGCTGTCGCCGCGCGCCGCATGGCACGCAGCGAAGTGATCGCGAAACCTGTGCTGGGAAGCTGGCAGGCCCTGCTCGATTATCTGTCCATCGACATGGCGCATCTCACGGTCGAGCGGGTGCGGGTGCTTTATCTCGACACGCGCAACCGCCTGATCGACGATCATCACGTTGGCGACGGTTCGATTGACGAAGCCGCGATCCACCCACGCGAAGTCATCCGGCGGGCGATGGATCTGGGCGCGAGCGCGCTGATCCTTGTCCACAATCACCCCAGCGGCAATCCGGAACCGAGCCGGGCCGACATCCAGATAACCCAGCGCATCGCCGAGGCCGGCCGATTGCTGGGGGTCACAGTCCACGATCACGTGATTGTCGGGCGCGAAGGGCATGTGTCGCTGCGGGCAAAAGGGCTGATCTGACCTTCAGGAACCTGTAATCAGGCGCACGCCCGAATGCTGCGCGAAGAAATTCCACGCCCAGTTGACCACCACCGTAATCCGGTTGCGCGTCCCCGTCAGGAAACCGACATGGACTACGCCCCAAAGCCACCATGCCACTGCTCCCGACAGGCTGAAGGAACCGAAATCGGCCACCGCCGACTTGCGCCCGATTGTCGCAAGGCTGCCCTGATGCCGATAGGCAAAGGGGCCGGGACAAGGCCTTCCCAGCAATTCGGCCTCGATCACTAGGCTGACGTACGCCCCCGCCTGTTTCGCAGCGGGAGCAAGGCCCGGAACGGGATCACCATTCCATGCGTGACTTAGGGCTGTATCACCGATTGCGAACACATCATCGACCGGCTGGCCGTCTGCGCCGATAACGCGGAGGTGGCCGTTCACCTCCACCCGGCCCGCGCGATCAGCATTTGCGCCGAGCCATCGCGCTGCGGGCGATGCCGCCACGCCCGCCGCCCACAACACCGTTTCTGTCTCGATCACCGCATCTTCGCCCATCTTCACATGAGCAGAAGCGATTTCGGTAACGCGGCTGCCGGTGCGGATTTCGACTCCCAGTTCCTCCAGTGAACGGGCCGCTTCTATCGACAAGGTTTCGGGAAACGCCGGAAGGATACGCGGCCCCGACTGGACGAGGATGACGCGCGCGCTCGCAGGATCGATGACCCGGAATTCGCGCTCCACGCTTACCCTGGCAAGCTCGGCAATCGCACCGGCCAGTTCCACTCCGGTGGGCCCCGCTCCGACGATGACGAAGGTCAGAAGACGCCTCGCCCTTTCGGGATCGCCACAGGCTTCGGCTTCTTCGAATGCGTTGAGGATGGATGAGCGGACGGCGACCCCGTCTTCAATCGTCTTCAGCCCCGGTGCGTGCGCACCCCATTCATCGCGCCCGAAATAGCTGTGCGTCGCGCCGGTAGCGATTATCAGCCTGTCATATGTCACGCTTCGACCATCGCCATAGGAAACCGAGCGTCCGGCCGTATCAATCGCACTCACCTCGCCCTTGATGACGCGCACATTGCCGTCGCCCTTGAAGAGGCTGCGGATCGGCACCGCGATGTCGGCGGGGTTCAGCGTGGCGGTAGCGATTTGATACAGCAACGGTTGGAACAGGTGATAATTGCGCTTGTCGATCACGGTAATCCGCACGGGCAAGCGCTTCAGCCGCGCCACTGCTGCCAGCCCGCCGAACCCCGCCCCGATCACCACGATATGCGGCCAGTGCGCAGGGATTTCGGAATAGTCGCGATCAAACAATATGTTCTTTTCAAGCCACGCGAGAATGGCCCGGTCCACCGAAAGCACTCCGGCGCCCTTGGCTTCGTAGATCGCGAGGAACAGGAAGGGGAAAAGCGTCACATCGGGATGCGCGCCGGTTATCATGTAGGCCCCGATCAGGAAGAACAGGCCATAGGAGACAATCACCGCACCGAAACCGGTGATGAAGAACGCGGCGGTGATCAGAGCCAGCCATGTCGGAAATCCGGCGAAGATCGTGGTCGGCAGCCAGGTCTGCACAGCCACGGGAAGATCGATGAGATGGGTGTGATTGAGCAGGCTGGCGGCCAGCCATATCCGCACCAGCGCCATGAACAGCGGAGCAAGTGCTTCTCTTGACCACTCGCCTGCACCGATGATCGGGCGAGCCAGCGGCAAGGCGCTGCTTTTCAGACCTGACGACAGCGCCCGATCGATCGAGAACAACGCCGGGCCATGAAGAGCGTACCATAGCAGCATGGCCGCAACGATCAGATTGGTCGTCGTCGGAATGTAGACTGCCTGACTCAGCAAGGTCAGGGCGGCCATTGCCAAGGCGGCAGGCCGGGTCATCAATCCGACGATCAGCAGGACCGGCCCGACCAGTTCGATTGCGAGCCCGATGGCGGCCGCCGTTGCCGGCTCCATCCATGCGACCGGATATTCATTGGTCGCCAGAAACACCGCGGTATCCCAGTCCGCCGCCTTTACGATGCCGGATCGCAGGAACCACAGCGCGATGAAGAACCGGATCGCCAGATCGCTGAACGGCCAGAACGTCTCGGTCCCTTCGAGGTACCATTTGGTCCACCGGCGCAAGGTCACCCTGACAAATGGCGGGTATCGTTCTTCCTGAAGTCTTGATGACGTCGCAGCCGACGCATCTGAACCCGCTCCGCTTTGCCGGGCAGAATTCGACATATTGCGTTCCTCCTGCCTTACCTTTCGCGACGAAGGTCTGCCGGGTTACAGCCGGTCAGAAGTCCGGGCCCGGTTCGGGAAAAGGTTGGCACTTGCACGCCCTGCCCCTTGCCAATCGGGCCTTGCGCGAATAGCCGCGCGTCAAAGCAGTCTGCCCGTTCAATTCCGCCACAAGGATCGCCTGCCATGGTCCCCCGTTATGCCCGCCCCGAAATGTCCGCCCTGTGGGAGCCGGAAGCCAAATTCCGCATCTGGTTCGAGATCGAGGCGCACGCCACGCAAAAGCTTGGCGAAATGGGCGTCGTCCCGGCCAGCGCGGGCAAGGCCTTGTGGGACTGGTGGGCGACCAATCCGAAGATCGACGTCGAGGCGATCGACGCGATTGAAGCCGTTACCAAGCACGACGTGATCGCATTCCTTACGTGGGTGGCCGAGCAGGTCGGCGACGAAGCGCGCTTCATGCATCAGGGCATGACTTCTTCCGACGTGCTCGACACGACGCTGGCGGTGCAGCTGGCGCGTGCCTCGGACATTTTGCTGGCCGATCTCGACGCGCTGCTGGCCGCGATCCGCACCCGCGCCGAAGAACACAAATACACCCCCACCATCGGCCGTAGCCACGGCATCCATGCCGAACCCGTTACCTTCGGGCTGAAGCTGGCGCAGGCCTATGCCGAATTTGACCGCTGCAAGCAGCGCCTGATCGCCGCGCGCGCCGAAATCGCGACCTGCGCGGTATCGGGCGCGGTCGGCACCTTCGCCAATATCGACCCGGAAGTGGAGGCCTATGTCGCCGAGCAACTGGGCCTGACCCCTGAGCCCGTCAGCACACAGGTGATCCCGCGCGATCGCCACGCGATGTACTTTGCCACGCTCGCGGTGATCGCTGGCAGTATCGAGCGGTTGGCGGTCGAAATCCGCCATTTGCAGCGCACCGAAGTGCTGGAGGCCGAGGAATATTTCTCGCCCGGCCAGAAGGGTTCAAGCGCCATGCCGCACAAGCGCAATCCGGTGCTGACCGAAAACCTCACCGGCCAGGCGCGCATGATCCGCGCCTATGCCATGCCCGCGCTGGAGAATGTCGCGCTGTGGCACGAACGCGATATCTCGCACTCCTCTGTGGAGCGCTACATCGGCCCGGATGCGACCATCGCGCTCGACTTCGCGCTCGCGCGGCTGACGGGCGTGGTCGAAAAGCTGCTGGTCTACCCCGACCGGATGCAGAAGAACCTCGATGCGATGGGGGGGCTTGTCCATTCGCAGCGCGTGCTGCTGGCGCTGACGCAGGCCGGCGTGAGCCGCGAGGATGCCTATCGTCTGGTTCAGCGCAATGCGATGAAGGTGTGGGAATCCTCGGGCGCGCTGTCGCTGCTCGATCTGCTCAAGGGCGACGAGGAAGTCACCGCCGCGCTGTCCGATGCCGAGCTGGAAGAGAAATTCGACCTCGAATACCACTTCAAGCACGTCGACACGATCTTTGCGCGGGTGTTCGGCTGACGCTGCTGGCTGGACTCGGGCGACAAAAGCCGTAGGTTTCCACCTGACGAGAACAGACCAAGAGGGGGTCGAAACCAGTGCAGATCATCCGCACCATTGTCTGGGTCCTGATCCTTTTCGGGATCATGACCTTTTCCTTTTTCAACTGGGACACGGTGGAGGTGAACCTGTGGGAGAACCTCGTGCTGGAAACCAAGGTTCCGGTGCTGGTTATCGTCGCCTTCCTGCTCGGCATCGTGCCCATGTGGTTGTACCACCGCAGCGTCAAATGGAGCCTTGGGCGGCGCATTCGCAGCCTAGAGGCCTCGATCAAATCGACGGCACTGGCGCATCGCGCTGAAACGCCGGCGCCGACCGCTGCCGCGCCTGTGGATAAGGCCGTGGATGAAGCGGCAAATCCTGAGGATATCCTTTCCCCCACACCGCCATCGACAGGTGACAATCCCGCATGAGCAATCCGGTCTACCTCGCGCTTGACGTTCCGCAGATCGAACCGGCCAAAGCGCTGATCGAAAAGGTCAAGGCGCATATCGGCGGGGTCAAGCTGGGGCTGGAATTCTTCTGCGCTCATGGCGGCCACGGCGTCCACGAGATTGCGCATATGGGTCTGCCGATTTTCCTCGACCTGAAATTCCACGACATCCCCAACACCGTTGCTGGCGC
Source organism: Erythrobacter sp. Dej080120_24 (assembly GCF_036322605.1). GTDB lineage: Bacteria > Pseudomonadota > Alphaproteobacteria > Sphingomonadales > Sphingomonadaceae > Erythrobacter > Erythrobacter aurantius. The sequence goes on from NZ_AP027262.1 coordinate 2,475,035, forward strand.
GATGCAGGCGATCCACGTCTATGAACCCGCGATCGTCACCGTCCATGCCAGCGGCGGGCGCGCGATGATGGAGGATGCCAAGGCCGCCGCTGCCGAAGGTTGCAAGGTTGTCGCCGTGACCATGCTCACCAGCCTTGACGAAACCGATCTTGCCCGTACCGGCGTATCGGGCACGCCGCATGATCACGTCATGCGCCTTGCCGAACTGGCGCATACCGCCGGACTCGATGGCATCGTGTGTTCGGGACAGGAAGTGAAAGAGGTGCGCCGCCAGTGGAAGGACGGGTTCTTCGTCGTCCCCGGCCTGCGCCCCGCCGGATCACTTACCGGAGATCAGAAGCGCACCGTCACCCCGCGACAGGCGCGCGACGATGGTGCGAGTGTGCTGGTGATCGGCCGCCCGATCAGCCGCGCCGAAGACCCCGAAGCCGCCGCCCGCGCGATCGAGGCGACGCTCTGACGATTACTGCGGTGCGGCCTCCGGCTCGTCCTCGATAATACGCTCCGGCAAGGTAATCGCGTCGGTCGGCACGGCGACGAAATTGGGCGAATCGACGTTCCAGCCCACCAGGCGCGTATCGTCCCCGCTGCCCTGGAAGGTGAAGGTTTCGGTGCCCTCACCTTTTTCAAACATCGTCTTCATCGTCACGACCGTTGATGTAACACCATTGTTGGTGTTGATGTTGAAGCCGGCGCGCTCACTCGAGGAAACCTTGCCCATCTTGTCCGTCACCAGTGCGACAAGCTGGTTCATCTCGTCAATCGAGGTAACCTCGCGAAATTCCTGCGACGTAAGCCCGTAAAGCGTGCGCGCATCGCCTTGGTTATAGGTTGCGTGCCATTTCTCGATCTTCGCCTCGGACTGCTCCAGCTGCGCCATCGGATTGCAGGCGGAAAGCAGCGCGGCGGCAAATGCGGCAAAAGCGATTCTGATAAACATGGCAGACCCCCGATATGATCGTTTCGCCCGCGTCGATCCTGCATATTGAGCCAAAGCGCAAGCGCATCCTTTCGCCTTCGCCTTTATGCGGTTAGGGCGTTGGCCATGCTGATAAAGATTTGCGGGCTTTCCACAAACGAAACCCTTGCCGCCGCGATCGACGCGGGCGCGACCCATGTGGGCCTCGTGCATTTCGAGCCGAGCCCGAGGCACGTCAGCCTTGAGGATGCCGCACGGCTGCGGGCGCAGGTGCCGCAAGGCGTCAAGGCGGTGCTGCTGCTGGTCAATGCCGATGTTGATACGACCGGGCGCGCCATTGATCTCGTCAAGCCTGACGTGGTGCAGTTTCACGGCAAGGAAACCCCCGAATGGATCGCCGCCGTCCGCACGCGGGCCGGGGTCGAGACGTGGAAAGCGCTGGGCGTGCGCAGCGCGGATACGCTGGCCAATGCCGCCCGGTTCGAAGGCGCGGTGGACCGCTTGCTGTTCGATGCCCCGCCGCCTGAAAAGGCCACCGCCCTGCCTGGCGGCAATGGCGTGGGCTTCGACTGGAGCCTGCTGAAAAATCATGCGCACCGCCTGCCCTGGGGCCTTGCCGGGGGGCTCAATCCCGCCAATGTCGCCGATGCCATCGCTGCGACAGGCGCGCCGCTGGTTGATGCTTCATCGGGACTTGAAAGCGCGCCGGGGATCAAGGATGTGGACTTGATCCGCGCCTTCTGCAAAGCCGCGCGCGAAGCTTGAGATTATTATGACCGAAAACACCCCTGTCCTTGGCCCTAACTCCTTCCGCACCCAGCCCGATGAACGCGGGCATTTCGGCGAATTCGGCGGACGCTATGTCGCCGAAACGCTGATGCCGCTGATCCTCGATCTGGAGCGGGAATATCGCGCGGCGCAGGCCGATCCGGCCTTTGCCGCCGAATTCGACGATCTGATGAAGCATTACGTCGGCCGCCCCTCCCCGCTCTATTTCGCGGAACGGCTGACGGAAGCTCTGGGTGGCGCGCAAGTCTGGTTCAAGCGCGACGAGCTCAATCACACCGGCGCGCACAAGATCAACAATTGCATCGGCCAGATCCTGCTGGCGAAGCGCATGGGCAAGACCCGCATCATCGCCGAAACCGGCGCAGGCCAGCATGGCGTCGCGACCGCGACCGTTTGCGCGCGCTTTGGCCTGCCTTGCGTGATCTACATGGGCGCAGAGGACGTGAAACGGCAATCGCCCAACGTCTTCCGCATGAAGCTGCTCGGCGCGGAAGTCGTCCCCGTCACCAGCGGCGGAGCGACCTTGAAGGACGCAATGAACGAGGGCTTGCGCGATTGGGTCGCGAACGTCCACGACACCTTCTACATCATCGGCACCGCCGCCGGGCCGCATCCGTACCCTGAGATGGTCCGCAATTTCCAGAGCGTGATCGGCACCGAAGCGCGCGAACAGATGCTGGATCGCGTGGGCCGCCTGCCCGATCTGCTGGTCGCCTGCATAGGCGGCGGATCGAACGCGCTGGGGCTGTTCCATCCCTTCCTCGACGATCCGGACGTGAAAATGCTCGGTGTCGAAGCGGCAGGCTACGGCCTCGACGGAGATCAGCACGCGGCAAGCCTTCTGGGCGGTTTCCCCGGCGTGCTTCACGGCAACAAGACCTATCTGTTGCAGGACGAGGACGGCCAGATCACCGAAGGCCATTCGATCAGCGCAGGGCTGGATTATCCCGGCATCGGGCCGGAGCACGCGTGGCTCAAGGAAACGGGCCGGGTCGAATACACCGCCGTCACCGATGACGAGGCACTCGACGGCTTCAAACTGCTGTGCCGCACCGAAGGCATCATCCCCGCGCTCGAACCCAGCCACGCCATCGCCGCCGTCGCCCAGCGCGCCAAGCAGATGCGCGAGGACGAGATCATCCTGATGAACCTGTGCGGACGCGGCGACAAGGACATCTTCACCGTGGCTGAAAAGCTGGGAGTTGAGATTTGAGCAAGCAAACCGCTGCTTTTGTTGCAATCGGTCTTTGCTCCTTGATCGTCCTTGTCAAGCAATGGCTCTTAGGGGATGAACATGAGGCTCCTTGGTTCGTTTGGATACCCATTCTTTGCGTGCTTGGATGGTCACTCTGGCAACTTCGTGAAAAGCCCGATCCCTCATCGAAAGCGTTCGACTTCAATCCGCGCCGAGGCATTTTGTTTTTCTTTCTTGGCTTCCTGATTTTCCCGTTGATGCTTGGGATAAATGCTTTGTTCGGGGCCGACATTTCGTTCTTGAATGCGAGCCTAGTCACGGTTGGCGGTTCGCTTTTCATCGGACTTGTAGGCACTTTCACTGAGCGTGTTGGTATATGACCCGCCTCACGACCATCTTCTCCGCCTCCCAAAAGCCCTCTCCCCTTCAGGGGAGAGGACTTAGTCCTGAACCGCTGTCCTACTCGCACCCAAGATGCCATAGAGCCGACATGACCAATGCCGCACCGCACCGCAATGATTCTAACCCCAGGACAGTGTTCCAAGTGTTCCATCCTGTAGGACTTCACACCCAGAAATGACCCGCCTCTCCACCACCTTCTCCGCTCCCCACCCCGCCTTTGTCGCCTTCGTCACCGCTGGCGATGGGGACACCGCCGCGAATCTGGACGCGCTTGTCGCGGGCGGCGCTGATGTGATCGAACTGGGGATGCCCTTCACCGATCCGATGGCCGATGGCCCTGCGATCCAGAGCGCCAATCTGCGCAGCCTAGGTGCAGGCACCAAGACCGCCGACGTGCTGCAAATCGCCGCCGATTTCCGCGCTCGTCACCCCGATGTGCCGCTGATCCTGATGGGATACGCCAACCCGATGATCCGGCGCGGCGCGGAATGGTTCGCCGATGCTGCGCACAAGGCGGGCGTTGATGGCGTCATCTGCGTCGACATTCCGCCGGAGGAAGACGGCGAGCTTGGCCCGGCCCTGCGCGCAAAGGGCATTGCCCCGATCCGCCTCGCCACCCCCACCACCGATGCGGCGCGTCTGCCGCAAGTGCTCGAAGGGTCAGGCGGGTTCCTCTATTACGTCTCCGTCGCCGGGATCACCGGTAAACAGCAGGCCGCAATCGATTCGATCGAAGGCGCGGTTTCGCGGATCAAGCAGCACACCGATCTGCCCGTCGCGGTCGGCTTTGGTGTGCGCACTCCGGAACAGGCCGCCGAGATCGCCAAGGTCGCCGACGGCGTCGTGGTCGGCTCCGCCTTCGTCGATCTGGTCGGGGAATTTGGCAAGGACGCCCCGGCCAAGCTACAAGAGCTGACTTCGGCCATGGTCACCGCCATGCGCGCCGCAGTCGCATAAGGGATTACGCATGAACTGGTTCACCCGCGTCCGCAATTCGCTCGGCTTTGGCGAGACGAAGAAGACGACCGAAAAAGACCTCTGGATCAAGTGCAAGAGCTGTCAGGAAATGCTCTTCGTCGCGGAGTATGAGGAAAACCTCAGCGTCTGCCCGCGTTGCGGCCATCACGGCCGGATCGGCGGCGATGCGCGGCTGCAACTGCTGCTGGACGAAGGGTTCGAGCTGTTGCCGCAGCCTCAGGTCGAGGAAGACCCGCTCAAGTTCAAGGACACCAAACGCTATACCGACAGGCTGAAGGCAGCGCGCGCGGCGAGCCCGCACGAAGACGCCTTTATCGTCGGATCGGGCGAGATCGAAGGGCATCCGGCGGTAGTCGGGGTGCAGGATTTCAGCTTCATGGGCGGTTCGATGGGCATGGCCGTGGGCATGGCCTTCTGCGCCGGGGCCGAACGCGCGCTTCGCCGCAAGTGCCCTTACATCGTTGTCACCGCAGCGGGCGGTGCGCGCATGCAGGAGGGAATTCTCTCGCTCATGCAGATGCCGCGTGCGACCGTGATGACGCGGCGGCTGAAGGCGGCGGGCCTGCCTTATATCGTGGTGCTGACCGATCCCACCACCGGCGGCGTCACCGCCAGCTATGCCATGCTGGGCGACATCCACATTGCAGAACCGGGCGCGCTCATCGGCTTTGCCGGCCAGCGGGTGATCCAGGACACCATCCGCGAGCAATTGCCCGAAGGGTTCCAGCGCGCGGAGTATCTCCACAAGCACGGCATGGTCGACATGGTCGTGCCGCGCCACGATCTGAAAGCGACGCTGGCGCAGGTGATCGATTATCTGCAACCGGCCGACGCGGCTGCCTAGTTCCCCATGGACTTTGGCCGTTCGGACGATCCGCGTGTTCAGGCGCAGCTGGATCGCCTGTCCGCATTGAGCGTCCCGCAAGGGCGGCTGGGGCTGGAGACGATCACCGCGCTGATGGAGCGGCTGGGCAATCCCCACCGCAAGCTGCCGCCGGTGTTCCATGTCGCGGGGACGAACGGCAAGGGATCGACCTGCGCGTTCCTGCGGGCGATGCTGGAGGCCGAAGGATACCGCGTCCACGTCACCACCAGCCCGCATCTGGTGCGCTATAATGAGCGGATCAGGCTGGCGGGCCGGCTGATCGAGAACGGGCCGCTGGCGGAGTTGCTGGAGGAGGTTCTCGATGCAGGCGAGGACCTCGGCCCGAGCTTCTTCGAAGTCACCATCGCCGCCGCGTTCCTCGCCTTTTCGCGCACCCCTGCCGATGCCTGCGTGGTCGAAGTCGGCATGGGCGGGCGCTTCGATGCGACCAATGTGCTGGAGCCGGAGGTGCTTGCGGCATGCGGGATTGCCGCACTGGGGCTGGATCACGAACGGTTCCTGCTGGCGCCAGAGGAAGGCGTGCCGACCGAACCGATGGCGCGGATCGCGTTCGAGAAAGCGGGGATCGCGAAGAAGGGCGTGCCGTTGGTGACCTTCGACTACGACGGCGATGAAGCGGCGCACTCGATCAATCTCGTGGCCAGGCAGCAAGGCGCTCACCTCTTTGCACGGGATACGGGAGAATGGCCATGGTCTATCTCTCATTATGGAAGCGATACGATCACATACTCGGACTATCGCGGACCAAACGGAAGCCGGTTTCGCTGCGAGTTTCCTGCTCCCTCGCTCAAGGGCAGGCACCAGGCCGAAAACGCCGGTCTGGCGATTGCGATGCTGCGCCATCAAGATCGCGTGACTGTTACGGAAGCCGGCATCGCGCGAGGCCTGACCGAGGCCAGCTGGCCAGCCCGCCTGCAACGTCTTTCTCCCGGTCCCTTGACAGGATCACGAGAAGTCTGGCTCGATGGGGGCCACAATCCAAGCGCGGCACATGAGCTTTGGATGTTCATGGTGGAGCATGTCGTCATCCCTGCGATGAAGCCGTTCCACCTGATTATCGGAATGCTCGAAAGCAAAAATGCATCTGCGTTCCTGAACCGAGAAGACCAGATGTTTTCAGAGATTCTGGCTAGCGTAACCGTCGTCCCGGTTCCCAACCACGACAGCCACCCTGCCAGCGCTTTCGGCCCCGATGCCGTGGAGCGCACGGACCTCGAAGAGGCAATGCTCAACCTGCCCGATGATGGCTACGCTGTGCTGATCGCCGGATCGCTCTACCTCGCGGGCGAAGCGCTGCGGCTCAACGACGAGGTGCCGGACTAACCCTCGTCCGGCGCGGGTTCCGTCCCTGCCGTGCCCATCGCCTCATCGACAAGCCCGGTGCGCATCATCCACCAGAACAGGATGATGCCGGGGAATGCCAGCACGGTGGTGAGCAGGTAGAAGTTCACATAACCCAACGCCTCGATCAGCGAACCGGCGGTCGTGCCCGTCAGCAATCGCCCGACGATGCTCGCGCCCGCGCTGATCAGCGCATATTGCGCCGCCGTGAACCTCAGATCGCACAGCGCGGAGAAATAGGCGACCACGACCACACCGCCATAGCCGCTGGCGAAATTCTCGAACCCGATCGCCGCTGCCATGCCGATGTTCGAATGCCCCACCGCCGCGAGCGCGGCAAAGCTGACGTTGGAGATCGCCATCAGGATTAGCGCGATTAGCACCGATTTCTTGAGGCCGAGCTTGGCGTAGATGATCCCGCCGATGAACACCCCGATGATCAGCGCCCAGAAACCGACGCCGACATCGTAGATCGCGATCTCGTCATTGGTATAGCCGAGGTCTTCGAACAGCAGACGGAAAGTGAGGTTTGCCAGCGTGTCGCCGATCTTGTGGACGAGGATGAACAGCAGCACCAGCCAACCGCCGTTGCGCCCCAGAAACTCGATGAAGGGATCGGCAATCGCGCGCATTTTCTGCGGGATCGTGGATCGCTCCGCCGGAGGGCGATGGCGTGGCGGCTCGCCCAGGATCAACGCTGTCAGCATCGCCGGAAGCGCGAACACCGAACAGGCCATGTAGGCAATCGACCAATCCGTCCGCGCCGCGACCACCAGCGCCAATGCGCCCGCCCCGGCAGCGCCGATGCGCCAGCCGTACTGGCTCATCCCCGACCCGACGCCGAGTTGATAGGGCTTGAGCGTCTCGATCCGGTAGGCGTCGATAATGATATCGAATGTCGCGCCAGCAGCGCCAAGCATGATCGCCGACACCGCGACCCATGCGATATCCTGTTTCGGGTCCGCCAGCGCGAGGTTGAACACCGCTGCGATCACCAGCACGCCGACAACCAGCATCCAGGACACACGAAGCCCCAATCGGCCGATCACCGGAAGCCGAACCGAGTCGACAATCCACGCCCACAGCCATTTGAAATTGTAGCTGAGGAAGACGAGGGTGAAGGCGGTGACGGTCGATTTATCGATCCCGTCCTGCGCCAATCGGGTCGTCAAGGTCGCGGCGAGCAGCGCGAAGGGAAATCCCGAGGACACGCCGAGGAAGAAAGCGGCGAGCGATTCCTTCTCCAGATACGGCTTGATCGCGCCCCACAGGCCCGGCTCTTGGGTTGCGCCGCTCTCGCTCATGCAGCCATGTCCTTTTGAATATCCCGATTTCGTGCAACACTACGCTTCGATGAGAGGGATAGGGAAGCCGCAATGAACGCGCCCACAACAGATTTACCCAGATTGCGACCCACGCCGGGCCAGTTGGCTCTTGCGGAAGCTGTAAGGGACGGATGCAGCCGCGAAACCGATGTGATCGGCAGCGTGCCTGCCAGCTGTTACACCGACCCTGCGCATTTCGCGCTGGAAAAGGCACGGCTGTTCGACCGTCTGCCGCAGGTGCTGGTGCCAAGCGCGCTCTTGCCCGATCCGGGTATGGCGGTGCCGCATGATGCGACCGGCCGCCCGCTGCTGATCACGCGCGACGGAGAAGGCAAAGCCCACGTCTTCCTCAACGTCTGCCGCCATCGCGGGACAAGGCTGGTCGAAGGCGGCGAGGTGCAATGCGCCAAGCGGCTTGTCTGCCCCTATCATGCGTGGACATACAAGCTGGATGGAAGCCTGCTCGCCCTGCCCCGCCCCGAAACCTTCCCCGGCATGGAAAAAGGCGATTACGGTCTGGTGGAACTGCCCAGCCTCGAAGCCGGGGGATTGATCTGGTTCTCCCCTGACGCAGAAGCCGATTTCTCCGACGCGGCCAAGGTGAGCGAGGATTTCACCGCTTTCGGAATGCCTGATGCGCACCTGTTCCGGCGCAAGACCCACACGGTCAAAGGCAATTGGAAGCTGATCATGGATGCCTTTCTCGAAAGCTACCATGTCACCCGGCTGCACGCGAACACCATCGGGCCGTTCTTCAAGGACGGGATCACCAGTGGCGACGCGATCGGGCCGCACATGCGTTCTGCCGTGGGCCGGCTGGAGGAGATGGAAGGCGTCGATCTGAACGACATGGCGCAGCTTCGCCGCGTGATTACCTTCGCCTATCAGCTGTTCCCCGGCACGGTGATCGTCCCCAGCCCCGATTACGTGAATGTCATGGTGCTGATGCCGCAGGCGCATGATCTGACGCTGGTTGAGGATTTCATGCTGATCCCCGAGGAACCGCAAACCGACAAGGCAAAGGATCACTGGGAACGCAGCTGGAAACTGCTCGATGGCGGCGTTTTCGCCAGTGAGGATTTCCGCGCGGCCGAACTTGGCCAGCAGGGGCTGGAATCGGGTGCGGTGAAGGAAATCACGCTCGGCACGCTCGAAGGCGGGATCGCGCGGTTTGATGCGATTGTGCAGGACGCGCTGAACGCCTAAGGCGCAGCGCATGCCAACCAACCCCAAACAGTCTGACGACCGCCCCGAGGGCGACCGCATCGCGAAACTGCTCGCCCGCGCCGGTGTCGCCAGCCGCCGCGAGATCGAGCGGATGATCGCTGACGGACGCATCACCCTCAACGGCAAGCCGGTGGAAACCCCGGCAACGTTCCTGCACGATCTCAAAGGGGTCAGCGTCGATGGCAAGCCGGTCGCCGGGCCGGAGCCGGCACAGCTTTTCGCCTTTCACAAGCCCACCGGGCTTATCACGGCGGAGCGCGACCCCGCCGGCCGCGCGACGATCTACAGCGCGCTGCGCAATGCCCTGCCCAAGGATACGCCCCGGCTGATGCCGATCGGCAGGCTCGACCTCAATACGGAGGGGCTCTTGCTGCTGACCAATGACGGCGGGCTGAAACGGCAGATGGAACTGCCATCATCCGGCATACCGCGCACCTATCGCGCGCGCGCCTTTGGCGAAGTGTCGCAGGAACAGCTCGAAGACCTGATCGAAGGGGTGGAGATCGACGGCGTGCGCTACGGCTCGATCGACGCCAATCTCGAACACGGCAGTTCGGGCAAGAACAACTGGATCGAAATGACCATCACCGAAGGCAAGAACCGCGAGGTGCGCCGGGTGCTGGAATATCTCGGCCTGAAGGTAAACCGCCTGATCCGCATCGCCTATGGGCCCTTCCTGCTTGGCGATCTGCCGCGTGGGCAGGCAGCGCGGATCAAGAAGGGCGATCTGGATCGCTTCGTGAGCAGCCTCAAAGGGGCGAAGCGCTGATGCGGATCATTGCGGGCGAATGGCGCGGTCGCAAACTGGTCGCGCCCAAGGGCGGCGAAACGCGCCCAACGGCTGATCGCACGCGCGAGGCGCTGTTTTCGATGCTTATGAGCCGGCTGGGCAGTTTCGAGGAACTGCGCGTTGCCGACCTTTTCGCAGGTTCCGGCGCTTTGGGGCTGGAGGCATTGTCACGGGGCGCGGCGCATTGCCTGTTCGTGGAGCAGGACCGCGATGCCCTCGCCGCGATCAAGGCCAATATCGACACGCTGGGCGCCCGTTCGCGCACCACCATCGACAGCGGTTCGGTGATGGGTCTGCGCCCCCCGCGCGAGGCGGTGGACCTGTTACTGCTTGACCCGCCCTATCGCAGCGGCGCTGGCGAAGTCGCGCTCGACCGAATGCTGCGACTGGGCTGGATCAACGATGCGACATGGATCGCGCTGGAAACCGCGTTCGACGAAGAGCCGGAGATCAAGGGTCTGGATGTCGATACCTCGCGCAAGATCGGCAAAGGCCGGATCACCCTGATGCGCAAAGGTGCCGAAGCCGCCTGAAGCAGCGGGGGAGAACCCGCAAAGCACCGGGTTGCGCGGCAATAACTTGTTCTCTACCTGTTCACATTGCACCATGACTACTCCTGCCCCCCTTCCCCCCGGCTCCGATGCCGCTGTCCCGGCCTATGCCGCGCGGCTCAACCCGCCCCAGCGCGAAGCGGTGCTGAAGACGGAAGGGCCGGTGCTGATGCTGGCAGGAGCGGGCACAGGCAAGACCGCGGCGCTGACAGCGCGCCTCGCGCATCTGGTAGCGACAGGCCGCGCATGGCCCAGCCAGATCCTGTGCGTCACCTTCACCAACAAGGCGGCGCGCGAGATGCGCGAGCGTGTGGGTCAGCATCTTGGCCCGGCCAGCGAAGGGATTCCGTGGCTCGGCACCTTCCATTCGATCTGCGCCAAGATGCTGCGCCGTCACGCCGAACTGGCGGGCTTGCAGAGCAATTACACGATCATCGACACCGACGATCAGCTGCGGTTGTTGAAGCAGCTTATCGCCGACAATGATCTTGATGAGAAACGCTGGCCCGCGCGCCAGCTCGCCGGATTGATCGACCGCTGGAAGAACCGGGGGCTGAACCCCGACGATCTCGATGCGATGGAAAACGAAGCCTACGCCAATGGCAAGGGTGCGGCCATGTACGGGCTGTATCAGGATCGGCTGAAGGCGCTCAATGCCTGCGATTTCGGCGATCTGATGCTGCATATGCTCAACATCTTCCGCAAACATTCCGATGTGCTGGCGGAATACCAGCAGCGCTTCCACTACATTCTGGTCGACGAATATCAGGACACCAATGCGGTGCAGTACCTGTGGCTGAGGCTGCTGGCACAGGCGCACAAGAACATCTGCGTGGTTGGCGATGATGACCAGTCGATCTATTCATGGCGCGGCGCAGAAGTCGCCAATATCCTTCGGTTTGAAAAGGATTTTCCCGGCGCCCACGTGGTGCGTCTGGAGCAGAATTACCGTTCCACCCCGCATATTCTGGGCGCGGCATCCGGCCTGATCCGGGCCAATAGCGAACGGCACGAAAAGACGCTGTGGACCGAGGCAAACGGCGGCGACAAGGTGCGCGTCATCGGCGTGTGGGACGCACCCGAGGAAGCCCGCCGGGTGGGCGAGGAAATCGAACGCCTCGAAGGCGAAGGCGCGCCTCTCAATGAAGTCGCAATCCTTGTGCGCGCACAATACCAGACCCGCGAATTCGAAGACCGCTTCATCCAGACGGGCATCAATTACCGGATCATCGGCGGTTTCCGCTTCTACGAACGCGCTGAAATCCGCGACGCACTCGCCTATCTGCGGGTGATCGCCCAGCCGCAGGACGATCTGGCGTTCGAGCGTATCTACAACCAGCCCAAGCGTGGGCTGGGTTCGAAAACGCTCGAAAAAATGCACAGCCACGCCCGCCGCGTGAACCTGCCGCTGGCCGCAGCCGCGCTGGAGCTGGCCGACAGCGACGAATTGCCCAAGCGCGCGGCCAGCACCATCGGCGGTTTGCTGCGGCAATTCCTCGCCTGGCGGCAAGCGGCCGAGGAAATGACGCCGGCTGACCTGCTGCGACTGGTGCTGAAAGAATCGGGCTACAACGCCATGCTTTCCGCTGATCGCAGCGCCGAAAGCGCAGGCAGAGCCGAAAACCTCTCCGAGCTTGCCCGCGCGATGGAGGAATACGAAACGCTGGGCGATTTCCTCGAACATGTCAGCCTCGTCATGGACAATGATCGCAGCGACGAGGAAGAAACCGTCACGATCATGACGATCCACGCGGCCAAGGGGCTGGAATTCGATCATGTGTTCTGCGTCGGCTGGGAGGAAGGCGTCTTCCCCTCGCAGCGGGCCATCGACGAAGGCGGCCTTGCCAGCCTGGAGGAAGAACGCCGCCTTGCCTATGTCGCGATCACCCGCGCGCGGCGACGCTGCATGATTTTCCACGCGGCAAACCGGCGCATCTACGGCCAATGGGTCAGCTCGATCCCTTCACGCTTCATCGAGGATTTGCCGGAGGAGCATATCGAACAGGAATCGACCATGACGGGCGGTGCCTCGCTGTGGCGCGCCAACTGGTCGGAGAACGAAGACCCCTTCGCTCATGTGGCAAGGGATCGCCCGGATCGCGCCCAGACCCGCGGCCCCGGCTGGCGCCGCGCCGTCGCCACCGGATACGAGCCGCAACAGAAACGCCTCGCCGAACCGGGCCGCAGCGCCGCCAGCTTTGCTGCCAAACCGCGTTCCGACATCGCTATCGGCGCAATGGTGCATCACGACAAATTCGGCACCGGCTGCGTCATTGATCAGGAAGGCAACAAGCTGACCATCCAGTTCGAGGAAGCGGGTGAAAAGCGGGTGATCGACAGCTTCGTCAAAGTGGTGGGCTGACCGCCAAGCGCAAAAAAGGGGGGCGCCGGCTTGAGACAATTTCTGTTCTTTTTGGTCATTCTGGCCGGGTTGTACGCTCCTGCGAATGCCCGAACCGCCGCCATTCATGCCTTTGCCGCTGAAAGCTGGGAGGAATCGGGCGCGCCGGGCGCGGCCTATGCCGTGATCGAAGGCGATGCGAGCAAGGCCGAAGGGTTCGGCGTGGCGCAAGCGGGCGGCGAATTGGCCGTTTCGCCCGACACTCCGTTCCGGATCGGTTCGATCACCAAGAGCTTCACCGCGTTGGCGATCATGCAACTGGCCGAAGCAGGCGCGCTCACCATTGATGATCCGGTGAGCGATCACCTGCCAGAGATGCGCAACAACGCGGCACGCTCGATCACTCTGCGCCAGTTGCTCAGCCACACCAGCGGTTTTTCGACGATTCAGGGCAACGCGCTGCACGATCAAAGCGGGGAACTGCCCCCTACCCTTGCCGCCCTCGCCGCCAGCCTTGGTGAGCAAGGCACGGCCTATCCGCCCGGCACGCGCTGGGAATATTCGAACGCGAATTACCAGATCCTCGGCGCGGTGATCGAGGCGGTCAGCGGAAGCGGATACGAGGATTACGTCCGCAACCGGATTTTCGCTCCGCTCGGCCTTTCGTCGGGGACGTTTGCCTACACCGAGACGCCCAAAGGCGCCGCCATCGGCCACCGCCCGTGGTTTGGCGGACACCGCGCCTTCGACGATCACGGCGATTCGCGCCTCAATGCATCGGCAGGGGGCATTCTGATGAGCGCGCGCGATCTCGCGACCTATCTCGCGGTGATGATGAACGGGCAAAGCGATGTCCTGAGCGCCGAAGGCAAGGCGCGGATGCTGCAACCGGCAAGCGAGGCAGCACCCTTCTATGGCCTCGGCTGGTTCCTCGATTCCGCGACGGGCAGCGCCTTTCACGGCGGGCTTGTCCCCGGCAGCGAGGCATTGGCAACCATGATCCCGGCCCAGCGCAAGGGGGTGGTTGTGCTGGTCAACACCAATGGCGGGATCGGCTTTGGCGAAAGCGTCGATTTGCGCGAAGGAGTGACGGCATTTGCGCTTGGGCGTGAGTATTCAGGCTCAGGGTCACGATGGGGGCCGAAGACGGCCTATCTCTCGGTCATGCTGCTGCCGCCGTTCTTTGTCCTCGCCATCATCTGGGGGTGGATGCGTCGCAGGGAAATCCTGGCTAAGCGGACGAACACCGCCGGATTGTTCAGCCTGTGGTTCCCGCTCGCCGCGATGCTCGCCCTCGCCTTCGTCCTGATCGCGGTGATCCCGCAAATGTTTGGCGGCTCGATCGCGACGATCCTTTTGTATCAGCCCGATTTCGGGGCAGGCATGGTCGCAGCGGCCATACTCGCGCCGGTTTGGGCGCTGTTCAGGCTGGTGCTTGCATATCTGCCTTCGCGGCCAGCCCCGGCCTGATCCTCGATAAACGCACAGCGGAGGTATGAACGCCATGCCCGATCTGTCCCGTATCGCTCTGGCGCTCTCACCCATCCTGCTTGCGACCCTGTCGACTGCGCTTCATGCGCATCCCGACCACGAGAGGGAAACGGCATCGCAGTGCATCCTGCCGCCGAGCTGGAGCGCGGTCGCTGCGCGCGATCCGCAATTCGTGGTCTTTGGCGAAACCCACGGGACCAACGAAGCCCCCGCTTTCGTATCCGATCTGGTCTGCGCGCTCGCCGCGCGGGGCGACAAGGTGCTGCTGGCGGTTGAGCACGGCTCAACTTACGACGCCGGATGGCAGGAAGCCTGGGCCCTGCCCAAAGAGCAATCCCGCGATGCGGTGCTGCAGCATGGTTGGCAGGGTCGTGAAGACGGCGTGGCAAGCATCGCTATGCTCGACCTGATTGTCCGGGCGCACGCCTTAAAGGAAGGTGGCGCGAACATCGGCATTGTCGCCTTCAACGGCGCCCGCGATGACGATCAGCGATCCCGGTTTGCCGACCTGCCCAGCCAAGGCCCGCATGAAGCCGCTCAGGCAGAAAACATCGCTGAGGCGGCTGCCAGTGACTATTACGACACCGTCATCGTCCTTGTCGGCAGTCTGCACGCCATGAAAGCGCCCACCAGCATCGGCGGCCCGGAGTTCGATCCCATGGCAGCGCGACTGGCCTCCTATGGCCCGGTCGCAACCCTCGTCATGAAGCATGGTGACGGATCGTCATGGAGCTGCCAGCTGTCGGAGGATGCGGAGTTCGTGCCCGGTCAGCCGCTGCCTCAAATTGCAGTGGTGTGCGCCGATCACCCGGCCGGGGGCAGGGACGATTTAGAGGGCGAGCCCTATGTTTCGCTCACAATGCCGCAAGACGATGCGACGCGCGGGTTGTATGACGGCTTTTTCTGGGTCGGCCCGATTACCGCTTCACCGCCGGCTTTCCCGGCAGAGGAGTAGCTCTCAACCCAGCCCGACGTCGAGGAAACCTGGCTTCGGCCCGTTCCATTCGCCTGCGGGCACCGGCTCGTCATCCTCGTCGCGGTGACGGTTGCGGCTTTGCCGTTCTGGCTTGGCGCTGCGATCTTCGCGTTCGCGCTTTTCCCGGCGCGGTTTGCGGGTGCTTTCGGCGCTTTCATCGCCCTCGCTGCTGCGACGGCGGCTTTCGCGCTTGGGCTTTTCCTCCGGCTCAGGCTCGCTGCCCGGCTGCGCCAGCTCGACGCGCACGTCTTCCTTGCCGAACACCTTGATTTTGGCCCCGGTCAGCTTTTCGACATTGGCGATCGCTTCGGCATCTTCACCCGATACTAAGGTGAAGGCGCGCCCCTTGGCCCCGGCGCGGCCCGTGCGGCCGATGCGATGGACGTAATCATCCGGGTGCCACGGCGTGTCGAAATTGAAGACGTGGCTCACACCCTTGATGTCGAGCCCGCGCGCGGCGACGTCGGATGCGACAAGGATATTGACCTCGCCCTTCTTGAACCGGTCCAGTTCCTTCAGCCGCGAACTCTGGTCCATGTCGCCGTGGATTTCGCTGCTGGCAAAGCCGTGGCGCTGCAGGCTCTTGTTGAGTTCGCGCACGGTGGTCTTGCGGTTGGCGAAGATGATCGCGGTTTCGACGTGGTCGTTCTGCAGCAGCCAGCGCAGCGTCTCGCGCTTCTTGCGCGCATCCACCGGAATCTTGAACGCGGTGATATCCTTGTTCGTCGTCGCCGCGCGCGCCGTTTCGATCCGCTTTGGATTGCTCAGGAATTTCTTTGCCAGCTTTTCAATCGGCGCGGGCATCGTGGCCGAAAACAGCATGGTCTGGCGGGTTTCGGGCAGTTTCGAGCAGATGAATTCGATGTCGGGGATGAAGCCCATGTCGAGCATCCGGTCCGCTTCATCGATCACCAGCAATTCGCAGCCGTTGAGCAGGATCTTGCCACGCTCGAACAGGTCCATCAGGCGGCCTGGCGTGGCGATCAGAACGTCGACGCCTTCGTTAAGGGCCTTCACCTGATCGCCCATCTGCACGCCGCCGATAAGCAGCGCCATTTTCAGGTCGTGATTGGCGCCGTATTTCTCGAAATTCTCGGCCACCTGCGCGGCAAGTTCGCGCGTCGGTTCAAGGATCAGCGAACGCGGCATCAGCGCGCGGCGGCGACCGGCGGCCATCACATCGATCATCGGCAGGACGAAGCTGGCGGTCTTGCCCGTGCCGGTCTGGGCGATGCCGATAATGTCCTTCATCATCAGGATCGCGGGGATGGCTTCGGCCTGGATCGCGGTCGGCTCGGTATAGCCCGCGTCCTCCACGGCTTTGAGCAATTCGGGTGAAAGGCCGAGATCGGCGAATGTCATGTAAGTCAGAATGTCCGGATAGCGGGCGATGCGGGCATCGCCGGGATTTGTCGCGCCAGAAGGGAACGCCCGCTGACAGCGAGGCTGCGCTTGGCGAAAATAAGGGAAAAAGTCAAGAAATGCGCCCGTGGGACGCAGCGGGGAACGTCAGTCGTTCACGGCGACCAGCTGGCGCATCCGTTCCACCTCGCAGCGCGCACCGCTGCGTGACTGCAATTCGTCCCTGTCGACGCAGATCTGGCCGTCCTCGCTCTTTTCGACATAGAATCCGGAATAGAACTCCCGTGCGCGGCAGGCCCGTTCGAGGTTCACGCTGACGATACGATTGTCATTGAGGAACAGCAGCAGCCGGTTGCCATTACCGGTCTGCACCCCGGAAATCCGGTTTACCGGCAGGCAGCGTTCCATCTCGCGCTCTTCGAAACGCGTGGTGAGCCCGCGCGTCGGCAATTGCGCGAGCAGGCTGTTGCGGTTCGCCTCAGGCTGCGGGGAAATGCGGATGATGACGCGTTGTTCGATGCGGAATTGCCGCCATTCCTGTCCCCCGTGGAATGCGTCCAGCGGGTTGGCCGTTTCGGACGCGACCGGGAATGCAGGCGAAAGGGGAGCCTCTGGCGGTTGCTCGTAATCAGGGCCAACAGCCGGAACAAACACTACCCCCTGCCCCATCAAGGGCAGCATCAACGCCAGCGGCGCGATATAGGCAATGAAACTCGGCATGGGGGTTTTCCGAGATGTCCTTTGGGGCTGTTGCTCAGTCGCTGTCTGATCAACCAGCTAGCAAGAGCGATTGAACGCTGGCTTAACTGTCGCCATCTTGCCAGCCCGCAGCATGGACAATGCTGGTGCATTAGCGGCGAAGTGTGGCAAGGAGGCAACAATGACGACACAGACTCGCACCCGCGATTCCTTTCTAGCCGATGCCTCGGCGCTGCTTGGCCCCAAGGGGATTTCGACCGCGCCCGAAGACATTTCCCCATGGCTGACCGATTGGCGGGGTCGCTACACTGGCCGGGCGATCGCCCTCGCCTCGCCTGCCTCGACGCAGGAAGTCGCCGAGCTGGTGAAGCTTTGCGCGAAACACCACGTGCCGATCGTTCCGCAAGGTGGCAACAGCGGCATGGCGGGCGGCGCGACGCCGGATGACAGCGGCACGGCAGTGCTGCTTTCGCTGCGGCGGATGAACGCGATCCGATCGCTTGATGCGGGCGCGGGTCAGGCGGTGTGCGAAGCGGGCGTGATCCTTCAAACCTTCCACGAGGCTGCAGACAATGCGGGATTGCGGTTCCCCCTGACGCTGGGCGGCAAAGGTTCGGCCACCATCGGCGGGCTGGTGTCGACCAATGCCGGGGGCACGCAGGTGCTGCGCCACGGCACGATGCGCGCGCAAGTGCTTGGGATCGAGGCGGTTCTGGCCGACGGCAGCGTCTTCAACGGGCTGACAGCTTTGAAAAAGGACAATCGGGGTTTCGACCTCAAGCAATTGCTGATCGGGTCCGAAGGCACGCTGGGCATCGTCACCGCGGCAAACTTGCGGTTGCTGCCTGCCACGCGATCGCGCGTGACGGCATGGGTCGGCCTGCCCTCGATCATCGATGCGCGGACGCTCTTGCGCCGGGTGGACCGGGCTTTGGGCGATACGCTCGAAGGTTTCGAAGTCGTCCCCGCCCATTGCCTTGACAGCGTTTTGGCGCATCTGCCTGACGCACGCAGCCCGCTCGGCACGCGCCACGCATGGAATGCGCTGATCGAATGCGTGGCAAGCGACGCGGATGATGCGAGTTTGCGCGAAAGGCTCGAGACCGCGCTGGCTCAGGCCGCCGAGGAAGGCTTGCTCGAAGACGCGGTAATCGCCGCGAACGAGCGGCAGGCGGAAGATTTCTGGCTGCTGCGCGATTCCATATCCGGCGCCGAACGCGCGCTTGGCCCGGCAATGCAGCACGATATCTCTGTTCCGGTGGAGCGGATGCCCGAATTCATCCTTGCCGCATCCCCCGCCATCGAAAGCGAGTTCGCAGGAACAACCGCCGTCGCCTTCGGCCATCTGGGTGATGGCAATGTGCATTTCCATGTGCTCGCGCCAAAGGGTGCAACGCCGGGGAAATGGGAAGACGGCGAAGGCAAGGCAATCAGCGCGAGGGTGTATGATCTCGTGACGGAGGCGGGCGGATCAATCAGCGCGGAACACGGCATCGGCCAGATGAAAGTCGGTGAACTTGGTCGTCTCGGCGATCCGGTGGCGCTTTCGATGATGCGCAGCGTCAAGGCCGCGCTCGATCCGCTTGGCCTGCTCAATCCGGGCAAGCTGGTGCCGCCATCGGACGGATGACACCCGCCCCTTTGCACCCCCCGCTTGCACAGGCGCGGATCAACGCCTAAAGCCCCCGCATCCGGCGCGTGGGGGTGCGCGAGAGCAATCGTCCCCGTATGCCGCGACCACCAGTTTTCATCCGCTATTTCTCGGAGACATTTCCATGGCCACCGCGCCGCAGCCGCAACTTCCGCTGTTCTATAAAGACCTGCTTCCGCTCAACAGCCGCGATCATGCCGACTGGAAGGTTACCAGCTTCCAGGATGCAGGTTTCCTTGCAAACACCCATGCGATTCCGCTGACGGTTGACGAATTCGTCGACGCGCAGCGCGATTATCCGATCGTGTTCACCGCAGGCGACAACCCGCTGCCGATCGCGCTGATGGGCCTGAACGAAGGCGTCAACACCTTCATCGACGACAACGGCAAGCTTGAAGCGGGCGTCTATGTCCCCGCCTACATCCGCCGCTATCCGTTCCTGCTGGCCAAGCTGACCCGCGAAAGCGACGACATGTCGCTGTGCTTCGATCCGCAGTCGGGCGTCGTCGGCAAGCATGACGAAGGCCAGGCGCTGTTCGACGGCACCACGCCGAGCGACTACACCAATGGCGTTCTGGAATTCTGCAAGCGGTTCGAAGAATCGGGCCAGCGCACCAAGGCGTTCATGGACGAGCTGAAGAAGCATGACGTGCTGATGGACGGCGAAATCGCCATCACCCGTAACGACATGCCCGACAAGCCGTTCGTCTATCGCGGTTTCCGCATGATCGACGAAAACAAGCTGCGCGAATTGCCGACCGAAGCGGTCGAAGCGCTCAACAAGAACGGCATGCTGATGCTGATGCACGCGCAACTGTTCTCGATGAACCTGATGCGCACCCTGTTCGAACGCCAGGCCCGCCAGGGCAAGGTTCCGGCGATGAACGAGGCTGCACCGGCAGGTAACGCCTGATACGGGGCATCTCCCCATCGGGGAACAATTCTGACTGAACATCGACGGGGGTCCTGCGGGTTGAACGCAGGGCCCCCGTTTCCTATTTATTCGTTGCAGGCAGGTACCCCCTCATGACCTGTCTGTGGAACGGTGCCTTCGGGCCCATTCCTCCCTGAACCTGGCCACCTCGTGCTTGCCCCCTAAATCGCGCGAGGTGGCTTTTTCTTTCGGTTTCCCCGAAATTTGCGGCTGTGGCGGGCAGACGCCCCGACACCAGCCTCCTGCCTATTCGGCTGCCTGCGCGGTTTCGTCCCTCGCACCCAATGCCGCCGTATGCGCACCCAGTTCCCGCACCAACCCGGCCAGCATCCGCGCCAGCGGAGCCATCGCCGCGGTCGGCTGTGACAGGGCATCATCGAGATAGGTTGATCGGCACAATTCGATCTGCATCGCGTGGATGCCTCGCGCAGGTTTGGCGTGGCGGTCCAGCACGTAGCCACCCGAATAGGGGCGGTTATGCGCGGCAACACAGCCCTGCTGCTCCAGATAGGCAAATGCGCGGGTCATCAACCCATTGTCGCAGGATGCGCCGAACCTGTCGCCCAGCACGATCTGCGGCGCGATCTCTTCCCCGTCCCTGCCGCCTGCTTGAAGGCGCAAGGGCGGCATCGAATGCAAGTCGATCAGCAGCACCGCCCCCCATGCGTCGCGGATGCGCGTCAATTCGCGTTCGAGGAACAGGTGATAGGGGCGATGGATTTCATCAATCCGGCGATCCAGCTCCGCGCGCGGCAGGCGGTGGCGCCAGATTTCGCCGAAGCCCGGCAGGCGGCGCGGCACCAGCCCCAGCCCGCTGCGCGCGCGGGCATTGGTGCCCGCGATATGCGGCTGCGGCTTTGTGGCACGGCGCGAAGGCCCTTCGATCATTTCCCAGTCGATATCGTCATGCGCCCGGTTGAGATCGAGCATCGCGCGCGGCGCGTGCGCCACCAGCAGGCTGGTGCCTGTCGCGCGGGCAATCTCCACCCCTACCGAATCGACATGGCGATCCTCCAGCCGCAATTGCGACAGCGGCGCGTCGCGCATCAGATTCAGCGTCGCTTCGGGATAGACCCGCCCCGCATGCGGTACGGCGATCACCACCGGCAAGGGCATGGAACGCGGCGCGACATGGACGAAGGCCGGCAGAATACGTCCCTTTTCGTCACGCTCGGTCGCGCTGATCGCTCCCCCGCGCGTCGTCAGGAGTTCCGCCTGTCTGTCGGCACCTGTTGGGATGAGATCGTCATTACCGGGGATGGAATGCATGATGAGCGGTGCTGCCCTGTTTGCTTGCGCGTGTCAAAACATGACAGCGCGGTTCATTCGAGATGGTTCCGGCGTCTCAAAGCTGGCCAATACCGTATTGCGGGAAAGATTTCTTAAGCCCGAGCGTGTAAAGGCCGATGCCATGACAGCGACTCCCGCCCCCACCCACCGCATCCTTTTGGCCGAAGACGACAATGCCATGCGCACCTATCTGGAGCGGGCCCTGGAAAATGCCGGCTACAGCGTCGTCAGTGTCGATCGCGGCACCGATGCCTTGCCGTTGCTGGAGGCTGAGAGTTTCGACCTGCTGCTGTCCGACATCGTGATGCCGGAAATGGACGGGATCGAACTGGCTCAGCGGTGCGCGGAAATCAGCCCGCGAACCAAGGTGATGTTCATTACCGGCTTTGCTGCCGTGTCCTTGCGCGCGAGCCGCGAACAGCCGCACGCGAAGGTTCTTTCCAAGCCGTTCCACTTGCGCGATCTGGTGCTGGAGGTGGAGCGCGTGTTTGACGATGCGCGCGAGGCGAGCCTGAGGTAAGAGAATTATCGGGTGACGCGGCGCGAATCGCTTGCACAGCGCAATCGCATTCGCTAACGCGCCGCTTCCGCTTTCACCACGAAGCGGGGTTTTGATGGTACGGGCGTATAGCTCAGTGGTAGAGCACTGTGTTGACATCGCAGGGGTCGGGAGTTCAACTCTCTCTACGCCCACCATCGAAAAGGGGCCACGGCCCGATCAAGGCACCGCGACTGCGGTGCCTTTTTCGTTGCGCAACCGCATTCCTGAGGCTCGCTTTCCTACTGCTGCGGCCTTCGAATATGCTTACGGAATGTCATCACACCTGCGCCTTTTCCCGAATCCCGCACCCTGTGCCTATGGCGGCAGGACAGGGGGCAAGGTTTTTTCCTTCAGGACAGTGTTCCATCTGTTCCATCCTGTAGGATTTGCGAAGCACTCGCACCCCCACTTGCACCCTGCGACGCCTCTGCTAGAGCGCCCTCAGGGATCACATCAGACATCTCTGTTGTGCGAAATCAGTCCGAAAGGGTGAGGCAAAAGCCATGCAGAAAATTCAGGTCAAAAACCCCGTAGTCGAGCTCGACGGTGACGAGATGACACGGATCATCTGGCAGTGGATCCGCGAAAGGCTGATCCTGCCCTATCTCGATGTTGACCTGAAGTATTACGACCTCTCCGTCGAAAAGCGCGACGAAACCGACGACCAGATCACCATCGATGCCGCCAACGCGATCAAGCAGTATGGCGTTGGCGTGAAGTGCGCGACGATCACCCCGGACGAAGCCCGCGTCGAGGAATTCAGCCTCAAGAAGATGTGGAAGTCGCCCAACGGCACGATCCGCAACATCCTTGGCGGTGTGGTGTTCCGCGAACCGATCGTGATCGACAACGTGCCGCGGTTGGTGCCGGGCTGGACCGATCCGATCGTGGTCGGCCGCCATGCATTCGGCGACCAGTATCGCGCCACCGACACGCTGATCCCCGGCCCCGGCAAGCTGCGCCTGGTGTTCGAAGGCGAAGATGGCGAGAAGATCGACCTCAACGTGTTCGACTTCCCGTCGAGCGGCATCGCCATGGCAATGTATAACCTCGACGATTCGATCCGCGACTTTGCCCGCGCCAGCTTCAACTACGGCCTCAACCTCGGCTGGCCGGTGTATCTGTCGACCAAGAACACGATCATGAAAGCCTATGACGGCCGCTTCAAGGACCTGTTCCAGGAAGTGTTCGACAACGAAGGCTTCGCCGAGAAGTTCAAGGAAAAGGGCATCGTCTACGAACACCGCTTGATCGACGACATGGTCGCTTCGGCGCTCAAGTGGTCGGGCAAGTTCGTCTGGGCTTGCAAGAACTACGATGGCGACGTGCAGTCCGACACCGTGGCGCAAGGGTTCGGCTCGCTCGGCCTGATGACTTCGGTGCTGATGACCCCGGACGGCAAGACCGTCGAAGCCGAAGCCGCTCACGGCACCGTCACCCGTCACTATCGCCAGCACCAGCAGGGCAAGGCGACTTCGACCAACCCGATCGCCTCGATCTTCGCGTGGACCCGCGGCCTGATGTATCGCGGCAAGTTCGACGGCACCCCCGATGTTGTGCGCTTTGCTGAAACGCTGGAGCGGGTCTGCATCCAGACGGTCGAAAACGGCCAGATGACGAAGGACCTGGCGCTGCTCATCGGTCCGGGTCAGAACTGGCTGACGACCGAGCAGTTCTTCGAGGCGATCGTGCAGAACCTCGAAAAGGAAATGGCCAACTGGTCCTGATCCGCGCGACAAACATCGGAACATGCGCCGCTATCCGGCGTAGGATTGGGGCGGCCTCTCGCAAGAGCAGGCCGCCCTTCGCGCTTTTGAGGACCCCGACATGACCCAGACCCGCAGCAAGGCCCGGCTCGAAATCCGGCAGGCAAAGCTAAAGGACGTGCGCGCCATCGGCGATCTCGTCCGCCGCGCCTATGATGATCTGCCCGCTTACACGCAGGGGGAGATCCGGGGGCAGATCAACAACTATCCCCAAGGCTGCTTCGTCGCGGTGCTGGACGGGGAAATCGTCGGCTATTGCGCCTCGATGCGGCTCGATGAACGCGTGGCGCTGTCTGATCACACCTGGGACGAAGTGACCGGCAACGGCTTTGGTTCGCGCCACGATCCGACCGGGGACTGGCTTTATGGCTATGAACTCTGCGTCGATCCGCAGGTGCGCGGAACGCGGCTCGGACGGAGGCTCTACGAGGAACGCCGTGCGCTCGCCGAAAGGCTCGACCTCACCGGCATCGTGTTCGGTGGGCGTATGCCGGGCTATGCGCGGGCCAAACGGCGCAAGAGCAACCGTGCAGAAACACCGCAGGAATACCTCGACCTGATCATGGAAGGGAAAGTCCACGATCCCGTCCTTCGCTTCCAGCTGGCCAATGGCTTCGAACCCGCGGGCATCCTTCCCAAATACCTGCCGGAGGACAAGGCGAGCCGGGGCAACGCTGTGCGCATGGTCTGGCGCAACCCTTATGTCGATGCCGACGCGCCGCGCAAACATCGCCTGCCGCGCGATGTAGAAGGGGTGCGGATCGCGACCTGCCAGCTTCAGGCGCGGGCCGTGAAGGACTTTGACGAATTCATGAAGAGCGTCGAGTACTTCGTTGATGTAGCATCGGATTACGAGAGCGATTTCATCGTTTTCCCGGAGATGTTCACGCTGATGCTGCTGAGCGCGGAGGAAGACGAGCTCTCCCCGCTCGAAGCGATCGAGGCGCTGTCCGAATACACCCCGCGCATCCGCACCGCGCTTTCGGAAATGGCGCTCGCCTACAACATCAACATCATCGGCGGATCGCACCCCACGCGCATGCCCGACGGCGACATCCACAACGTCGCCTATGTCTGCCTGCGCGACGGATCGGTTTACGCGCAGGAGAAGATCCACCCCACCCCGAACGAGGCATATTGGTGGAACATCAAGGGCGGCGACACCATCGACGCGATCCCGACCGACTGCGGGCCGATCGGGGTGCTGATCTGCTATGACAGCGAGTTCCCCGAACTGGCACGGCGTCTTGTCGACGAAGGGGCGCGGATCATCTTCGTCCCGTTCTGCACCGACAGTCGGCAGGGATACATGCGGGTGCGTTACTGCGCGCAGGCCCGCGCCATCGAAAACCAGTGCTATGTCGTGATGAGCGGCAATGTCGGCAATTTGCCCAATGTCGCCAACATGGACATACAGTACGCGCAAAGCTGCATCCTGACCCCTTGCGATTTCCCCTTCGCCCGCGACGGAATCGCCGCGGAGGCGTCCGAGAATGTCGAAACGCTGACGATCAGCGACGTCAACCTTTCCGACTTGCAATGGGCCCGCGCCGAAGGGACGGTGCAGAACCTCGCGGATCGCCGGTTCGACCTTTATCGCATCAAGTGGGACAAACGGGTCGGCAATATCTCCGATCCGCTTGGCGAACGCGCCGCCAACACTCCTGGAACCGCCGCTGGTGGTCATGGTCACGGAGGTGGGTGACTTGTCGCAGGTTGCTGGCTAATCCATTGCCATGGCAGGTGAACTGACCCTCTCTCCGGTAATGTCCGACGCGCTGGTGATCCTAGGATCGGCCGGTATCGTCATCCCCGTGTTTGCGCGTTTCCGCATAACCCCGATCATCGGGTTCATCCTGATCGGCATCCTTGTCGGCCCGTTCGGACTGGGCTCAATGGTCGATCAGGTCCCGTGGCTCAGACACATAACCATATCAGAGCCCGATCACCTCACACCCTTTGCCGATTTCGGGATCATCCTGCTGCTGTTCGCCATCGGGCTGGAGCTGTCGTTCAATCGCCTGTGGCAGTTACGAAAGCTGGTGTTCGGCCTTGGCAGCCTTGAACTGCTTATCATCGGCAGCATTTCTGCCGGGTTCTTCGGATATTACAACGGGATGGACTCCACGGCGGCGCTGGCGCTTGGGTTCGCTCTCGCATTCTCATCCACCGCCATCGTGCTACCGATTTCAGGCACACGTTCTCCGGTAGGCCGTGCGGCGCTCTCGATGCTGCTGTTCGAAGACATCATGATCGTGCCGATCATCTTTATCCTCGGCGCGCTTGCGCCCAATGCGCAGGCCGACGGCGTTGGCGGATTAACCGACACGCTGATCCAGGGCGGGATTGTGATCCTGCTGCTGCTCATTGTCGGGCGCTTTGCCCTTCCCCGGCTGTTCAGCCAGGCAGCGCGGACCAAAAGCCCGGAGCTGTTCCTCGCCGCGTCACTCCTCGTCGTAATCGGCGCCAGCCTTGCCACAGCAGCAACCGGACTTTCACCGATCGTGGGCGCGCTGATTGCGGGACTTCTGATCGCGGAAACCGAATACCATGGCGAGGTCGAAACCATCATGGAGCCGTTCAAGGGTCTTGCCCTTGGCGTGTTCCTGATCACCATCGGGATGAGCATCGATCTGCGGGCGATCTGGGCGGATATCGGCAATATCATGGGCGCCGTCGTGGGCGTGCTGGTGTTCAAGGCGATCGTCACCGGAACGCTTCTGAGACTGATGGGCGCACGCCGCAGCACAGCCACCGAAACCGGCGTGCTGATGGCCAGCCCCAGCGAAACCACCCTGATTGTACTGGCAGCGGCGACAAGCGCGCTGGTGATCGACGCGGAAACCGCGCAATTCTGGCAAATCGTCACCGCAATCGGGCTTACGGTGACGCCGCTTCTCGCCAAGCTTGGCCGAGTTATCGCGCGCCGGGTGGAGGCGGCCCCGGAATTGCCCGAAGAAGACAATGATGAAGCCCGCACCATCATCATCGGCGGTGGCCGCGTAGGTCGCTTGATCGCGGACATGATGGTCGCGCACGATCAACCCTATGTCATGCTCGATTCCGATCCTGATCTGATCGATCGGGCCAAACGCGACGGATACCGCGCAACCTTTGGCGATGCCGCGCGGGGCGATGCGCTGACCCGGCTCGGCATCGAAAAGGCTCCGGCTCTTGTGCTGACGATGGACGAACCCGTCCTCGCGCAGCGCCTTGTGGGCAAATTGCGGGCCGAACATCCCGATCTGCTGATCGTGGCGCGTGCGCGCGATACCGATCATGCGGCAGCGCTCTATCGCGCCGGGGCCAGCCATGCCGTCCCGGAAAACCTCGAAAGCTCGCTGCAACTCTCGGAAGCCGTGCTGGTGGACATAGGCGTGGCAATGGGCCCGGTGATCGCCTCGATCCACGCCAAACGCGACGAGTACCGGGAAAAACTCGAAGTCGAAGGGGGCCTCAGCGAGAAACCGAAACTGCGCACGAGCTGACGAGCGCGGATGCGCTCATCGCTCGCCTGCACCGTCAGGCGTTGACCGAAGCCAGCGCAGCCTTGACCGCGGCAATCGCTTCGTCTGCCTTGCTTCCGTCCGGGCCACCACCTTGAGCCATGTCGGCACGGCCACCGCCGCCCTTGCCGCCCAGCGCTTCAACCCCAGCGCGCACCAGATCGACCGCGCTGAACCTGTCGGTCAGATCATCGGTAACAGCGGCTGCAATCGCGCCCTTGCCTTCGTTAACCGCGACGATTGCCGCCACGCCCGATCCGAGCCGGGTCTTGGCCTCGTCGAGCAGCGGGCGCAGTTCCTTGGGGTTGAGCCCTTCGATCACCTGGCCGCTGAATGCCACACCGGCAACGGTTTCGTCCTGCCCTGCTGCTCCGCCAGCGCCTGCGCCGCCGCCCAGCGCCAATGCCTTCTTCGCTTCGGCGAGTTCCTTTTCGAGCCGTTTGCGTTCGTCCAGCAGCGCGGCGATGCGCGCAGGAACTTCCTCAGGCGTGGCGCGGATCGCGCCTGCTGCGGCTTTCAGCATTTCCTCGCGCCCGACGAGCCAGTTGCGAGCGGCGTCGCCTGTCAGCGCCTCGATCCGGCGAACGCCCGATGAAACCGCGCTTTCAGAAACGATTCGGAACAGGCCGATATCACCAGTCGCACGGACATGGGTGCCGCCGCACAATTCGACCGAGTAATTGCGCCCGCCGTTCCCGGCGCGCCCCATTGACAGGACGCGGACTTCGTCGCCGTACTTCTCCCCAAACAGCGCCAGCGCACCTGCCTCGACGGCATCGTCGGGGCTCATCAGGCGAGTGGAGACAGGTTCATTGGCCAGAATTTCGGCGTTCACCTCGGCCTCGATGGCCGCAATCTCGTCAGCTTCCAGCGCCTTGGGGTGCGAGAAGTCGAAACGGAGACGGTCCTCAGCCACCAGCGAACCCTTTTGTGTCACGTGATCGCCAAGCTGATTGCGCAGCGCGGCATGGACAAGGTGCGTAGCCGAATGGTTCGCGCGGATCTGGCTGCGCCGTGCGGTATCGACAGCCAGCTGTACCGTGTCGCCAACAGCGATGCTTCCGCTCGAAATGGTCGCATGGTGCGCGTGAAGGCGTCCCAACGGCTTGCTGGTATCCGTCACACTGGCCGAAAAGCCCGAAGGATTGGTGATCGAACCGGTGTCGCCGGTCTGCCCGCCGCTTTCACCATAGAACGGGGTCTGGTTGGTCAGGATGACGACGGAATCACCCGCGCCCGCGCTGCCGACTTCGGCGCCGTCCTTGACCAAGGCGACCACGGTGCCTTCACCGACTGTGGCGCTGTAGCCGGTGAATTCGGTCGCGCCTTCGCGCTCGGCGATGTCGAACCAGACTTCACCCGATGCCGCCTCGCCCGATCCCTTCCATGCAGCGCGTGCCGCCGCCTTTTGCTGGGCCATGGCTTCGTCGAAACCGGTGCGATCGACATTGATGCCGCGCACGCGCAGCGCGTCTTCGGTCAGATCGTAGGGGAAGCCGTAGGTGTCGTAGAGCCTGAAAGCGGTTTCCCCGTCGAGCTCGCCGCCCGCCGACATGTCAGCGGTCGCCTCGTCGAGCAACTTCAGACCCTTTTCGAGCGTCCGGCGGAACTGCGCTTCCTCGCGCAGCAGCACCTCTTCGATCAGTGCCTGGCCGCGCTGGAGCTCGGGATAAGCCTGGCCCATCTCGGTCACGAGTGCCGGAACAAGCCGGTGCATCAGAGGCTCCTTGGCACCCAGGATATGCGCGTGGCGCATGGCGCGGCGCATGATCCGGCGCAGCACATAGCCTCGACCTTCGTTGGAAGGCAGCACCCCGTCCGCCATCAGGAAGGATGTCGAGCGCAGGTGATCGGCGATGACCCGGTGCGAAGCTGTGTGCTCACCCTGAGCGGCAACTCCGGTTAGTCCCTCGGATGCGGCGATCAGTGCTTTGAAGGTGTCGGTATCGTAATTGTCATGCACGCCCTGCATCACGGCGGCGATGCGTTCGAGGCCCATGCCGGTGTCGATCGAAGGACTGGGCAGGTTCGTCCGGGTGCCATCCGCAGCCTGTTCGAACTGCATGAACACGAGGTTCCATATCTCGATGAAGCGATCGCCATCCTCGTCCGGGCTTCCCGGAGGACCACCGGGAATGTGATCGCCGTGATCGTAGAAAATTTCCGAACACGGGCCACACGGGCCGGTGTCGCCCATCGACCAGAAATTGTCATTGGTCGCGATCCGGATGATCCGGTCTTCGGGAAGGCCGGAAATCTTGCGCCAGAGGTCAAACGCCTCGTCATCGGTGTGATAGACAGTTGTCGTCAGCCGATCCGCCGGAAGGCCCCACTCACGCGTCAGCAAGTTCCAGGCATTGAGGATCGCCTGTTCCTTGAAATAGTCACCGAACGAGAAATTGCCGAGCATCTCGAAAAAGGTGTGATGCCGTGCCGTGTAGCCGACATTGTCGAGATCGTTGTGTTTGCCTCCGGCGCGAACGCATTTTTGTGAGGATGTGGCGCGCGGTGCCGGCGGGGTTTCGAGGCCGGTGAACACGTTCTTGAACGGAACCATCCCGGCATTCACGAACATGAGCGTGGGATCGTTGTACGGAACCAGCGGCGCGCTCGGCATCTGGGCATGATCTTCCTTCCCGAAGAAGTCGAGGAAGGACCGGCGGATATCGTTTGTCGAAGTCATGGAAACGCAGTTAGGCAATGCTTTGCGGAGCGACAAGCGAAAGCAGCGCGTTTTGGTTCATTCGGGCGAACGCTGTGGCGGCAAGGCCCGGCTTGTGGCGGGAATGCGCAACTGATCGGCAGCGCGCCAGGCAGCAACCCAACGAAAAACCGGCGCAAGCCGCGATCCTCGGGGAAAGGATGACTTGCGCCGGTATTCCGTTTGTCCGGACAGGAGAACCCGAAGGCTCCGACCTGCCCGCTTGAAGAGCCGATGTCGTCAGTCCGCGTCCGGACCGGTCATCATCTCCTCGGCAACCTCGTCGGTTTTACCGCGAATGGCGGCTTCCAACTTGTCGCAAATTTCAGGGTTCTCCTTGAGATAGACCTTGGCGTTTTCGCGGCCCTGGCCGATCCGGATGCTGTCGTAGGAATACCAGCTGCCCGACTTCTCGACCACACCGGCCTTCACCCCGAGATCGAGGATTTCGCCGATCTTCGAAATGCCTTCGCCGTACATGATGTCGAATTCGACCTGCTTGAACGGCGGGGCCACCTTGTTCTTGACCACTTTGACGCGGGTGGTGTTGCCGATGATTTCGTCGCGATCCTTGATCTGGCCCGTGCGGCGGATGTCGAGGCGCACCGAGGCGTAGAACTTGAGCGCGTTGCCACCAGTGGTGGTTTCCGGGTTGCCATACATCACGCCGATTTTCATGCGCAACTGGTTGATGAAGATCACCATGCACTTCGAACGGTTGATCGATCCGGTCAGCTTGCGCAGCGATTGGGACATGAGCCGCGCCTGGAGGCCGACATGGGAATCGCCCATCTCGCCCTCGATTTCGGCGCGGGGAACAAGCGCCGCGACCGAATCGACCACCAACACGTCCACCGCGTTCGAGCGGACCAGCGTGTCGGTAATTTCGAGCGCCTGCTCACCCGTATCGGGCTGCGAGACGATCAGCTCGTCAATGTCCACGCCCAGCTTCTTGGCATAGACGGGATCCAGAGCGTGTTCGGCATCGACGAAAGCGGCAGTGCCGCCCGCCTTCTGAGCTTCGGCAATGACATGCAGCGCCAGCGTCGTCTTGCCCGAGCTTTCCGGGCCATATACCTCGATCACGCGGCCTTTGGGCAGGCCGCCCACACCGAGCGCGATATCGAGGCCCAGCGACCCGGTCGAAATCGCTTCGACCTGCATCGCTTCCTTCTGGCCCAGCTTCATCGCCGAACCCTTGCCGAAAGCCCGATCAATCTGTGCAAGCGCAGCGTCGAGCGCCTTTTGACGGTCCACGTCTTTTTCCTTTTCTACCAGCTTAAGTTGCGTAGCCATCGCATGCACTCCTTCGCTTGCCTAGGGCCAGTTATCGAGTTTTAACCGGGCCATTGAGGCCACCCGTATGGCGCCCCCTGTTGGAGTTCATGTATCTGATTTGTTCCACAAGAACAAGAGTGGAACAAAAATTTTTTCGCGCGGTATATCCCGCTATCAGGAACGCTTGCCCGCTTTGGCCGATCGCATCACCGATCCAACCTTGTCGCTGATCGACGCGACGCTGAATGGTTTGGCGATAAAGTGCATGTTGGGAATGTCGATCTCGCTGCGCAGGTTTTCCTCGGCATAGCCCGACATGAACAGCACCGGGATATCCGGCCGTTGCTTGCGAATTGCACGCACCATCGTCGGGCCGTCCATCCCCGGCATCACCACATCGCTCACCACCAGATCGAATTCGGTGCCCTTGGCAATTGCGGCAAGTCCCTCTTCGCCGCCCGGGCAGGCGGTGATTTCATACCCGGCCCGCGACAAGGCGCGTTCCGCCACGACGCGCACCATGTCCTCGTCCTCGACCAGTAGGATGCGCCCGCCAACCGACCATTCGGACGACTCCTCAGGCACAGCCACTTCCTTGCGCCGCGGCGCCTCGCCGTGATGGACCGGGAAATAGATGGTGAAGCGCGCGCCCGTAGGCCGGCCTGCACCGTCAGTCAGATTGTCGGCAAAGATGAAGCCACCCGATTGCTTGATGATGCCATAAACAGTCGACAGGCCGAGCCCGGTGCCCTTGCCCTGCTCCTTCGTGGTAAAGAACGGCTCGAACAGCTTGGGCATGACTTCGGGAGGAATGCCGCCGCCATTGTCCTGCACGATCAGCACCGTGTAATCGGCGGGCGGCAGGATTTCCGATCCCAGTTTGACCGAATCGCGCGCCGTGATGTTGCGGGTGAGCAGCGAAATCCGCCCCTCGCCCTTCGGATTGCCCGGGCCGCCCTGTGCGCCATTCATGTTGATCGCATCGCGCGCGTTCACGGCAAGGTTCATGATGACCTGCTCAAGCTGCTGCGGATCGGCCCGTACCGCCCCCAGATTGCGATCATGCTGGACGTGATAGCTGATCTTTTCACCCAGCAGCCGCTTGATCAACGGGCTTACCTCGCTGACGACATCGGGCAATTGCAGGATTTCGGGCCGCAAGGTCTGCTGGCGCGAGAATGCGAGCAACTGACGGGTGAGCGATGCAGCGCGGTTGGAATTGGCCCTGATCTGCTGGATGTCGTCATAGTCGCTGTCGCCCGGCGTGTGCCGCAGCAGCATCAGATCGCAAGTGCCGATGATGGCGGTAAGGACGTTGTTGAAGTCATGCGCGACGCCGCCCGCCAACTGGCCCACAGCCTGCATCTTGGTCGCTTGGGCGACTTGCCGCTTAAGCTGGGTTTCCTCGGAAGAATCGGTCAGGCTCAACAGCACAGCGGCCTCGCCCAGCCCGCGAACCCCGGCGAGGCCGAGCGAAACCGGCTCGTCGGGCTGGAACACCAGCCGCACCGCCATGTCGCCGCTGGTTGCCGGGCCGCGCCCATGACGGCGTACCGCGTCCGACAGCGCTGCTTTGTCCTCGCGTACGACCAGATCGGTCGGGAATGGCGGCAGGCCACGCTCCACCCGGTCAACCGAGCGCAGGAATGCGTCGTTGCCGAACAGGAAGCGGCCATCGCGATCGGTCATGGCAAGGCCCAGCGGCAATTGCGCCAGCAGCGCCTCCAGCTGCGCGACACCGGCATGCGAGGCGCTGTCCCAACCGTTGCCGATGCCAACGCCGCTGTCGACCAGCAGCATTAGCGATGTGCCATCGTCAGGACCCGGCACGACACCCGCTTGCGGAGGCTCAGACAGCGGCACGTCGATCAGCGTTTGCGGGGTCCCGCCACGCCCTTCGCGGGCGAAGAAGATACGGTCACGATCATCAGCCCTCAGCATCGAAGCGAAATCCTGACCCGCCAGCGTCGCCGCTTCGTCTCCCGATGCGCGCTCGGCGAAACCGGCGCTTACACTGCGGATGATGCCGTCAGGCCGGGTGATCGCGGTTTCGATCCCGGCGCGGCTCAGAGCGATGCCGAGCGGGCCTGACAGATCGAGTTCCGAAAGCAGATCGCGTTTGGCCGCCGTGATCCGGTTGAAGCGCCAGATCAGGTGATCATCACCCCGCCCGGCTCGTACGGCCTCTACACTCCATCCGGTTTCCGCACCTTCCTCAAGCGTGTCGACCTGATCCGAACCATCGCGCCAGGCGATGCGGGCGATCCGGCTGAGGATTTCGAGCTGAGGCCGGTCGAGCGGAAGCGAAGGCGGCGCACTGCCTGCGCCGAAGGCTTCGACATAGGCCGAATTGGCGCAGACCAGCCGGTTGGCCCGATCGGTAATCGCAATCGCGCTTCCCCGATCCTCGATCGCGGCAACCGTTACCGACCAGTCCGGCGGCGAGAGTTCCGCTTCAGCCGGCCTTGCCTGCATCCGCTCGAACGTGAACGCGCCGAGCAGCAGTACGGCAAGCGCACAGCCATATACTGCGGCGGCAACCGGGCTCGAAGTGGTCAGAAAGATGATCGCGGTGCTCACCACCATGGCCGCAGCCACTGCAGCAAGGACGTTCCTTGCCGAAGTATCGCCGGATGGTGTTTCTGCGATTTCGGAACTCACGATCAATACCGTCTCAATAGGCGAACCGGGCCGGGCTGACCCTGAGCGGCAAGACTACTTGGGGTTGAGCCTCTGGTCGAGCCGGTCTTCAATGCCTTTCAAGCGTTTTGCCCGCTTGCGTGCAATGATCACGCGCCAGATCGCACTGGAGAGCAGATAACCTACGGCTGAGGTGATCACAGCCAGCACCGCAAAGCCGACAACGGTAACCCCTGCGACTTCGAAGGCGTCGATGATCCACTGCCACGCGCCGCTTTCCAACTGTTCCGTCGCGACCCCGGCAGTGGCCGCGTCGATCCGCAGGATGAAGGCACCAACGCGGTTGGCGACCACCAGCCAGAAAGCCAGCGTGAACGGATTGGTGACGAAGGTCGTAAGCGCCGCCAGCGGCACGTTGGCCCGCGCCGGGAGCGCGAGGAAGGCAGCAATGAAAATCTGCCCGACCGGAATGATGAAAGCCGCAAACAGGCCGAGCGCCACCCCGCGCGGGACGGAACGGCGGGTAAAGCGCCACAATTCCGGGGAAAGGAAGCGGTGGGCTATCGGGCGCAGATACTTGTTGCGCGCCATCTCCTCACGCTTGGGCATGTTCTTGCGGATCCAGTCCGCAGCCATGGTGTTCTTACCACCCGACTCGCGAGTTTGCTTGGTAGCCATATCACGCAGCGCCCATGCGCTTCACGCGGGGCGAATACAAGCGTCGCGAAGGGGATGAAACGGGAGCCACCATAATGTCTATATGGATACGACTTTTCGTCTGACCACCGGGTTAACCGAAAGGCCCGGACCTTTTCATGAAAAACCCAAGAAAATTACCCGCGTTCGCGCATCAGCCGGGCCTTGTCGCGCTTCCAATCGCGATCCTTGATGGTCGCGCGCTTGTCGTGCGCCTGCTTGCCCTTGGCCAGCGCCAGTTCGACTTTCGCCCGCCCGTGGCTGTTGAAATAAATCGACAGAGGAACCAGCGTCATGCCCTTGCGCTCGACCGCGCCGAACAGCTTGTTGATCTCGCGCTCATGCAGGAGCAGCTTGCGCGGGCGGCGCGGCTCGTGATTAAGCCGGTTGCCGTGGCTGTATTCCGGAATGTTGGCGTTGATCAGCCAAACCTGCCCATCGCGCACCTCGGCATAGCTTTCGGCGATGGTGGCCTCCCCTGCG
Organism: Erythrobacter sp. Dej080120_24; assembly: GCF_036322605.1. Classification (GTDB taxonomy): domain Bacteria; phylum Pseudomonadota; class Alphaproteobacteria; order Sphingomonadales; family Sphingomonadaceae; genus Erythrobacter; species Erythrobacter aurantius. Next base: position 2,509,793 of record NZ_AP027262.1, read on the forward strand.
CGCAGCGCCTTCACCTCGGTCCCTTGCAGGGCCAGACCCGCCTCGAACTTGTCCTCGATATGATAATCGAACCGCGCACCCCGGTTTTCGGCGACGGTTTTCTGCTTGTCGAAGGTTTCTGGTTTGGGCCGGGCCATGATGGCCGTGCAGATAGGGCTCCAATTCGCGCTTGCCAAGCAGCGGGTTTGCGGCGCAATCACCGGGCCTTGGGGGGAATTGGGAAATGAGCGAGGTCGAGTCTCAACCATTCGAAATCGGCGGGCAATCGATAGCACCCGGCACGCAGGCCGATATCGGCATACCCATCACCACCATGGCCACAGGTTACAGCTCGCAATTGGCGGTGCGGGTTCTGCACGGGGCGAAACCGGGGCCGGTGGTGTTCATCAGCGCGGCGATCCATGGCGATGAAATCGTCGGCACCGCGATCATCCAGCGGATCGCGAATTACCTTTCGCCCGAAACACTCAGCGGCACTTTGATGCTGGTTCCTGTCGCCAACATCTTCGGTTTCCTCAGCCATACGCGCTACCTGCCCGACAGGCGCGACCTCAACCGATCATTCCCCGGCAACGCTTCGGGATCGCTTGCGGGGCAATTGGCACATGTATTCTTCACCGAGGTGGTGAGCCGTGCATCGTTAGGCATCGATATCCACACCGCCGCCGTCCACCGCTACAACCTGCCCCAGATCCGCATTGCCGCAGGCAACAGGCGTCTGGTCGAGCTGGCGATGGCGTTCGGTGCGCCGATCATCATCGAAAGCCCCCTGCGCGATGGCGCGCTGCGATCGCTCGCGGCGGAGCACGGGGTCGAAATGCTGCTGATGGAAACGGGCGAGGCGCTGCGGTTTGATCGCTTCTCGATCGAAACGGGCGTGAACGGGGTGCAACGCGTGCTCGCGCATCTCGGCATGATAGAGGCGGACGATGGCCTTACCGAAGTCGGCGTGCCGGCCCGCTCGAACAAGACGCAATGGGTGCGATCCCCGAGGGGCGGCGTCACCCACCGGATGCGCAAATCGGGCGATGCGGTGAAAAAGGGCGACCTGCTGGCGGCCGTGGCAGGGCTGTTCGGTGAGGAACCGCAGGAAATCGTCAGCCCTTGCGACGGCCTGATCATCGGCCACGCAACGCTTCCTGTGGTGCATCAGGGCGAGGCACTGTTCCACATCGCCCGCGTCGACCATGCCGAGCGCGTGGGCAAGCGGATCGAGAGCATCGCCGACGCGATCTACGCCAGTGAACCCGAAGGCTTTGCCGAAACCTTGCTGGACGAGGATGAGGTGATCTAGAAGCCCCGGCAGGGAGAGCTGACATGATATTGACCCGCCGCGCCGCTATGGCCGGGTTCGCCGCGAGCGCCGCGCTTGCAGGCCGAGCCTCCGCCTATCCTGCACCTGTGACTGTTTTCGAAGCGCGCCGGATTCTCACGATGGAGCGCGCCTTGCCCACGGCGCGGTTCATGGCGGTATCGGGCGGGATGATCCTTGGTCTTGCCGACAGCCTCGACGCGCTTGCGCCATGGACTGGCGGTACCGCAGTCCATGTTGACCGGCGCTTCGCCGACAAGGTGCTGTTCCCCGGTCTGATCGATCCACACATTCACCCGATGCAATCGGCGGTGATGCTGAACCTGCCGTTCCTGGCCCCGGACGACTGGAACTTGCCGAGCGGCAATTGGCCCGGAACTTCAAGCCAGCAGACATGGCGCGAAAAGCTCGCCGAGATGGTGCGCTCTTACCCGGCTGACCCCTTGATCGTGTGGGGCCATCACGAACTGTTTCACGGTCCCTGCGACAAGGCATTGCTGGACGAGATCGCGCCTGATCGGGCGGTCTTCGTCTGGCAGCGCAGCTTTCATGAAATCATTGCCAACTCGGCTGCGCTCACGCGGATCGGCCTTGGCTCTGCGGAAAGCTTTGCCGCCGCGCTGGCCGCGACGCATGCCAACCCGGAACACAGCAGTTTCGAGCAGGGGATATTCTCCGAAACCGGCCTGCTTCTGGCGCTTGACCGGCTGCGCGGCGCGCTGCTCGCCCCGGAGAAACTCGACCAGGGTTTCGCGCATCTGGCAAGCATGATGCGCAATCGCGGCGTGACCACCACCAGCGATATGGCGACCGGCGTTTTCGCCAGCTTCGATATCGAAGCCGGCCTGATCGCGCGCTACTTTGGCCGGCCCGACAGCACCGCGCGGGCAATGCTGATGCCAATCGCGGGCGAATTGATGGCGATCGATGATATCGACGGTTGGCTGGCAGACAAACGGGCACGGTTTACCAATGCCAATGTCGGGCTGGATCGCCGCGTAAAGCTGCTCGCCGACGGAGCGTTCTTCGCGCAGAACATGCGCATCGCCGCTCCCGGCTACAGCGACGGGCACGAAGGCAAGTGGATCACCGAACCGGATTTGCTGCGCCAACAGGCAGAGCGATTGTGGGACGCGGGCTTTTCGCTCCACATCCACGTCAATGGCGACGAAGGGGCCGAAGTCGTGCTCGAGACGCTCGCCCGCCTTGCTCCGCGCGCGGCGCAATCGGTCACGCTTGAACACCTCGGCTATTGCAGCGAAGCGCAGGCGCTGCGGATTGCGGAAATGCGTTCGGCGTTGCGGCTGATGGTTTCGGCCCAACCCAACTATATCCGCGTGTTGGGCCGCGCCTATGCCGAACACGGATTGGGTCCGGATCGTGCGGCGACGATGAACCGGCTCGGCACGCTGGCCCGCGGCGGAGTGCCGCTGGGCCTGCACAGCGATTTCAACATGGCGCCAATCGATCCCTTCTACCTCGCGTGGATCGCCCAGACACGCGAAGGGATAGACGGCACCGTACGCGCCCCTGCCGAACAGCTGACGCGCGACGACGCGCTGCGCGCCATCACCATCGGTGCGGCGCAGGTGATCGGACAGGAGGCAACTATCGGATCACTGGCAGCGGGCAAGAAAGCGGACTTCATCGCGCTGGAGGATGACCCGTCGCAAGCACCGCTCGACGCGCTCAAATCAATGCCGATTGCCGCGACCGTGTTCGAAGGGCGGATTGCGGACTCCTAGAGCCGTATACAGCGCATCATTTTTCCGGGTCTTCCTCGCCCTCGAAGGGCGGCAGGTCGGTCTTGACCCCTTCGTACTGTGCCCGATGCGCAAAATATCCGACCAGAGTCTTCAGCACTCGCTCCGAAACTTCGGATTCCCGCGACCCCGGTCCATGAATACCAGGCCGAATGATTATGCCGTATTCCCCCCAATCGTCGATGAACTCCATGAAGCTGTAGCCGTGGACCAGAATGATCTGGCCATCGGGCAAGATCGGATTTCCGAACGGGCGGCGGTGTTCGATATCGAATGGATCGTGGTTCTTGATGGTATTGAACAAATAATCGCAGTCGGAGGCTGATAACTCGATCTGGTAAAGCCCGCGCTCTTCGTCATTGTCGGCAGGCCAGAGCAGCGCCGTCCGCGCTATGCCGCCGATAGCGGCGCTGCGGTAACTGTATTGAGGATCGTTGCCCATGTGGCACTCGACCGAACGAACCAAGGAGACCGCGCTGTATGCCACCGTCACCAAACGGATGGCGACGGTCCTGTTGCTTTCCTCGGGTCGCTCGTAATTGGCGTAGCTCTGCTCCCCGATCAGCGGCAGCAGCGGTTGGAGCAGGCGCTCGGTCCTGATCCAGTCAATCTCGCATTCAAAAACGTAACGGTCTGTGACGCCTGTGGCTTCGAGCGCGTCCAGTTCGTCCTTGCTCGGAGGAGTATTGAACTCGTCGCACTGTTCAAGCTCCAGTGCCTCCTCATCGTAAGGAACCACATCGGCCAGCGCAGGCTGCGCCGACAGCACCGCCAGCGCACCCGAGAGCAGCGCCAGCCTCAAATCAGGCCCGCGTGCGCCAGCGCATCATCCACGGCCTTCTTCGCGGCATCCGAACATTCGACCAGCGGCAGACGCACGCTGGGCGAAAACCAGTCGTGCACGCGGCTGAGCGCGTATTTCACCGGCGCGGGGCTAGCATCGGCGAACATCGCGTAATGCAGCGGGAACAGGCGGTCGTTCAACTCGCGTGCGCGCTTCAGTTCGTTGTTGTTGATCGCCTGCTGGAATTCGGCGCAAAGCGCGGGCGCCACATTGGCGGTGACCGAAATCGCCCCCCTGCCCCCGGCGGCATTGTGCGGCAGCCACAATTCGTCATTGCCCGACAGCTGGCAGAAATCGCGCCCGATACCCATCCGGTGATCGGCCACGCGCGAAAGATCGCCCGACGCGTCCTTGATCGCGACGATCCGGTCCGGATATTTATTGACCAGCGCCACCACCGTCTCGTCCTCCAGATCCGTCACAGTGCGGCCCGGCACGTTGTAAAGCACGATAGGCAGGTCGCTGTTTTCGGCAAGGAAGCTGAAATGCGCGATCAACCCCGCCTGGCTCGGGCGGTTGTAATAGGGCGCGACGCACAGCCCGGCGGCAGCACCCGCCTTCTTCGAGAAATTCATGTGCAGCAGCGCGTTGCGCGTGTCGTTCGATCCGCAACCGGCGATCACCGGAACGCGTCCGGCAGCCTGTTCGATGCAAACTTCGATCACGCGGTGGTGCTCCGCATTGGACAAGGTCGAGGCTTCACCCGTGGTGCCGCAGGGGACCAGAGCGGCGCTGCCGTTGTCGATCTGCCAGTCTACCAGCTTGCGAAAAGCCGCCTCGTCAAACGATCCGTCGCGAAAAGGAGTCGCCAGAGCGGGTATGGAACCGCTGAACATTGCTTTATTCCCGTGTCAGACAATAACTGGATCATAGCCGCGCAAAATGTTTCGCGCACCTTGTTAAGCGCCAGATAAGGAACCCATCGGCACTATGTCCAGCATGGCCAGAAATTTGCTCTCCAGTCCGATTGCCATCGCCGCCCTTGCGGCTGCTTCGGTGGGAGCGCTTTCGACGCCTTCATCCGCGCAAATGCCTCAGCGCAGCAATCTTGTCGCGACGCAGCCAAGCGAAATCGGCGCCGCGATCGCGCGCTGGGAAATGTTGCAGGAAAATCGCGAGCTGGGCTTTTCGGACTATGCCGGGTTTGCGCTGGCCTATCCCGAGTTTCCCCGCATCGAAACGATCCGGCTGCGTGCCGAGGCGACGCTGGACAAGGAATCGCCTTCGCAGGCTGATGTCCTGCGGTTTTTCGATGCCATGCCGCCGCTGACCAATCACGGGCGAGCGCTGTATGCGCTGATGCTGGGCGGTGCGCGGCGCGAAGAGGCGCAGGGTATGGCGCGCGAGGCGTGGCGCGGCGGTTCGATGAGCGAAACCGCCGAAGCCTACATGCTGAGCATGTTCGGTGCGCAATTCTCCGCTGACGATCAAATGGCGCGGATGGACGCGCTGTTGTGGCAGGGGGAAACCGGCCCGGCGGAGCGCCAACTCGACCGCATCCCCGAATCCGCGCGCGAACTGGCGCGGGCGCGGCTTTCGCTGGTGCGCGGCGAAACGCCCTATGGCGCCGACCTGACCGTTCCCGCCACCGCGATGAACGACGCGGGCTTCGTCTTCAACCTGCTCAATTACCACCGCTCGCGCCGCGATACGCAGGCGGCGATCAGCCTGCTGGCCAATCGCCGCGCCTTCACTGCCCCCGCATTCGATCCGGATGCGATGGTAAAGGACATGCTGGCCGTTGCCGAAGCTGCGAGCGCGACCGACACGGTGCGGATCGCGATGAAGATCGACGATCTCTTCGCGCCGGGCACGGATATCTCCCAAGGCTCCTTCGGTCTGCGCGATCGCTACACCGACTTGATGTGGATGGGCGGGACCAACGCGCTGTGGCGGCTGAATGACGGAGCCTCCGCCGCGCAGATGTTCCTGCGATATGGCAAGGCCGCGCGCACGCCCCTGACGCGGGCAAAAGGGTTCTATTGGGCAGGACGCGCCGCACGTCAGGCCGGATTGAGCGAGGACGCCAACCGCTATTTCGAAATGGCGGCGGAATTCCCGCATTATTATTACGGGCAGCTCTCGCTCGCCGCGCTGGGTCGTCCGATGCCGGGCTTTGCCGAACTGCCGCAGCTGCAGATCGACCCCGCCACCCGCGCCGAGTTCGAGCAGCGCCCGCTCGTCCGCGCCATCCGCAACATGGCCGCCAACCGCCGCGACTGGCGCACCGAGCGGCGCTTCTTCCAGGCAATCGGGGAAAGCGCCGATACTCCGGAAGAACTGGTGATGGTCAACCAGCTTGCAGCGGAGACGGGCCTCAAGGAAATGGCCGTCGTCATCGGCATGGAAGCAGGCGCGAACGGCTTTAAGGGCTTTGAGCGGATCGGCTTTCCCACCCATCCCACCCCGGTCGTCAACGACTGGACGATGGTGCACGCGATCAGCCGCCAGGAAAGCGAATTCGACCGCACCCGCCAAAGCCATGCGGGCGCGCGCGGCCTCATGCAACTGATGCCGGGCACGGCGCGCGAACAGGCGGGCAAGCTGGGCATGCAATACATGTCGGCCAGCCTCTACAGCGACACCGACTACAACATCCGTCTGGGCGATGCCTATTTCGCCCGGATGATGGATTATTACGGCGGGGCCTATCCTCTGGCCGTCGGCGCTTACAACGCCGGGCCGGGCCGCGTGAACCAGTGGCTGCGCATGAACGGCGATCCGCGCCGCGGCGAAATCGACTGGGTGACCTGGGTCGAGAAGATCCCCGCCAATTTCGAGACCCGCTATTACATCATGCGCGTGCTCGGCAATGCGGTGACCTATTCGCACATGTACCCGCGCGAAGCGGGGCTGCCGCGCACGATCGATACTTTCCTGCCCTGATCGGCGTACACACGTGTCAGCGCGTCAGGGACCACCGATCACGCCCGCCGGCATGGCCGCCCTCAAGGCGCGCTATGATCACCTGCTGGGCAAGGAACGCCCGGAAATCGTCGAGATCGTCAGCTGGGCTGCAGGCAATGGCGACCGCAGCGAGAATGGCGATTACCTCTATGGTCGCAAGCGCATGCGCGAGATCGACCGCGAACTGGGCTACCTCGCCCGCCGGATGAAGGCGCTGCGGATTGTCGATCCTGCCAACCAGCCGGACAAGGACAGGGTGTTCTTCGGCGCGAGCGTCGAACTCGCGGACGAGGATAACAATCGCAAGACCGTGACCCTTGTCGGGGACGACGAGCAGGATGCGGGAAAAGGTCGCGTCGGCTGGTCCTCCCCCATTGCCAAGGCGCTGAAAGGTGCGACAATCGGCGACGTCCGCACGGTTCGCCTGCCCGGCGGCGTCAAGGAATGGGAAGTTATGGCGATCAGTTATGAATAGGGCCGCTATCGCCTGCATGATCGCGGTCACCCTTGCAGCGCCGCTCGCTGCGAAAGAAAGCCTTGGGGTCTATTCCAATTGGGGTGCGTTTCGCGATGACAGCCCGCTGCGTTGCTATGCCATCGCCAAACCGTCCAATGCCGGGGACGCGCAACCCTTTGCCAGCGTTTCCAACTGGCCGCGCCAGAACGTGCGCGGACAGGTGCATTTCCGCCTGTCGCGCAGCGTGCGCGATGGCGAGGAAGCGACGCTGACTATCGGCGATCGCCGTTTTGCCCTGCCGGCCAATGATCGCAACGCATGGGCGCAGGATGCCCGCATGGATGCCGCCATCGTCGCCGCGCTGCGATCCGCATCCCGCATGAGCGTTTCGGCCCGCGCTTCCAACGGCAGCCGCTTTACTGATCGCTATGACCTGACAGGAGCCGCAACCGCGATTGACGCCGCCGTTGTCGGTTGCGCCGCGCGATGAACGACACGCCAGCCCGTCCGGAAATCACCGCGATGAACTTTGTTCTCGCGGTTCCCGATGCAATGGCCACCGCCCGCTGGTGGGTCGATGTGATGAAATTCGATGACCTGCGCGATCTTGGCGGTTGGGTTTTCGTGAAGCGCGGACGCTGCATGATCATGCTGGGATCCTGCCCCGATGCGATCCCTCCGGGCGACCTCGGCGATCACCAGTATTTCGGCTATATCGAGTTCGATGACATCGATGCCTACTACGCCGAGATCGACCACGATCGGGCCGACATCCTGAGCGCTCCCGAGAGCAAGGAATGGGACATGCGAGAATTCGGGGTTCGCACCCCGGACGGCCACCGGGTGATGTTCGGGCAGGACCTTACCTCGCACCCCCACGTCAAAGGCTAGTCAACCGGCCCCTGCGCGACTATATGCCGCGCCAATCATGGCAGACACGACCCTCATGACCATCCCCGGGCAGGTTGACCCGGTACCTGTCGCGCGTGACATCACGCCTCGCGCCGATGGCCGTATCGACCTTATCGGTCTGCCCCGCCCGCGCATCCGCGAACTGTTCGAGGAAGCGGGTCTCGACGCGCGTCAGGCAAAGCTGCGCGCCAAGCAGGTGTTTCACTGGTTGTACCACCGCGGCGTGACCGAATTCGAGGCGATGACCGATATCGCCAAGACGATGCGCCCGTGGCTGGCGGAACGCTTCGTGATCGGTCGCCCCAACATTGTCGAAGCGCAGCACAGCACCGATGGCACGCGCAAATGGCTGCTCCAGACCGATGACGGCCACGATTTCGAAATGGTCTTCATCCCCGATGCGGACCGGGGGACGCTGTGCGTGTCGAGCCAGGTCGGCTGCACGCTCAACTGCACATTCTGCCACACCGGCACGATGCGTCTGGTGCGCAATCTGACGCCGGGAGAAATCGTCGGCCAGGTCATGCTGGCTCGCGATGCGTTGGGCGAATGGCCCAAAGGCCGGATGAACGATCTGGGCGAAGAAGACGCCGGGCATTATACCGCCGATGGCCGCCTGCTCACCAATATCGTGATGATGGGCATGGGCGAGCCGCTGTATAATTTCGATCATGTGCGCGATGCACTGCATCTGGTGATGGATGGCGACGGGCTCGGCCTGTCAAAGCGGCGCATCACCCTTTCCACCAGTGGCGTCATTCCGGCGATGGAGCGTTGCGGGCAGGAAATCGGCGTGAACCTTGCCGTGTCGCTGCATGCCGTGCGCAAGGAAGTGCGCGACGAGATCGTGCCGCTCAACAAGAAATACGGGATCGAAGACCTGCTTCAGGCCTGCGCCGATTATCCCGGAGCATCCAATGCCCGCCGCATCACGTTTGAATATGTGATGCTCAAGGACAAGAACGACAGCGACGAGGACGCGCGCGAGCTTGTCCGACTGCTCAAGGCGTTCAACCTGCCGGCAAAGGTCAATCTGATCCCGTTCAACCCGTGGCCGGGCGCCAATTACGAATGCTCTACGCCTGAGAGGATCAAGGCGTTCAGCGACATCGTGTTCGAAGGCGGCATCAGCGCGCCTGTGCGAACCCCGCGCGGGCGTGACATCGACGCGGCCTGTGGCCAGTTGAAAACCGCCGCGGCCAAGAAATCGCGCGCGCAGCGGGATCGTGAAGCCGCCGCTTCGGCCGAGCTCTAATCTTCGGGACCGATCGCGTCCGACACTGCATCGCGGACATCGGTCGCAACAATGACGGTCCCGACAATGCCAAACGCCAAAAGGCCGCCAACCACGTAAAGCGCGGTGTTGCCGCCCCCACCCTTGTTCGATCCGGAATCCTCATCCGCGTTCAGGCGTGGCCCGAAGGTTGCGATCCTTTCGCCATTCACGAGCAAACGAGGATTTTGCTGCAATGTCAGGGAGAATTGCGCGCGCCTTTGCGCCCATGCGGGATCGTCAACCGAATTAGGGCGGAAGTCCGTCTGATTGTCGCGGGTCTGATATGTCCGGTTAGCGAGAGCGAAATCCAGCCGGGGAGCGTTATCGTCGGCATTTCGGGCGCCGCCAAGCGGTATGGTCACGGATGCCGTGGCCCTGACATCCGACTGTCCGGCAGCCTGAAAATCGCGCAAACTGTGTTGCGCGGCTGCCGGAAAATGGCTCATTGCAAGTGCAGCACCGCAAAGCGCGCCCGTGGCAAATCGTGAATTCATCTGTTCGGCCCCTCTCTTCTGGTTTTAGGTATCTGTAGCAAGTCTATGAAATATATAAAGCGCGGGTCCCTCTGGGTGATTGGCGCGCGAGCTTGAAGAAGCGAAAAAGCAATGAGCATCGACCGCGAAACCTACGAATTCTACCAGAGCGAAGCCCCGTTCTATTCATTCAATCCGGCGATCGGGCCCAGCCGTCACCTCGACGCCTTTCTTGATCGGCTGACGCCCGGTGCGCGGGTGCTTGAACTGGGGTGTGGCGCAGGCCGGGATTCGGCCCGGATCGCGCAGCGCGGGTTTGATCTGGATGCGACCGATGGTGTTCCGGCGATGGTCGCCAAGACCAAGGAACGGCATGGGATCGACGCGCGGTTGATGCGGTTCGATCAGTTGGCGGCAAACGCCGAGTATGAGGCGGTCTGGGCGCACGCCTGCCTATTGCATTGCCCGCAGGCCGAATTGCCCGGAGTGCTGGCGGCGGTGTATCGCGCGCTCAGGCCCGGCGGATTGCATTATGCCAGCTACAAGCTGGGCGATGGCGAAAGCCGCGACGGGCTTGGCCGGCTGCACAATTTTCCTTCCGCCGATTGGCTGCGCGATACCTATCGCGGCGCGCAGTTCGAATGGGTCGAGGAAGAAATCTTCGCGGGGAAAGGCTCCGACGGGGCCGAGCGTGACTGGATCGGGCTGACGGTGCGCCGGGGGAATTGAGCCGCGCGCTTTCCTACCCCGTGGCTTTGTGCTGAAACGGGGGCATGACAACTTCCCCTCCCCTTGCCGCACCTGCCTTCCGCCTGTCGGAAATGGCCGAGGTTTTTTCCTCCAGGACAGTGTTCCATCTGTTCCATCCTGTAGGGAATCGGGCGCCATGAAGCACACGGTCGAAGCCGTTTGCACCGGCACCGCCCGCCCATTCAACGGGGTGGAAACCAGCGCGATCGCCAAGCGCCCGCGCGAAGGCGTGGTGCAGGTGCTGGAGGAAGGGCTTGCACCCGACGAACAGGCTGACAGGCGCGTGCATGGCGGCCCGGAAATGGCGCTGCATCTCTATCCGCTCGATCACCATGCCTTCTGGCAAGCGGAGCTGGGCGGATGCGACCTGCTGGATGAACCGGGGGCGTTCGGGTCAAACCTGGCGGTGCGCGGCCTGATGGAAAGCGATGTCCATATCGGTGATCGCTTTCGCCTCGGCAGCGCGCTGATCGAGGTGAGCCAACCGCGCCAGCCGTGCTGGAAGATCGAGCACCGTTTCGGCCACAAGGGCATGGTCGCGCGGATCATCGAGACGGGGCGATCGGGCTGGTATTTCCGTGTGCTGCAAACAGGCGATGTGCGGGCGGGCGACGCATTGGAGCGGGTCGAAATCGGAGAGGTCGATTGGAGTGTCCAGCGCGTCTTCATGGCGCTGGTGGCGGGCAAGGCCAGCCGCGATGATCTGGCCGAGTTGGAGGCCATGCCAGCGCTCACGCCAAGACTGCGCGAACGCGCCAGGACGAAGCTCGGTTGAGCGTTTGGGGATCAGCCCGTCGCACCGATTGCCCGGCCTGTCTCCCTGTCAGCTTTGCCAACAAACCGTTCATCCAAGGTTCGACTTTACTGAACGAAAAGGGTCGTGCCCACAGAGGGCCGGAAAGGACAAACCGATGAAGACCCTTGCAATGATTGCCGCCGCAGGATCGCTCGCAGCCATCGCCGCCCCGGCCGCCGCCGCTGACCATTCACTGATGCTGGCCCCCGGATCGGTGGCCGATATCGCCGCACCCTATGGCGCAGGCTATGATGCCTACTCGACCGTGCGCTATGACGATTGGGATGATTGGGACGATGATGATCGCCGCTATCGCCGGGGTCGCCACTATCGCGACGATCGCATCTATGATCGCCGAGGGCGCTACCATGAGCCCCGCCGGATCGGCCATCGTGATCGCATCTGGCGCGGGCGGGACGGCAACTATTACTGCGAGCGTGACAACGGCACCACCGGGCTGGTGATCGGCGCAGGTGTCGGCGCGCTGCTCGGCCGCACCATCGACACGCGCGGTGACCGCACTGTCGGCACCCTGCTGGGCGGTGCGCTGGGTGCGGTGCTGGGCCGCGAGATCGACCGGCGCGAGCTGCGTTGCCGCTGAGGATGCCCCCGCCATCGCTTGGACTTGTGCAATGACACGGGGCGCTGATAGGAGGCAGGCCTATGCCCGATACAGCGCCCCTACCCGCCGTTCTTGTCACCGGAGGCGGAACCCGGATCGGAGCCGAGATCGTCAAACGGTTTGCCGCCGCCGGATGGCATGTGGTGATCCACTACAAAAGCTCCGACACAGAAGCCCGCGCGCTGGCGCAGACACTTCCCAGTGCCGAGATCATCGCCTGCGATCTCGCAGACGATATCGCCGCCCGGCAAATGGTCGCGGATCTCGCTTCGCGCCTCCCCGACTGGCGGTGCCTCGTGAATTCCGCTTCGATCTTCGAATACGACGATGCAACCAATCTGCTTCCGGCAACGAACAGGGAAGCAATGCAAGTCAACGCGCTCTCCCCTGCCGTCATGGCACAGGCCTTCATCGCAAGCGCCCGCAGCGCGGATGTCCGCAGTGTGATCCACATCACCGACATGAAGCTGGAAAACCCAAACCCCGACTTCTTCAGCTACACCATGTCGAAACACGCGCTCGCCGCTACAATCCCGATGCTGGCACAGGCGGCGCCTGAAGATGCGCGCATCTATGGGATCGCTCCGGGCGCGATCCTTGCGAGCCATGACCAGAGCGAGGAGGAGACTGAGGTCTCGCATCGCCTCAACTTGCTCCAGCGCAAGACCGGGGCGGACGAGATAGCCGAGGCGGCACTGTTCCTTGCGAGCGGCACCCTGAAAAGCGGATCGACCTTGTTCATCGACAGCGGCCAGCATCTGCTGTCGCAGGATCGCGACGTGATCTACCTCGCACGGGAAAAGGCGGCGGGACAGTGAAGCGACACGCGCGGACCACCCGCCTTTGGCACTGGATCAACGCGCTCGCTTTCGTGGTGCTGTTCATGTCGGGCCTCAATATCTCGAACGCGCACCGTTACCTGTATTGGGGCGACTACGGCTTTGATCCGGCCGATGCCTGGCTCACGGTCGTCCGCTTTCCCGCTTGGGCGACGATCCCCCAGCGATATGACCTTGCGGAGGCGCGGGACTGGCACAACACATTCGCCTGGATCTTCGCACTCGGCCTCCTCGTGATGTGGATCGCCAGCCTGATCAATCGCCATTTCTGGCGCGACATCGCAACCGGGCCGCGCGACTGGACGTTCGCAGCCTGGCGGGAAGCCATTGCCATGCACCTTGGCAGCGGGACCGAGGATGGGAGCCGCTACAACAGCCTGCAACGCATCGCCTATGGCGTGGTTCTGGGTCTGCTTCTGCCGATGATGATCTTCACAGGGCTCGCGATCAGCCCGGGCTTCGAGCCTGCCGCGCCGTGGCTGGTCGATGCGCTCGGCGGACGCCAGAGTGCGCGCAGCCTGCACTTCATCACCGCATGGACGCTGTTCGCCTTCGCCGTTGGCCATGTCGCGCTCGCCATGGCTCCCGGCCAGCGCCGTCAGCGCAAGGCGATGATCACCGGCACGCTGGATGAGGAGACACCGCGCTATGGCTGAAACCACACGCCGCACGCTGCTCGCCGGGATGGCCGCACTGCCGATGGCGGCCTGTTCCGAAATTGCGGATACCGGTCCGGCAGGCGATCTGTTCGACGCGGCAGAAGGCTTGCACCGCACAATGCATCGCGCACTTGCCCAGCGTCAGGCGCTGGCGCGCGAGTATTCGCCGGAAGACCGTTCACCCGACATCCGCGGCAACGGATCAATCAGCGTCGATACACCCGCCTATCGCGAGCAGTTGTCGAAAGGCTTTCCGGATTGGCGGCTGACCGTCAGCGGGCTGGTCGACAATCCGCTCAGCCTTTCGCTCGACGATCTGCGCGCCCTGCCCCAGCGTACGCAAATCACCCGCCACGATTGCGTCGAAGGGTGGAGCGCGATTGCCGAATGGACCGGGCCGCAATTGTCAGCGCTTCTGGACAAGGCAGGTTTGCGTGAAGAGGCAAAGTTCATCGTCTTCCGTTGCGCCGACACGCTTTACGGCCGCGCCTATTACGAAAGTGTCGACATGGTCGATGCCTACCACCCGCAGACGATCATCGCACACCAGTTGAACGGCAAGCCGCTGCCAGAGAAAAATGGAGCGCCCCTGCGAATGCGGATCGAGCGGCAATTGGGCTACAAGCACGCCAAATACCTTACCGCGATCGAAGCGGTGACCAGCTTTGACGACATATACGGCGGCAAAGGTGGCTTTTGGGAAGATGTCGGCGATTACCAGTGGTATGCTGGCATCTGATCCTCGCTATTCCGGATAGATCCGCGCCATCGTTGCCCAGTCCGCAGCGATCATCTCTTCCAGAACGCCAAGATCAACATCCGACAGCTTGTTGATGTACAGGCATGACTTGCCCGTGGAATGCTTGCCGAGCCGCTCAAGCGCCGCTGTACGATCCCTGGCCGCGATTTCGTCGCAATACCCGCCCATCAGATAAAGCGAGTGCTTGGCTTTGCGTGGACTGAAACCGCTCCGCATCCAGGTTACATCTCGCCCGCTGGCATAGGTGGTGTTGTAGGTGCCGAAGCCGATGATGCTGTCCCCCCACATCTGCGCTTGCTCACCGGTGACTTTGGTGAACAGTTCCAACAGAACCCGTGCATCTTCGCGCTTGGCGGCCGGTTCGACCCGGTTGATGAATTCATCAACCGATGCCTTGGTAGGAACGGTCTTTGCCTCTGCCACGATCGCTTTCCCCCTTCGTGCCGACTCCCGGATTGACAGCATAACACATGCCGCGCCACACCGAGGGCAGGAAAACGCGGAAGGGGAACGCTTAATCCATGTGGCTGCTCGACAAATTTCTTGGAAATGTCATCCGCGAAGGCCAGCTGGTCGTCACCGATCACGACGGCAAGACCTATGAATACGGAAATGCCGTAGAGGGGAGCCCGCCGCTCCATATCCGCCTGACCCACCGCAAGGCCGCCAATCACATCGCCCGCTACCCGCAGATGGGCGCTGGCGAGGCGTTCATGTGGGGGTGGCTGGTGGTGGAGGAACCGCACGACATCCGCGACCTGCTGCTGTTTGTGACCGCCAATTCGAAACGCATCGGCGACAGTGCGATCCAGGAACAGGGCATTCTGAAAAAGGCAGCGGAGAAAGTCGCTTCCGCGATCGACGGCATCAACTTGCGCGCGTCAGCCCGCAAGAACGCCGAGCATACCTACAATCTGACGCGTGAGCTGTACGAACGCTTCCTCGACGAAGATCGCCAGTACACCATGGCCTATTACCGCGAGGATCCGGAAAACACTTCGCTCGAAAAGGCGCAGATGGACAAGAAGGCGCATCTCGCCGCCAAGCTGTATCTGAAGCCCGGCGAATGCGAAGGAATGCGCGTTCTCGACATCGGCTGCGGATGGGGCGGCTTCGGCCTCTACCTGCACGAAATGTACGGTGTGGAAGTGCTTGGCGTCGCCCTCGCCCCCGATCAGATCAAGTTCTGCAACGAGCGTGCAGCAGCCGCAGGCGTCGCCGACAAGGTGAAGTTCGAGCTGCTCGATTATCGCGATGTCACCGGACAGTTTGACCGCATCTCGAGCGTCGGCCTGCTCGAACATGTCGGCACGATCCACTATCCGCAATTCTTCGAAAAGACCCACGAACTGCTCGCCAAGGACGGGGTGATGATCTCGCATTGCTGCGGCCGCGCAGGGCCTCCAGGGCGGACGGACGCATGGACCCGCAAATACATCTTTCCCGGCGGTTACATCCCCGCCCTATCCGAACTGGTGAAGGAAAGCGAAAAGGCCGGTTTCCAGGTGATGGACGTGGAGGCGATGCGCTTCCACTACAGCCACACGCTTGAGGAGTGGTACAATCGCACCGTGATGCACCGCGAAGAGATCACACGGATGTATGACGAAGTGTTCTATCGCATGTGGCTGTTCTACCTTGCCGGGGCCGAACAGAGTTTCCGCAACGGCGGTATGGTCAACTGGCAACTGCAATATGTGAAAGACCGCGCCGCGATCCCGATGACCCGCGAATACATGCACCACGAAAGCGCCCGTCTGCGCGACGTGGGCAAGGTGCCGACATGGCGGTTTGATCCGGGACTGAAGGAAGCGGCGGAGTAAGCCCCCTTTCCTTCCCGCAGTTTTATCGGCATGGGGCGCAGCGAATTCAGGAGTTACGCCGCAATGTCCGACATCAAGAAGGTCGTCCTCGCCTATTCAGGCGGTCTCGATACCAGCGTCATCGCCAAATGGCTCAGCGTCGAGCGCGGGCTGGAGGTTGTCACCTTCACCGCCGACCTTGGCCAGGGCGAGGAAATCGAACCGGCGCGCGACAAGGCACGCGCGATGGGGATTCCGGACAAGCACATCTTCATCGAAGACCTGCGCGAGGAATTCGTGCGTGACTTCGTCTTTCCGATGATGCGCGCGAATGCTCGCTACGAAGGCGACTATCTGCTCGGCACCTCGATTGCCCGCCCGCTGATCTCCAAGCGTCTGGTTGAAATCGCACATGAAACCGGAGCCGATGCGATCGCGCACGGTGCAACCGGCAAGGGCAACGATCAGGTTCGTTTCGAACTGTCGGCCTATGCGCTTGATCCGAACATCAAGGTGATCGCCCCGTGGCGCGAATGGGACCTGACTTCGCGCACCGCGTTGATCGCATGGGCCGAAGCCCACCAGATCAAGGTGCCGACCGACAAGCGCGGCGAAAGCCCGTTCTCGACCGACGCGAACCTCCTTCACACCTCATCCGAAGGTAAGGTGCTTGAAGATCCGTGGGAGGAGACACCCGACTATGTCTACTCGCGCACCGATCACCCCGAAAATGCGCCGGACACTCCCGAATACATTGAGATCGGCTTTGAACGTGGTGATGGCGTATCGCTGAATGGCGAGGCGATGTCTCCGGCTACCCTGCTCACGGCCCTCAACGATCTAGGGCGCAAGCACGGGATCGGGAGGCTCGATCTGGTCGAAAACCGCTTCGTAGGGATGAAGTCACGCGGGATGTACGAAACGCCCGGCGGCGAGATCTACGCCCGTGCTCATCGCGGCATCGAACAGATCACGCTGGATCGCGGCGCGGCGCACCTCAAGGACGAGCTGATGCCGAAATATGCGGAACTGATTTACAACGGTTTCTGGTTCGCACCCGAACGCGAGATGCTGCAGGCCGCTATCGACCTGAGTCAGGAAAAGGTGACCGGTACGGTTCGCCTGAAGCTGTACAAGGGGCTGGCTAGCGTCGTGGGACGCAAGAGCCCGAATTCCCTCTATTCGGAAGCGCATGTGACGTTTGAGGATGACGCCGGCGCCTATGACCAGAAGGATGCCGAGGGCTTCATCAAGCTCAACGCCCTGCGGCTGCGGTTGCTGGCGCAGCGCAACCGGTAGGGCGACTCGGACGGGACCGAAGGGGTTCTTCCCGCGCGCCTCGACACCTCGTTTCAGTCGAACGCAAGATTCGAAATGCGTCTATTTTCGCATTTTCCAGAAGTCTGAGCGGCTTCTTCAAGCTGGTTCCCCCCAGCAAGTGTCAAATGCGATGAACCGTTGAGTTGTCCACCGATCTCCACAGGAGATAGTGTCAAAAGTGGAAAACTCGCGCTTGGAAACCTTGCCGGAATGGCGATTCGGGAGCAGTCTCAAACTGTCTTCGGAACAAAAAAGCCCGAAAGAAAAGATCCGCAAGGAACTGATCTAAAAGGGATTTCGAGATTCAAAGATGCGGTGACGACTGTCCACGCGCTGTCTGAGAGACGGTTTGCAAAGGGTTTCGGCCAAAAGCAAGTCGGCTTGGTTGAGGAGAGTGCGAACGACGTCACCGGTATCGGCCACGATACCGGCTGGAGATAGCTGTAGGAAAGGGCTTTCGAGCCTGGAACTGGAGCGTTTGACTCCCCAGTCACAGGATCGCGGTCTCGGCTTTGCCAAGGGGCAGGCAACGCGAAGAGAGGGTTTCGGCCCGAACAGAGCGAACCCGTCACGAAGCATGGTCGGATGCCGGTGCGAGCGCCGGTGACGAACCGCGAAGCAAGGCGGTGCAAGAAAGCGCGAGCTGGAAAGCACAACCGGACGCGGCATAGACATCGGGCGCCAAGTGCGCTGACGGATGCAGGAAGACTGGTTTGCCAGTTGGAATGTGAACCGCAGATGCCCACGCGCTGGTGAGAGTGGGGTCGGCAGAAATGCCGGCCCCATTTGCTTTATGGGACTCAGCATCAAGCCGTAGCCTTGGCGCAGTCTGCGCTGGCAGCTCTCGCAAGAGCCGGTTGAAAGCTCATCGGTTCACCGCATTCCCGGCTCGCTTCGCGCCGCAATGCCCCCTTCTTGCGCCGGTACGACCTTGGTCGATTTGCCCTTTGACCACTTGAACCTGTATGGGCGCCATCGGATGGGAAGCTCTGTACGCCTTTCGCCTGTGCCTACGCACCGGCCGCGCGCCACACGCGTCGCATTGCGAGTGGGCATGGCTCTATGCCTGTTTGGCGCTCCCCTTGCCGCTTCCACCGCGCAACCTTCGGACTCTACCGATCTCGCGGCAGAGCCGTATGAGACGATGCCATTCGCCGCCGAGTTCGAAGGCGCTGTCGAGCCGCTTGGCAGCGATCTTTCCGCGTTCGATCCCGTAGTGCCTTCCACCGCCGTTGACCTCGACAGCTTCGAGCCGCCGGTTGAAGACGCCACCGTTGCAAGCAGCCTGGGCACCGGCATCGCCTCCTACTACGGGCGCAGGTTCCACGGACGCCGCACCGCCAGTGGCGAGCCGTTCGACATGCACGGCTTCACCGCTGCGCACCGCACCCTGCCCTTTGGCAGCCTCGTCAGGGTCACCAACCCGCGCAATGGCCGCTCCGTCACCGTGCGCATCAACGATCGCGGGCCCTTCGTGCGCGGGCGCACCATCGACGTCAGCCGCGCCGCCGCAGAGGAGCTCGGCATGATCGCGCGCGGCCACGCCCCGGTCGAGCTGGAGCTGCTAGCTCCCTAACTGCCCCCGGATCGCCCCGGCCGGATAGGCTGCGGTGTGCACGTTGACGTAGTAGCGTTCCTCGTGCCGCGCCATGTCAGCCAGCAGTTCCGCCTCGACCTCCAGGCACACCTCGTCCCGGTCCGCGCCCTCGAACTCAAGCACCACCACCGGCGGGCCGTTCTCGCCATCCTTGCCCTTGTGGATGTGCGCCGCCGTCACCTCGTCGAGGCCGTACACCTCGAGGTAGTAGCACAACGTCCCGCGGCCCATGTCGATCTCTCCGGTGAAGTCGCCGCCGGCATCCTTGCCCGCGCCTTCGTGATCGACTTCGTATTCCCCGAAAAGCGATGCCCCCAGCGAGTGCACTTCGTCATCGGCCTGCGCCGGAGCCACCGCCATGCCGAGCGCCCCTACGCCGACGAGCACGAGGCCAAAGGCGTTCATCGGTTTCCCAATAGCCGTCTTCCAGTTCATGATCCCTCTCCCCTTGAGGAAGAGGCAGCATATCCCCCTCTGCCGAGTCGTTGAAGCCCGTTTCGCAAAGGCTCTCCACAAGCTCGTCAAACCCGGTCACCAGCCACCATTCGGCCACCCCCGCTTCGAAGGCGGCCAGTTGCGCCGCCTCGATCGCGCCCGAGTTCTCGCCCTCCCCCTCGCGCGCCAGATCATAGGGCGTGGGCGCATCATCGGGCCGCGCCGCATCCATCCGGTCAAGCCGGTTGCCGAGCCACTGGCAATCCGCCTCGGTCAATTCGGCATCAGGATCGGCACATTGCCCGCCGCATTCCTCGCATGGCGTCCAGTGGGAAACCCTACAGGATGGAACGGATGGAACACTGTCCTGGGGTTTGTTTTCCGGCCCTTGCGCCGCCACCTCACCACCGCAAGCAGCACCCGCAGCAGGGGCCGCGCGCTCCAGCACTTCGGACAGGTCCGCGCCCTCGTCCAGCGCCGCAATCGCATCGTCGAGCAGCGGCAACAGCGCGGAGACATCCTCACGCGCCTCCATCCGGTCAAGCCGGGCGAGATGCGCCAGCAGCAGCCTGTCGGAATACCGCCGCCGCCGCGCGATTTCCTCTCCGTGGTAGAACACCGGTTCCTCCACCCCGTTGATCGCGCGATCGGCCAGCGTCGCCTCCGCATGCGCGCGCGCCGCCACCAGCGCCGCATCCCACAATTGCGCAAACAAAGCAGAGCGCCGCCGCACCCGGTACGCCGTCTGCGCCGAGACACCCGCCGCCCGGCACGCCAGCCGGACATTGCCGAACAGCTGCAGCGATTTGAGGAACGCCCCTTGCGCATTGGGGCCAAGGATCGAATGCCCCTCCCCATGCGGCCCGGCCAGCGGCTGAACAGGCGGGTGAGAGGAGGCAAGCGCCGCGTCTTCGAGCGCGAAGTCGGAATAGGAGATCATGCCGCGCCTCCCTTGCAAGGCAGCGCCGCACTTCTCCCCGGCAGCGCGGCACACCCCCTCGTCATCCCCGCGCAGGCGGGGATCCAGCTGGACTCCCGCCTGCGCGGGAGTGACGAGGGGAGGGAGAATGAAACAGGACGGAGGATCGGGGGAGTATCGGGACAATTCATGGTTCACCTTTTCGATTGCAGTGAACCGGCCCAATTATACGAAACCCGCCGAGTAGGAAAATCGGGAAGAAGAGACCCACCCCCAACCGCTGGCGCCGCGCCCGATGGCACCTAAGCCAAGTGAGCGAATGCGAAGGCCGGCGCCCGAGGCGCTACAAACACATGAGCCGGGGTACGTATGGCAGGATGGGGGGTGTAGGAAATTGCAGACGATGTAATCAAAGTTGTGACATCGAATGCTTGATAATTAGGTCAAATTCTGAATAGTCGCATTCACAATTACAAAGGTGGGCAAATTATGGTTTCCGAAGGATTCTTGTATGCTTTGTCGAAGGACATAGCGAAATTCGGAAGTCGATTTCTCAAAATCGAACGCGACAGCACCGAGCAAGCGTTCAGGAACCATGTAATATGGGCCGAAGGCTGGAGCTCCAACATTCAAATGTTCGGAATGGCGAAACCCGTTCCTACTGAGCGGGACACGATTCAATTATCAATAACCGATAGGCCAAGAAAATTCTATTCAGTCGACAAGAGGCTCAATTCAGCCAATTTCATAGAAGAGGATGATCTTCTATCAATGTCTGAAAATTTTTTAATCCTCGGCGATCCTGGATGTGGAAAAACTACGCTGCTAAAGCGTATTACCCGGTCCATAATCACTAAGGGCCCTAAATCAGACGATGACAAGATTGACGCCCCAATTGTAGTATTGGCTCGCGACCTCCACCAAGAAAACTCCTTGGTACACAAACTTGCCAGCATATTTGGCGTAAGCTTTAGAGATTTTGACAAATCTTCCTATGATGAGGAATTATCTAAGATAAAATCTATAGACAAGCGTAACACTAGGCTTCGAGAACTAAAAAATAGTTGGGAAAGCTCAAGCTTCATCGATGCTCAAAATTTAATATACCCATTGATAAGGGCGCGAAATTTTGCAATACTTATAGATGGAATTGATGAAATAGATTCAAATTATAGATCAAGCTTTGAGCGAAACTTGTCAGATTTCTTAAACGCTTGCCCTAACATAAAGCTGCTTGCCACTTGTCGCGCTGGCGATTGGAATTCCTCGACTATTTCAATAAATCTCCTCGCTATTGAAGCCTTATCTGCAGATGAGATAAGGGAGATCGTGGATTTATGGGCCGACGATCCAGTCGCTTTTCTAAAAGAGATACAGAAAGTTCCCTACCAAGACGTACTCGATCGACCATTATTTCTGACGCTTCTTATAATAATTTTCAACCAAGGGCTAGAATTGCCTGACTGCCCAAAGGACGTTTACGAACGGATTACATGGCTTTTGATCGACAGATGGGACCGTCAAAGAGATTTAAGCCGAAAAACTCAATTCTCTGGCTTTCTGTCAGAGAAAAAACTTCGATTCATAAGTCACATAGCGTTTTCTCTGATCTTTGAAAACAAAGAGAAGAGATTCAAGATTCAATCTCTTGAGGAACTTTATCTAAAAATCAGCAAAATGTATCGCCTGCCATCGGGCGGATTTCAAGATGTTTTATCTGAAGTCGAAAGCCATACAGGAATAATCGTCGAATCTGGATTTGAGCACTATGAGTTCTGCCATCTTACTGTTCAGGAATTTCTAGCTGCAAAGCACTTAGTTGGGATTCCTAAAAAGCAAAGCTTTGAGCATTACCTGAACATATCACCGGCAACTCTTGCTGTGGCGACATCTCTATCAGCAAATCCATCAGAGTTCTTGGCGCAGGTCCTTGCCGAGGTTGCCTCACACGCGAGGCGGCGCATTCGCTCCAACCCCGAAGCCATTCTAAGCACACTCATTCCTTACCTTCGGAGACTTGAGTTAGAACTACCTGAGCTCGCAACCAACAACGACCTAGCCATATCGCTGGTTTCCATATTCTCGGTGCTTACATTCATCTACCCCACCCCAAAGCGTTCGGAAATATCTGAAATTGAGTCAGCGATATCGAAGTTAGCATCTCATACACAATCAAGCAATTCGTTAGCCTTATTGTTACGTCGACCAGGAGTTCTCGAACCTACACGAAACCGCGGCCAATATTTGGTGAAATCGATGGGTAACGAATGGATCATCGACAAGAGATTTCTTTAAATTTATTTGCGCCCAGTTCTTAAGAATCGATTTGGCTGTTTATGGTCGAGAATCTCGACAAAGGGAGGCGAAATCCAACCATCGATCAGGTTGTACTTGTTAGGCATTTAGCCTTGTCGAGCTAGACAGCTGGACACCCGCAATAACCCCTCGCATTTCCCGTACTGATGTGATTCAGCGTCGGCGAGGAGATAATGCTGATGCAACCATCGAGCCTGTTTTCACTTTCGGAGCACCTGGAGCGACTGAGCCGGGATGGCGATCCACTTGAGGTTTTGGCAGACGCAGTGGACTTCGAGCGTTTCCGCTCCTTGCTGGTAGAGGGGCTGGGATACAGCGATGGTGCGAAGGGCGGCAGGCCGCCGTTCGATCCAGTTTCGATGTTCAAAGTGCTGGTGGTGCAGGCGCAGCACAACCTTTCCGACGCCCGCATGGAGTTCATGATCCGCGACCGGCTTTCGTGGATGCGCTTCTTCGGCTTCGATCTGGGCGGCACGATGCCCGATGAGAACACCATCCGTCACTACCGCAACCGACTGACGACAAGCGGCACGTTCGAAGCGCTGATGCAGGCTTTCGAGCAGCAACTGCGCGAACGCGGCTATCTCGCTATGGGCGGGCAGATCGTGGACGCCACGCTGGTGCCGGCTCCCAAGCAGCGCAATACCGAGGACGAGAAGGCCGCGGTGAAGGCGGGCAGGTCAGCAAAGCAGATCTGGCCAGGCAAGCCGAACAAGGCGCACCAGAAGGATGTCGATGCCCGTTGGACGGTCAAGGTCGGAGGCAAGGTCCGGTACCGCGCCGATGGGACGCCTCTTCCGCAGATCGCCACGCCGGTGTTCGGCTACAAGAGCCATATCAGCATTGATCGACGCTTCGGCTTTATCCGAAAGGGCAAGGTGACCTCGGCGGCGCATAGCGACGGGCGGGAACTGCGCCATGTGATCGATCCGGACAACACGGCTAGCGATGTCTGGGCTGACAGCGCCTATCGCAGCCGAAAGAACGAGACGTGGCTGTCACGGCATATGTTCAAAAGTCGCATCCATCGCCGCAAGCCCAAGGGCAAGCCGATGCCCGAGCGAGACATCACGCGCAAATGCCGCCAAGTCAGCGGTCCGCGCCCGCGTCGAGCATGTCTTTGCCCATCAGAAGGGGCGATACGGGCTCTTCATCCGCACCATCGGTTTGGCCCGCGCCCAGGCCAAGCTCACCCTCGCGAACCTGGTCTACAACTTCGACCGCCTGATCTTCCATGAACGACAAGCCGCCACCGGATAGGTGCGTCTGGAAGGCACACGCGAGGCAGAAAATGGCCAGAAGGCAACCGGAAAACTCCCATAATCAGGCGCTCAGGCAGCCACTCTGCTTGCTCAATCTATTATCCCACCGTTTGCGCCGAAAACATGTGGTTGTTGCGGGTGTCCAGCTCAACATGTAGTCTCAGCCTTGTTCGATGCAGGAGCGACTTGGTCTTTTTTACGTTGATCGCCGGCACGCCCCGCCTTCTCACGCTACCGCTCCAACAACGGCGCCAAATACCGCCCCGTAAACGACCGCTCCACCTTCACCACTTCCTCCGGCGTACCCTCGGCGACAATCTCACCGCCTCTGACACCGCCTCCCGGGCCTAGGTCGACGATGTGATCTGCCGTCTTGATGACATCCAGATTGTGCTCAATGACGATGACGGAATTGCCCTGCTCCACCAGCCGGTGCAGCACTTCGAGCAGTTTGCGCACGTCTTCGAAATGCAGGCCCGTGGTCGGTTCGTCGAGGATGTAAAGCGTCTGCCCGGTCGATCGCTTGGACAGCTCCTTCGCCAGCTTCACCCGCTGCGCCTCTCCGCCCGATAGCGTCGTCGCCTGCTGGCCGACCTTGACATAGCCGAGGCCGACCTCGTTCAGCATCCGCATCTTGTCGCGGATCGGGGGGACGGCCTTGAAGAACTCCTCCGCGTCCTCGATCGTCATGTCGAGCACGTCGGCGATGGAGTGGCCCTTGAACTTCACCTCCAGCGTTTCGCGGTTGTAGCGTTTGCCGCCGCATTCCTCGCAGGTGACATAAACATCGGGGAGGAAGTGCATCTCGATCTTGATCAGGCCGTCGCCGGTGCACTGCTCGCACCGCCCGCCCTTGACGTTGAAGGAGAAGCGCCCCGGCTTGTACCCGCGCGCCTGGGCTTCGGGCAGGCCGGCGAACCAGTCGCGGATCTGGGTGAAGGCGCCGGTGTAGGTCGCCGGGTTGGATCGCGGGGTGCGGCCGATGGGCGACTGGTCGATCTCGATCACCTTGTCGCAATATTCGAGCCCTTCGATCGCGTCATGCTTGCCTGCGATCACCCGTGCGCCGTTCAATGTGCGGGCCGCGGCGGCATACAGCGTGTCGATGGTGAAGGACGATTTGCCGCTGCCGCTGACCCCGGTGATGCAGGTAAATGTGCCGAGCGGGATCGAGGCGGTGACATGTTTGAGATTGTTCGCCGCCGCGCCCTTCACCGTCAGATGGTGGCCGTTGCCCTTGCGGCGGGTGGCGGGCACCTCGATCTTGCGGCGCCCGGTGAGGTAATCGGCGGTGAGCGAGCCCTTGGCCTTGAGGATCTGCTTCAGCGTCCCCTGCGCCACCACCTCGCCACCGCGCACGCCTGCACCCGGGCCGAGATCGACGATATGGTCAGCGCTGCGGATGGCGTCCTCGTCATGTTCGACGACGATCACCGTGTTGCCGAGATCGCGCAGGCGTTTGAGCGTCTCCAGCAGCCGGTCATTGTCGCGCTGGTGCAGGCCGATGGAGGGTTCGTCGAGCACGTAGAGCACGCCCGAAAGCCCGCTGCCGATCTGGCTGGCGAGGCGGATGCGCTGGCTCTCCCCGCCGGACAGCGTGCCCGATGTGCGGTCAAGGTTGAGGTAGTCGAGCCCGACATTGTCGAGGAAGCCCAGCCGCTCGTTGATCTCTTTCAGGATGGCGCGGGCGATCTGGGATTGCTGCTCGGTCAGGTGATCGTCTAGCCGCAAGAACCACGCTTTCGCATCGGCGACGCTCATCTTCACCGGCTGCGCGATGTCGACCCCGGCAACCTTCACCGCCAGCGCTTTCTCGTTCAGCCGCTTGCCGCCGCAAGTCTCGCACGCCTGCGCGGTCTGGAACTTCGAAAGTTCCTCCTGCATCCACGCGCTTTCGGTCTGCATCATGCGGCGGTTGAGGTTGCCGATCACGCCTTCGAACGGCTTGTTGACGGTGTATTCCTTGCGCCCGTCCTTGAACGTCAGCGGCACCGGCATGCCGCCCGTTCCATGCAGGATGATGAGCTTCTGATCCGGCTCCAGATCGCGCCACGGCGTCGTCAGGTCGAAATCATAGGCCCGCGCGAGGCTGGCGAGCACCTGCATGTAATAGGGCGAAGGCGGGTTCGATTTCGCCCATGGCACCACCGCCCCTTGCTTCAGTGAAAGCGCCTCGTTCGGGACGACCAGCTGCGGATCGAACAGCTGCTTTTCGCCGATCCCGTCACAGGTCGGACACGCCCCCTGCGGCGAGTTGAAGGAGAACAGGCGCGGCTCGATCTCCTCGATCGTGAAGCCGGAAACAGGGCAGGCGAATTTCTCGGAAAAGACGATGCGGTTGGCAGGCAGCCCCGCGCCTTTCATCGCTCCGCCACCCTGATCTTCGCCCTCGCGCCCCGGAACCACGCCATCGGCCAGATCGATATAGGCCAGCCCTTCGGCCAGCTTCAGAGCGGTTTCAAAGGAATCCGCCAGCCGCGTTTGCAGGCCGTCCTTCACCGCGATCCGGTCAACCACCACTTCGATGTCGTGCTTGAACTTCTTGTCGAGCGCGGGGGCTTCCTCGATCGGGTAGAATTCCCCGTCGATCCGCACACGGGTAAAGCCCGCCTTCTGCCATTCGGCCAGCTCGCGGCGGTATTCACCCTTGCGGCCGCGTACCACCGGGGCGAGCAGGTAAGCCCGCGTGCCTTCGGGCAGGTCCATAACCCGGTCGACCATCTGCGACACCGTCTGCGCGCTGATCGGTTCCCCCGTGGCGGGGGAATAAGGCACGCCCACCCGCGCCCACAGCAGGCGCATGTAGTCGTAAATCTCCGTCACCGTCGCCACGGTCGAACGCGGGTTCTTCGAGGTGGTTTTCTGTTCGATACTGATCGCGGGGCTTAGGCCGTCGATATGCTCGACGTCGGGCTTCTGCATCATTTCGAGGAACTGGCGCGCATAGGCCGAAAGGCTTTCGACATAGCGGCGCTGTCCCTCGGCATAGATGGTGTCGAACGCCAGCGAAGACTTGCCGCTGCCCGAAAGCCCCGTGACCACGATCAGCGCATCGCGCGGCAGATCGATATCGATACCCTTGAGATTGTGTTCCCGCGCGCCGCGGACGGAGATCTTTGTCAGCATAGAGGAAGTCTGTTCCGGAAATGTTCGCAAGTGTAAAGAGGCAGCAGCGCGCGGCGGCCAGTGATCCCCAACATGGTGCGCACCCGCCCCCATGCAACGGCCGGCAGCGGTTTGGGTTTCTCGATTGCCGAATTCTTGCCGGGGTACAGAAAAACTCAAGTTGTGCAGTTGTCAAACCAGCGCGAAATTGCCGGAACTGAAATTCGCGGCAAATGGGGGGCGGCAAATGTCAAAACCAAATTCAAGAATTGCTTGCATTGCAATATTGCTCGGCTTGGCAACATCCGGATGCAGCACGTTCAGTTTCGCTCCTCCTTATGTCGATACGAATTATCGCGGCAAAATCGAAAGCCATGATGATTGCATTTTTACACGGGCAACCGCGCAAGGCGGGCCGATCCAGATCACGCCGGATATAGAAGGGGCGCTGGCGCTGGCTGACAATTACGAGGCGGTCTATCGTTGTTCGCTCGCGGCCGCGTCCGATGGTCGGCAGATTTTTGAAGTGCCTTCCCTGCTTGCGCTGGTGGCTGCGGGACTGGGCGGCAATTTCGGGCTGAGTGAAGATGGCAGGTTGGCCGCTGCGGGCGGCGCGCTCGTCTACAATCGCGCCAACAGCTATTACGCCCCGGCGGAAAAGGCCGGTTATCTCGATGCCGCGCTAGACGCGGTTACTTGCGTCAAGAACCGTGCCGTGGGCGTCGGCTTCTTCAACACGCGCGATCCGGTCGAAACGAACGAGGAGGCCGAACAACTGGCCACCGCGATCGAACAGACTGAAGAGGTGATCGAGGAAAAGGACGAGGCGCTGGCAGAAATCGCGCAGAACAAGGCGCAGTTGGCTCCTGATGCCTTTGCCGCGCTGTCCGCGGCGGCAAGCGCAGAAAGCGCGCTGCAATCTGAACGGGCAGCGCTTGCCAGATTGCGGGATAATCTGGTGATCCTGCAAGCTGCGCTGCAAATCAAGAACGCGACGCGAACCGACGCGCTGACGATCAGCAAGGAAACCAACAACGGAACGATCGAAGTCGATGTCCGCCGCCAGTATTTCCAGATCATCGCCGGTGGCCTTTCGCAAATCGACCAAGTGCTCGGGCGCAGGTTGCGTGCGGCAGGCACCGTCACTGATCCGCAGAGCCTTGCCACCGAGTTGCAAGCGCTTGCCGAGAGAAGCGAAGACCAGGCGGAGCAGCAGGCCGAGGCTGAAGGCGCCGCAACAAACGGTGCGGCGAAAATGGCCCGCAATGCCGGGGTGCTGAGCTTTGACAGCGAGGAAAGCAAAAACGAGCGCTTAGTCGAAATCCAAATCGACCAGCTCGAGACAAATGTTCAGCAATGCGTGGCGCGGGCAAAGCTCTAGCCGCGTCCATCCCCTTTCCGGTTTACCCTGTTTGCGAGCATTCCTTTCAATTCTCCGGCTGCAGGCTGTCAGGGAATAAAGCCCTGCGGTTCGCGTTGTGGGGTTGAAAGGAGCCTTTGATGTCGCACAACTGTTCCCCCTTTTCCCGCATTTCCGCCCGCGCCGGTCTTGCCGCAGCGCTGGCGCTTGCCAGCCTTGTCATTCCCGCATTGCCCTTTGCCGCCGCCCCCGCTTTTGCCTGCAATCCCGAAGAGTGCCGCGGACTCAGCGCCGAAGAACTGGCGCGTGACCGGGCGGAAATCCGTCGCCTCAATCGCGAACAATTGCGTTACGTCCGCTCGCGCGATGCCGAATATGCGCGCGGATGGGAGGCGCGGCGCGCCCATGCGCAGGCCCTGGCCGATCACGAACAGGCCCGCGCCGAATACGAACGCCGGATGGAGCAATGGCGCGAAGCCGTTCGCCGCTGCGAAGCGGGCGAATACCGCTATTGCGCGGGGTGATCGAGGGCCGGAATAGGCGCACTGAACCCCTGAAAATGCCCTTCCTGCAAATTTTTTCACCCTCGTAATCCGCAGAATTCCGGGATTTTCCAAAGGGCTACAGAAAAAATGAAGGCGCATTTCTACGGTATTTTCCCGATACAGGGCTTCTCTTTGCAGGTCTTCCGCTTCAGCCCTTCGGGTCGCACCTTTGGGCAGTCGGTTGACTGACAGAGGAAGGGCTCGGTGCCCCTAGCGCCGCGCCGGGTTAGATCGCGCTTCTGGGGACACCCAAGGTGGACGTTGCACCTGTCAGCCCTGGGTGAGCGTCACCAGCGCGTTCTGACCCGGTTGGCCTAGCCATTGCCCATCCACCCCCCAGACCTGCTTGATCACCTGCGACGACAGGGCCGTTTGCGGCGGCCCGTCAGCGGCCATTGTTCCGCGATCCAGAACGAGCACCCGATCCGCATGGTTCATCGCCAGCGCAAGATCGTGCAGCACGATCACCACCCCCGCACCTGCATCGGCGCAGTCTCGCAGATGGCCACAAAGGGCCAGCTGGTGCGCAAGGTCGAGCGCGGCAAGCGGTTCGTCCGCGAGGATCCAGCGCGGTTCCCCCGCCAGCACGCGGGCCAGCAGCACCCGCGCGCGCTCTCCGCCGGAAAGCGTGCTGACCGGGCGATGGCGCAGCGTCTCCAGCGACAGCGCGGCGAGCGCGGCGTCGACCGGCTCCCTTCGATCATCGCGATGCGGCATCCGGCCCAGTGCCACCAGCGTCTCCACCGCCACGTCCCATGCGATATCGGCCCCTTGCGGCAGGTAACCGATCGCCTTGGCCCGCATGACCGGATCGAGCGTCGTGAGGGGCGCGCCGTCCAGAGTCACCTGCCCCGACTCCGGCGCGATCAGGCCTGCGAGCGCGAGCAGCAGCGAGGACTTGCCCGCTCCATTGGGGCCGACGATGGCGGTGATTTCTCCGGGGGCGAGCGCGGCGCTGATCCCGTCAAGCACCCTTGTCCCGCCGCGCTCCAGCGCCAGCTGTTCGGCCGCAATGCTCACAGCGTTCCCCTCCGCATCCGGATCAGCAGCCACAGGAAGAACGGCGCACCGATCAGCGACAGCGCAATGCCCAGCCGCAGTTCGGTGACGAAGGGCAGGATGCGCACCGCGCTGTCCGCCGCCAGAACAAGGCACGCACCCGCCAGCGCACTGGGCAGCAACAGCGAAGACGGCATCCGGTTGGTCATGGGGCGAACGAGGTGCGGGACGATCAGGCCGACAAATCCGATGATCCCGGCCACCGCTACCCCTGCGCCGACTGTCAGGCCCACTCCGGCGACGAGCAGCAACAGCAGCCGCTGCGGGTCCATGCCGAGCGATCGCGCCGCTGCTTCGCCCAGGGTCAGCGCGTCAAGCCCGCGCGCGGCGAGCAGCAGCACCCCGATCCCCGCGAGCGTGAGCGGTGCGGCGATCCATACCTCTGCCCATGAACGATCGGTCAATGCGCCGTTGAGCCACATGACGATTTGCGACAGGGCAAAGGCGCTGGGTGCCATGGTGATCGCCAGAGCGGTGAGCGCGCCTGCAAGGCTCGCGATCATCAACCCTGCCAGCGTGAACAGCGCGATGCCTCCGCCCGCGCCTGCGGGTGTGCGCCCCGCGATCAGCGCGAGAAGCGCCATGGCGAGACCCGCGCCTGCCAAAGCCGCTATCGGAAGCGCCCATGTCGCCCCGATCCAGAAGCTTGCAACCGCGCCCAATGCCGCCATCGGCGCGATGCCGAACAGCCCCGGATCGGCCAACGGATTGCGCAGATATCCCTGCATTGCCGCCCCCGCCGCGCCAAGACCTGCGCCCACGACTATCGCCAGCACCGCCCGTGGCAGTCGCAATTCCATCAGGATCAGCGCGGCGTTGTCCGGCCCTGCACCGCCAAAGGGGGAAATCCATACCCTCCCCGCCAGCAGCGACAGCGGCACCAGCACCGCCAACAGCGCGGCGAATGTCAGCGTGGCGCGGTTCATGGCCGGAGCCTCACGCGGATTTCATCGAGCCTGTCCCCCAGCGCGATCACGCTGGGGCCGCCACAGAACAGCAGGCGGGGATCGACTGTCTCAACCCGCGTCTGCTCAAGTCGGGCAAGCAGCGGATGGCCCTGTCCCGCGCTGTCACCTGCGACCAGCAGCAACTCGGGCGGATCGGCCAGCACTGTCTCCAGCGCAACATGATCGGCCTGTCCCAGACCCATGGCCGCGGCGTGGCTTTGAAACCCGCGTGATTGCAGCATTTCGGCGACCAGCGTCGCTTCGCCCGCGACGATCTCACCCGGCTGCCACAGGAGCGTCGAAACCGGTCGCGACTGTGCCTCGCCGCCCGCGAGCGCCGCTTCGATCCGCGTCGCCAATTCCTCGCCTTGAGGCTCCCGGTGCACGGCCTGAGCAAGCGCACGCACTTGCTCTACGCTTTCGGCGGTGCTTGTCGGGCTGCCGAAGGTTTCGACCCGCAAGCTCGCCCGCTCCAGCGCGTCGCGCGTGGCAGGCGCGATGAAAATCGAAGCCAGCACCAGATCGGGCGAAAGCGCGATCACCTCCTCCGCCGTACCTCCGGTGAAGCCAAAGTCTTGCGCAACCCCTTGCGGGATAGAGCTTGCGGCAGGATCACGGCTGTAATGCGACAACGCCAGCACCTGAGACGGATCGGCGATTTCGACGAGTATCGCATCAAGGCACGGGTTGAGGCTGACGATGGTCGGGCCAGAGGGCACGAGTTCCTCACCACCACGCATATCCGGCGCGGCAGGCGTGCAAGCCGCCAGCGTCAGCGCACAAGCTGCCACTCCCGTTCTGATCCCGCGCCATCCCATATCCGACCGCTGCGATAGGCGGCGCGCTGCAAGCCTGCAAGCGGGCGCGTGGTCCGACTTGTTAACCGATTTGATCAAGCTGTTTGCTTTCGGGACAGCGGGTGTCAGGCCGCTCGCTTGCGCCCTCCTTCCCCGCTACGCGCCAAAGCGCGCCATGAACCCGCTCCGCCATCTTCTTGCCCGCAAGGCCCCAAATACTTCAAGCAGGATCCACCTGCGCGACGACGGCGCACGCACCCTGCGCAAGCGGATCGCGGTCTTGCTGGCGATCATCACCGTTCCCGCCATGGCTACACCCGGCGATTTCGGCGAACTGCCGGGCGATGCGCCGACGGAGGCGGAACTGGTCAGCGCCCGCCTCGCCGCGCAAATGGCCGACAATCCGCCAATGGATTTCGAGCGTCCGGGGATGAGCTTTCCCGGATCGGCCTTCTTCTTCCTCGCCGATCCGCCCTCCACCGGCGCGCTGATCGCTTTGCCGACAACCGATGCCCGCGATCCCGGAGCGGAAGCAGGCCGCGAACTCGGCGAGATCATCGATGTCGGCCCCGCAGCCCGCCCCTTCTTCAGCGGTGCCGGCCTTGGCCATGATCGCGCTCTCGACTGTCTGGCGCAGGCCGTGTGGTATGAAGCCGCCAGCGAAAGCGAAGCCGGCCAGCGCGCCGTCGCGCAGGTCGTGCTCAACCGGGTTGCCCATCCCAATTGGCCGGGCAGCGTCTGCGGGGTGGTGTATCAGGGTTCGGAACGCTCGACCGGGTGCCAGTTCACCTTCACCTGCGACGGCAGCCTTTCGCGCAAGGCACGCGGCGCAAGCTGGGACCGCGCCCGCCGGATCGCCAGCGAGGCCTTGTCAGGCAGCGTCTACGCCCCTGTGGGCCACGCGACGCATTACCACACGCTCTGGGTCAATCCCTATTGGGCCGCGACACTTGATCATGTCGGCACTATCGGCGCGCACCGTTTCTATCGCAATCGCGGCGCGGCAGGAGAGAAAGGCGCGTTCACCACACGCTATGCCGGGTTCGAACCGGGCGTGAGCGGACGCGTGACCCCGCCGCCTGCGGGAGACGCGCCAAGGCTGCAGTATTCTACCGAAGTGACAGCCGGTCCTTTGCCCACGCCGGTGTCTTCGTCCGCACCATCGCGCCAAGCGGCACCCGCGCCCGAGCCGGTTCTGGCTGATCCCGCCTATTCCGCCGTCGGCCAGGTGCGGCAGGATTACTCGCGGGCAGGCCAGTGGAAAACCGACGCGGCGCGCGCCGCGCTCGCCAATGAAGAACGACGGCTTGCAACCGAACGCGCCAACGAAGGTGCAATGGCTCAGCCCCGCTAGATCGCCGCGACATATTCACGGTTAACGCGCTCTCAACCGTGAAGTGACACCAAGCCTTAGCGGGCCCGCCCCTATTGCACCGCTTATTGCTTGAACACCCGCGCACTGCCCGCCTTTGTGGTCTGACATGACGACATCGGGGCAACGCCATGAACGGATACGCAAGGCCCATGCCCATCCATTTCGCCGCTGCTAAAGTTCCCGGGCGTTCTCCGGCTTGCGCCCCGATTGCCCGGGCGATGGTGGCCCGCGCAATGGAACGCGTGGCCAATGACAATGGGGATGGATCGGCCAGCCAGGCGGCGAACGACCAGATCCTGCGCGCCGCCCTGCGGCATTTTGCCCAGCACGGCCTAGGCGCCGCACGCGAGGCCCGGGCAAAGGCCGAAGAGGCATTCTTTGCCGGGGATCGCCAAGGATATCAGTGGTGGCTGGGAATCACCCGCACACTGGATCGCAGGCTGGCACGGCAGGCGGAAATGCTTTCGCCAAACCTCCCGGTCGATCGCGCGCAGCCGTAAACCATAACCGTCGCACGGCCTGTGCGGGTCAGACAGCCGCACCCCAGATTGCGCGTTAACCTGTATTTGACCACTTTGATCTAACCGGGTCATTGTATGGGAGTGACCCGTTTCCTGAATGCGCTCCTCCATCCCGCAAGGCCGGGGCTGGAGCAAGGGCGTGAACAGCCATCGCGCGAACGCTCGGACCAGCTGTCCGAGCGTGTTCGTCGCATGCTCGTCACCACTCTCTATGCCCAACCTTCCAGCCTCGCGATCGGGGCTTTGGCGACAGTTTCGGCCGCCGGCGTTTCTGCCTGGATCGCCGGCCTGCCGGAGCTATGGGTTGCGGCGGTCATTCTTGGCATGATCGCGGTGGCGCGTGTCGTCGCGGCGCTCGGCCTTTCCCCCGATAGCGAAGGCAACAGCACCGCCACGCTCGAAATGGTCTATGAAGTCGGCGCTTTCAGCTATGCGCTGGCGCTGGGCTGCACCGCGGCCTTCACCATTCTGGTGGGCACCAACGCCGAAGTCGTGGTGCTGATGGTTGCCAATGCTCTAGGCTATGGCATCGGCGTTTCGGCGCGCAACGCCGGACGCCTGACAATCGCCATCGGGCAACTTGCCCTGTCCTGCGTGCCGATCGCGCTTGCCTGTTTCTGGGTCGGCAGCATCGGTTTCATCGCGCTGGGCTTCACTATCCTGCTGCTGATCCCGGCGATGATTTCCATCGCGACCAACATCTTCAAGGTTCTGCGCGATTCGATCGCGGCTGCGGAAACCAGCAAGAAACTGGCTGACAAGATGCAGATTCTTGCCCGAACCGATGTCGTGACGGGCCTTGCCAACCGCGCCGGTCTCAATCACGCGATGGTCGAAACCATGATGGCGGTCGAAGACGACACCTGCCTCGCGCTCTTCTGGATCGACCTCGACCGTTTCAAGGAAGTCAACGACCTGCTCGGCCACCCGGTTGGCGACAGGGTGCTGAACGAAGTGGCAAAACGGCTGCGCAGCGTTTCACCCGAAGGCGCGACGGTCGCCCGTTTCGGCGGCGATGAATTCATCGTTTTCTGCCCCATCACAGGGCGCAAGGACGCAGAGCGGCTTGCGAGCGAAGTTCACGCTGAAATCATGCGCCCGTTCCGTATCGACGGCGAGCGGCTGGAAGTGCGCGCTTCGCTGGGTGTGGCGATGCTGCCCGAACATGGACGCGATGCCGACACGCTGATGCAGAGCGCGGACCTTGCGCTGTATCACGCCAAGGTCGGCGGGCGTTCGCAAACCTGCTTCTACGACAGTGCGATGAGCCGCGATCTGGTGCGCCGCCGCGAGATCGAGGACGAATTGCGCTCTGCCCTGCAACGCGACGAACTGTCGATCTTCTTCCAGCCGATCGTCGATCTGGAGACCGGGCGGATCAAGACCTTCGAGGCGCTGGTACGCTGGTTCCACCCGGAAAAAGGCGAATTGCGCCCCGACGAATTCATTCCGGTGGCAGAGGAAACCGGCGTGATCGTGACGCTGGGCAACTGGATCACCGCGCAGGCCGCACGCGTTGCGGCAAGCTGGCCCGAAGAAGTGACCGTGGCGGTCAACCTCTCGCCGCTGCAGATCCGCGCTCCGGGCGCGGCGCTGGGTATCAAGAATGCATTGCGCGAAGCAGGGCTCGATCCGCGCCGGTTGGAGCTGGAAGTGACCGAAAGCCTGTTCATCGAGGACAACCACGCCACAGCGTCGTTTATCGAGGAACTGTCGGAGATCGGCGTCCGCTTTGCCCTCGACGATTTCGGCACGGGCTATTCCTCGCTCGGCTACATCAACAAGTTCCCCTTCTCGAAGATCAAGGTCGATCGCAGCTTCGTCTCCGGCACGCAGGTCGGGCGCAAGAGCGACGCGATCATCCGTGCCGTGGCCGAAATGGGCAACACGCTGGGCATGGATATCGTCGCCGAAGGGCTGGAAACGATCGAGCAGGTGCAAGCGGTGAAGGATGCCGGGTGCAACCTTGGCCAGGGGTATTACTTCAGCCGCGCCGTGCCCGACTACCTTGCCGCAATGCTGCTGGCGCAAGAACGCGAACAGGAAGGCCGCAAGGCGCTTGGCTGACATTCGCAGGCATCGCGCCTGTCCCTCTCTCACAACAGCAATGGCATGGACGCTAGAGCCGCCGCAGGACAGGTATAACTCCTGAGGCTTATTGCTCTTGCAAACTATTTGCAAAAATAGTTGAGAAATGCGACCTTTTGATGGTTGCAATCCCCCTTTCACCCGCCTACCCCGCCGCCAGATGCGGGTGCCCGGCCAGTGGGACGAATGCCGGGGAAACGCCCCTATGGTCTGTTTTCGTCCCGTATTTCCCTGGGAGGGATAACACCTATGGCCCGCAAGAAAATTGCCCTCATCGGCGCCGGCATGATCGGCGGCACGCTCGCCCACCTCGCCGCGAAGAAAGAAATGGGCGACATCGTCCTGTTCGACATCGCCGAAGGCATGCCTCAGGGCAAGGCGCTGGACCTCAGCCAGTGCGGTCCGATCGAAGGGTTCGACGCCAACATCAAAGGCACCAATGATTACGCCGATATCGCGGGCGCAGACGTGGTGATCGTCACCGCCGGCGTTCCGCGCAAGCCTGGCATGAGCCGCGACGACCTGCTCGGCATCAACCTCAAGGTGATGAAAGCCGTCGGCGAAGGCATCAAGAACAACTGCCCCGACGCATTCGTGATCTGCATCACCAACCCGCTGGACGCGATGGTGTGGGCGCTGCGCGAATTTTCCGGTCTGCCGCACAACAAGGTGGTCGGCATGGCGGGCGTGCTCGACAGCGCGCGCTTTGCGACCTTCCTCGCATGGGAATTCGGCTGCTCGGTCAAGGACGTGAACGCATTCGTCCTCGGCGGCCACGGCGACACCATGGTTCCCGTCACCAGCTACACCACGATCAACGGCATCCCGGTGAACGACTATGCCAAGATCAAGGGCGTCGCACCCGAACGTATCGACGAAATCGTCAAGCGCACCCGCAGCGGCGGCGGCGAGATCGTCCAGCTGCTCGGCACCGGGTCGGCCTATTACGCGCCCGCCACCAGTGCGATTGCGATGGCCGAAGCCTATCTGGGCGACCAGAAGCGCATCCTGCCCTGCGCCAGCTACGTTGCAGGCAAGTACGGCCTCGACGGGCTGTATGTCGGCGTCCCCACGGTGATCGGCGCGAACGGCTGCGAAGATGTGGTCGAAATCGAACTGAGCGACGAAGAAAAGGCTAACCTCAAGGTCTCGACCGACGCGGTCGAGGAACTGCTTGAGGCGTGCAAGGGTCTGGACAGCAGCCTTGCTTAAGCAAGCCTCTGCGGCGCTTGCGATTGCGGTTCTCGCCGCGGCTCCGGCCGCGGCGCAACTGCGTGAAGCGCCCCTGCCCCAAATCTTCGAGAGCTATAATGATTGCTTCGCCGCGACCGACAGCGGAGCGATTGATGTCGCTTCGCTGACGTCGCTTGGCTGGGCTCGTGCCACCATGTCAGACGGCGACGGCAACCCCATCGAAGGCGGGCCAATCATCTTCGGTCATGCGGAACGCAGCCCGATCATCATCCTCAGCGCCTTGGAAGGCAACGGGGTTTGCATGGTCAATGCTCGCATTGAATCCTTCGACGTCATGAAACAGTTCACCGACGCGTTTGGCGGTAGGCTGCCTGCCCCGGATGACGAAGGAAAGATCACCTTTCGGGCGCAAGGGCACATCGTTCAAATTGCACCAGCTGGAACAATGGAAAAACCAAGCCTGCGCCTAGTCGTAGGGACGAAAGCGGAGACAAACTGAATGTCCATCCTTATCAACAAAGACACCAAGGTCATCACCCAGGGGATGACCGGCAATACCGGCACTTTCCACACGCAGCAGGCGCTCGATTACGGGACGCAGATGGTTGCGGGTGTGACGCCGGGCAAAGGCGGCACCGAGCATATCGGCCTGCCGCAATATGACACCGTGCGCGAAGCCAAGGCTGCGACCGGCGCGACCGCTTCGTGCATCTACGTACCCCCGCCCTTTGCTGCTGATGCCATTTGCGAGGCTATTGATGCCGAGATGGAACTGATCATCTGCATCACCGAGGGCATTCCGGTGCTCGACATGGTTCGCGCCAAGGCGGCGCTGAAGGGCTCGAAATCGCGCCTGATCGGCCCGAACTGCCCCGGCGTGCTGACCCCGAACGAATGCAAGATCGGCATCATGCCGGGTTCGATCTTCAAGAAGGGCAGCGTCGGCGTCGTCTCGCGTTCGGGCACGCTCACCTATGAAGCCGTGCACCAGACGACGATGGTTGGCCTCGGCCAGACCACCGCTGTCGGCATTGGCGGCGACCCTGTGAACGGCACTAACTTCATCGACGTGCTCGACCTGTTCCTCGACGATCCGGAAACCGAGAGCATCATCATGATCGGCGAAATCGGCGGCAGCGCCGAAGAAGAAGCCGCCGAATTTATCAAGCAGGAAGCCGCCAAGGGCCGCAAGAAGCCGATGGTCGGCTTCATCGCCGGTCGCACCGCGCCTCCGGGCCGCCGCATGGGCCACGCTGGCGCGATCGTCAGCGGCGGACAGGGCGGCGCAGAAGACAAGATCGCAGCGATGGAAGCCGCCGGCATCCGCGTTTCGCCCTCGCCTTCGGAACTCGGCACCACGCTCGCCGATCTGCTGAAGGAAATGGCGTAACCCCTCCCTCCCCAGGAGAACCCACATGGGTAAAGAACAGCACGATTTCATTCCGCAGATGACCGACCAGGAAGGGCCGCAACCCGGCCCGTCCTGGGGCAATCCCGCATGGCTTGATACCGTATCCGAGGCCGGAGCCGATCTGACCGGGGCAATGGACCCCACTCAGATGCTGCTCGATGCCAAGGAAGCGGTTGCCAAGGCGGCGAAGGCCGCGGGCAAGCCGACCGATCCCAAGGCGATCGAGAACGCGGCCAGCCTGTCGATTGCGGCGATGACGCTGGTGCGGCTTTACCGTGTGCGCGGGCATCTGGCCGCCGATCTCGATCCGCTGGGCCTGTCGACCAAGCGCAGCGAACCGCAAGACCTCTCGCTCGCCTTCCACGGCCTTGCCGGGAAGGAGAACGAGGAAGTCTATGTCGGCGGCGTGCTGGGCATGGAATGGACCACGGTGGGCGCACTCTATAATCGCCTGCGCGAAGTGTATTGCGGCAAGGTCGGCCTGGAATACATGCACATCGCCGACACCGAGGAACGCCGTTTCCTGCAGGACAAGTTCGAAAGCCCCGGCGATACGATCCACTTCACCGACGAAGGCAAGAAGGCGATCCTCGCCGCGGTACTGCGCGGGGAGCAGTACGAGGAATTCTTGGGCCGCAAATATGTCGGCACCAAGCGTTTCGGCCTCGATGGCGGGGAATCGATGATCCCGGCGCTGGAGGCCGTGATCAAGCATGGCGGCAGCGCGGGCGTGCGCGAAATCATCTATGGCATGGCGCACCGTGGCCGTCTGAACGTTCTCGCGAACGTGATGGCCAAACCCTACAAGGTGATCTTCCACGAATTTTCGGGTGGCACCGCCAACCCGGAGGACGTGGGCGGTTCGGGCGACGTGAAATATCACCTCGGCACCTCGACCGATCGCGAATTCGACGGGATCAGCGTGCACATGTCGCTCACCCCCAACCCGTCGCACCTCGAAACGGTCAACCCGGTGGTGCTGGGCAAGGCGCGCGCGCAACAGGCGATCCGCGACGATCTCGACAACAAGAAGCAGGTTCTGCCTGTCCTGATCCACGGCGATGCCGCATTCGCAGGGCAAGGCGTGGTGTGGGAAAGCCTCTCGCTGTCGGGCGTGCCCGGCTATGACACGGGCGGGTGCATCCACTTCATCATCAACAACCAGATCGGCTTTACCACCTCGCCCAAATTCTCGCGCGGGTCGCCTTACCCGTCCGACGTGGCGAAGGGCGTGATGGCGCCGATCCTGCACGTCAACGGCGACGATCCCGAAGCGGTGACTTTCGCGTGCAAGCTGGCGGTCGAATACCGCCAGACCTTCCACCGCGACGTGGTGATCGACATGTGGTGCTATCGCCGCTTTGGCCACAACGAAGGCGACGAACCCAAGTTCACCCAGCCGCTGATGTACGAGATGATCGGCAAGCACCCCAAGGTGAGCCGCGTCTACGAACAGCGCCTGATTGCCGAAGGCGTGATCGAGGAAGGCCACCGTGATCAGGTCACGGCGGAATTCGTCGCCATGCTCGAAGAGGAATTCGAAGCGGCCAAGAGCTATTCTGCCAATCAGGCCGACTGGTTCGGCGGGCGGTGGTCGGGCTTCAACAAGCCGGCTGACGATGAAACCGCGCGCCGCAATATCGAAACCGCGATCGAACCCAAGATGTTCGACCGCATCGGTACGGTGCTGACGACGGTTCCCGACAGTGTCGACATCCACAAGACGCTGGGCCGCGTGCTCAAGGCCAAGGCCGATATGTTCGAAACCGGCGAAGGCTTCGACTGGGCGACGGCAGAGGCGCTGGCGTTCGGCAGCCTCGTGATGGAAGGCTACGGCGTGCGTCTGTCGGGACAAGACAGCGGGCGCGGCACCTTCTCGCAGCGCCATGCCGTGTGGGTCGATCAGAAGACCGAGGAGAAGTACATTCCCCTCACCACCCTGCCGCACGGCAAGTTCGAGGTCTATGACAGCACCCTGTCCGAATACGGCGTGCTCGGCTTTGAATACGGGTTTGCAATGGCGGACCCGAAATCGCTGGTGCTGTGGGAAGCGCAATTTGGCGACTTCGCCAATGGCGCGCAGATCATGATCGATCAGTATATTGCGGCAGCCGAGGCCAAGTGGCTGCGCGCAAACGGGCTCGTGATGCTGCTGCCGCACGGATATGAAGGCCAGGGCCCGGAACACTCCTCGGCCCGGCTCGAACGGTTCCTGCAACTGTGCGCGAACGACAATATCCAGGTCTGCAACATCACCACTCCGGCGAATTACTTCCACGTGCTGCGCCGCCAGATGCTTCGCAATTTCCGCAAGCCGTTGGTGATCATGACGCCGAAGTCGCTGCTGCGTCACCCGCTGGCGAAAAGCACGCGCGAGGAATTCCTCGGCGACAGCCAGTTCAAGCGCATCCTTTCGGACATCACCGAAGTCGCGGACGACAAGGTCAAGCGGCTCGTGCTGTGTTCGGGCAAGGTCTATTACGACTTGCACGAAAAGCGTGAGGAAGAAGGGCTGAAAGACGTGTCGATCGTGCGGATCGAACAGCTCTATCCCTTCCCCGGCGATCCGCTGGCCTTGCGGCTTTCGCGGATGACCAATCTTGAAACGGTTGTCTGGTGTCAGGAAGAACCGAAGAACAACGGATCGTGGTTCTTCGTCCAGAACCAGATCGAGGACGCGCTGACCGCTGCGGGGCATGACGGCAAACGCCCGATCTATGCCGGACGCGATGCCGCCGCATCGCCCGCCACCGGCCTCGCCAAACGTCATGCGGAGCAGCAGGCGAAACTCGTCGCCGACGCGCTCGGTCTCACCAAGTAAACGAATTCAGCAAAGCTGAGGAAATACGAAAATGGCCACTGAAATCACTGTCCCGGCACTGGGTGAATCGGTCACCGAAGGCTCGATCGGCGAATGGCTGAAGCAGCCGGGCGACCCGGTCGCCGTCGACGAACCGATCTGCAGCCTCGAAACCGACAAGGTCGCCGTCGATGTGCCCTCGCCGGTCGCCGGGATCCTGTCCGAACACCGCTTTGCCGTGGGTGACACGGTGGAAGTCGGCGCGGTGATCGCGGTGATCGAGGAAGGCGCGAGCGCGCCTGCCGCTTCGAAGTCGGACACGCCTGCTCCTGCCCCGGCACCTGCTGCCGCCAAGGAAGCCGTTGGCGATGCCGCCGTCACCATGTCGCCTGCGGTGCGCCGCGCGGTGCTGGAACACGGGGTTGACCCCTCCACCATCAAGGGCACCGGCAAGGACGGTCGCCTGACCAAGGAAGACGTGCTGGCCGCAGCCAAGGCCAAGAGCACGCCCGCGCCCACCCCTGCACCCGCAGCCACCGCACCGGCAGCTTCGGCTGCGACCACGGGCGAGCGCCGCGAAGAGCGGGTAAAGATGACGCGGATGCGCCAGACCATCGCCAAGCGGCTGAAGGGCGCGCAGGAAAACGCCGCGCTGCTCACCACTTTCAACGATGTCGACATGTCGGCGGTGATCGAGGCGCGCAACAAGTACAAGGACCTGTTCGCCAAGAAGCATGACATCCGGCTCGGCTTCATGGGTTTCTTCGCCAAGGCGGCCTGCCTCGCGCTGAAGGACGTGCCCGCCGTCAACGCTTACATCGACGGCGACGAGATCGTGTACCACGACTACGTCGATATTTCGGTGGCCGTCAGCGCGCCCAACGGCCTTGTCGTTCCGGTGATCCGCGATTGCCAGGACAAAGGCTTTGCCCGGATCGAGAAAGACATCGCCGATTTCGGCAAGCGCGCCAAGGAAGGCACGCTGACCATGGCCGACATGCAGGGCGGCACTTTCACCATCTCGAACGGCGGCGTGTTCGGATCGCTGATGTCGACTCCGATCATCAACCCGCCGCAGTCTGCGGTGCTGGGCCTGCACCGGATCGAAGACCGCCCGGTCGTGGTCGATGGCCAGATCGTGATCCGCCCGATGATGTACATCGCCCTGTCCTACGACCACCGCCTGATCGACGGGCGCGAGGCCGTGACCGCGCTCAAGATCATCAAGGAAGCGATCGAAGATCCGACCCGGATGCTGATCGACCTGTAAGGTCAAACCGATGCGCCCGCCGTGGGAAGTCGAGCCTGAAAAGTTCGCCGACAAATTCTGGATGGTCGCAATGAGCGACTATCTGGAGGAGTGGCGGAACTGGTTCACCA
This sequence comes from Erythrobacter sp. Dej080120_24, assembly GCF_036322605.1. Classification (GTDB taxonomy): domain Bacteria; phylum Pseudomonadota; class Alphaproteobacteria; order Sphingomonadales; family Sphingomonadaceae; genus Erythrobacter; species Erythrobacter aurantius. Next base: position 2,552,396 of record NZ_AP027262.1, read on the forward strand.
ATCTCGGCGACGCGCAGCAGGACGAATACAAGGCCGCTCACTCCCCGCCTGAGGCGTGTGGCGGTATGTTCTATGACACGTTTGGCGTGCCGCGATACGACCCGGTAGCCTACGCCGATAGCCACCGCGACGAAGAGGGATTGCTGCCCCCTCCGTGGGTCTATGCGCCAGACATTCCGCGTGGCTCCATCGGTTGGCGCATGGGGCATGGCGAGGATTACTGGCACGTCTTCTTCGATTGGCTCCGCTCGCTTCCCCCGGAGGATCAGCAACGGGTAAAGGCGAAATATCCCGAACCCGCGCCAGAAACTGTCAGGAAGGGTCTGCCGTGGCAGGGCATCTATGAAGCCCATCTCAATCCGCAGGAAGGACAAGCCCGCGCATTCTTCGACAAGATGAAGTTCGACGAGCGCCGCTACGCTGATTTCCTGCGCGATCGCTTCCCCGAATTCTGGGCGCGCTTTGGCGGGATGCCCGATGTAGCGGGCAAGCGCGTGATCGATTTCGGTTGCGGACGTGGCGGCATGGTGCAGCGGATGATGGAAGCCGGCGCGGACAGCGCACTGGGGATCGAGCTCAACCAGTCCTATGTCGATTTTGCCAACTGGAAAGTCGCCAGCCAATGGGACGGGCGCGTGCGGTTTGCCTGTCAGGACATCCGCGAGATGGATGTCGAACCCGCCGATATCGTTACCTCCGTTGACGTGATGGAGCACGTGATGGACTTGTCCGAAACGCTCGCCAAGGTCGTCGACGCGTGCAAGCCGGGCGGGGAACTCTTCATCGGTTTCGCACCCTTGTGGTATTCCCCTTTCGGCCATCACCGACTGATGGAAACCCGCATCCCATGGGCGCATCTGCCGCGCGGCAACCGCGCCTTCCTGGACAGGCTGGTGGACGATGACGGCAATTCGCCCGAGACGATCCAGGAACTGGGCTTTAGCGGGGCGACGCCAGCCGATTTCCGCGCCGCGCTCAAAGGATTGCCGGTGGAGATCGTCTCCGCCCGCCGCAATGTCGCAAGCCACCCGCTCAAGGCATTGGCGCTGAAGGCGATGCTGATACCTTCGATCATACCCGCGCTCGAAAAATATGTGACAGTGGGCATTTACTGGCACTTGCGGCGCAAGAAATGACAACAGTTTGGCCGAAAGTAGCAATGGCACTTGCGGCCTTCATTGCCTACATGGGCACCGGACGAAAACACACGCCATAGAAAACGGGATCATTCGAACCATGGCCGAACACTCCTACGACTACGATTGCCTTGTCATCGGCGCTGGCCCGGGCGGCTATGTCGCCGCGATCCGCGCCGCGCAGCTGGGTCTGAAGACCGCCTGCGTCGAAAGCCGCGAAACGCTGGGCGGAACTTGCCTCAACGTCGGCTGCATCCCGTCCAAGGCGCTGCTGCATGGTTCGGAACTGTTCGAGGAAGCCGAAGGCGGTCACTTCGCCACTTGGGGCATCACCGCCAAGCCGACGCTCGACCTCGGTAAGATGATGGCCGAAAAGACCAAGGCCGTGGGCGAGCTGACGGGCGGGATCGAATTCCTGTTCAAGAAGAACAAGGTCACCTGGCTGAAAGGCCACGCCGCGTTCGAAGACGCGCACAGCGTGAAGGTGGGCGATCAGACCGTCACTGCAAAAGACATCGTCATCGCCACCGGATCGAGCGTCACCCCCCTGCCCGGCGTCGAAGTCGACAATGCGGCAAAGCGGATCGTCGATTCGACCGGCGCGCTTGAGCTGGAAGAAGTGCCCGAGCACCTCGTCGTGATCGGCGGCGGTGTGATCGGCCTCGAACTGGGTAGCGTGTGGCGCCGTCTGGGCGCGAAAGTCACCGTGGTCGAATTCCTCGACCAGCTGCTCCCCGGCATGGACGGCGAAGTGCGCAAGGAAGCGCACAAGATCTTCAAGAAGCAGGGCATGGAAATGATGCTCGGCCACAAGGTCACCGGTGCCAAGGCCGACAAGAAGGGCGTGAAGCTCACGGTCGAAAAATCTGCCGGCGGCGATGAACAGGTGATCGAAGCAAGCCACGTGCTGGTCGCCATCGGCCGCCGCCCGAACACCGAAGGGCTGGCGCTCGACAAGGCGGGCCTGCAGGTCAACAACCGCGGCCAGATCGAGATCGACCACGATTTCCGCACCAAGATCGACGGCATCTGGGCCATCGGCGACGTGGTGCCCGGCCCGATGCTGGCGCACAAAGCCGAGGATGAAGGCATTGCGGTTGCCGAAAACATCTCAGGGCTGACCGGCATAGTGAACCACGATGTGATCCCCAGCGTCGTCTACACCGCCCCCGAAATCGCAGGCGTCGGCCTGACCGAAGAAGAGGCCAAGGAACGCGGCAGCGTGAAAGTCGGTAAGTTCCCGATGATGGCCAACAGCCGCGCCAAGGCAAACCGCGACACCGACGGCTTCGTCAAGGTGATCGCCGATGCCGAAACCGATCGCGTCGTGGGCGTGTGGATGATCAACAGCCTTGCCGGCACGATGATCGCACAGGCCGCGCAGGCGATGGAATTCGGCGCGACGTCCGAAGACATCGCCTACACCTGCCACGCGCACCCCACCCACGCCGAAGCCTTCAAGGAAGCGGCAATGGCGGTGCAGGGCAAGCCGATCCATATGTGAATTGATCCCTCCCCCGGCTTTGCCTAGACCCCAAGGCCGAGGGGAGAATTCACAATATGGCCTATCCGAAACTGACCGACAAACCGGGGATGCTCGAAACCGCGGCGGCGATCCGCAGCGGCGCGATGAGTGTCGCCGAAGCGGTCGATGCCGCGATTACCCGGATCGAGCATTACGATGCCGAGATCGACGCGCTTGCCGTGCCCGATTTCGAACGCGCGGCAGCAACGGCCATGGCCATGGATGCGCGCGGCCCGGTGGGTGACCAGCCGTTGTTCGGCGTGCCGATGACGGTCAAGGAAAGCTTCGATGTCGAAGGGCTGCAAAGCTGCTGGGGTCATGAACGGCTGACCGATTACATCGCGCCGCGCGACAGCGAGCTTGTCCGGCGGTTGAAAGCGGCAGGCGTGGTGATCATCGGAAAGACCAATGTCCCTGTCGACCTCACCGATTGGCAGAGCGTCAACCCGGTCTATGGCCGCACCAACAATCCGCATGATACATCGCGTTCTCCGGGCGGATCGTCGGGCGGCAGCGCGGCGGCGGTCGCCAGCGGCATGGTGGCGGGGGAATATGGCACCGACATCGGCGGCTCAGTGCGGGTTCCGGCGCATTTCTGCGGGGTCTGGGGCCACAAGACGACATGGGGGCTGGTATCGAAGCAGGGCCATGATCACCCGATGATGGCGCGTCGCCCCGGCTTTGTCGCCGCGCATGACGGCGCGCTTTCCATCGCCGGGCCGCTGGCCCGCAACGCCGACGATCTCGCGATCCTGACTCAGGTGGGCGCGCAATACGCGCTTTCACGCAGGGGCAAGCCGCTGAAGCAATGCCGCCTGCTGGCTATCACCGAATATCCCGGCTGCCCCGTCGATGCGAGCGTATCCGAACCGACCGAAGCGGCGATCGCGGCGCTGATCGCGGCGGGTATCTCGGTTGACCGTGCCAGCGATCTGATCCCCGATCTCGCCGCGCAACAGGGCCATTACATGCGGATGCTCAACACCGCGATGGCGCGCGGTGCGCCCGCGCCCAATGGCAAGCGCGCCAGTGCGACCGACTGGTTCGACCTGCTCGACGCGCAGGCCGCCAATGAATTCGAATGGGCGCGCCTGTTCGAAACCTACGACTTCGTGCTTGCCCCGCCCGCCCCGGTGCTGGCGGTGCCGCACAACGAGAAGCGCGTGTTCGACAGCACGATCCGCGTCAACGGGCAGGACATTCCGGGTGCAGCCGGGCTTGCCTGGGCGGGGCTTGCCACCTTCCCCAACCTTCCGGCCACGGTCCTGCCCATCGGCAGCGGCCATTACGAAGGGTCACAGCTTCCCTGCGGAATGCAGGTCATGGGGCCGCGCATGAGCGACCTCGACTGCATCCACGCCGCCGGAGAAATCGGTAAAATCTTGCACGGCTGACCGGCATTCGTCATGGCGGGCGCCATGGCAAACAAACCCATCATGCAGCGTCTCGCCAAATGGCATATCTGGCTGGGCTGGCTGGTAGGCGTTCCGATCGCGATGTGGACCGCGACCGGCCTGTTCATGGTCGTCAAGCCGATTGACGAGGTGCGCGGCAATCACCTGCGCCTGCCGGTCGAGCAGCAGGCGCTGATCATCGCCGGCAGCGATCTGGCGACGCCTGACGCACAGCTGGCAGAGATCACGATGCGGATGCAGGATGGCCGCGCGGTGGCGATCCTGACAACGCTTGATGGCGTGACGAGCCGGGTCGATGTGGACAGCGGGGCGCCTATCCCGGCCCTCGATGCACCAGAGGCGCGGGCCATCGCGGCGGAACGGATCGCGGGCGGAGACAAGGTGCGCAGCGTCACCTTCTTCGACGCCGACGAAGTGCCGTTCGATTTCCGTCGCCCGATGCCCGTCTGGCAGATCGCGCTGGAGGACGGCGCGCATGTCTATATCGGCCGCGACACCGGAGAGATCGAGGCAGTTCGCACCAGCTGGTGGCGGTGGTTCGACTTCATGTGGGGGCTGCACATCATGGATCTGTCGGAACGTGAGGATACCAGCCATCCGATCCTCATCCTGTTCGCGGCCCTTTCACTGGCGGGTACCTTGTTCGGCTGCGTGCTGATGTTCCGCCGCCGCAAAGCCAGGGTAACGGCTCCCGCGGCATGAACGAAACTGTCCTTACCCCGATCCTGGACTTGCTCGACATCGTCGGGATTGCCGTTTTCGCGCTGTCAGGCGCACTGGTCGCGGCCAAGGAACGGCAGACCTTCGTCACGATGGGCTTCTTCGCGCTGGTGACGGGCGTTGGCGGGGGCACAGTGCGCGATCTGCTGATCGATGCGCCGGTGTTCTGGATCACCGATCCCTGGGTTGCGGCGGTGTGCCTTGGAACGGCGCTGATCGCGTGGTTCACCCCGGTCCGCATCTGGGAGGGCAAGCTGCTCGATTATGCCGACGGGATCGGGCTCGCCGCCTATGCCGTGCTCGGCAGCGCGAAAGCCATCGCCTATGGCATCCCGCCCGTGCCCGCTGCGCTGATGGGCGTGATCACCGGCTGTGTCGGCGGGGTGATCCGCGATGTCGTGGCCGGGCGGCCTTCGATCATCATGCAGCCCGAACTCTATGTCACCGCCGCCGCTCTCACTGCGACGATTACGGTCGCCGGAATGCAAGTCGCTCCCATGCTAGGCCTGCCCGACTGGGCGGTGTGGAGCATGGCGTTTGCTTGCGGTTTCGCGCTGCGTGCAGCGGCGATCCGGTTCGAGCTGGGATTGCCCAGCTATGGAGACGGGAAAGAGGGGAGCGCTACCGAGAGCACTCCTCCCTCCTCCTCCACGAATCAGTCCTGATAGGTTTCGCCCGGCACCGGGCCGCCGGGATAGGCCGGCATATTGTCCGAAGTCAGCGGGACAAGCGGCTGCCGGTCATTTGCGGCATAGGGCTGTCCGCCCAGCGCGCCACGTGCGTCGGCATAGCTTTGATCAGACCATTGGCCGTCAGCAGCGGAGCCTGAAAAGCCGCCGTAATCGATATCGGAAATGCGCCCGCTGTTGTCGATCTGGCAGGTGAAGCCCGATCCGTTGAACAGCGTGCCGGTGACAACCCAGCCCTGCGCGATGCGGCTTGCGCCATCGACACTGTCGACCCGCACATCACGCTCTATTTCGTTGAGGCATTGCGAGACCGCATTGTCGATCCCCGAACCGCCGGTGGTGCTGCGATTGGTGCGACGGTTTTCGGGGCGGTAATCATAGTCGCGATCATTCCGAACCCGCTCACGCTCCACCACGACAACTTCGCGATCACGGCGGCGGTTGTTGTTGTTCGCCGCGCTGGCAATCGCCGCGATCCCGCCAAGCACCAGCACGCCCGCCAGCACATCGCCTCCGCGAATGCCACGGCGGTGCCCGCGCCAGCATCCGCGCCAGCCACAGCGCCGCCATTCGGCGTTCTGCGCATCGGCATCATAGGTGCTGGCACCGAAAGCGCCGCCCTGCCCGTCTGCAAATTGCGCGTGGATTGCATTTGAATAGCCGAAGGCGCCGCCGACAGCGGTTTCAGCGGCCATGGCCTGTGCCGGAGTGAACGCGAGCGATGCCGCGGCAACGAAACCGGCATATCCGGCCAAGCGGGTGTGGTGAGCCATGAATGCTCCCTCCTGTTTCTCAATTGTGCGAGAGCGCCCACCATTCGCTCAATGATGGGCGCAAAGTTAGGCGGTCCAGGCTTACGCTTGCCTGAACCGCCTTGGTTGTGATGCCGGGTTATCCACCGCGATCAGCGCAGGCCCCGGATGTTGTCAAAGTCGATGTCGACGATCCGACCGCGCCGGATGTCGCAGCTGAAGCGGCCCCGGTCGACTCCGCGACCCCAGCGATAGCCGTCGGCCACTTCGATCCGGCCTTCGATTTCCCAGCCGCGCCGTTCGCGGTCGACATCGCGGATGCTCGTCACCTGAGCGTAGCGGAAGCCGTTGCGGCGCGCTTCACGCTCGACCGCGTTGACGCAGCGCTGAACCGCGCGATCAGGGTGGCCACCGCGATAGTTGAAGCGATTGCCATAGTGGCGATCATTGTAGTGCCGGTCGCGATAGCGGCGATCATCATAACGGCGATCATTGTAGCGGCGATCGTCATAGCGGCGGTCGCGATCACCATCGAAGGCTCCGGCCAACGCGGCGATGCCACCGATGACAACGGCTCCGGCGATCACATCGCCGGCGTCGATACCGCCACGGTCGCGGTTGCGATCTCCTGCCATGGCAGGGGTTGCCGACGCCAGGGCCATCGCGCCAGCCGCGACAGTCCCGAGCGTGGCCTTGGTGATGGTCTTTTTCAGATCAGTCATTTCGGTTCATCCTCGGGTTTTCAGTGGCGGAAGAATTTCCGTTCACTGTGAAGCCGTTTTAGATGAACGATTCTGAGGTGATTCTGACCGAGGCTTGCAGCGGACATTCAGGTTACTCGCATTTTACCTGAACGCTATTCAGGAAGCGCAGCCAGCACATCGCGGGTGAAAGCGGCAATGTCGAAGCGGTTGCCCGCCGGATCCTCACCGCGCCGCACGATCACGACATTGCGGCTCGGCACGACGACGACATATTGCCCGCGATTGCCAAAAGCGGCGAAGGTATCGGGCGGAATGCCCTCCGACTTGTTCATCAGCCACCAGCCCGCACCATAGCCGAACGGCCCGTCCGGCTGAGGGCCGCTGGGGGTGGAGATATATTCGACCCAACCTTCGGGCAGAATGCGTTCGCCCGAGGGAAGAACACCATCGTTGAGATGGAGTTGGCCAAGATCAGCAAGATCGGACGCGGTCGACCAGACCTGGCTGGAAAGGATGTAGTCCCCCGCCCAATCCGTCTCGGCAACGGTGTGATCCATCCCGACCGCCTTGAAGAATGCCGCGGGGTCGAAATCCGCGTCCCGATCCGAGATCGCCTTGACCGCCATCAGCGTATCGTTGTTGGCGTAGCGGAACTGTGTCCCCGGCATGTGGATCAGCGGCCAGTCGGTTGCCGTCTCCTCGACAGTGGAGCCGCCCGCGTAGAGTGGGTCGGTGCGGTTGCCGGGAGTGTCGGAATACCTGCCCGAAGCCATCCGGAGGAGATGATCGACGGTAATCGCACGTCGGGCATCACGTTGCCACTCCTCGCGACCAGTTCTGTCTTTGACGTCGAGCAGACCTCGATGGGCTGCAACCCCGACCAACGTTGCTGCGATGCTCTTGGCGACTGACCATGTCCGCTGAGGAGTCTCGTTATCAAAACCGGCAGTATATCGAGCGGACTCTACAAGACCGTTGCCCTCCCGATTGATGCGCACCAGCGCCGCGGTAGTGCGCGTGCCCTCGCCATACTTGTCCTCATGCGCGTCGGCGAGAACCTGATCGATTGCAGTGGGTTTGTAGGGCGGAGCCTTGCCGCCGCCCTCGATCACGAAGTTAAAGCTCGCGGGCTCGTTCGCCTTATCGGTATCGGATGATTGCTCTGATCCGAGTACTGCCGTCTCCGGCATGCTCGGCGCGAGGCCGATGGGGGCAAGCCTGCATCCGTCACCGCGCTCCGCATCGGCAAAGCGGGGCGGCATATCGTCAGTCCAGTCAACCTCGACATGGGTGATGTATCCATCCGCATCGCGCAGCACTCGATAATCCAGATCGCGCACGATGGGATCAATGGCTGAGTAGACCCCGGTCAGCTCCCATTCGTGCACGCTTCCTTCCGTTCGCACCGCACCGTTGCGCTCCGCATTGGCAATCGCACCGCACAGGAACAGCGCCTTGTACCCGGCTGCGAGCGCGCGGTTGTAGCGTTCGTCGAGCTGGTCCTGCGCGGACTGGGCGGAGGTGGGGCCGCAGCCGAAGACGAGGCTGGCGGCGGCTATCGCAACGAGGGATTTCTTCATCCCGCCTTCTTGCCATGCGCAGCGCAAAAGAAAAGGGCCGGCGGATCGCTCCACCGGCCCTTCGAATTTCGCTTGGCGAAAACGCTTACGCGTCTTCGTATTCGCTGGTTTCCACCGGGCCCGAATCCTGGCCCTTGGCGTCGACATCGCGGTCAACCAGTTCGATCACGGCCATCGGAGCGGCGTCGCTTGCGCGCAGGCCGGCCTTGATCACGCGGGTGTAGCCGCCGTCGCGGTCGCTGTAACGCTCAGCCAGAACGTCGAACAGCTTCTTCAGCTGGGTTTCGTCGCCCAGACGGCTCATGGCGAGACGACGGTTCGAAAGGCCGCCGCGCTTTGCCAGCGTGATCAGCTTTTCGATGTAGGGGCGCAGTTCCTTGGCCTTAGGGGCCGTGGTGATGATCTGCTCGTGCTTGATCAGCGCGGCCGACATGTTGCGGAACATGGCGGTGCGGTGACCCGACTTGCGACCAAGCTTACGCTGAGAAATTCCGTGACGCATATTCTTTTACTCCGTTCGAAAAGGGGCCGTTTCAGGTACCCCAGTGCTGGCGGCGCTTATGGTGCGCCGCCGGTACCAGTTCAGCCGAGCAGCTCTTGTTCGAGCTTCTTGGCCATTTCCTCGATGTTCTCAGGCGGCCATCCGGGGATGTCCATGCCGAGGCGCAGGCCCATGCTGCTGAGAACTTCCTTGATCTCGTTGAGCGACTTGCGACCGAAGTTCGGCGTGCGCAGCATCTCGGCTTCGGTCTTCTGGACCAGATCGCCGATGTAGATGATGTTGTCGTTCTTGAGGCAGTTGGCCGAACGCACCGAAAGCTCCAGCTCGTCGACCTTCTTGAGCAGGTAACGGTTGAGCTGGTTGGCGTCGTCTTCCTGCGGCGTGGCAGCGTGGCCGATCATGGCCGACTGCGGCTGCGGGATGCCGTCTTCGAAGTGGACGAACAGCGTCAGTTGGTCCTGCAGGATGCGCGCGGCATAGGCCACGGCGTCTTCAGGGGTGACGGTGCCATCGGTTTCGACGGTCAGCGACAGCTTGTCATAGTCGAGTTCCTGGCCAACGCGGGCGTTTTCGACCTTGTAGCTGACCTGACGCACCGGCGAATACAGCGAGTCGACCGGGATGAGGCCGATCGGCGCATCAACCGGACGGTTCTGCACTGCGGGCGAGTAGCCCTTGCCGGTGTCGGCGGTGAGTTCCATGTTCAGCGTCGCGCCTTCATCGAGGTGGCACAGGACGAGATCCTTGTTCATCACTTCGATGTCGCCGGTAACGGCGATGTCGCCAGCCTTGACGGTTGCCGGGCCGGTCATGGAAAGCTGCAGGCGCTTGGGGCCTTCGCCTTCCATCTTGAGCGCGATCTGCTTCACGTTCAGCACGATGTCGGTCACGTCTTCGCGCACGCCGGCGAGCGACGAGAATTCGTGGAGGACGTTTTCGATCTTGATCGAGGTGATCGCTGCGCCCTGAAGCGAGCTCAGAAGCACGCGGCGCAGGGCATTGCCGAGCGTCAGGCCAAAGCCGCGCTCAAGCGGTTCGGCTACGAAGGTGGCCTTGCGCTGCTTGTCGCCGCCATCCTTGATTTCAAGAGCGTTGGGTTTCTTGAGTTCCTGCCAGTTCTTCATATTGACGGACATGGATTTCCCCTAGTTCGCTTACGTAAGCGGTTCAGTGTTGTGGGCGGGCCGGCGACGCTCGTCAGCGTCATGCCAGTCCGTTCGGGAAGCGGCGCTCGGATCATCCGGCGCCGCCCCTTGATCGGTCAGACGCGGCGACGCTTGGACGGACGCACGCCGTTGTGCGGGATCGGCGTCACGTCACGGATCGAAGTGATGTTGAAGCCGACCGCTGCAAGACCGCGCAGCGCGCTTTCACGGCCCGAACCGGGGCCCTTCACTTCGACTTCGAGGGTGCGGACGCCGTGTTCGGCTGCCTTCTTGCCGGCGTCGTCGGCAGCAACCTGCGCTGCATACGGGGTCGACTTACGGCTACCCTTGAAGCCCATCATCCCTGCCGAGGACCAGCTGATAGCATTGCCCTGAGCATCGGTGATGGTGATCATGGTGTTGTTGAAGCTGGCGTTGATGTGCGCAACGCCGCTGGTGATGTTCTTCCTGTCGCGGCGCCTTACTTTGCCGGGTTCGCGTGCCATTGTTCCAGTTCCTTATAAATGCGGAAAAAGGGAAAAGCCTCTGGTCGAAACCAGTGCTTACTTCTTCTTCCCTGCAATCGGCTTGGCCTTGCCCTTGCGGGTACGGGCGTTGGTGTGCGTGCGCTGGCCGCGAACGGGCAGGCCGTTACGGTGACGCAGGCCGCGATACGAGCGGAGGTCCATCAAGCGCTTGATGTTCATCGCGGTGTTGCGACGAAGATCGCCTTCGACGGTGTAGTCCGCGTCGATCGTTTCGCGGATACGCAGGACTTCCTCATCGGTGAGATCCTGAACGCGCGCGGTGTGCGGGATGCCAAGCTTGTCGGCGATCTGGACAGCCGTGGTGCGGCCAATTCCGTGAATGTAGGTGAGCGCGATGATAACGCGCTTGTTGGTGGGGATGTTTACCCCGGCAATACGAGCCACTTAATTCTCCATGCTCCACAGGGGCTTTGGCCTTGGGGCCACCCCTATCTCGACGCTAAAAACACCCGGCACGAACAAGACCGATGCTTAAACAGCAAAAGTCCGGTTGGCACACCGCATACGGGCAGTGCCTGCCGGACTGGACTCGAACGTGTCGAATGAACGGCGCGCTTACGGTGATTCGAGTGATCCGTCAACCGTTGCACACGCTGATTTGTCCGAGCCGCCCATATGGGCCGCTGCGGCACGCTTTCAACCTGGGTAATACACCTTGCCCCCGCCTGTCAAAACGGGAAGCGGCAGGCGCGCCCAATACCTAACTGCCCGGCTCGCTGGCCAGATCGTCAAACGCCTCGTCAACGCTGGGGCCGCGAGGCTCCTCCGTCTCGATAACCGCTTCGGGATCGATCGTGATGGGGGCCTCCCCCTCCACGTCGGGCACAGTCTCAGTTTCCGACTCAGGCTCGGGCTCAGGCTCAGGAGCAACAACCTGCGAAGGCACCTTGGGAGCAACGACCTGACCCAGCAGTTCGGAAAGACGCGTGAGTTGCAGTGTCATCACGCCGTCAACCGCAGTCGAGATCACCGGCACCGGATAGCGCATCTTGCCGCCGACATTGTATTCCCAGACGATGCGCGTGCCCTCGCCCTGCTCCGTTTCGACCTTGCTGATCGCGATCGTCAGGACACCTGTCACCGGCTCGCTTTGCAAGGGACCAAGCGCTCCGCTCATCCGCAGGGCAACTTCGGGATAGGCCTGGATCACGCGCATATGCTCGACACTGCCTTCGAGCGTGATGCGTGCGTTGTCCTGAACTTCGGGAATGCGTTCGCAGAAACAGCCGCCGGCTTGCGGGGTGAGTGTCAGATTGGCGGCATCGGCTGACCAGGTATGCTCGCTCGACCACCACCGCGCCGGGCTGATCAGGGCAAGCCAGGTCGCCTTGGGATCTGCCTCCACCACCGCCTCGTTGCGGGTGACGAAGTGATCCTCGTCAGCCTGCACCACTTCGGCCCACGCAGGCGAAGCAGTGGCAGCCATAGCCGCACCGGCCAGAAACATTGTTGATTTACGCAAGATCGCGTCCTCCTCGTCCCCTGCTGACTAGGGGATAAGGCAGAAGCTGGAAAGCCCGGATCGGTTATCCGGCGAGCACTGCATCCACAGCGGCGGCCACTTCGTCGATCCCGGCCATCCCGTCGACCCGCGTGACGATCCCGCGCGCTTCGTAACCCGGCAAAATCGGCGCGGTCTTGGCGCGGTATTCATCCATACGGGTGCGTACGGTTTCCTCATTGTCGTCGGGGCGACGCTTGAACTCGGTCGAGCCGCAATTGTCGCACACGCCTTCCTTTGAGGGCGGATTGGCGGTGTCATGATAGAGCGCGCCGCAATTGCCGCAGGAGAACCGACCGGTGATCCGCTCGACCAGAGCGTCCACATCGACTTCCAGTTCGATCACGTGATCGAGCGTGCGGCCATGTTTCGCCAGCAGCGCATCGAGTTGATCTGCCTGCGCCGCCGTGCGCGGGTATCCGTCAAAGATCGCGCCTTGCGCCGCATCCATGCCGGCAAGGTTTTCGTCGATCAGTGCGGACACGATGTCGTCGGAAACCAGTTCCCCGCGATCCATCACCGCCTTGGCTTCGATCCCGACAGGGGTCTGCGCCTTCACGGCCGCACGGAGCATGTCTCCGGTGGAAAGCTGCTTCATGCCGTGGCGCTCGACCAGACCGGCGCTCTGAGTGCCTTTGCCTGCCCCGGGAGGGCCAAGAAGAATGATGTTCACGAAAAACAACCCCCTTTTGACGCGCGAATCGATTGGGCGTCCGCGCGCTTATGTGTGCCTGATCAGCACTCCATGCGTCAGCGCATGCGGCCTTTCAACTTAGCCTTCTTGATTAGATCGCCATACTGGTGGGCAAGCAGATGCGACTGCACCTGGCTGATGGTATCCACCGTCACGTTGACGACGATCAGAAGGCTGGTTCCGCCAAGGAACAACGGGATGCCGGTTTGTGCGATCATGTATTCGGGGACGATGCAAACGATGGTGAGATACATCGCGCCGACCACGGTGATCCGGGTGAGGACGTATTCCAGATAATCGGCGGTCCGCTTGCCCGGGCGAACGCCGGGAATGAAGCCGCCATTCTTCTTGAGGTTCTCTGCATTGTCCTCGGGGTCGAAAACGACCGCGGTGTAGAAGAAGCAGAAGAACACGATCAGGACGGAATACAGTGCGATGTAGATCGGCTGACCATGCGCCAGATATTGGTTGAGCGTCACGATCGTCGAACCGACGCCGCTGGTGGTGTCCACCGAACTGCCCGCGAATTGCGAGATAGTCAGCGGCAGAAGCAGCAGCGAGCTGGCGAAGATCGGGGGAATAACGCCTGCGGTGTTCAGCTTGAGCGGGAGGTAGGAATTTTCCGCCTGCATCATGCCGCGCTGGGTCGCGCGCTTGGGATACTGGATCAACAGCCGCCGCTGTGCACGCTCGACAAAGCTGATGAGAAGGATCAGCACGACGACCATCAGGATGAAGCCGATGATGATGCCCGGCGCGATGGAGCCGGTGCGGCCGCCTTCGAACAGGTTGGTGGCGTATGTCGGGAACTGGGCGACGATGCCCGCCATGATGATGAGCGAAACGCCGTTGCCGATCCCGCGCGAGGTGATTTGCTCACCCAGCCACAGCAGGAACATGGTGCCGCCGACAAGGCTGATGACCGCGCCGACACGGAAGCCGTAGCCGGGGTTCACAACCGCCGCGATACCCTGCGAACTGGCGAAGCTTTCAAGTCCCGTAGCCAGGAACCAGCCCTGGATCGCGCACAGGAAAACGGTGCCGTAACGGGTATACTGGTTGAGCTTTTGCCGCCCGGTCGCGCCCTCTTTCTTGAGCGCGGCGAGCGTGGGATGCAGTGCCGATGCCATCTGCACCACGATCGACGCAGTGATGTAAGGCATGACGCCAAGCGCGATGAGGCTCATGTTCGACAGCGCGCCGCCGGTGAACATGTTGAACATGTCGATGATGCCGCCCTGCGTCTGGGCAGCCAGCTCGTCCAGCGCCTTGGGGTTGACCCCCGGAAGCGGCACAAAGCTGAGGAAGCGGAAAACGATCAGTGCACCGATGGTGAACCAGATGCGTTGGCGCAATTCGGTGGCCTGGGCGAAATTGCCGAGGTTGAGATTGCTGGCGATATTATCGGCGCGTGATGCCATGTCTGTCGATCGATCCTGGATTTGAGGCCGCTCAATCTCGGCCACGTCCCGCAAGATAGGTAGCCGGGGCGGGAATGTCGAACCCCTCGCCCATGAAATTCACCATCCCGGCATTTCCGCCCTTGTCAGGCGGAGCGCCGGGATGGGGATATTCCGATTATTCGGCGTCTGCCGAAGCCTTGGCCGGAGCGGTCACTTCGACGCTGCCGCCAGCCTTCTCGACGGCCGCAATCGCGCCCTTGGTCGCGCCGGTGACGACGAACTTGACCTTGGCTGAGATCTCGCCCTTGCCGAGCAGACGCACGCCGTCCTTGCCACCGCGGACCAGACCGGCCTCGCGCAGGACTTCTTCGGTGATGTCCTTCTTGGCATCGACCTTCTTGGCATCGATGAACTTCTGGACCATGCCGATGTTCACTTCGGCGAAATCCTTGCCGAACGGGTTGTTGAAGCCGCGCTTCGGCAGGCGCATGTGCAGCGGCATCTGACCGCCTTCAAAGCCCTTGATCGCCACGCCCGAACGGCTCTTCTGGCCCTTCTGACCGCGTGCCGAGGTCTTGCCCTTGCCCGAGCCGATACCACGGCCCACACGCATGCGGCCCTTGCGGGCACCGGAATTGTCACGGATGTCGTTGAGTTTCATTGTGTGCACTCGCTTTCGCTTTCTGACGGCCCCACCACGGGGCTACGCGCTATGGAAGTGGCGCCCCTAGCGAAGGAGAGGCTGCGGTGCAAGGGGCAATCGGGAATGAAGGCCCGATTGCCCGATCCGGTGCGCAAGTCACCGCCCGTACACGCCAATGCCGTAATAACACGGTTCGACCCTGCAGGTGACCATGCGAGCGCGGATCGTGAAACGCGCGTTGCGGATCGGCGTCACCTCGACGATCGGCGTGTCATCGACCAGAACGTCTTCATCGATCAGATTGTTGTTTTCGTCATACAGCCACAGATCGATGTCGGAGCAATCGCTGTCACACTGCCCGATGATCATGTAGCTAGTGCCCGCATCGAGATCGAGCGTGACATTCTTGTCCTGGCCTTCGTTCAGCTGACCATTGTAGCGCGAATGCGTCGAACTGTAGCCATTCTGCTTGGCGAGCCGCTCGGCGGCGTTCAGCAGGCTGGAAACAAGGTCCTGATGCGTGTTCTGCGCCGCCAGCGGCAGCATGACACCACATCCAAGCGCAAGAGCGCCGAGCCCCGACGCCGCGATCCTGAGATTCTTCCTCACGTCATTCCCCCTCACCTTTCCGTCCACGCGCCCCGCCCGACGATTATCACTCCTCACGGACGGCGCATAGCGGATAAAAAAAGCCCCGGCCAAACGACCGGGGCTTTGATTGTCTCGTTGCCGAGGCGATCGCGCTTAGTCGATCACTTGCACCAGATGCGGGATCTTGGCGACTGCGCCGCGCACCTCGGGGGTGTCCTGACGCTCGACGACCTTGTGCATCTTGTTCAGCCCAAGACCGATCAGGATCTTGCGCTGGCTTTCGGGACGACGGATCGGCGAACCGATCTGCTTGATCTTGATGGTAGCCATTGATCGTTACTCCACAATAGCCGCAGCTTCGGCTTCCGCCTCGGCTGCGCTTGCACCACCGCGACCGAGCAGGTCAGCAACCTTCTTGCCGCGACGCTGGGCAACCGACTTCGGCGAAGTCTGGTCCTGCAGCGCGTCAAAGGTCGCGCGGATCATGTTGTAGGGGTTCGAAGTGCCGACCGACTTGGTCACCACGTCTGCAACGCCCAGGCTTTCGAACACGGCGCGCATCGGACCGCCGGCGATGATGCCGGTACCCGGAGGCGCGGTGCGAACGGTGACCTTGCCGGCACCGAAACGGCCGTTGCCGTCATGGTGCAGCGTGCGGCCTTCCTTGAGCGGGACGCGGATCATCTTCTTGCGAGCGGCTGCGGTAGCCTTGGTGATGGCTTCCGGCACTTCGCGAGCCTTGCCGTGACCAAAGCCGACGCGGCCCTGACCGTCACCAACCACAACCAGAGCGGCGAAACCGAAGCGCTTACCGCCCTTCACCGTCTTTGAGACGCGGTTGATGTGCACCAGCTTCTCGATGATGCCGTCGTCTTCTTCCTCGCGCTTGCCGCGACGATCGTCACGACCGCCACGACCGCGACCACGGCCTTCACCGTCACGGCCGCCACGGCCACGACCGCGACCACGGCCCTGCTGCTCTTCAGCACCGGTTTCGGTGGCTTCCGCCGGAGCTTCGGTGGTTTCGATGTTGTTTTCTTCAGCCATCATCAGAACTCCAGCCCGCCTTCGCGAGCGGCATCGGCCAGCGCCTTGACGCGGCCATGGAAAAGGAACCCGCCGCGATCGAACACGACAGTGGTCACGCCAGCCTTCTTGGCGGCAGCGGCGATGTCCTTGCCCACCTGTACGGCGGCATCGACATTTGCACCCGAAGCCTTCGAACCGAGGGTCGAAGCGGCAGCAACGGTCTTGCCCTGCGCATCATCGATGATCTGGGCGTAGATGTGCTTGCCGGTGCGGTGCACGGACAGACGCGGCTTGCCACCGGCACGAGCGCGAAGCGCGGTGCGGACGCGGCGGCGGCGACGTTCGAAAAGGGAAAGCTTTGCCATCTTACTTCTTCTTCCCTTCCTTGCGGAAGATGTACTCGCCGCGATACTTGATACCCTTGCCCTTGTAAGGCTCAGGCTTGCGGAATTCGCGGACTTCGGCAGCAAACTGGCCAACGGCCTGCTTGTCGATGCCGGAAATCTCGACGGTGGTCTGATCCGGAGTGTTGACCGTCAGGCCTTCGGGAACCGGCAGATCGACATCGTGGCTGAAACCGAGCTCAAGCTTCAGGGTGTTGCCCTGCGCCTTGGCACGATAACCAACGCCCGAAATTTCAAGCGTCTTGGTGAAACCTTCGGTCACGCCTTCAACCAGGTTGGCGACGAGCGTGCGCTGCATGCCCCAGAAGGCGCGAGCCTGCTTGCTGTCGTTGGCCGGGTTCACGGCGATCTGACCATCTTCGAGCTTGTAGTCGATCAGGTCGGACAGGCCCATCGAAAGGGTGCCCTTGGGACCCTTCACGCTGAGCGTGCCGTTATCGATATTGGCCGTCACCCCTGCGGGGATCGCGACCGGCTTTTTACCAATGCGGCTCATCAGAAGACCTCCGCGAGCACTTCGCCGCCGACCTTGTTGGCGCGCGCTTCAGCGTCCGAAAGGACACCGCGCGGGGTCGAGACGATGGTGATGCCAAGGCCGTTGCGCACGGTCGGAAGATCCTGCGATCCCGAATAGACGCGGCGGCCGGGCTTGGAAACGCGAGCGACATGCTTGATTGCAGGCTCGCCTTCGAAGTACTTCAGTTCGATCCGCAGCGCCTTGTGCGGGCCGCTCTCGTCTTCGCTGTAGCCGCGAATGTAACCTTCGCGGGTGAGCACTTCGAGAACGTTCGCACGCAGCTTGGAAGCGGGCGAAAGGACGCTGTCCTTCTTCGCGCGCTGGCCGTTGCGGATGCGGGTGAGCATATCACCCAAAGGATCGGTCATAGCCATCTGTCAGTTCCTCACCAGCTCGACTTGGTCAGGCCGGGGATCATGCCCCGGTTGCCGAGTTCACGCAGTTCGATACGGTTGATGCCGAACTTGCGGTAATAGCCGCGCGGGCGGCCGGTGGTGGCGCAGCGATTGCGCACGCGGGTCGGATTCCCGTTGCGGGGAATCTCAGCCATCTTGAGCCGGGCCATCAGGCGCTCGGTCTCGTCGAGGCTTTCGTCATCCGCGATCGCCTTCAGCTTTTCGTACTTCGCTGCGTATTTCTGGACGAGCTTCTTGCGACGCTCGTTTTTGTTGATCGAACTCAGTTTCGCCATTGGACTTAAGCTCTCTTCTTTCGTGTCTTGTGTCTAAGGAAACGGCTTACGCCGCTTCCTTCTGTTCGCCAGCTTCGCCCTGGAACGGGAAACCGAACAGGCGCAGCAGTTCGCGCGCTTCTTCGTCCGTCTTGGCGGTGGTGGTGATGATGATGTCCATGCCCCGGACCTTTTCGATCTTGTCGTAGCTGATCTCGGGGAAGATGATCTGTTCCTTGATGCCCATGGCATAGTTGCCACGGCCGTCAAACGACTTCGGGTTGAGGCCACGGAAGTCGCGGATACGCGGCATCGCGATGGTCACCAGACGGTCGAGGAATTCATACATGCGGTCACGGCGCAGGTTGACCTTGCAGCCGATCGGCATGCCGTCGCGCAGCTTGAACTGTGCGATCGACTTCTTCGCCTTGGTGATAACCGGCTTCTGACCAGCGATCAGAGCCATTTCCTCTGCGGCGGTCGTCACCTTCTTCTTGTCCTGGCTCGCTTCGCCCACGCCCATGTTGAGCGTGATCTTTTCGAGCTTGGGAACCTGAAGACGGTTCACGTAGCCGAACTTCTCGGTCATGGCCTTGACGATTTCCTCGTCATACTTGGCCTTCATGCGAGGCGTGTAATCAGCCATCGATGGTCTCCCCACTCTTCACGGCAACACGCACCTTCTTGCCATCCTTTTCTTCGAAACGGACGCGGGTGGGCTTGCCATCCTTGGGATCGGCCAGAGCGACCTTGGAGATGTGCATCGGAGCGGGAAAACGCTCAATGCCACCCTGCGGGTTCATCTGGCTGGGCTTGCGGTGACGGGTTGCGACGTTGACGCCTTCGACAACGATCTTGCCGTCCTTCGGCATGACCTTGCTGACGGTGCCGGTGCGGCCCTTGTCCTTGCCGGACAGAACGACGACGCTGTCACCCTTCTTGATCTTTGCAGCACCCATGATCAGAGCACCTCCGGAGCGAGCGAGATAATCTTCATGAAGCCGCGGCCACGCAGTTCACGAACCACCGGGCCAAAGATACGGGTGCCAATCGGCTCCTCGTTCTTGTTGACCAGCACGGCGGCGTTGCTGTCGAAGCGGATCACGCTGCCATCGGGGCGGCGGACGTCCTTCTTGGTGCGCACGATGACGGCACGGTGAACGTCGCCCTTCTTCACCTTTGCGCGCGGCTGGGCTTCCTTGATGGAAACCACGATCACGTCGCCAACGGAGGCAAAACGACGCTTCGACCCGCCCAGCACCTTGATGCACTGGACGCGCTTCGCGCCGCTGTTGTCCGCGACGTCGAGATTGGATTGCATCTGGATCATTGATCCGTTTCCTTCTCTTGGCTTGCCAAGACACCCGATTTCTGGCCGGGGCCTGGCAGTTCCTACGTCAGATTACTGTCCTGCCGCCTCGACATCGAGATCGGCTTCGATCGCCTGCACCCCGCCGGCCACGACACGGTCCTTGACGGCCCAGGTCTTGGTCTTGGAGATCGGCTTGGTCTCTTCGATCCGCACGACATCGCCAATGGTGTACTCATTGGCTTCGTCATGGGCGTGATACTTCTTCGAACGACGGATGATCTTCCCGTACAGCGGGTGCTTCACCTTGCGCTCGACCAGAACGGTCACGGTCTTGTCGGTCTTGTCGGAGGTGACGGTCCCGATCAGAATACGTTTCGGCATTGTCTACTCCTTAAGCCTTGGCTGCCGAAGCAGCGCGCTCGTTCTGCAGCGTCTTGATCTGGGCGATCGTGCGACGCACTTCGCGGATGCGCGAAGGCTTTTCGAGCTGGTTGGTCGCTGCCTGGAAGCGCAGGTTGAACTGCTCACGCTTGAGCTCGGTAAGCTCGGCGCTGAGCTGATCGTCAGTCTTCGTGCGAAGATCTTCGATTGCGTTTGCCATTACTTGTCACCTCCGAGGTGCGAGGTGTCGCCCAGACGGGCCACGACCTTGGTCTTGATCGGCAGCTTCATCGCGGCGCGTTCAAACGCGAGCGCGGCGAGCGGACCGGGGACGCCGTCCAATTCGAACAGGATGCGGCCCGGCTTGACGCGAGCTGCCCAGTATTCGACCGAACCCTTGCCCTTACCCTGACGGACTTCAGCCGGCTTCTTCGAAACCGGCACGTCCGGGAAGACGCGGATCCACAGACGACCCTGACGCTTCATCGCGCGGGTGATCGCACGACGAGCAGCCTCGATCTGGCGAGCGGTGATACGCTCCGGCTCAAGAGCTTTCAGACCATAGGCGCCAAAGTTCAGCGTGGTACCGCCCTTTGCATCGCCCTTGATCCGGCCCTTGAAGGCCTTGCGATATTTCATTTTCTTCGGTTGCAGCATTTTCTCTTACCTATCCTGCAATCAGCGAGCCGGACGCACGCCGGAAGTCTGAGCTTCCATCATCAGGCGATCCTGTGCGGTCGGGTCATGGGCGAGAATCTCACCCTTGAAGATCCACACCTTGATGCCGATGATGCCATAAGCAGTCAGCGCTTCGGTTTCAGCGTAATCGATGTTGGCGCGCAGCGTGTGAAGCGGAACGCGACCTTCGCGATACCATTCGACGCGAGCGATTTCTGCACCACCCAGACGGCCGCCGCAGACGATCTTGATGCCTTCGGCACCCAGACGCAGCGCCGACTGAACCGCACGCTTCATGGCGCGACGGAAAGCGACACGGCGAACCAGCTGGTCGGCGATGCCCTGAGCGACGAGCTTGGCGTCGATTTCCGGCTTGCGGATTTCGACGATGTTCAGCTTCACTTCGCTTTCGGTCATGGTCGACAGCTTCGAACGCAGCTTTTCGATGTCTGCGCCCTTCTTGCCGATGATGACACCCGGACGGGCAGCGTAAATCGAAACGCGGCACAGCTTGGCCGGACGCTCGATCACGACCTTCGAGATGGCTGCCTGCGGCAGGTTCGCAAGGATGTACTTGCGCATCTCGATGTCTTCCTTGAGCAGACGCGCATAGTCACGCCCTTCGGCGTACCAGCGGCTGTCCCAGGTGCGGTTGATCTGCAGGCGCAGACCGATCGGATTGCTCTTCTGGCCCATGGTTTACGCCTCTTCTGCTTGTTCGCGAACGACGATGCGCAGCTTGCTGAACGGCTTCAGGATGCGGGTCGACTTGCCACGGCCACGAGTGTGGAACCGCTTCATGGTGATCGACTTGCCCACCGAAGCCTCGGCAACGATGAGAGCATCGACGTCGAGATCATGGTTGTTTTCCGCGTTGGCGATCGCCGAAGCCAGAACCTTGCTGGCATCCTTGGCCATCGCCTTGCGCGAAAACGCGAGGATGTTCATGGCCTCTTCGGCCTTCTTGCCGCGGATCAGTTCGGCAACGAGGTTAAGCTTCTGCGCCGAACCACGGATGGTGGTGCCGACGGCCAGTGCCTCGTTGTCCGCAACGCGGCGGGGAGACTTTGCCTTGCCCATTAGCGCTTGCCCTTCTTGTCGGCAGCGTGGCCGGGGAAGTTGCGCGTGGGCGCAAATTCACCAAGCTTGTGACCGACCATTTCTTCCGAAACCGAAACGGGGATGAATTTCTGCCCGTTGTAGACGTTGAACGTCAGACCAACGAACTGCGGGAGGATCGTCGAACGACGCGACCAGGTCTTGATCGGCTTCGAGTTTCCAGCGTCCTGTGCCTCTTCGGCCTTCTTGAGAAGGCTGAGCTCGACAAACGGACCTTTCCAGACGGAACGTGCCATTGCCTAGTTACCTCTTCTTCTTCGCGTGGCGCGAACGGATGATCATCTTGTCCGTCTGCTTGTTGTTGCGGGTACGGGCGCCCTTGGTCGGCTTGCCCCACGGGGTCACCGGGTGACGGCCACCGCTGGTACGGCCTTCACCACCACCGTGCGGGTGATCGACCGGGTTCTTTGCGACACCACGGGTAAGCGGACGACGGCCCTTCCAGCGGGTGCGACCGGCCTTGCCGAAGTTCTGGTTCTGGTTGTCAGGGTTCGAGACCGCGCCAACCGTACCCATGCAATCGGCGCGCAGGTAACGCTGTTCACCCGAGTTGAGGCGCACGATCACCATGCCACGGTCACGACCGACGAGCTGGACGTAAGCGCCTGCCGAACGAGCGATCTGACCGCCCTTGCCCGGCTTCATCTCGACGTTGTGGCAGATCGTGCCGACAGGCATCTGACCTAGAAGCATGGCATTGCCGGGCTTCGTGTCGGTCTTTTCGCCAGCGACGACCGTGTCACCCACAGCAAGGCGCTGCGGAGCGATGATGTAGGCCAGTTCGCCGTCTTCGTACTTGAGCAGCGCGATGAAGGCGGTGCGGTTGGGATCGTATTCGATCCGCTCAACCGTTGCCGGCATGTCCCACTTGCGACGCTTGAAGTCGATGAAGCGGTACTTCTGCTTGTGACCGCCGGCGATGCCGCGCGAAGTCACGTGACCCTTGTTGTTGCGACCGCCGGTCTTGCGCTTGCCTTCGGTCAGCGCCTTGACGGGGCCACCTTTGTGCAGAGCCGACTTGTCGACCAGGATCAGGCCACGGCGAGCCGGGCTTGTCGGTTTATAGTTCTTGAGTGCCATCTCAGTTCACCTTCTCGGTGATGTCGATCATCTCACCTTCGGCGAGACGGACGACAGCCTTCTTGAAATCCGAACGATTGTAGGGCTTACCCTTCCAGCGCTTCGACTTGCCCTTGCTCAGGAGCGTGTTCACCGAAACGACCTTCGTTGAATAGATCGCTTCGACCGCTTCCTTGATCTGCGGCTTGGTCGCGTCGTTCGCCACCTTGAACACCACCGC
This sequence comes from Erythrobacter sp. Dej080120_24, assembly GCF_036322605.1. Taxonomy (GTDB): domain Bacteria; phylum Pseudomonadota; class Alphaproteobacteria; order Sphingomonadales; family Sphingomonadaceae; genus Erythrobacter; species Erythrobacter aurantius. Next base: position 2,575,354 of record NZ_AP027262.1, read on the forward strand.
GTTGTTTTCCGACGCCATGGTCGACTTTTCGGTGATGTGCGGTGCGAGGATCACGTCGTAGTGCCGCGCGTCGATGCTGTCCTTCTTAGCCATTGAAGCGCGCCTCCAGCTTGGCGACAGCGTCCTTGGTCAGGACGAGCGTGTCGTGGTTGAGGATGTCGTAGACATTGGCGCCGGCAGCCGGGAGGACGTTCACGCCCTTGAGGTTGCCCGCAGCCTGACGGAAACCGGCATCAACGGCTTCACCGTCGATAACCAACACCTTGCCTGCAAAACCGGCCTTCTCGAAGTGACCCTTGAGAGCCTTCGTCTTGGCGTCCTTGAGTTCAAGGCTGTCGATCACGACTAGGCCGCTCTTGGCCTTGGTGCTCAGGGCCATCTTGAGGCCGAGGGCACGGATCTTCTTGTTGAGCGACGGATTGAAGTCGCGCTTGCGAGCACCGTGAGCCTTGCCGCCGCCGATGAAAATCGGAGCTGCACGGTCACCGTGACGAGCGCCACCCGAACCCTTCTGGTTGCCGAACTTCTTGCCGGTACGCGCGACATCCGAACGCTCACGCGTCGGACGTGCGGTGGCACGACGCTTTTCCAGCTGCCAGGTCACGACCCGGTGCAGGATGTCAGCGCGCGGCTCAACTCCGAACACTGCATCCGACAGCTCGATGTCGCCCGACGCCTTCCCGTCGATTTTCTGGACCTTCACCTTCATGGCTTAGCCTTCCTTGTTTTCTTCGCTGGCCGGAGCATCCGCAGCGGGAGCTTCGGTCACGGCGACATCTTCAGCGGCGACCTCAGCCACTGCGGGCGTTTCGTCGGCCTGCGGAGCCTTGGCTTCGACGACAGCGCCGGGGAACGGCACGCCTTCGGGCATCGGCAGCTTGATCGCGTCACGAACCAGCAGCCAGCCATTCTTCGAACCCGGAACCGAGCCCTTGATGAACAGGAGGCCGCGATCGGCGTCGGTGCGAACCACTTCAAGGTTCATCTGGGTGCGCTGACGGTCACCCATGTGACCGGCCATCTTCTTGCCCTTGAACACGCGACCCGGATCCTGACGGTTACCCGTCGAACCGTGCGCACGGTGGGTGATGGAGACGCCGTGCGATGCACGCATACCACCGAAGCCCCAACGCTTCATGGCGCCGGCAAAGCCTTTACCCTGAGTGTGGCCGGTGATGTCGACCTTCTGGCCGGCAACGAAGTGATCGGCGCTGATCAGCGAACCGACGGGCACAAGGCCGTCTTCGCTTTCGACGCGGAATTCCGCGACGCGCTTCTTCAGGCCAACGCCAGCCTTCGCGAAATGTTCGCGCTGGGGCTTGGCAACGTTCTTTTGCTTGGCTTCGCCTGCACCCAGCTGGACAGCGTAGTAGCCATCATTGTCTGCGGTGCGGTGAGAGACAACCTGGCAATCTTCCAATGCGAGAACGGTAACGGGCACGTGCCGTCCGTCCTCCTGGAAGAGGCGGGTCATCCCGACTTTCTTTGCGATCACGCCGGTGCGCATCGTCATTACTCCTTACAGAGGCACCCAGGGGACCATCCCACAGGGTGCGTGATTGCTCTTTGGCCAACCCAAATTTTTATGCTGCAACCCCCGTCCGGGTTGAATGCCGCGCCGCCCGCAGGGCAGTTTGGCGAGACGGAGGACGCAGCCCGGTAACGACCGGCGGTATCCAGATGTCTTGCCGGACCGAAATCCGGCGGGGCCATCAGGGACCCCAAATTCCCGGCGAATTTTACGTCCTGCCGAAGGACGGCGAACCAAGCAGCTTAGGCGAGCTTGATTTCCACGTTTACACCAGCAGCCAGGTCGAGCTTCATCAGCGCGTCGACGGTCTGGGCGTTGGGCTGCACGATGTCGAGCAGCCGCTTGTAGGTGCGCACCTCGAACTGCTCGCGCGACTTCTTGTCGATGTGCGGGCCGCGGTTCACGGTGAACTTCTCGATACGCGTCGGCATGGGAATGGGGCCACGAATAAGAGCACCCGTGCGACGCGCCGTGTCTGCAATCTCGCCAGTCGCCTGGTCGAGAACGCGGTGGTCAAATGCCTTGAGGCGAATACGGATATTCTGTGCTTCCATTACCTATACCGATGCGAAAGAGCCAAGGAACCTGTTACAGCTCCCAAAAATAAAAGGCCCACCCAAACCCGGTCTGCCGGAAGCGGGAGGCCCCATGAATTTCGTTGCAGGCGAAACGAATCTCGCCAGCGATGGCGCGCGTATATCGACACACCCGGATTCTGGCAACCCCGAAGTGTCATGATTTTTCGCGTGACCAGTGCAGCCTGCCGTCCCCTGATTTTGGGGAAAATCGGCCTCACATAAATTGGGGCCCGGCTCACCTTGGTGAACCGGGCCCCGAATTCATCCGCCCCTTTCGGAGCAAACGGATTAGGCGGTGATCTTCGAAACCACGCCCGAGCCGACGGTGCGGCCGCCTTCGCGGATTGCGAAACGCAGACCTTCGTCCATGGCGATCGGCGCGATCAGCTTGACGCCGATCGACACGTTGTCACCCGGCATAACCATCTCGGTGCCTTCGGGAAGGATCACTTCGCCGGTCACGTCGGTGGTGCGGAAGTAGAACTGCGGGCGGTAGTTGGCGAAGAACGGCGTGTGACGGCCACCTTCGTCCTTCGACAGCACGTAGACTTCTGCGCTGAACTCGGTGTGCGGCTTGACCGAACCGGGCTTGCAGAGAACCTGGCCACGCTCGACTTCGTCACGGCCAACGCCGCGGATCAGGGCACCGATGTTGTCGCCGGCTTCGCCGCGATCAAGCAGCTTGCGGAACATTTCGACGCCGGTCACGGTGGTCTTGGTGGTGTCCTTGATGCCGACGATTTCGACTTCGTCGCCAACGTTCACAACGCCGGTTTCGACACGGCCGGTGACAACGGTACCACGACCCGAGATCGAGAACACGTCTTCGATCGGCATCAGGAAGTCCTTGTCGATCGGACGGTCGGGCTGCGGGATGTACTCGTCGACAGCCTTGATCAGTTCGATGATCGAGTTCTTGCCGATTTCGTCGTCGCGGCCTTCGAGAGCGGCCAGAGCCGAACCCTTGACGATCGGAATGTTGTCGCCGTCGAAGTCGTACGACGAAAGCAGCTCACGGACTTCCAGTTCGACGAGCTCGAGGATTTCCTCGTCGTCAACCTGATCGACCTTGTTCATGTACACGACCAGAGCCGGAACGCCGACCTGACGGGCCAGCAGGATGTGCTCGCGGGTCTGCGGCATCGGGCCGTCAGCTGCGTTCACAACCAGGATCGCGCCGTCCATCTGGGCAGCACCGGTGATCATGTTCTTCACGTAGTCGGCGTGGCCCGGGCAGTCGACGTGCGCGTAGTGGCGCGCTTCGGATTCGTACTCAACGTGAGCGGTCGAGATGGTGATCCCGCGCTCGCGCTCTTCCGGAGCCTTGTCGATGTTTGCGAAATCCACGGCAGCGCCGCCGTAGGTTTCTGCCATCACCTTGGTGATAGCCGCGGTCAGCGTGGTCTTGCCATGGTCAACGTGACCGATGGTGCCGATGTTGCAGTGCGGCTTGTTCCGCTCGAATTTTTCCTTCGCCATTTCTCTGTATTACCTTCTGTGCTGGATTTGATTGTTTGCGGGAGAAAAGGCGGCCCCGCTGAATCAGGCGCCGCCCCTAGCCTTGCTTGATGAGTTAAGCAAGCTTCTCCTTGACCTCTTGCGCCACGTTTGCCGGAACTTCGTCATAATGCGAGAACTGCATCGTGTACTGCGCACGCCCTTGCGTGAACGAGCGCAGTTCGTTGACGTAGCCGAACATGTTGGCCAGCGGCACGAACGCTTCGACTGCCTGGGCGTTACCACGGGTATCGGTACCCTGGATCTGCCCGCGACGGCTGTTGAGATCGCCGATCACGTCGCCGAGGTAGTCCTCAGGGGTGACGACTTCGACCTTCATGATCGGCTCAAGCAGCTTGATCCCGGCCTTCTGGGCCACTTCACGCATGGCACCGCGGCCGCAGATTTCGAACGCGATCGCGCTCGAGTCGACGTCGTGGTACGCGCCGTCGGTCAGACGGATGGTGAAGTCGATGATCGGGAAGCCGACGAGGTGGCCGCTTTCGGCCTGTTCGCGCATGCCCTTTTCGAGAGCCGGGATGTATTCGCGCGGAATGTTGCCGCCCTTGATCTCGTCTTCGAAAATGACGCCCTGACCGCGTTCGCCAGGGATCACGGTGACCTTGGCGCGGCCGAACTGACCCGAACCACCCGACTGCTTCTTGTGGGTGTAGTCGACTTCGACTTCACGGGCGAGCGATTCGCGGTAAGCCACCTGCGGCGCACCGACGTTCGCTTCGACCTTGAATTCGCGCTTCATGCGATCAACGAGAATGTCGAGGTGAAGCTCGCCCATGCCCTTGATGATCGTCTGGCCGCTTTCATGGTCGGTCGACACGCGGAAGCTGGGATCCTCGGCAGCCAGACGGTTGAGCGCGACGCCCATCTTTTCCTGGTCAGCCTTGGTCTTGGGCTCCACCGAAAGCTCGATAACCGGCTCGGGGAATTCCATCCGCTCGAGAATGATCGGCTTGGCCGGATCGCACAGCGTATCGCCGGTCGTCGTTTCCTTCAGACCTGCGATTGCGACGATGTCGCCGGCAAATGCCTCATCGATGTCCTCGCGGTTGTTCGAGTGCATCAGCAGCATACGGCCGATCTTTTCCTTCTTGTCCTTCACCGAGTTCAGAACCGAACCCTTGCGAAGCTGACCCGAATAGATCCGGGTGAAGGTGAGCGAACCGACGAACGGGTCGTTCATGATCTTGAACGCCAGCGCGCTGAACGGCTCGTTGTCGGACGACGGACGGGTTTCCTCCACGTCGCTGTCAGGCAGCACGCCCTTGATCGCCGGAACGTCGGTCGGCGCGGGCATGTAGTCGACCACTGCATCGAGCAGCGGCTGAACGCCCTTGTTCTTGAACGCCGAACCACAAAGAACCGGCACGAAAGCGCGTGCCATGGTGCCCTTGCGGATCAGACGCTTGAGCGTTGCGACATCCGGCTCGTTACCTTCGAGGTATTCCATCATCACGTCGTCGTCTTGTTCGACGGCGGTCTCGATGAGCTTCTCGCGGTACTCGGCTGCCTTGTCCTTCATGTCTTCAGGAATTTCGACATGCTTGTAGCTCGCGCCCAGGCTTTCGTCTTCCCAGACAATGCCGCGGTTGCCGACGAGATCGACGACGCCCTGCAGATTGCTTTCTGCACCGATCGGAAGATACAGCACCAGCGGGGTCGCGCCGAGACGGTCGATGATCGACTGCACGCAATAATAGAAGTCTGCGCCGGTGCGGTCGAGCTTGTTGATGAAGCACATCCGGGGGACGCCGTATTTGTCGGCTTGCCGCCATACGGTTTCGGACTGCGGTTCAACGCCGGCCACGCCGTCGAACACGGCCACGGCACCGTCGAGGACGCGCAGCGAGCGCTCCACTTCGATGGTGAAGTCCACGTGTCCGGGAGTGTCGATGATGTTGATGCGGTGCTTCGCCTGACCGGCGCGCAGCGCCTCAGGTTCGGACATCGGATCCATCGTCGGGTCTTCGGCGGTCCAGAAAGTCGTGGTCGCAGCCGAGGTGATCGTGATCCCGCGCTCCTGCTCCTGCTCCATCCAGTCCATCGTCGCAGCGCCATCGTGCACTTCGCCGATCTTGTAGGATTTACCGGTGTAATAGAGGATACGCTCGGTCGTGGTGGTCTTGCCGGCATCGATGTGAGCCATGATGCCGATATTGCGATAGCGCTCCAGCGGATACTCGCGGGCCATTTGCAAATTCCTTGGTTCTAGAGAGTGGGGAGCCGCCGTTTGCGCGGGTCGGCCCCCATATAGTTACGATTGTGACAACCGAAAGACGAAAGCCCCCGGCCGTCCACAACCATTACCAGCGGTGTTGTTTTTTCACCGGTTTACCACCGGTAATGCGAGAAGGCGCGGTTGGCGTCAGCCATGCGGTGCGTGTCTTCACGCTTCTTCACCGCATTGCCGCGGTTGTTCGCCGCATCCATCAGCTCACCCGAAAGGCGTGCCGACATGGTGGTTTCCGGACGGCCGCGCGCAGCCGAGATCAGCCAGCGGATCGCGAGCGCCTGGGCACGCTCGGGGCGAACCTCGACCGGCACCTGATAGGTCGCACCACCGACACGGCGGCTGCGCACTTCGACCTGCGGCTTCACATTGTTGAGCGCGTCATGGAACAGCTGCACCGGATCGGCCTTTGCCTTGGCTTCAACCGCGTCAAGCGCGCTGTAGACGATACCTTCGGCAACCGACTTCTTACCGTCGAGCATCAGGTTGTTCATGAACTTCGAAAGGACCTGATCACCAAACTTGGGATCGGGCAGGATGACCCGCTTTTCGGGACGACGACGACGTGACATGTTTCAAAACTCCTTCGGAGTGGTCGCTCACATCCGTGAGCGCCCTTGCTGTGCCGGCCCTCTCCCCCGCCCTTCCACCCGGAATTTTACCGTAGTGGTGGAAGGGCGGAGGAGAGGCCCGTCACAGCGCCTCAATTACTTCGGACGCTTGGCCCCGTACTTCGAACGCGACTGCTTGCGATCCTTCACGCCCTGCGTGTCGAGCACGCCGCGAAGGACGTGGTAACGAACGCCGGGAAGGTCGCGCACACGGCCGCCGCGGATCAGCACGACGCTGTGTTCCTGCAGGTTGTGGCCTTCGCCCGGAATGTAGGAGATGACTTCGCGGCTGTTGGTCAGGCGCACCTTGGCGACCTTGCGCAGCGCGGAGTTCGGCTTCTTCGGCGTCGTCGTGTAGACGCGCGTGCAGACACCGCGCTTCTGCGGGTTCTGCTCCATCGCAGGGACCTTCGACTTGGCCTTCTGCGGAGTGCGGCCCTTGCGGACCAGCTGGTTGATCGTCGGCATTAAGTTCTCACTTCACCATATGAATGGCAGCGACCCAGACCGATCATGCGTGGAGGATTTTCGCCCTGTCCGTCACCCCAGAGAAAGCTGGGGTCTGTCGCGGCAGGCAGCGACGCCTGCGGCCCGAGATTCCAGCTTTCGCTGGAATGACGAGAGGACTGAAACGCTCCACCCAAAACGGCCCTTCGGCCACCGGGTTACTTTGACAGCCGCCCCGCACTCCCCATCCCGAAGGATCAGGGGAGCCAATAGAAAAGGCCTTGGCATGACACGCAAGGCCTGCAGGACGAACCGGCAATGTTCAGCTCTATTGTTCGAAAGCAGAGATTCGCGGGTAAGCGCGGGCCATGCCTCCGGATGCGGCGCCGTTAGCGGGGAACGGAGGGCGGGTCAAGGGGTGTGGAGCTAATGCCTCGAGTACCACCCGCCTAGTCGCCGGTACAAGGTCGCGCCCAAGGCAGCCTAATTGTCGACAGCTCTGAATACACAGCGTTTATCAAACGGGGATCGGATCCGACAGGACTATACAGCCCGATCACACGCGGCGAAAGGCGTACCTTCGACTCTTCGGTATCCGTATAGATCAGAGCCCGACCAGTGCCGATCGCCAGAATGCTTTGCTCAATGGTTGTCTGGTCCAACTTGTTAGGGAGCGCAAGCGCGGTCGTGGTCCCAAGGCCATTAACCCCGATAGATTGCAATGTCATAGAACCCGAAAGCTTTTCGGCATCAGCGTTGGCGCCGATAGACCCTAGGCCACCCAAAGCAACGTCACCCTTCAAGGCCTGAAAATCAGCGGTCAGTCGGAAGCCGACTCCCACATAAATGGGAAATGCAACTTGTTGCCAGCCTTCAGCAGCGTCATTCCCGGCGCCGTCCAAAGCAGCCTTCTGAGCATCATCCAGTTGGGCCGGAGTAAAGCCACTCAACTCGAATGATCCATCAGGATCGCTGTAGTCGAATTGCCCAGGAATGACCTGCGCCTGATATGCTAGAACCGCATCCCCACGGGCATTTTCGATTGGCTCCGTTATCGGATAGTAGCCGATAGCTCCGTTAATTCTGGCGTATTTCCTGACGAGCATTCGAACCGTGACAGAATCCGAATTTACGTAGTCCAAAATGGCTCGGTAATTCTGGTTTTTGGCCGTAATGGCAGACGGCCCGAACTGCAGACCAACACCTTGCCTGAATTCTGCCACCGCGAAACGCACAGCGACGTCCGGCAATGCTTGAGTCAACGGAAGGAAGCCGTCCTCTGGCGAGTCGAAATACCTTCCTCTGCATGTCCCCGCAAAGGCAACTGTCTGAATTGGAAGAGGGTCAAGCGGGACATATCCGTAATTCGCCGCCCTTTCACCTGCTGTTTGCGGAAGATTTAATCCACTAATTGACGAACATCCAGCAAGAGCTGACGCGCAAGCAACCACCAGTAACTTTTTCATTAGAGCGACCCCCAAATAGCACACTGATGGATATGTATTCTTCGCACCACATTATTGTATGCGAACGACAAAAATTTCGAGATCGATGATATTTTGAATAAAGATTACTTATTATTGAAACTTATGTTCCGAAATCAGACCGTCATTTGATGTGCTACAGCCAAGGCTTTTACAGACTTGCTCTACCTCCTGATTAAGGGTGAATTCGTTGGCGCAAGCTCCAAAAAACAGTTTTCCTACTGTGCCATCGGTACGCCAGGCCTCACTCGAGAGAGTTATAATCAACCGAGCATCGAGGGCGACCTCGTGAACAAACATAAGACAATTGCGCACCAGGCGGCGGTCGCCCTTGCGACGCCTGCGGCGTCGAGACAGCGTCACGCCTCGCCCTTGCCAAAAGCATCTTGGTGCCACTTCGTTGAATCGCGCCCAGCCCAACGGCGCAAATTCGCTCTCTCGCGCCAGAACGGCGCGCAGCGCCGCAAGGCCGACCGGCCGCCCGCAGCGACGCGACCTTCAGGTCGCATGAGCGAGGACACCGCACGCCGGATGGCGTGCGAAACACAAGGACTCATTTTCCTACTCCCCCAAATTCTGCAATCTACCCGTGGCTATGCCAAAGCCTCCCTCCCTCACCCCCACCCGCGCCACTCCCCGCCAGGCCACCAGCGCCGTCGCGCACAAGGCCCCTCCCCCGGCGCCGGACGATCCGCTGCTCGCCTTCGCGCCGGTTCCGCACAAGGCTCCGCGGCGCAATTCGATCACGGCTGACTTGCAGCGCGCCTTCATCGCGCACCTTGCCGCCACCGGCATCGTCTCAGAGGCGGCGCGGCATATCGGCAAGTCGATGGAGGCGCTTTACAAGCTGCGGCAGCGGCCCGGGGCAGAGGGCTTTCGGCAGGCGTGGGATGCGGCGCTGGATCGCGGGGTTGCGCGGCTGGAGGCAGGCGCGCTGGCGCGAGCGATTGCGGGGGAGGAGCGGCTCGTCGTGTCGGGCGGTCAGGTGCTGGGCACCGAAATCCGCCACAATGACGCGCTCACCATGTTCTTCCTGCGGCACCGGCGGCCCGAACGCTATGGCGCGGGGGCGCTTGTTCCGGGGCATCCGGCCTATGAGGCGCTCAAGGCGGAGTTGCGGGCCGAGTGGGAGGAGGAAAAGCGGGCCGAGCGCCAGTCGCCGGAAAACCGGGAGGCGAACATCGCGCTCCTCACCCGGCTGCGCGAGAAATGGCGCGAGCAGTGGGAGCGTGAGCGGGAGTTTCAGGCTGGCGGCGTTGTTGGCGGCGGAGGCGGGTCTGATGCGAGCCTGCCGTAAACCCACACATCGCACAGGCCCACATGGGTCGTCTCATGCTCGCGGAAAGTCGCCTCGCGGGTGAAGCCGAGGCTTTCAATCAGGCGGGCGGAGGCGGCGTTGCCCGTGTCGACGACGGCGGTCAGCTTCCTTGCCATGCCCGATGCGAACAGGTGATCGACCAGCGCGGCGGTGCATTCGCGGGCGACGCCCTGTTGCTGGCGGGCGGCGCAGGTGATGTAGCCGATTTCGAGCACGCGCTCTTCATGCGCGGGAAAGGCGACGAAGCGGCCTGCGACCTCTCCGTTCTCGTCCACCGCGATCCATGTCATCCCCGGCCAGTCGGGCGCGGCGAGCCAGTCCCACAGCTCCTGCGGCGAGGCGAAGGCTTCGCGGGAGAGGTACAGGCACTGCTCCGGATCGCCGAGGGTCGGGAACAGCGCATGCTCGTCCCCCCGCCGGAGCGGCCGCATGGTGAACCGCGCGGTCGTGAGAGTGGGAACCTCAGCCACCGGTGAGGAACTGGACAAGCGCTTTGACCTTCTTGCTGCGCCATTGCGGGACCGGGGCGACCAGCCAGTAGGCGCGGCGGCTTTCCTGCGGTTCGTCGAGCGCGTTGAGCTGGCCGCGCGCGATCGCGGTTTCGACGAGCGGCAGCGGCAGCACCGTCTTGCCCATGCCCGCCAGCGCGCTCGAGAGCGCCTGTCCCGCGCTGCCCGCCTTGATGCACGGCAGCACCCCGTCGGGCAGCGATGCGCCGGGCCAGTCGATCCATGCATCGCGCGCTTGCGGCGCCTCCACCGTCACGCGCATCGCCTCGGCCAGTTGCACCCCTTCGAGGTCTTCCGGCCCGTCCACTAGCCGGATCGCCAGATCAAGGTTCGCTTCGGTGAAGTCGGCATCCTCGTCCGCGATGATCGAATAGACGACACCAGGAGTCCCCGCCTGGAATTGCGCCAGCCGCGGGGCGAGCCATTCGGCGTAGAATTCGCGCGGGGCGGCAATGGTGTAGCGATCCGACGCCTGCCCCGCCTGCATCGCGGCGACGCTTTCCTCGAACCGCAGGAACCCTTCGCGCAACGGATCAAGCCCGGCGCAGCCTTCGGGTGTGAGTTCCAGCCCCTTGGACGTGCGGCGGAACAGCACCACGCCCAGATGATCCTCCAGCGCGCGGATCTGCTGGCCCACGGCCGCAGGCGTCACCGCCAGTTCATCCGCCGCGCGAGTGAACGAAAGGTGCCGCGCCGCCGCGTCATAGACGCGCAGGGCATTCAAGGGGAGATGGGTTCGCTTCACGGATCAAGCGCCTAATCGCGCATCCGCCCGCCCGCAAGTCCGATCAGGCGCGAGAGCGTCCGTCGGCGGTTTCAGGCGCGGCGAGCGGGAAGAACGGAATCCGCACCTCCATCGGTTCGCCATCGCTGCGCACGAAGGTGTAGAACCCTTCCATCGAGCCATGCGGCGTCGTCAGCGGACAGCCCGATACGTAATCATGGCTGGCCCCCGGCGCGAGCAGCGGCTGTTCGCCCACCACCCCTTCGCCATCGACATGATTGACCATGCCGCGCGCATCGGTGATCCGCCAGTGGCGCGTCATCAGTTGCAGCGGTTCGTGCGAGCCGTTCTCGATCCGGATGTGATACACCCAGAACCACTTCCCCGCCTCCGGGTGAGATTGTTCGGGCAGGAAATTGACAGCCACTCGTACAGTGACCCCATCGGTAGTGGCAGCGTGCTGGAATAGCTCTTTCATGACAGCTCCAAGGTAGCAATTCCTCACCCACCCACAAGAGCACAAACGCAGCTAATCCCCTCCCCGTTCCGACTGGTGCACCGAATCCTCACATCCCGCCCTGCGCTGTTTGCGCCGCTGCCTGCGCCACAGGCACGGGATCAGCCGGGTTGTGCTGCGCCAGGAACGCGTCAAGCGCGTCATACCATTGCTGTTCGTTCGCGGCATTGGTGAAGCTGTGCCCCTCGTCCTCGATCACCAGCGTCGTCAGCAATCCGCTTGCGTCATTTGCCGCGTCGCGCATCTGTTCGAACTGGCTGAACGGGACCCTCGCGTCGCGCGTCCCGTGCGCCAGCAGGACGGGGCGCGAGAGGTTGCGAGCAAGCCGGTATGGCGACACGTCCCGCAAATCGAATTCGCGGTCATCCCCCTCGATCTTGGCCTGCCAACGCCTGCTCGCCTCCCGCGTGAGATAGCTGCGATCATAGCGGAGCAACCGGTCCCAATCGGTAACGCCTGCCCAGCTTGCCGCACAGGCATACCGTTCCGGGTTGCGCAACACTGCCCACAGCGCCGCGTAGCCGCCATATGATCCGCCCACGACGCAAACCCTTTGGGGATCGGCGATGCCTTCACGCACCGCCCAATCCATCGCATCGTCGAGATCGTCCTGCATTCCGCGCCCGACTTCGCCATCGCCCAGTTCGTAGAATGCGTTGCCATAGCCACCAGACCCGCGGAAATTGGGCTGCAGGACGGCGTAGCCGCGATTGGCAAGGAATTGCACCTGATCGTCATAGCGAAGCTCGTCACGAATGCCGAAAGGGCCGCCATGCGGATGGATGATCAGCGGCAAGTCCTTCGCCTCGCGCCCCTTGGGCAAGGTCAGATAGGCGCGGATCGGCGTGCCATCGCGCGCCATGTAGGTGATCGCCTGCGGCCTCGCCAAAGTGTCGGGATCGAGCGGTGGCCGGTATTTGCTGACTTCCACCATTTCGCGCGTCGGCTTGTCATAGAAATAGAGGACACCGGGATCGGCTTCATTGCCTGCCCACACCAGCATTTGGTCTGCATCCTTTGACCGGGAAATCACCCGCACATCGCGATTTTCCAGCGCCGATTGCAGTTCCTCATAGGTCGTCCTGTAGTCGTCATCGAACCAGATCACGCGTTGCCGATCATCGGTGTAGAACACGGCGAAGGGCTTGCCGTCGCGAAGGAAGGCAGCCTCCACATCCCATTCGGGATTTTCATAGACCGTCTCGACCACTTCACGCCGCCCGTAGTCATAGACCCGCAGGCCAACGCGCCCGTTTTCGCCTTCGTCGAGAACATAGCCGCGATCAGAACCGCTGATCACCGCAAGCGCATCGAAATAGCTCTCTTCGTCACCGGGCCTCAGCCTCGCGATCTGTTCGAGCCGATCGCTCTGGTCAGATCGGTAGTAGATATTCAGCCGCCCTCTCCACCATCCGATGGCCAGTCGCACCACGCCGCTTTCATCGGCTACCCAGCTTGTGACGCCCTTGATCGGGTCTTCGATCTTGGTGATCTCCCCGCCTCGCTTCAGCTCGTAACGATAGACGCTGGGATACCAGAACCGGCCATCGCCGCGATGCGCGATCAGGGCGTATTCGCCCGCTTCGTCGATATGGATGACATCGCCACCGTTGAAACCGCGCTGCTCATCGACAAGGAATTCGAACCGCCCTTCGCGCGGATAGGCGATCATCAGTTTGGAAAAGCGCAGCACGTAAGGCCCGCGGACAGTGGCGGTCCAGACGTTGACCAGCATCCTGTCCTTGTCGATCCAGCGCAGCCAATCGACGAAAGAGCCGGGCGCAAAAGCGATTGAATCGATTGCTTCACCGGTTCTGGGATCGATGGTGCGCAGCCGGACTTTCTCACCCGTCCGCTCAAAGAAAGTCATTGCCGTGCCGTCAGGCGAAAGCTGCGGTTCCCACAATGCGATGGAGCTGGCGAAATGCTCGGTCGGCAGCAAAGGCGGAATATCCGCATCGGAGTCGAGGGCCAGATCTTGCGCGCGGGTTGGCGCAAGGCGCCACGCACCGGTTGTAGCAGCGACGGGGGCAATATTTGACGCGGATTCGGAACGCTCCTGCGCGCTCGCCTCTATCCCATCGATCCCGCCAGATGCCGAACTCTGCGCGCTGGCCGGCGCGAATGCCGCAAAGAGACATGCGAAGGCAAGTTGCCGGATATGCTTCAAGGTGCGACCCTTTCCTGATCGTTTGTGACGACAATGTCTGTGCGCGTTCTGCGGCAAATCCTCACATCCCGCCCTGCGCTGTTTGCGGCGCTGCGCTTGCTGCCTGCGCCACAGGCACGGGATCAGCCGGGTTGTGCTGCGCCAGGAACGCCACCAGCGCATCGTACCATTGCTGCTCGTTCTCGGCCTTGGTGAAGCTGTGGCCTTCGCCTTCGATCATCAGCGTTTCGACCGGCACCGATGCGTCCTTTGCCGCGCGCTCAAAGCTGTAGAATTGCGAGGCAGGCACGCGCTGGTCCTCGCTACCGTGGGCCAGCAGCACCGGGCGCGACAGATTGGCCACGTGGTTCACCGGGGAATAGGCGTCGAGATCGAAATCCTCGCCCTCTACCCGTTCGCGCAGGTCGCGCGCACGCTTGCGCCCGAGATAGCGCCGGTCATAGCTGAGCATCCGGTCCCAATCGGTGACGCCCGCCCAGCTGGCGGCGCAGCGATAGCGTTCGGGATTGCGGATCACCGCCCACAGCGCGGCAAAACCGCCGTATGATCCGCCGACAACGCAGACCCGCCCGCCATCGGCGATCCCTTCACTCACGGCCCAGTCCATCGCATCGTCGATATCGTCCTGCATCGCGCGCCCGACTTGGCCGACGCCCGCCTGATAGAACGCCTCGCCATAGCCGCCGCTGCCCCGGAAATTGGGTTGCAGCACGGCATAGCCGCGATTGGCGAGCAGCTGCACTTCGTCATTGTATTGCAGGAGGTCGCGCACCCCGAACGGCCCGCCATGCGGCATGACGATCAACGGCAGATCACGCGGTTCGCGCCCGCGCGGCAGGGTGAGATAGGCGGAGATCATCAACCCGTCGCGCGCCTGATACCGCACCGGATAGCTGCGCGCGAGCTTCTGGAAATCGAGTTCGGGCCGGTAATCGCCCAGCAGATCGAGCCGCTTTTCCTCTGGCGAGAACAGGTAGAGCGCGCCGGGATCGGCTTCGCTCCCGCCCCATACCAGCATGCGTTCGTTGTTGCGCGAACGGGTGACGATCCGCAGATCCTCCATCTGCAGCGCGCGGCCCAGATCGCGGTGCAGCTTGGCCATGTCCGGATCGAACCATTCGATCCGCTCGCGATCGTCGGTGTAAAGCGCGGCCAGCGGGGTGCCGTCGCGATTGAGCCACAGCTCCTCCACGTCCCAATCGGGGTTTTCGTAGAAGGTTTCGATCACCTCGCCCGTGCTGTAATCGAACAGGCGCACCCCGATGCGGCCGTTTTCGCCTTCTTCCAGCACATAGCCGCGATCGCTGCCCGACACGATCTGGACGACATTCCAGTAGCGCGAGCGTTCATCGTCCTCGCGCAACTTGTCCACCAGTTCGAAATCGTCATTTTCGGTTTCGCGGTAATAGATGCGCAGCCGCTTGTTGCGCCAGCCCATGCCGAGGCGCACCACGCCCGCATCATCGGCATACCAGTCCCACACACCGCCAACCGGCTTTACCACGCGTTCGCGCTTGGCCCCCGGCACCAGTTCATAGCGATAGACCGAAGGGTCGCTTTGCCGGGTGTACTGGAGCGAGACCAGCGCATAGCTGCCGGCTTCATCCACATGGATGAGATCACCGCCCCAGAGCAGTTCGTCGGGCACCTCAAGCGGGAAGGATTCATTGGTGACGATGTTGCGCACCAGCAGGCGGTTTACCCTTACCGGAAAGTCGTAATACATGCCGCGCATCGAAATCGACATGATGATCTTGTCGTTTCCGGCCCAGCGGAACCAGTCGAGTTCCTGTTCTTCGCCGAGTTTGTAGACCTTGAGCGGAGCCTTGGTTGCGGCATCGATCAACAGCAGATCGGTGGTGCCCTCGTAAGTCCGCTTTGTCGCCATGTGCACGCCGTCTGGCGACATGCTGAAACTGCGATAGGCGCTGCGGGCGGCGAAATCATGGGTCGGGATTTCTCCGGGGGCGATATCCTCCACCGTGATGGCGAGATCGGCCAGCCGGGTGATTGCAGGGGGAGCGGATTGCGCTTGATCGGCGGTCTGTTCCTGCGCAGCAAGCGGGCTTGCGGCGATCAACGCCGCGACAAAGGACAGCCGCGCTGCCCAGGCCAGAATGTTCATGATGCGCCCCTTACCCCCTGATTCGTCTCGGCTAAAAGACTATTCCGCAAGGGGGAAAAGGCAAGCCGGAGGGCCTATCCCTTGGCCAGTTCTTCCTCGACCTGGGAGAGCCGTTCCTTGCCGAAGAACATCTCCGTCGCCCCGCCCTTTGGCCCGGTGAACATCGTCGGGATACCGAATGCGCCGCGTTCGACCGCGTGATCGGTGTTGGCGGCAAGGCCTTGCTTCACCTCGTCGGTCTGCGAACGCTCGAACAGGTCTTTCGCATCAAAACCGGTGCCGCTAATCGCTCAGCCTCACCTGATCCGCCTTCCGGGGGCGCGCTTCGACCGCCCCCAACCCCATCTCTCAGCGGCTCAAGCGTCGCCGACGAGATGCTTAGGAAGACCCCATACATTTGAACGAAAAACTAAAAATACTTGCTAGTGATCTGATGATCTAGATTATGCATGCTATGAATAACTTTCACCGTGAGATGCATGCGGACCCTTATTCTGCGGAGCTCAAAAATGCACTGATACTCCGCAACACTGATCCACGCGGAGCATATGCGGTGCTTAGCTCGCTTGCTGAGGAAGGCTCGCCGTTAGCCAATATGGTGTTGGGGGAGGCTTATCTTTTCGGGCATAATGGACTTCAGAAAGACGAGCGCCTGGCTGAGAAACTGCTCAGAAGAGCGGCAAAGCTTGAGTCTTTTGAGGGGTCGTTTCTCTTAGCCCGCTATCTGAGGATGAAGGGACGCTCAGAAGAAGCAGTAAGCATTTATGAAGCGCTTTCTGAAGCGAATTTCCCAGCTGCTGCTTTCGTCCTAGGCCTGAGCTATCTAGACGGAAAGTTCACAGAAATAGATCAAGAGCGCGCTAAGTTCTTTCTCGAAATTGCAGCCGAGAATGGACATCTGCACGCTCAGGACTGGCTCGCTCACCTTGTCACTGAGTCGGACGCAAGTGTCGTTGATCACACCAAGGCGATTGCAAAGCGCTATCGGCTAAAAAAGCAGATCGAAAAGCTCTCAAGAACTGATCCCAAAAGCGATTATATTCGGACCATCTGAGTAGCAGATTTGTTCTGCGGTCGCTTTTTGGGCGAAAGCCAATTGGTTCCTTTTTTGCGGTTGTCTCACGCTGGCCGCAACCGGGCGGTGCTGTTGGGACCGGCTGCTACCGAGGAAATGCAGCTTGTCGTCCTTGTTTATAGAGCGGCCATAAGGCTCCGCTGAGGGCTATCCCTTGGCCAGTTCTTCCTCGACCTGGGCGAGCCGTTCCTTGCCGAAGAACATCTCCGTCTTCCCGCCTTTGGGGCCGACAAACATCGTCGGGATACCGAATGCGCCGCGTTCGACCGCGTGATCGGTGTTGGCGGCAAGGCCTTGCTTCACCTCGTCGGTCTGCGAGCGCTCGAACAGGTCTTTCGCATCGAAACCGGCAGCGGCGATGGCCGCGCCCAGCGTTTCGGGATTGAGCACATCCACCCCGTCTTCCCAGATTGCCGGCAGCAGGCTTTCGGCAAACTGCACCCCGCGCCCGTCCTGATCAGCGGCGTAGAGCATGCGTTGCAGCGTGATGGAATTGAACGGAAACTGCGGGTGCAGGCGGTATTTGTCGAGCTGGTGCTTTTTGATGAAGCGCTGCATTTCGAGCATGTCGTATTCGACCTTGCCCTTCACATCCTTGTTGCGGATCATCGGTGGGGCGTTGCCTGTCAGCTTGTGCATCCCGGCGAGGAACACCGGCGTCACATCCAGCTCAGCACCAGTGCGCTTGACCAGATCACGCAGAGGCCACCAGACGAGGTACGCATTGGGGCTGACAAAATCGAAAATCAGTTCGACGCGATTGGCCATGATATTTGTCTCGCTTGCTTAGGTGTACCTGAGCGTCGGTAGTCCCCGACACGCAGTGTCGCAAGGCCAAGCGGCCGCCCCGCAGTTGCTAACCCGCAGGGTTCGAAACGGCACCGAGGGCGCTCTCCCGGATGGGAAAGCGCAACTATCAGTGCGGCGCGAGGCCCAGTTCGATCCCCGTGCGGTCTTCCAGCGCGAATTTGTCGAACAGGTCGGCGCTCGCCGCGTTCAACCCCACAACGCGGGTGTGACGGCCGTTGCGGCGCATCCGCTCGATCACCTTTTCGAGCGCCCCGATCGCCGAAATGTCCCAGAAATGCGCCTTGGACACGTCGATCACCACATGGTGCGCGGCGTCTTCATACTGGCTTTCGGGGCCGAGCTTCTCGACGAATTTGTCGACGCTGGCGAAGAATATCTCGCCGGTCACGACATAGACCGCGCTGTGAGGGCGGCGCACGCGTTCGACCGAGAACAGGTTCTTCACCTTTTGCGCGAAGAAAATGCCCGAAAGCAGCACGCCCGCCAGCACGCCCAGCGCAAGATCGTGCGTCCACACCACGACCACCACGGTGGCGATCATCACTACCGAACTGGTCCACGGATGGCGGCGCAGGTTGGGGATCGAATTCCAGCTAAAGGTCCCGATGCTGACCATGATCATCACCGCCACCAGCGCGGGCATCGGCACCTGACCCACCCACGGGCCCAGCACGGTGAGCAGGAACAGCAGGAACGCACCGGCGGTGAAGGTGGACAGCCGCCCGCGCCCGCCGCTGGCGACGTTGATCACCGATTGCCCGATCATCGCGCAGCCGCCCATCCCGCCAAAACAGGCGGCGACGATGTTGGCCACGCCCTGCCCCGCGCTTTCGCGCTGCTTGTTGCTTTCGGTATGGGTCATGTCGTCGACGATCTGCGCGGTCAGCAGGCTTTCGAGCAGGCCCACCGCGGCCATCGTCGCCGAATAGGGCGCGATGATCCGCAGCGTTTCCCACGTCAGCGGCACGTCGGGCAGCGCGAACATGGGCAACCCGTCGGGCAGCGTGCCCTCGCCCGCGACATTGTTGACCGGCAAGCCCCAGTAAACCGTCGCCGCCGTCAGCAGCAGGATCGCGACCAGCGGGCTCGGCACGGCCTTGGTGATCCTCGGGAAGCCGTAGATGATCGCCAGCCCCGCCGCGACCATCGCCCAGGTCCACGGGCCCACCCCGTCATTTCCGGGCATCAACTGCGGGATCTGCGCCATGAAGATCAGGATCGCGAGCGCGTTGACGAAGCCGGTGATGACGCTGCGGCTGACGAACTGCATCAGCAAATCGAGCCGCAGCAGCGCGGCAATCCCCTGAAACACGCCCATCAGTATGGTCGCGGCGAACAGGTATTCGACCCCGTGATCGCGCACCAGCGGGATGACGACCACCGCCACAGCCGCCGTCGCCGCCGAGATCATGCCGGGTCGCCCGCCGGTGAAGGCTATGACCATCGCGATGGCGACGCTGGCATACAGCCCGACGCTGGGATCGACGCCCGCGATCAGCGCGAAACCAATCGCCTCGGGGATCAGCGCGAGCGCGACGACGATACCGGCAAGGATATCGGCGCGGGGCTGCGCGAACCAGTCCTTGGCCAGATCCTTGGCCAGATCACGGCGGATCGTTTCCGCAAGGGTGCGTGTGGTTGTCATCGGGAATGTCCGGCAGTCAGGGGGGAGAGCGCGCAGCCCTAGAGCGTGATGCTGCATTGCACAACCGCCCCCCGGCCGGAAAAGCGCAGGGTTAATTTCGGGTTAGGCCCGTTCCCTGCGGGTTTGTTAGGAAGATCAGGGATATAGCTATTGCATCATCAGCCGGTGTGGCATTCGCCAACAGGCTCCTGATTGTCGTTCCAGACGCCCGCGCCCCATGTCGAGGTTGCACCCCTCTTCCCCAAGGCAAAGGCGGGATGTGCTTGGAAACCGGGGTGGTGCGCCACGCGCGCTGCCCCGGTTTTTCTTTCAAGACCCTCAAATCCCCGCAGCGGTTAGTGCCCGGTCCATGTCCTCGTTCAGGTCGGCGATGTCTTCCAGACCGACGTTGATCCGCAGCAGCCCTTCGGTCACGCCCATTTCGGCGCGTGCTTCGGCGCCCATGTTGGCGTGGGTGGTGCTGGCCGGGTGGCACATCAGGCTCTTCGAATCGCCGATGTTGTTGGAGATGTCGATCAGCTCAAGCGCATCGAGGATCGCAAAGGCGCGTTCGCGGCTGCCGACGTCAAACGCGAAGATCGGCCCGGTCGCGTCCATCTGGCTAATGGCGAGCGCGTGGCGCGGGTGGCTGGCGAGGCCCGGATGGCGCATTTCGCCCCCGGCCTTGACGATCCGCGGTTCAAGGAATTCGCCCAGCGCCACGGCGCTGCGGCTCTGGTGATGGGCGCGCAGGGAAAGCGTCTCCAGCCCCTTCATAACCACCCACGCGTTGAAGGCGGAAATGGTCGGCCCGGTGTTGCGCTGGAACGGCATCAGCACTTCGTTGATCCATTGTTCGCTGCCGCAGATCGCGCCTGCCAGCACGCGGCCCTGCCCGTCCATCAGCTTGGTCGCGGAATAGGCGACCACATCCGCGCCCAGTTCCAGCGGGCGTTGCAGCGCGGGCGAGGCAAAGGCGTTGTCGACCACGGTGGTGATCCCGTGCGCCTTGGCCAGATCGCAGACGAATTTCAGATCCACCACGTCCAGCGTCGGATTGGCCGGGGTTTCGAAGAAGAACACCTTGGTGTTGGGCCGGATCGCCTGTTCCCATTCGGCGTCCACCGCGCTGTCGATCACGCTGGTTTCGATGCCGAAACGCGGCAGCAGGTGATCGACCAGCCAGCGGCACGAGCCGAAAGCGGCGCGCGCGGCAACCACGTGATCGCCTGCGGAAAGCTGGCACAGCAAGGCCGCCGTCATCGCCGCCATGCCGCTGGCCTGGGCGCGGCAGCTTTCCGCTCCTTCAAGCAGCGCGATGCGTTCTTCCAGCATCGCCACCGTCGGGTTCTGGAGGCGCGAATAGGTCATGCCCTCGGCATCGCCCGCAAACCGGTCTGCCACAGTCTGCGCGTCGTCATAGGTGTAGCCCGATGACAGGAACAGCGCCTCGGAGGTCTCGCCATGTTCGCTGCGCCATGTGCCGCCGCGCACGGCCTGCGTTGCGGGTCGCCAGTTGCGCGTCGCGGCGCGGTTCATTCCGGTGGTCTTCTTCATGGGAGAGCCGATTAGTCGCCCTCAGCCCCGCCCGCAAGCAGAGCCGCATGCAATCCTGCACGCGCGGTGCGTGCATGGCCGACAGTGCTCAGCATCAGGCTGCCTTCGATCAGGGTGAGGAGATAGCGCGCCCCGCCTGCCGGATCGGGATCATCGGCGGGCATCTGCCCTTCGAGCCATTCGAGCAGCCGCGCCATCATTGCTTCGGCCGCCTCGCGATGGCCGGAAACGCCGCGCGCCGCCCCGGCGACGATTTCCCACCACAGCGCCATGAACGGACGCATCGCCGGATCGCCCGCCTGCGCCATCACCCGCGCGACGACCTCCTGCCGGGTGAGCGCACGTTCCTGACCCATGCCTGCATCGAGCCTCTCGGAATAGACCTGCGCGACATATTCGAGCAGGTCTGCAATCAGCCGCTCCTTGTTGCCGAAATGGTAGATCAGCATCCGGTCGCTCGTCCCGGCAGCCTTGGCCAGCGGACGCAGGCTCGCCCCGCCAAGCCCCTGCGCCAGAACATGCGCGGCCATCAGCGGCAGGAGGTTTTCACGGGACAGCTGGGTTTTCGACATTTCCCTCTTGTAGCGGACGCTACACCGTTCTATCAAGCCCTGTAGCAACCGCTACAAAATCACCGGAGAAGCCCGCATGACCCCCACCGAAATCCTGTTCATCCTCGGCGGCGTTGTCGCCGTGATCGGCTTTGTCGCCGTTCTGGCAAGCAAGCGTGAAACCGGCAGCGTGCTGCTGTTCGCGATGCTGTGCGGCGGCTTTTCGGCCTACACCGGAATACAGATCTGGCAGGAAGGCATCCCGATGTTCTGGACCAACCATTCGCAGAACATGACGGGCGTTCAGGTGTGGTGGGATTTGATCCTTGCGGTGCTGATCGCGCTGTTCTTCATCGCGCCGCGTGCGCGCAAGGCGGGGATGAACCTGCCCTTGTGGGGATTGCTGGTCCTCTCCACCGCCAGCATCGGGCTCACGGCCATGTGCGCGCGGCTGTTCTGGCTGGAAAGCCACAAGAACCCGGCCTGAAAGCTCTTGCCCGGCATCGGGTGCGGCCCTAATCCTCGCACCCGATGCCAGAGGCCGCCGCTCCCGATTTGTCGACGCCGCACACGCCGGCCCTGCCCCCTTCCCATCCGCATGATCCGTGGGTCTTGTGTATCGTCATCCCCGCGCTGTTCGCCGCCGTCGCCGCGATCGGCCTGACGATCCCGACAAAGCCGTATTTCGACGAGATCCATTATCTGCCCGCCGCGCGCGAGATGATCGAGATGTGGAACGGGCTGACGGGCGAATACGACAATCGCGAACACCCGATGCTGGGCAAGCTGCTGATCGCTATCGGCATGGAGCTGTTCGGCGACAATCCGCTGGGCTGGCGGATCATGCCGCTGATCGCCGGGACAATCGCCGTGGGCGCGAGCATGCGCGCGCTGTGGCACGCCAGCCATGATCGCTTCGCCACCGCTGCTTTCGGTGTGCTGCTGGCAACCGGGTTCCACCTGTTCATCCATGCCCGCATCGCCATGCTCGACATCTTCATGGTCGCGTTTCTGGCGATCGCCGCATGGCAATTCGCCGCCGCGATCAGGGAGCCGGAGACGGGCCGCAAGCGGCTTGCGCTGACCGGCATCGCCATCGGCTGCGCGCTGGGCGCGAAATGGAACGCGGTGCCGCTGGCGATGGCGTTCGGCCTGACATTCTTCGCGGCGAGGCTCTCCGCCGGGCGCCGCCGGTTGTTCACCAGCAGGCGCGGAATTCCGGTGCCGGGGATCAGCCTGATCGAGGCTTTCGTGTGGCTCGGGATAGTGCCGCTGGCGGTCTATGCGCTCACCTTTACGCCGGGATACTGGCTGGGGAGCGAATTCCACCCCTCCCCGCTGGCTGAAAACGGGCTGATCGGGCTGCACCGCGAAATGCTGGACCTGCAACAGCAAGTGCTCAGCCCCCACGCCTACCAGAGCACATGGCCGCAATGGGTGCTGAACACCCGCGGGATCTGGTATCTCTACGAGAATGTCGACGGGGCGCAGCGCGGGGTGATGCTGATCGGCAATCCGATCACCATGCTGCTGGGCCTGCCCGCGCTCTTGTGGTGCCTGCTGACGGGCGTTTCGCGCAGCGACTGGGCAAAACTGGCGGTGGTGGCCGGCTATGCCGTGACGCTCGGCCTGTGGCTGATCGCGCCCAAGCCGGTGCAGTTCTATTACCACTATGTCATGCCCAGCGTGTTCCTGCTCGCCGCGCTGGCACTGTCGTTGAGCGACCTTCGCGAAGCCGGGCGCGCGTCATGGGCCTATGGCGTGCTGGCCGCGAGCGTGGGTTTCTTCGCGCTGTTCTACAAGGTGCTGTCCGCCTCCGCGCTCGACGGACCGATGAGCTTTGCCAATTGGGCATGGATCGCGGGCTGGCGCTAGAACCGCCCCCACACAAACCGGCTGCTAAGGGCGTAATTCCAAACCGATCCGATCAGTATCCCAGCCAGCGCGGCGAGCGCCCAGAACACGCCCTGTTCGTTGAGGAAGGTCGCCACCGCGACATTGGCGAAGGCCCCAATGGCGCAGGTCAGGCAGAAACCCGCCCAGCCGCGCAGCACTTCGCCCCAGCCTTTCAGCCGCTTGTCGCGGTACGTCAGCCAGTTGTTGAGCCAGAAGTTGAAGCTCATCGCGGTGATCACCGCAGCAAGTTGCGCCTGCCAGAACGCCGCCGCCACTGCCAGCAGCGCGCCCAGCACCGCATAATGCACCACCACACCCAATGCGCCCACGGTGCCGAACAGCGCAAACCGCGTCGGGATCACCCGGCCCAGGGTCTTGTCATAAAGCCCGGCCAGAAAATCGAACAACACCGCGCGATCAAGCTTGCTTTCGCCTTCGCGGCGCTTCGAGAAGTTCAGGGGAAATTCCTTCACCTTCATGGGGCTGTCGGCGGTGGCGAGCAGATCGAGCAGGATCTTGAACCCGATGCCCGACAATCGCGGCACAAGCGCGCGCGCCGTCGCCGTGGGCAGCATGAAATACCCGCTCATCGGATCGGTTAGCTCTACCCCGGTGATCCGCCTTGCGATGGCGTTGGCAAAGCTGGAAAGCCGCTCACGCTCGGGCTCGTCCCAGTCGGCGGTGCTGGCCCCTTCGGCAAAGCGGCTGGCGACGCAGATTTGCGCTTCCCCTGCCTTGAGCGCGGCGAGCATTCGCGGCAGCAATGCGGGATCGTGCTGGTGATCGGCGTCCATCACCGCCGCAAAGGGCGCGGCGGTGGCACAGAAGCCCTCTATCGCCGCGCTGGCAAGCCCGCGTCGCCCGATCCGCTGGATCACCCGCACGCGCCGGTCAGCCAGTGCCAGATCGCGCGCTTCGTCGGCGGTGCCGTCCTTGCTGTCGTCATCGACGATCAGCACTTCCCAGCCATCCGGCCCCAGCGCGTGCTCGATCCGCGCGACCAGCGGCGCGAGATTGCCACGCTCGTTCAGCGTGGGAAGGATGATTGCAAGATCAAGCACCGGTGAAGCGGATCAGAGCCGCTCGCACACCGCCGTGCCGATCGCCTCGGTGCCATGTTCCCCGCCCAGATCGCGGCCAAGGAAACCATCGGCCAGAGCGCGCTCCACCGCTGTCTCGATCCGCTTTGCCTGATCGTCCAGCTTGAACGAATAACGCAGCATCATCGCGACCGAGAGGATCGCCGCCGTCGGGTTGGCCACGCCCTGCCCGGCGATATCGGGCGCGCTGCCGTGGATCGGTTCGTACATGCCGAACATGCCGTATTCGGTGCTGCGTTCTCCCAGCGAGGCGCTGGCCAGCAGACCAATCGAACCGACCGCCGCGCTGGCGAGGTCGGACAGGATATCGCCGAACAGATTGCCCGTCAGCACCACGCCGAAACTGCCGGGATGGCTGATCAACTGCATCGCCGCATTGTCGACATACATGTGGCTGAGCGCGATGTCGGGATGCGCGCCTGCCGCCTCGATCACGGTATCGCGCCACACCTGGCTGGTTTCGAGCACGTTGGCCTTGTCCACGCTGGTGACGCGCAGCTTGTTGTTGCGCGCCCGTGCGGTGCGAAACGCGATCAGCGCGATCCGGCGCACTTCGGTTTCGGAGTAGTTCATCATGTCCCACCCCTCGCGCGTGCCGTCATTCGCCATGCGCACGCCCTTGTCGCCGAAATAGACGTCGCCCGTCAGTTCGCGCACGATGATGAGATCAAGCTCGCGGGCGATTTCCGGCTTCAGCGGGGAAAGGTGCTCAAGCCCCGGAAACACCTTGGCCGGGCGCAGATTGGCGAACAGGCCCAATTCCTTGCGCAGGCCCAGCACCGCCTGTTCGGGCCGCAGGTGCCGATCAAGCTTGTCACACGAGGGATCGCCCACCGCGCCGAACAGCACCGCGTCGCAGGAACGGGCGATGGTGAGCGTTTCTTCGGGCAGAGGATGGCCGTGGCGCTTGTAAGCGACGCCGCCGACATCGCCTTCGAACAGGATCAGGCCCGGCAGGCCCAATGCTTCGAGCACGCGCACCGCTTCGCGTGTCACTTCGGGGCCGATCCCGTCGCCGGGCAGAATTGCGATCTTCACGTGGTCATCCTCCCACCATCCGCGCAAGGCGATCGCCCAGCGTCACCCTTGCAGCCATAACATCGCGGGCGCGACCATCAAGCAGGTGATCGCGGATCGGGCGATGAAGCTGGCGGAATGCCTGAAACTGCGCGTCGAAATCCCCCGCCATGTCGGGCTTTTGCCCGCCATACCCCAGCTCGCCCAGCAGCATCGCCTCGTATGCGACCATGGCCGGCAGCCATCCGCGCGCAGACGGGGCATGGCAGATCGCCGTCAGCAGCGCGTCAAGCGCGGAATAGAGCGCGGGGTAAGGATTGCGTTCGGGCAAAGTGCTGGCGGTGAGCGCGCAGGCCCACTGGATCGCGCTCGCGGGCAAAGGCTCGGTCATCCACGGGGCTCGGCTTTCGCTGAGTTCGAGCCGGGCAAAGGGCAGCTGGCTGTCGGAGCGGGCGCGCAGTTCCACCTCCACCGCATTGCCGGGGATCATCACCGGGCGCAATTGCCGCCCTCTCCCGCCCGCGACATAGCCCGCGACGAGGCCGTATTCCTCGGTCAGCAGCCGCGCGATTGCGGCGCTTTCGCCGTGGGCACGCGATGCGATGAGGATTGCGGGCGCGGAAAGGTTCATCTGCCTCCCCCGTCGCCTGATTATTCCCCTTGGGCAAGCCCCAGTTGCGCCTCGATGAATTCGGCCTGCTTGCGGAAATAGAACAGCTGGTTGGCCAGTTTGCGCCAGCCGTGGCCTTCGTCCGGGATGCGGATGAAGGGTGCCTCCACCCCGTTGGCGCGCAGCGTCTTCACCATCACCTCGGTTTCGTAGATGTCGATGCGCGGGTCCATCACCCCATGTGAGAACAGCACCGGCACGGTGATCTGGTCGGCTTTGCGGATCGGCGAATTGACGCTGTAGAAATCGCGCCAGCGTTGTTCGGTGATGTCGCCATATTCGATCCGGTCGGCCGCTTTCAGCGATGGCGAGGCAACCTCCAGCGCGGTGACCCAGTCGGCCACGCCGAACAGCGAGACACCGGCAGCAAATTCGCCCGGATATTCGGCCAGCACCGCATTCACCGCATAGCCGCCATAGGAACCGCCCATCACCGCCGCACGATCACCGTCGATCAGCCCGTCAGCCGCCAGCGCCGCCTTCAGATCGACCAGATCGCTGATCGAATCGAGCCGCTTTTCCCGGTCGTCGAGGGTCGAATAGGTCCGGCCAAGCCCGGTCGAACCGCGCACGTTCGGCTGGAACACCGCCACGCCGCGCGCGACGTGATATTGCGTTACCGGATCGAACGTCGCCATCGATTGCCCCGAAGGCCCGCCGTGCACGTCGAAAATCACCGGAGGGGCATCCGCACCCTTCCCTGCGCCTTCGGGCAGATAGAGCAGACCCTGCAACTCCACCCCGTCACGCGCCGGATAACGCACCACCTGCGGCCGCACGAGCCGGGCGGGATCGAGCCCGGCAAGGTTCGCGGCAAAGACTTTCTCGCCCGTCCCTTCGACCGGGTCGATCATCCAGATTTCACCCGGCGTCTGCCATCCGTTGACCCGCACCATCAGCATCGGGTCCTCGTCGCCTTCGCAATCGAGCTGGTATTTGCCTTCGGGCAGGGCTGGCACGGGCAGATCGCTGCCATCACCCGCATTGCGCAGCCGCAGCGTGTCGAAGCCGTCGCGGTTTTCGGTGTAGGCGATGATTTCCCCGTCCGCGCCGCAGACCTCGACATTCTCGACATCGGCGTCGGACGGCTCGACCATCTGGAATTCGGCTTCGTCAATCCGATAGACCGTCAGCGCGCCGAATTCGCGGCCGACATTGGTGGAAAAGGCAAAGGCGCTCGAATCCCCTTTCCAGGCAAAGCCGCCGAGCGTGTGGCTGGCGCGATCCTCAACCGGAGGCTTGGAGATCGTGGTCATCTCCTTCGTGGCGAGATCGAGGAGGTAGAGATTGTCGGCATCTTCTCCCACCGTTTCCGTCACCAGCGCGTATTTGCCGTCAGGCGAGATCGAGCGGGCGGCAAGGCCCAGTTCGCTTTCGACGATCAGTTCGCTCTCACCCGACATGGTGCCGCGATAGATGTCGAACACGCCCGTCCCGCGCGCGGTGGAGGCGTAGACGAAGCTGCCGTCGGCGGCGAAATCGCCGAAAATGCGGAAATCGCCGCGCGCTGCGGGCAGCACTTCGGTTTCGGTGCTGCCGTCGGGCGTGATGGTGAAATAGCCGGGCTGTTCATTGCCGTCGCGGTCAGCCGAATAAAACAGCGCCGATCCGTCCGGAGTCCAGCGCGGGGCGAACACGCCGGTCTTGAACGTTACCTGCCGGGGCTGTCCACCGGTCGCCGGCATCACCCACAATTCGCTTTCCCCGGTTACGTCCCAGGCAAAGGCGATGGTTTTCCCGTCGGGCGAAAGGTTGGCCGCACCCGGCCCGCTGGCGAGCAGATAGCGCGCTATATCAGCCGGATATTCGCCCGCGCGCCCGATGGTGATCGCGCCGCCGTCCGGCTCCATCGCCTCGATCGACATGTCCGCGCCCTTGGCCCCGCCGAATGTCTCTTCCTGCGCATGGGCATGGAACGGCGCGAAGGCCGCAAGGGCTGCGGCGGACGAAAGCAGGACGGTGCGAAGCATGAAGGAACCTCTTGCGGCTGATACGACAGGCCGCAGAGATTATAGGATCGGTGTGGGTTGGCAATCCTGCGCCGCAGGGGGCGAGGTTTGCGCGGGCTTACTTGCCCAGCTTTGCCTCAAGCGCGGCCAGCTTGGCTTCGAGAGCGTCGGCCTGTTCGCGCGCCTTTTGCGCCATCGCCTTGACCGTCTCGAATTCCTCGCGGGTGACGTAATCCATGCCGCCCATCGCCTCGCGCAGTTTTTCGCGGGCGTTCTCACGCGCTTCACGCGTCATGCCGGCCATGGTGCCTGCCGCGCTGTTGGCGAGTTTTACGAAGTCGGCGATGATCGGGTTTTCGCTTTGCATGGTGGTTGATTTGGTCGCGCAGGGACGATTTGTCCAGTCCCAAACGTCGCCAATGCGGCGCAAGGGCAAGCGTGAAAAACTAAAGCTCTATCCGCTCCACCGCGCCTTCTTCCGCAGGGGTTCCGCCATCGGGGTTTTCGACGATGAACTGGTAGTTCAGCACCGTCGCGAAACTGGCCCATGCGAGATAGGGGATAAGCAGCAAGGCCGCGACCCGGCGTACCCGCCAGAACACCGCGATCACCGCGATCAGCGTTATCACGGCGTAGATCAGCACATACAGCCCGCCCCACATGTTCTGCATGCCGAAGAACACCGGGGTCCATGCCAGATTGCCGATGAAATGGATGGCGAAGACGATGATCGCCACGCCCCGTCCTGCCGCGCCCCATGCGCTCACCACCAGCGCCAGCGACAGGCCGATCATCACGTACAGGACGCTCCAGACGATGCCGAACCACATGGTGGGCGGGAAGATCGCCGGCTTTACCAGCCCCTGGAACCACGCGGTTTGCGGGCTGCCGAACTGACCGGCGGTAAAGCCCAGCAGGACGATGAGCGGCACCAAGAACAGCGCCCAGCGCAGGAAACTCGCCCGCAATTGCGCTTTCGAAGCAAGAAAGTTCATCGTCTCTCCTGACCGGCAAGGCGCGCTTCGCGCCGCTCCGGATATTTCGTCAACCCGTTCTCATGTCGGCGCACCCGATTCGGCGGCCCTTTTCATGCGGATGGCGATACACCAGCGGGGTTTTTGCGCAAATTGTCCAAGGGCGGCTATGCATAACGGGACACAAACCTACGCAATTTTCGGTATAGAAACCCGCCAATCTCGCGAAACATCATTAAAGGCATTCGCGCTTTCGCGTCATTGTGATAGCGTCGCCACATTCTTGCCGTGATTCGGGGCGCTTTTCGGCAGGAACTTCCACTCGCGCGCCTCACTCAACCAACTGGCACCGCGCTTTGCAAAAGGTGCAATGCCGATGAGGGGAACTTTTTAATGAAAAAGACCAACTTTGCATCGCTGCTCGCCGTTTCGGGTGGCCTCGCTCTCGCAACCGCTGCTTGCTCGGCTCCGGCTGAAGAAGCTGCAACCGACGCAGACACCACCGCTGTGGCTGAATGCGCCGCTGCTGGCTGTGAAGCTGCCGCTGAAGGTTGCGAAGCTGCTGCTTGCTGCGCAGCTGAAGGTTGTGAAGCTGCTGCATGCTGCGCCGCCGAAGGCTGCGAAGCTGCTGCTTGCGAAGCTGCCTAAGCTTACCGACGCAAAAGCGTTTTCATGCGACCGATGGCAGCCAAGGTTGCCATCGGTCGTTTTGATTCAGGCCCGATGATTCAGGCCCGCTGACTTCGAAAAATCCAAACTGTTTGATCCAAATCACTGTAACTTAACAAAGGTTCTGTTAAGCCCCACGCCCATGACCCCAGTCGAAGCAGCTCACACCGTAATCGAAACCATCACCCAGATGGCGCAGGAGCGTAAACCGCTCATGCTGCGCGTCGTGCCCGAAGACGGCGCGAAGTTCTGGAAGCATTATCCGGAAAAGGACGCGCGCGACAAATTCTGCAAATCGCGCTGGTATTACCATGTCCATGCCGCCGGCAGCCGGGATGCGGACGAACACGGGCATTTCCACCTGTTCCTCCACCGCACCCAATTGCCCGAAGGGCTGGAGCCGAAAGTCTGGCCGCCGCTGGGCGAAAAGGCCAAGGCGCACGTCACCCATCTGATCGCCCTGTCGATCGACACGCAGGGCATTCCGCGCAGCTGGTTCACCGTGAACCACTTCGTGACCAATGAATTCCTCTATCCCGCCGATGTGATGATCGAGCACCTGCCCGACTTCAACGTCGATCACACGGCGGAGGATGATCTGGTCAACCGTTTCGTCACCGCGATGGTGGCACTTTATCGTGACGAGATCGCCGAACTGATCCGCGAACGCGATGCGCGGCAGGCCGAACTGGTCGCCGAATTCGGGGACAAAGCCTACACCAAGGCAAGCGGCGTCGAAGTGCTGTCCCAGATCCCGATTGATCTGGACGCGAAGCTGAGTTCGCTGGATATCTGATTTCCCGCACGCCATCCGGCGTGCGAAATCCTCGCTCATGCGACCTGAAGGTCGCGTCGCTGCGGGCGGCCGGTCGGCCTTGCGGGCCTGCGGCCCGATGGAGCAGACTATTCCCTACGCGCCGAAACCAGGAACTCCACGTTCCCCTGAGGGCCGGTGATCGGACTTTCGACGATCCCTTCGATATCCCACCCAAGCCCTTGCAGCCATTGAGAAACCTCGTCGCACACGCGTTGGTGCAGGGCGGCGTCGCGCACCACTCCGCCCTTGCCCACTTCCTCGCGGGCGACTTCGAATTGCGGCTTGATCAGAGCGACCAGACGGCATTCCCGCGCCGCCAACGCAAGCGGAACCTCCAGCACTTTGGAAAGGCTGATGAAGCTCGCATCGCACACCACCCAGTTGCAATCGCGGGTGATGTGATCGCGGGTGAGGATGCGCGCACTGGTCTGTTCCAGCACCGTGACGCGTTCATCCTGCCGCAGTTTCCACGCGAGCTGGTTGGTCCCCGAATCCACCGCGAAGACGTGCTCCGCCCCTTGGGTGAGCAGCACATCGGTAAAGCCGCCGGTCGAACTGCCGATATCCATCGCCACCGCGCCTGTCGGAATTAGGCCGAAGTGTTCGATCGCATGCGCCAGCTTGATCCCGCCCCGGCTGACCCAGGGATGATCGCGCCCGCGCACTTCCAATGGCGCATCCTCGGCGATCTGCTGCCCCGGCTTGGCGATCTTTTCCTCGCCCGAAAACACCAGCCCCGCCATCACCAACGCCTGTGCGCGGGTGCGGCTTTCGGCAAGGTCGCGTTCGACCAGCAGGTGATCGACGCGCTTCTTTTTCGAGGATTTCGCAAGCTTGGTCATGGACGCTTCAGCCGTTAGCGCGCATTTATGCGGCATGAAAGCCGTCTACGCCCGCACCGCCGCCGCCCTTGCCCTGACTTTCGGCCTTGCCGCCTGCGTTTCCGCGCCCCCGCCCGCGCCGACACCCCCGCCGGTGGTGCGCCCCGCTCCGACGCCCACACCCTCGCCGGCTCCGCCGCCCGTGGTGCAGGAGCCGCGTTATGACAATTATCTCGACGCGCCGCAGACGCCGGGCGACTGGCGTTATTTCGCTGACCGGTTCGGATCGCGCGCGGTGTTTGTCGGACCCGGAGACGAGGCGCTGTTCGTGATCACCTGCCCCGGCCCGCGCAATCCCAACATACTGATGGATCGCGCCACCACCGGAGAGGGGCCGCGTGCGATGAAGATCACCACCGAAACGCGCAGCACCCAGCTGGCCGCCGTCGCCCGCCTGCGCCGCACCGGCCTGACCAAGGGGATGGAAATGTGGGAGACGATGCCCGGCAGCGCATCGGTGACGATCGCGGGCAACGATCCGCTGCTCGACGCGATGGCGATCACCAAGGGCCGCTTTGCCGTGGAGATCGAAGGCGAGCGCACGCTTTACCTGCCCGCATGGGTCGAAGTGAGCCGGGTGATCGAAGATTGTAGGTGAATTGAACTCACCTCCCTCCCCGATTCTATACGTTAATATCCACAGGGTTGTGCGCAGCCTTTCCACACCCTGCCAACAGGCACGAAAAACGCCCGGGGTTTCCCCTCGGGCGACGGCGCGGCGCGTGTGGCGCAACAGCAGGCAAGTATGACGTGGGAAAACTATAATTCAAGTCTTGTGTATAGGCCCGCAACGACTCAAATATATGCATGAGGCCAGCGGCGAACGCGGCTCTCGGCCCCCGGTGATACGGTTTGGGTCTTGGCACACAAGCGCGAAAGGAGGTGATCCGATGTCTCATGGTTCAGTAGAGAGGTCGGCAAGTTTCCGCGCGAGGTATATTCGGTAATTTCGACTACCGAGTAAGACTTCGTGAGCGGCGCTTACCGCCGCTGACCATGCAAAGGGCAGTTCCCCGACGGGCGGAGCTGCCCTTTTCATTTTTGTGGTTGCGATTGCCCGGATGGGCAATCGCAAGACAAAGGCGCCGTTCCCAATATTCTTGCCCTCGAGGCCGCTCCTTACTAATCGCATCCCCATGCAATTCGAGACGATCCCGCACCCTTCGCCCACGCCCGATGACGTTCGCACGGCAGCGATTGCCGATCCCGGCTTCGGCAAGGTCTTCACCGATCACATGGTCACCATCGACTATGATGAGGATGCGGGCGGCTGGCACAATGCGCAGATCGGCCCGCGCCAGCCGATCCCGCTCGATCCGGCGGCATCGGTGCTGCATTACGCGCAGGAAATCTTCGAAGGGATGAAGGCGTACAAGCACCCCGACGGCAGCTTCGCGCTGTTCCGGCCGGAGGAAAACGCGCGCCGTTTCAACGCCTCGGCCCGGCGCATGGCCATGCCGGAAATCCCGGAGGAACTGTTCCTCGAAGCCGTGCGGCTCGCGGTGAAGACCGATGCGGACTGGATGCCCAGCGTCGAAGGCGGCTCGCTCTACATCCGCCCCTTCATGTTCGCATCCGAAGCGTTCCTGGGCGTGCGTCCGGCGAAGCAGTACAAATTCGTAGTGATCCTCGTCTCCAGCGGCAATTACTTCAAGGGCGGCGTGAACCCGGTGAGGATCTGGGTTTCGCAGGATTACGTGCGCGCGGCCCCCGGCGGCACCGGCGCGGCCAAGACCGGCGGCAATTACGCGGCCAGCCTTGTCCCGCAGGCCGAAGCGATCGCGCATGGCTGCGATCAGGTCGTGTTCCTTGATGCGGCGGAGAAAAAGTGGGTCGAGGAACTGGGCGGAATGAACCTGTTCTTCGTGCGCCGCGACGGCAGCGTCATCACCCCGCCGCTCACCGGCACGATCCTGCCCGGCATCACCCGCGACAGCCTGATCGCGATGCTGCGCGAGGAAGGGCTTGAGGTGCGCGAGGAGCCTTACTCCATCGCCCAGTGGCGCGAGGAAGCGGAGAGCGGCGAACTGCTCGAAACCTTGGCTTGCGGCACGGCGGCTGTTGTCACGCCCGTCGGCACGGTGGCTTCACCCGCAGGAGAATTCACCATCGGCACCGGCGGCATCGGCCAGATGGCGCAGAAAATGCGCGAGAAGCTGACCGGCGTGCAGAATGGCGCTGTGGAGGACAAGCACGGCTGGGTGATGCGGGTTTGATAAGTGGCTAACCCATGGAAAGCAGCCAAAGCTTGGTTTCATTCGAAGCCGCCATGGGTAATGCTGATGGCACTATTCAGTTTGTTCGGCATCGCTGCAATTCTAGTGGTTGAAGGTGGGCCAGTCCTGCGAGACAAGCTCGGCGAACTTCAACCCGAAATAGAAGAAACCCACACCGTCGTTCGGGTCGGCAGCAGTTTCAGTCACAAGGCTCCTTCGCTTCACCGAGATCCAACCTGGACCTATGTCCGCACTCGCAATGAGCAGGGTTTCGAATTCAATATTGGGATTGCAAAAAAGAACATCGCAAACTGCGAAGTCGGGCAAACCATTATAGTCATCCGTCAAGGAACCAACGCACGCGCAACGCCTGAAGGCTGTAGCAGGAGGAACTCTGATGATTCCTAGCGAAATCCAAGTCGCCGCGCTCTACAAGTTTACGCCCTTCGGCGACCCTGCCGCTTTGCGCGCTCCGCTGCTTGCCGCATGCGAAGAGGTTGGCGTCAAGGGCACGCTCCTGCTCGCAAACGAGGGCATCAACGGCACCATTGCGGGAACCGACAACGCCATTGCCGCCGTGCTCGATCATATCCGCCAACTGCCCGGTTGCGCCGATACCGAGGTCAAATTCTCGCACGCACCCGAAATGCCGTTCCACCGCATGAAGGTGCGGCTGAAGCGCGAGATCGTCACCATGGGGCAGCCCGATATCGATCCGCGCCACAGCGTCGGGCGCTATGTCGATCCGCAGGACTGGAACGCGCTGATCTCCGATCCCGACACCGTGGTGATCGACACGCGCAATGATTACGAAGTCGCCGTCGGCACATTCGAAGGCGCGGTTGATCCGGCCACCCAATCCTTCCGCGACTTTCCCAAGTGGTTTCGGGAACACCGCGAGGAATTGCTCACCGGCAAGAAGCGCGTCGCCATGTTCTGCACTGGCGGCATCCGCTGCGAGAAATCGACCAGTTTTCTGCGCGCCGAAGGGATAGAGGACGTGTTCCACCTGAAAGGCGGCATCCTCAAGTATCTGGAGGAAGTGCCGCCCGAGGAAAGCAAGTGGCAGGGCGACTGCTTCGTCTTTGATGAGCGGGTGACGGTGCGCCACGGGCTGGAGCCGGGCGAATACGGCCTGTGCCGCGCCTGCCGCCGCCCGGTCTCCGCCGAAGACATGGCGCATCCCCATTTCGAGGAAGGCGTCAGTTGCCCGCATTGCATCGACGAGCGCACCGAGGAACAGCGCGCGCGCTACCGCGAACGCCAGCGGCAGGAAGCGCTCGCCCGCAAACGCGGAACCCATCATGTCGGCGCGACGTTCACTCCAGAGGATGACTGAAACCGCGCCCTCTGTTCCTGTCCTCTACTCCTTCCGTCGCTGCCCCTATGCGATGCGTGCGCGCATGGCGCTGTGGATCGCGGGGGAAACGGTGGAACTGCGCGAGGTGAAGCTCGCCGCCAAGCCGCCCGAAATGCTCGAAGCCAGTCCCAAGGGGACGGTTCCGGTGCTCGATTTCCGGGATGGTTCGGTGATCGACGAAAGCCTCGCCATCATGCGCTGGGCGCTGCACCGCAACGATCCTGAAGGCTGGCTGGCGGGCGATGACGAGGCGCTGATCGCCCGCAATGACGGGCCGTTCAAACGCGCGCTTGATCGCTACAAATACCCGACCCGCTATCCCGATGAGGCCGGCGGGGACGAGGAGACATTCCGCCTCGATCACCGCACTCACGGGCTGGCGGTGCTGCACGATCTCGATGCGCGGCTGGGCAGCAGCGGGCAGTTGTGCGGCGACAGCCGGACGCTCGCCGATATCGCGCTGTTTCCCTTCGTCCGGCAATTCGCCAACACCGACCGCGAATGGTTCGACGCGCAGGGGCTGCCGCATGTGCAGGAATGGCTCGAAGGGCATCTCGCGTCAGAGCTGTTCGCAAGCGTGATGCCCAAATTCGCGCCCTGGAAAGCGGGTGACGAACCGGTGCTGTTTGGGCCTTAGAGCGGTTTCCGACCATTCCGGGTCATCTGGACGGAGCCGAAAAGCTTCGAGTTCGAGGCGCAAGGAGGGAGCGATGCAGTAGCATCGTGACCGACGCGCAACGCGGAAATCGGGGCTTTCCGGCCCGCCGCCGCAGGCGGTTGCGCCAAGAGCCGCGCTGGACAGCGTTGCGCCGCTTGCAGGGGCAACCAGCCCCTGCTGTGCACCGCGCCTTGCCAGCGCGGCTCTTGGCGGCAATCGAGATGACCCGGAATGGTCGGAAACCGCTCTAGAGCGCGTCGCGGAACGCGTCGATCAGCCAGCTTGTCGCCGGGCCTAGCCGCGTGTCGCGGCGCCAGATCGCGCTGAGCTGGTAATGCGCGCCGGGCCGTTCGGGCAGGTCCAGCTCAACCAGAGCGCCCGAGGCCAGATCGCCCGCCACCATTTCGCGCGGCATATTGCCCCAGCCCAGCCCCGCCTTCAGCAGCGTGTGCTTTGCGCCCAGATCGCCCAGCCGCCATGTCAGCGGGCTGAGCACCGAAAACTCGCGCCCCTCGGTCCGGCGGGAACGGTCTGACAGCACCAGTTGCAGGTGGCGGCGGCTTTCGCCCGGTGCGATATTGCCCTGCGCCAGCGGGTGATCGAGCACGGCGACGGGGATCAGATCGACCTCGCCTACCGCCTGCCGCTCCAGCGCCGGGTCTTCGCCGATGATCGGGCCGCCAATGGCAAGCTGCGCTCCTTCGTCGAGCAGGCATTCCACCACCGCGCCCAGCCCCTCCACCCGCAGCCGCAGCGCGACGGTGGGGAAGGTTTCGCGGAAATTCCGCAGCACCTTTGCCGTGACTTCGCCCGGCAACATCACGTCGAGCACCAAGCCTAGATTACTTTCCAGCCCCGCATGCAAGGACCGGGTCTTGGCCAGCAGCCCGTCCACCCGGTCTGCCACGGCGCGCGCTTCGGCCAGCAGCCCTTCGCCCGCTTCGGTCAGCACCGGTTTGCGCGAACCTTCGCGTTCGAACAGGGTGACGGCAAGCTGCGCCTCAAGCTGCGCGATGCCGTAACTGATCGCGGAGACTGCGCGCCCCATCCGCCGCGCCGCGCCGCCAAAGCTGCCTTCCTCCACCACCGCGATGAAGATGCGCAATTGATCGAGACTGGGATCGCCGAGCTTCATATCACAGATATTCAGATATTCCGAACATCTTGGCAAGTTTTATCGCAGTTTTCCGGTCAAAAGCGCTGGCCTATCTACCCCTCAACGACGCGGGGATCGCCCAAGGGCCCCCGCAGAAAAGGAGACAAGAGCCATGATCGAACTGCGTCCATTCAACACGCTCGGCGCCGCCAATCACGGGTGGCTCGATGCGCATCACCACTTTTCCTTCGCCGGCTATCACGATCCTGCGCGGGTCCACTGGGGTGCCTTGCGCGTCTGGAACGACGACACGATTGCGCCGGGAACGGGCTTTCCCACTCACCCGCACAACGACATGGAAATCATCACCTATGTCCGCAAAGGCGCGATCACCCATCGCGATTCCATGGGCAATGAAGGCCGCACCGAAGCGGGCGATGTGCAGGTGATGAGCGCGGGCAATGGCGTGCGCCATTCGGAATACAATCTGGAAGGCGAGGACACCACGCTGTTCCAGATCTGGATCATCCCGGATGAACGCGGCGGCGAACCCAGTTGGGGCGCCAAGCAGTTCCCCAAGGGTGATCGTGCCGGCGCTTTCGTCCCGCTCGCCAGCGGGATTGCCAACGACAACCAGAACGGCGCCCTGCCGATCCGCAGCAAGGCCCGCGTACTGGGCGCGACGATCAAGGCGGGCGAAAGCGTGACCTACACGCCCTCCTCGGCCGATCGCCACCTCTACCTTGTCCCCGCAACCGGCAAGGTGCGCGTGGACGACGTCGAGGCAAACGCCCGCGACGGGGTCGCCATTACGCAGCTGGAGCAGGTGACGATCACCGCGCTCGAAGACAGCGAAGTCGTGCTGGTCGACGCCGCCTGACACCTTCCCTCGGGGGCTGACCGCGTTCCCCCTCCCTCTCCCCTAACGGTCAGCCCCCACCCCCTTCATTCCCTCAAAGGAGTTTCCCCAATGTCGAACATCCTCCACATCACCGCCAGCATCCGCGGCGACGAAAGCATCTCCAACGCGCTGGGCAATCGTCTGGTCGAAGGGCTTGCCGCGAAAACCGGGGCGAGCGTCACCCGCCGCGACCTGTCGGCCAATGATCTGCCCTATGTCAGCGCAGACCGCTTTGGCGCGAACCTTACCCCCGCCGCCGATCGCACGCCCGAACAGGCGGAACTGGCCGCGATTGCCGATACGCTGATCGCCGAACTTCAGGCCGCCGACACCATCGTCATCGCCAGCCCGATCTACAATTTCGGCGTGCCCGCGACTGTGAAGGCATGGGCCGATCTGGTCGCCCGCGCCGGGACGACCTTCAAATACACCGAAACCGGCCCTGTCGGCCTGCTCGAAGGGAAGAAGGCCTATCTCGCGATCGCGTCGGGCGGAACGCCGGTGGGCAGCGATATCGACTTCATGAGCCGTTGGCTGATCTTCTTCCTCGGCTTCCTCGGCATCTCTGATGTCGAAGTGGTTGCCGCTGACGGAATCATGGGCGCG
Organism: Erythrobacter sp. Dej080120_24; assembly: GCF_036322605.1. GTDB lineage: Bacteria > Pseudomonadota > Alphaproteobacteria > Sphingomonadales > Sphingomonadaceae > Erythrobacter > Erythrobacter aurantius. Next base: position 2,613,540 of record NZ_AP027262.1, read on the forward strand.
GATGGTAGGGAAAAGATTGACCGCGCCCATGAAAAGGTTGCCGAACTGGTCGGCTGAACCGGGTCAGGAAATCACGAGGCGGCGGATCGTTCAGGCAGCGGTCCGCCGCCTTTTCCTACGCGCTCGAACATCATCGCCGCCTGCGTCTGCTTGGCGTAATATTCGGGACGGCGCGGATATTTGACGAGCAGCAGCAGCGACATCGCCACCACGATCCCCGCTCCTACAACGAGGAAGATCGAGGAAAGGCCGCCCATCGCATCGGTCTTGCCCAGCATGAAGGCGCCAAACGAGATCCCGAAATTGCTCACCGCCATGTAGATCGTGAACTGGGTCGCGGCGACCTTGGGATCGCACAGCCGCATCGATATCGGCAGCGCCGCCACGGTCAGCAGCATGTCCATCGCGATCCACGAATAGACGAAGGCCATGAAGACCACCGGATTGCCCCAGAATTGCTGCCCCAGATACATGGCGGCGATCATCGTCAGTTGCAGCACGCACCACATGATCGCGATCCGTTTCGCGCCGTAGCGATCGCCCAGCCAGCCACCCAGCGTCATGCACAGCACGCCCGCAACCAGCCCGGCGGTGGCGGTGAGCGAGGCGATCTCGGAGGTGTCCCACCCGCCGTAATTCGCGCCGATCAAAGGGGTTGCTCCGGTAAAGCCGCCATAAAGTATGCCCCGCCCGAACAGCACCGGCAGCCACAGCAGGCTGACGAGCTTGCCCATCGAAAGGAAGGTCGATTTGAGCAGCGGCCACCACGCCTCAAGCTGGATCGCAAGATTGCGCGGATGCGATGCGCCCCCGCTCCACGGCATCAGCTGTTCACCGTCACGCTCGCGGAAGGCGGCGATGTAGACGCACAAGGCAAGAATGATCGCGGCGACGATCAGGAAGGCGGCGGGCGCGCCGAAATCCTCGATCACGAAGCCGCAGATCGCCGTCGCCGTGGCAATTCCGATCGACTGCCCGCCAAACATCATGCCGCTGCCCCGCGCGCGTTCGTCTTCGGACATGATGTCCACCGCAAGCCCGTCGACCGCGACATCCTGGAACGTTGTCGCCATGTTTACGGCAAAGCCGATACCGCCAAGGATCGCGACGTCGGTCACACCCGGATCGATCAGCGCGGCGATGACGAGAAATGCGATCATCACCCCTTGCGCACCGATGATCCACACGCGGCGGCGGCCCATCGGCAGGAAGGTGTAACGATCCATGATGAAGCCGTTGACCAGCTTCAATGACCAAGGCAGCGCGGTAAGCGCGGCGACCGATCCAACGTCAGCCGCCGGAGCGCCATTCACTGCCATCCACGCCGGGATCGCAAACCAGAACAGCCCGATCGGCATGCCCTGTCCGACATAGAGAATGAAGAGAGTGAACAACCGCAAGGCTCGCGAATGTTCAAGCACCAGACCGGCGGAACGCGCAGGTGTCGTCTGAGTCGTCAAATCTGCCCCCACTGATTGACGCCCACCGTTAACGGCTTGTGTGGCGCGGCATCAGCGACCCTGCCCTCGCAGCTTAGGCTTCCATCGGCGCAATGCAAACGACAGGCCCGGACGCGCGCGGGTTTGACGCTTTTTTGACGATACGGCGCGGGGTCAGATGCGCGGGCGTACCAGCAACGGCTTGAACAGCTTGGTGCTGGGCCGCAGCACGATGATCGCCACGCCGCAGACTGCCAGCCCCCCGCCTGCGATCAGGGTCCAGCCGATGGGATCGCCCGTCAGCCACGCGCCAAAGCCGATGGTGAGCAGAGGGGTAAGCAGGGTGAAGGGCACCACCAGATTGGCATCGTGCCGCTGCAACAACCGGTAATAGCTCGAATGCGCGCCGACGGAAACGATCAGCCCGGCAAACAGCACGCATCCCGCAATCGCCAGCGGGGCGGCGCTGACGGCTTCGATCTGGCCGGTCTCCAGCGTGAAGGAGAGCGGGAACAGCACGCAGACCGAGGCCAGTCCCGCCCACGCCTGCATCTCCACCGCGCCGATATCGATCCGTTTGAAGAACACCGATCCCGCCGCGCCGATCACCGCTCCGGCAAAGACATAGGCAAGGCCCCAGCCGCTCTCCAATCCCGAAGGCGAGCCGATGGCGATGACCACCCCGGCAAAGGTCAACGCGATGCCCAGCCCGCGCCGCCAGCGCACCTGCTCTTTCAGGAACAGGATCGCGAACAGCACCGTCAGCGGAGCGCCTGTCAGGCTGACGATCCCCGCCGCCGATGGCGATGCTGTCTGCAAGCCGATGAACAGCAGCGAAAACGATCCGCCGCTGATCGCAAGCCCGATCAGCAGCACACGCGGCAGGCTCGACGGCACCCGGCGCAACAAGGGCGCGAGCGCGATCACCACCAGCAGCGAACGCAGCGCCGCATAGAACAACGGCGGCATGGCAAGATCGTCCACCGCCAGCTTGCTGACGACGACATTGAGCGCCCACAAAACATTGCAGACGAGCAGCACCGCAATCGCGGAAAAAGGCAACGAACCGGGCAGTGCGATCAGCCCTTTTGTGCGGGCAGAGTGCCTTGCGGCAGGCTCTTGTGCAGATCCGCCAGCCACACATCGGCCACCGCATCCGACGGTGCGCGCCAGTCGCCGCGCGGGGACAGCGCCCCTTGCGAGGAGACCTTCGGCCCGTTGGGCAGCGCGCTGCGCTTGAACTGGGAAAAGCCGAAGAACCGCTTCACGAACAATTCCAGCCAGCTCGCGATTTCGGCGAGGTCGTACTGATTCTTGCGCTCTTGCGGGAAACCGGCGGGCCATTGCCCCGCGCTCGCATCCTTCCACGCATGCCACGCCAGAAACGCGATCTTGCCGGGTCGCTGGCCGAAGCGGATGGTGTGGTGGAGGAAGAAGTCGTTGAGCTCGTATGGGCCGACATGCGCCTCGGTATCCTGGATCGCGCCGTCTTCGCCTGCAGGCACCAGCTCGGGCGAGATCACCGTGTCATACACCGCCATCAGCACCTTGCCGCATTCGTCGCTGAATTGCCCGGTCTGCGCGGTCCAGCGGATGAGATAGCGGATCAGCGTCTTGGGCACGCCCGCGTTCACGCCGTAATGGCTCATGTGATCGCCCACGCCATAGGTGCACCACCCCAGCGCCAGTTCGGAAAGATCGCCCGTGCCCACGACAAACCCGTGATGCTGCCCGGCCAGCCGGAACAGGTAATCGGTGCGCAGGCCCGCCTGCACGTTTTCGAAAGTCACATCGTAATGCGGCTCTCCATCGGCATAGGGGTGGCCCATGTCCTCCAGCATGCGGGTGGCGGCGGGGCGGATGTCGATCTCCTCCGCCGTGATGCCGAACGCCTCCATCAGCTTCCACGCATTGCCCTTTGTCTCGTCCGAAGTGGCGAAGCCGGGCATGGTGTAGCCGCGAATGGTGGTGCGCGGCAGGCCCAGCCGGTCGCACGCCTTGGCCGCGACGATCAGAGCGTGCGTGGAATCCAGCCCGCCCGAAATCCCGATGACGAGGCTTTTCGCGCGCGTCGCCTGAATCCGCCGCATCAGCGCATCAACCTGAATGTTGAAGGCTTCATAGCAGTCTTCTTCCAGCGTCTTTTCATTGCTGGGGACGAAGGGGAAACGTGCGACCGGACGGATCAGGCCGACATCGCCCGGCTGGTGCGCGTGTTCGAAGACCACCCGGCGGAATGTATCCTCAGGCCGGTCATGCGCCTCTGCCGCGTCGGCAAAGGTCTGGTTGCGCATCCGCTCGCCCGCGATCCGATCAGTGTCGATATCGACCACGCACAGTTCCGGGTGGAGATCGAACCGCGTGCTCTCCGCCAGCAATCCGCCCATTTCATAGACGACGCCCTGCCCGTCCCATGAAAGGTCAGTGGTGCTTTCGCCGTGGCCGCTGGCCGAATAGACATAGGCGCAGATCGAACGCGCGCTGGACGAACGGCAGTGCAGATGGCGATCATCCGCGCGTCCGATGGTGACGGGCGAGGCGGAAAGATTGCACAGGATCAGGGCGCCTGCGAGCGCGGCCAGCGTACCCGGCGGATTGGGCGCCCAGAAATCCTCGCAGATTTCCACGCCAAAGGTGAATCCGGGCAGGTTCGACGCGGAAAAGATCAGATCGGTGCCAAACGGCACTTCCTCTCCGTTCACGCCGATCCACAGATCCTGGCAATTGCGGCCATGCGCGAACCAGCGCTTTTCATAGAATTCGCGGTAATTGGGCAGGTAGCTCTTGGGGATCACCCCCAGCACTTCACCGCCCGCGATCACCACCGCGCAATTGTAGATCTTGGCATTGCGGCGCAGCGGCGCACCGATGACGAGCACCGGGGAAAGCTCCGAGCTTGCCTCCGCTATCTCGCCAATCGCCGCCTCGCTTGCGTCCAGCATGGCGTTTTGCAGGTGCAGATCGTCAACCGCGTAGGATGACACGCACAGTTCGGGATACACCACCAGATCGACGTTCTGTTCATGCGCGCGCCGCGCCTCGGCCATGATCCCGGCGACATTATAGGCGACATCGGCGGTGCGGTGCGCGGGCGTTGCCGTTGCCACCCGCACAAAGCCGTGGGCGTGCATGTCGTAAAAGGGATGCGATGTATCGGCCATGATCCGCAGGCGCTCCGGTTTGCTTGTCCCAGTGCTCTAGCGGCAAAGGCTTAAGCTTCCTAGAGCGAGCAAAAGCTTCGCTTTTGAAGCTGACAGACAAACCATGCGCGCTGGCGGTTGCGCAAATGCGGGCAAAGCGCCACTTGGTTTTGCAAGGGACAGCTTGGGAAACACTGCCCATCCAAGGGGCCCATCCAAGGGGCCCATCCAAGGGGCCCGTCCAAGGAGACACAGCAAATGGCCGATCCTACCTACACTCCGCCCAAAGTCTGGAGCGTCGATACCGAATCCGGTGGCCGCTTCGCCAATATAAACCGCCCCACTGCCGGTGCGCGCGAGGAACGCGATCTGCCGCGCGGCGACAATCCGTTCCAGCTCTATTCGCTCGCCACGCCCAACGGGGTGAAGGTGACGATCATGCTCGAGGAATTGCTCGAGCTGGGCCACAAGGGCGCGGAATACGACGCCTTCACCGTCAACATCGGCAATGGCGATCAGTTCACCAGCGGCTTCGTCGCGATCAATCCCAATTCGAAAATCCCCGCGCTGGTGGATGCCAGCGGCGACACCGAATTCCGCGTGTTCGAAAGCGGCGCGATCCTGGTGCATCTGGCCGAGAAGTTCGGCGAGTTTCTGCCCAAAGACCCGGCGAGCCGCGCCGAAGTGCTGAGCTGGGTGTTCTGGCAGGTCGGCACCGGGCCGTTCATCGGCGGCGGCTTCGGCCATTTCTACGCCTATGCGCCGGAGAAATACGAATACCCGATCAACCGCTATGCGATGGAGGCCAAGCGCATCTTCGATGTCGCCGACAAGCAACTGGGCCAGACCCGCTTCCTCGCCGGTGACGAATACACCATCGCCGACATGGCCAATTTCCCGTGGCTTGCCCCGTTTGTCGCAGGCACGATCTACAACGATGCCAAGACCTTCCTGAGCATCGACGAATATCAGAACGTCGCCCGCTGGGCGCGCGAGATCGCGCAGCGTCCGGGCGTGCAGCGTGGGCGGCTGGTCAACAAGGTGTGGGGTGACGAGGATCAGCAGCTCGCCACGCGCCACTCCGCAGCGGACTTCGAAGGCAAGAACCTCGATTTCACTTTCTGAGCGCTTTTTTGGCGTTTCGACGAATGGGCTGGAAACCTTCGGGCTTCCGGCCCATTATCGTATCCGAGTGAGGACATGCCTTGGACGCGAAAGCGCCTGAACGAATTCGATTAAGCGAAAAACTGGGCTACGGGATCGGGGATCTACCCTCGGGCCTGTATCTCAACTTCTTTGCCGCTTATCTGCTGTATTTCTTCGTCGATCTGGGCGGTGTCGCGCCCGCCGCGATGGCGTTGATGCTGCTTTTGTCGCGGGTGTTCGATGCGATCACCGATCCGGTGATGGGCCTGATATCCGACCGCACCCGCACACGCTGGGGCCGGTACCGTCCCTATCTGCTGTTCGGCGCGATTCCCTATGGCGTCACCGGCTTCCTGATTTTCTCCGCACCCGAGATGTCACCCGGATGGCTGCTGGTCTGGGCCTATGCCACCTATGGCGTGACCATGCTGGCCTTTACCGCCGTCAACGTGCCCTATGGCGGGTTGCTGGGCGTAATCTCCCCTTCGGCAACGCAGCGCGCCAATGTCACCGCATACCGCATGTTCTTTTCGGGCCTTTCGGGCATCCTTGTCGGCGTGCTGGCGACCACTCTGATCCGCGAGCTGGGCGCAGGCGACGAAGCGCGCGGCGTCATGCTGACAATGGCGGTGTTCGCGGCGGTTTCGGTGGTCTGCTACCTCATCACCTTTGCCACCACGCAGGAACGCATCCCGCCCTCGCCCACCAACAATTCGGTGCGCGGCGATCTCGGCAATCTGGTGCGCACCGGCGCATGGGTGGCGCTGGCGGTGTCTTCGGTGTTCGGCGTGCTCGCCATCGCCAGCCGCGCATCGAGCGCGCGGTTCTATTACAAATATGTCGTGGGCGACGATGGCGCGCCGGTGTTCCTGTTCCTCGACCGGTTCGGCCTGTTCCTGACCGCGCTGGCGCTGGGCCAGGTCAGCGGTGTGGTGATCGGCTATCTGCTGCAAAACCGGTTTGAGAAATCGCACCTCATCATCTCCGGCGGCTTTCTGAAGGGTGCCGGCATCCTCGCGTTCTGGCTGATGCCGATTGATGCGGTGTGGGGGCAGACGCTGGCGCAATTGTTCGTCGGCATCGGCTTCGGCTTCCTGATGGTGCTGGCGTTTTCGATGTTCACCGACATTGCCGAATTCATCGACTGGAAATTCGGCAAGCCGATGACCGCGCTGACGCTGGCGGCTTCGGTGTTCGCGGTGAAGGTGGGCGCGGGGCTTGGCAGCGCGCTCCCCGGTCTCGTGCTGGAATGGAACGGCTTTGATCCGGGCGCCGCGCAAAGCGCCGAGGCGATCGCCGGGATCAACGCCGCTTTTGCCGTGATCCCTGGCCTGATCCTGATTCCGGCGGGGATTGCCATGCTGTTCTACCGGCTTGACCATGCAACCATCGCCCGGATCGAGCGCGATCTTTCGGTGCGGCGCACGGCTGCTGCAGGTTCCGGCGAATAAGCGGGAAAGAAGCGCTGCAAACCCCCTTCACATTTGCTTTCAGCCCGCTATATCGCGCGTTCCCTGCTGGGGTGTAGCCAAGTGGTAAGGCAGCGGTTTTTGGTACCGCCATTCGCAGGTTCGATCCCTGCCACCCCAGCCATATTTTGTTTCTTTTTGCTTCAAGCGCCAGCGGGGCCATCCGGCCCCTCGGCTATCCTCCGGGGGCCCGACCCCTGCGGGGCCACCCCTCCGGGCGGCCAGTCGGCCTTGCGGTCCTGCGGACCGATTGTTGCCGTTAGCGAACTGCTACTTCTTCACATTCACATGATCGAACGGGCAGTGTCTGCACGCCGATCCGCAGCATTTGCCGCGGTCGAGGTGGGCTAGCCGGGTGAACACCATGAATTCGGTTTCGGGGTCGATATAGCTGCGCTCCCCGCGCGCGCAGGCGGCTTCGTGCAGGGCTTCGTATGCGGGCGGATTGGCGGGGCGCGGTTCAGTCACGCGCCGCGCATATCAGACCGTTCCGGCGATGCACAGGTTCTGTCCCGTCACCCATTCGCCTGAATCGCCGACCAGATACAGCACGCAGGCGGCGATATCGCGCGGGGTGCCGAGCCGTCCGGCGGGCAGGTTCAACTGTTCGAGCAGCGGGCCGAAATCCTCATCGCTCATGCTCAGCGCCTTTTTCACCGTGTCAGTTGGGACAAAGCCCGGCAGGATCGCGTTGACGCGGATTTTCTGCGGGCCAAGCTCCAGCGCCAGCGTCTTTGTCAGCATGTTCACCCCCGCCTTGGCCGCGCTGTAATGGCCGCTGCCGGGGAACGGATCGCGCCCCGCCATGCTCGACGTGTTCACGATCGCGCCGCCGTCCTTCATGTGCCGCGCCGCCGCGCGCACGCCGTAGAACACGCTCGACAGGTTCACCGCCAGCGTCTTGTCCCACTCTGCCGGGTCAAGCTCGGTGATCGGCGCGGACACCAGCGAACCGCCCGCATTGTTGATCCATATATCGAGCCGCCCGAATTCATCGACCGCGCGCTGCGCCAGCGCGTCCATGTCGGCGGCAGAGGAAACATCGGTCGCCTGCGCCACCGCGCGCGTGCCGTATCCGGCGGCGTTGATGTCGGCGGCGACCCGCTCGATCTGGTCCATGCTGCGCGCCGCGCACACGACATTGGCGCCCGCTTCGGCGAGCAGGTGGGCGATCCCATCCCCGATTCCGCGACCGGCTCCGGTGACGACGGCGGTCTTGCCTGAAAGGTCGAACAATTGGTGCATTGGTTCTCTCCACTGGGATTATGGAGAGAGGATTGGGCCGTCAGCGCCGCTTCGTCCACTAACGGTAATGGTGGCCCCCGTCGCTACAGGTCAAACGTCCCAGAGCACCAAATCGGCAAGCGCATTGCCCGAAAGCCACGCACCTTCGACACGCGGGGAATGGAGGTAATCGCCAGCCAGCCCAAAAGCGATCTCGATATCATAGCGCGCTGGCTCGCCCGAAATCGCGCGCGGCATGGCGTACAGCCAGCGATGCGCCGCAAGGTGTACCGGCGCGGCGGGTGCGGCCCCGGTCTGGCGGAAGAAATCGTCGAGCAGCAGCGGCCCGACCTCATCAGGCGGCAAGTCGATGATTTCACGGCTGCGCTGCGGCGATGCGTGCAGCACCCAGCATTCGCCTCCGCTGCGTCCGGGCTTGGCCGAATTGCGCGCCGCCCATGAAATCGGCGCCTGCGGATCGCGGAGCGCGTCCGCCTCTATATCCAGCCTTTGCGCAAAACCGGCCATGACGGCCCAGCACGGCTCGGACGTGGCGCCCGCAACTTCCCGCGCCCACACCGGAGCAAGGCCGTCGAGCAGATCGAACGCCTGTTCGGCAGGCACGGCGATCAGCAGGGCGACGGCGGAGAACCGGTCCTCCCCCGCATCAACGTGCCATCGGCTGTTGGTGTAGGAAATCTTGTGCGCGCGCGTGTTCCAGCGCACGTCCAGTTCCTGTGCCATCGCCCGGATCGGGGCGTTCATGCCGGGGGTGCCGACCCATGCGTCTTCCCCGGCGGCAGGCCAGCGGGCGACCACGCCTTGCGCCTCCCACTCCTCCACCACCGCTTTGAAGCGCGGATCGCGTGCCGTGAAATATTGCGCGCCATGATCGAAGGACACCGTTTCCCCGGCGATTTCGGTGCGGCGGGCGGCCATCCGGCCTCCCGGCCCGCGTCCCTTGTCGATGACGCAAACCGCATCGCCTTCGCGTGCGATCCGGGTGGCGCAAGTCAGCCCGGCCATGCCGGCGCCAATGACGAGAGTATCGATTTCCTGTCTGTCCATGCCCGCCCAACGCGCCACGCAAAGAGTGGTTTCTAGGGTCAGGACCTAGGGAGCCATCCGGTTGGGCCGCGCCTCTGCCAGCAGCAACGAAAACCGCCCTTCGTCATCGGTCCAGCGCGCCACCGGTTCCCACCCGCCCGCATGCAGCAGCATGTTGGAAGTGCGCGAATCGAACTTGTGGCTGTTTTCGGTATGGATGCTTTCGCCCTCGGCCAGCGTGAACCTCTGCCCCGCAACGGTGAAGGCGATGTCGCGCGTGGCGACGAGATGCATCTCGACCCGGGCGAAATCGTCGTTCCAGCGCGCTTCGTGGCGCAATTCGTCGATCGGGATGTCACCTGCAAGCTCGCGATTGACGCGGCGGATCAGGTTGAGGTTGAACTGCGCCGTCACTCCCGCCGCATCGTCATAGGCGGCAACCAGCACGCTTTCATCCTTGATCAGATCCATGCCGATCAGCAATTGCGATCCCACGCCCAGCGTTTCGCGCATGTTGCGGAGCAGATCGACCGCAGTGCGCGCCACCATGTTGCCGATGGTGGAGCCAGGGAAGAACCCGAGCTTGGGCAGCGCAGCCACCTCTTCGGGCAGCGCGACCTGCCGCATGAAATCGGCCTCCACCGGATAGACCGGCAGGCCGGGAAACTTCGCCGCCAGATCGGCCGCCGCAGCGCGCAGGAAATCGCCCGCGATATCCAGCGGGACATAGGCCGCCGTATTGATGGCCGACAGCAGCAGCGGGGTCTTCACCGAAGAACCCGATCCGAACTCCACCACCGCGCGCCCTTCGCCGATCATCGCGGCGAAATCGGCCGAGCGCTGCGTCAGGATCTCGGTTTCGGCGCGGGTCGGGTAATATTCGGGCAGCCGGGTGATATCCTCGAACAACTGCGATCCGGCATCGTCGTAAAACCAGCGCGCAGGGATCGCCTTGGGCACTTGGGCCAGACCTGCCAACACATCGCTGCGGAACGCGGTGTCCACCCCTTCGGCATCGCGTGTGACCAGCCTCAGACCTTTTTCGGTTGGCACTTTGTCAGATGTCCTTGGCAAGCCGCAGGCCGGTGAATTGCCAGCGTTGATGCGGGTAGAAGAAATTGCGGTACGACGCGCGCGAATGGCCGCGCACTGTGGCGCAGCTGGCGCCTTTCAGCACGAACTGTCCACTCATGAATTTGCCGTTGTATTCGCCCACCGCGCCGCGCGCCGGTTTGAACCGGGGATAGGGCAGATAGGCAGAGCGGGTGAATTGCCAGCAATCGCCGAACAGCCCGCTCTCCCCATTGGGTTGCACCGGCCCTGCCCGGTCAAGCTGGTTTCCGCCGGCGGGATCATGCGCCGCCGGGGTGCCTTCGCCGTCCTGCCCGCGCGCGATCGCTTCCCATTCGAATTCGGTCGGCAAGCGTCCGCCCGCCCATGTCGCAAAGGCATCGGCTTCGTAATAGGAGATATGCGTCACCGGCGCATCGGGATCACGCTTCTGCCAGCCCGCGTGGGTGAACTGTTCGTCGGATCGCCAGTAAAGCGGCGCGTGGATCGCGTTTTCGCGCACCCAGGCGAGCCCGTCGGACAGCCACAGCGAGGCATCGCGATATCCGCCATCGGCGATGAATTCCCCCCATTCACGATTGGTCACCAGCCGGTCTGCGAGCGCAAACGGCTCCAGCAGGACGCGGTGCGCGGGCCCTTCGTTATCGAAGGCAAAGGCAGAACTGGCCTTGCCCGGATCATGGCCGACCAGAGCAATCCCGCCGGGATGCGAATGCCAGCCAAGCTCTTCACTGGGTCCGCGCTGCGACTGGTCCGCGTCCCACATCGCCGGGCCGAGCGGGTTGCGGAACAGCGCGTGCTTGATGTCGGTCAGCAGCAATTCGATGTGCTGCTGCTCATGCGCGATACCCAGCGCGACCAGCGGCGCGTGCACCGGATCGTCCAGCAATGGCGCCATCGCGGCATCGACCTGTGCGCGCCATTCGATCACTTCTTCCAGCGTCGGGCGCGACAGCATCCCGCGCGAAAATCGTCCAATCCGCGCGCCTTCGGCTTCGTAATAGGAATTGAACAGGAACGCCCAGCCTTCGTTGGGGATCGTGTAACCGGGCGCGTGATCGCGCAGCAGGAACGTCTCCCAAAACCATGTGGTGTGCGCGAGGTGCCATTTGGCCGGGCTCGCGTCCTCCATCGACTGGATCGTCGCATCCGCGTCAGAAAGAGGCTCGACCAGTGCCTCCATCAGCGCGCGGGTGCGGGTGAACTGCGCGCTCAGCGGCTCATCCGCGGGCTCTGCCTGTTCGCGTTGGAGGTTTGTTTCCGGCATTGTTTCCGCTCCCGATTATCTGCGGAGTTGCGCGGACGCCATGCCGGATGCGCAGATCAAATGAAAGGCCAAACAGGAATTTGGTTGCGTCACCTTGGCACATCAAACCGTCAGGCCGACCTGACAACTTTGACGATCAGGCCGCCATCCGCACCCGGTTGCAGCCGGATGCGCGGGCCTCCCACAAGGCGCCATCCACGCGCGCGAACAGCGAAAGCGCTGTGTCGTCGGGCTTCATCGCGGAATAGCCGACGCTGATTGTCACTGCGGGTGTCCCGTCCTTTGCGTCCGTGGCAGCAATAGCTTGACGCAGGCGTTCGGTCATGATGCGCGCCATGCGATCGGAAGCTCCGGGCACTATCCAGGCAAATTCGCTGTCACCGACCCGGCCCAGCAGATCGCTCTCGCGGGCCTGCGCTCCGGCAATCGCGGCCACCCGGCGCAGCACGGTATCAGCCGCCGCCGCGCCGCGATCTGCATTGATGCGCTGGAAATGATCGACATCGAACATCACCAGTACCAGAGGCATTTCGGTAATCCGCGCATCGACAAGGCGACGGCCCAATTCGGCCATCACCAGCCTGCGAGTGGCAATGCCGGTCAAGGGATCGCACAGCGCGGTGATCGGGGCATCGAGGCCGGAGACAATATCGCTGTGCGCGGGCTTCCGCGCAGTTTCGCTTTCGCCCCTTTCCCGCACCACGCCGACAATGCTCCGCACTTCACCATTGGCGCCGATCAGGTTGCACGCCTGCACGCGCAGCCCGCGCAGGGGGATATCGGGCGTGTTCAACTCGAATTCGAACTCGAACGGTTCGGTCTGGTGACGATTGCGCTCAACCTCGCCCACCAGATCGATGTCATGCGCGAACAACAGCGTTTCGGCGTCTCCGGCGACGAATTGCTCGTCCTCGTCGATACCGAACAGGCGCTTCATCCCGTCCGACCAATGCTGCTCGCCGGTTTGCGGATCATATTGCCAGATACCGATCCCGGCGAGCCTTTCGGCCATGCGCAGCGTTTGCAGGAAGTCGCGCATGGCATCGCCGTGCTGGCGCGCGGTACGGGCAACCTCGCGTGTTTCCCTGCGCGAGGAAACCACACGCGAGATGGCGGCGAGCGCGACCAGTGCCATTGCCCCGCAAGCCAGCAACAGGGGATCGCTGCCCAGTGGCAGGATCGAAGCCGGGTCGGGCTGCGGCACGGAAAGATCGACAGGGGACGCCATGGTTGCCCCTGCTTAACCATCAATTCCTGAGCGAGCGCAGGACGCGCTCCCCCGTTTGACTACCTACCAGTCAGGCGCCGGGTTCAAGCCGCATCGGCGGGCCGTTGCTGTTCGCCCATCTCGCTGTTGAGCATTTCCGCCAGCAGGAATGCGAGTTCCAGCGATTGCTCCGCATTGAGGCGCGGATCGCAATGGGTGTGGTAACGATCGCCCAGCGCATCATCGGTGATGGCCACCGCACCGCCCACGCATTCGGTCACGTCCTGTCCGGTCATCTCGATATGAATGCCGCCCGGATGCGTGCCTTCTGCGCGGTGGACCGCGAAAAAGCCCTTCACTTCCCTGAGGATGCGATCGAAGGGCCGCGTCTTGAAGCCGCTGTCCGATTTGATGACGTTGCCGTGCATCGGGTCGCAGCTCCACACCACCGGATGCCCTTCGCGCTTCACCGCGCGCACCAGCTTGGGCAGGCCTTCCTCGACCTTGTCATGGCCGAACCGGCTGATCAGCGTGATCCGCCCCGCCTCGCGCGAGGGGTTCAGCTCGTCGAGCAGCGCCAGCAGCGCGTCCGGTTCAAGCGAGGGGCCGCATTTCATGCCCAGCGGATTGCCGATGCCGCGCGCGAATTCGATATGCGCGCTGCCGGGGAAGCGGGTGCGATCCCCGATCCACAGCATATGCGCCGAAGTCGCATACCAATCGCCGGTGAGCGAATCCTGCCGGGTCATTGCCTGTTCGTAGGGCAGCAGCAGAGCTTCGTGACTGGTGTAGAAGCTGGTGCCTTGCAATTGCGGCACGGTGCCGGGATCGACCCCGCAGGCTTCCATGAAGTCCAGTGCCTCGCCGATGCGGTCGGCCATTTCGCTGAACTTCTCGGTCCAGGGCGTGCGGCCCATGAAATCGAGCGTCCACTGGTGGACCTGCCGGAGATTGGCATAGCCGCCCCCGGCAAAGGCGCGCAGCAGGTTGAGCGTCGCGGCGGCCTGCGAATAGGCGCGCACCATGCGCTGCGGATCGTTGCGTCGCGCCGCGGCGTCGAATTCGATGCCGTTGATGTTGTCGCCAAGGTAGCTCGGCAGGGTAACATCGCCGATCGTTTCGGTGGGCGATGAACGCGGCTTGGCAAACTGCCCCGCCATCCGGCCGACCTTTACCACCGGACGCTTGCTGGCGAAGGTCATGACGACCGCCATCTGCAGCAGCACGCGGAAGGTGTCGCGGATGTTGTTGGGGTGGAATTCGGCAAAGCTTTCGGCGCAGTCCCCGCCCTGCAACAGAAACGCGTGGCCATTGGCGACATCGGCCAGATCGTGCTTGAGCGCGCGTGCCTCGCCCGCGAACACCAGCGGCGGATAGGCCGCCAGCGTCGCTTCGGCTGCGGCCAGTTCGGCGGCGTCATCATACTGCGGCAGATGCCGGGCTTCGCGTTCTTTCCAGCTTGCTGGGTTCCAGTTCTGGGCCACTTTACGTCTCTTCTTTCACAACTTGCGGGCGGGCGGGTAGGCACGCTGGTTCTATTTGTAAAGCCACAGCGGGCATTGCGACAACTTTATTTCGCGCGCCGCGCCAGCCGGCAACAGTCTTGGCCCGCCGTCAGCGTCCGATCACTTGCGGGGCCGGACGCACGGCGGCGGGGCGTTGTACCACAGGCGTTGCAGGGGCTTCAGCCAGTTCCTGCCCTTCGGGAATGATCGCCAGCTTGAGCGGCTGGCGCTGCGCGAAATACCGATCCGCGAGGAACTGCATGATCTGCGGATTGGTCTGCGAATAATCCGCCAGCAGCGATCGCAGCAGGTTGACGCGCTGGGGATCGAAGCTCGACCCTTCGAGGTTGTAGAGCCAGAACTGGTTCCCGGTTGAAGCGCGGCGGATGCGCTGGCTCAGGGGTTCGGTGACGCGGTTGATTTCGTCGGCGGTCGGCGGATTGGTGGCGAGATCGCGCGAAATCCGCTCCGCTTCGGCGAAGAACACCGGCACGAAATCCGGGGTCAGCTGCGCCAGCGCGACGATCCGTCCGCCACCGTTGATGTCGGCGGGCCAGTTGGAGAACACCTGCGGCGAATAGCTCGCCCCGGCCTGTTCGCGCAGTGCCTCCAGCACGCGGTTGTTGAAGATTTGGGTGAGGATTTCGAGCTGGCGCGATTCGCGGATGCTCGCCATCCCGCCGCCACTGGGCCATGCGATCACCGCCGCCGCCTGATTGGCGTCGCCGCGATGGGTCAGCACCGTCGGCGTGTCGGAGGGCGCAGGGAAAGACGGCACGCGCGCGGCGACTTCAGGCGAAATCGGCGTGCGTTCCGGCAGCGCGCCAAAGGTTTCGCGCAGCTTTTCGACAATAGCGTCGCGATCGAATTCACCGAAAACCAGCACCTCGACCGGGCCCTGCTTAAGCAGCGGCTCCCACACTTCGCGGAAACCCTGCGGCGTCACTTGCTCAAGCATTTCCGGCGTCGGTGTGGCGAAGCGCGGGTCGCGATCGGTCGAAAGGTAATCGAGATCGCGGTTCAGCACCGCTCCGGGGCTGGTGGAATAGGTGTTGTAGGCCAGCTCCGCCGCCGCCTTGGCGCGGATCACCGGATCGGCGTCCCAGCGCGGCATGCCGAGCTTCGCCGCGAACAGATAGAGCTGGTCTGCCACATCGCTGGACCGGGTCTGCGCGGTGAAGGTGAACACCGCATCGTCGATCCCGAAATCAAAGCCCAGCTTGCGCCCGGTGGCGAGCCGGTCAATCTCGTTCTGGCCGAGATCGGCCAGACCCGAACCCACCAGCGCCATCTCGCCAATAGGGGCGTAAACGGCGGAGTCTTCGTCGAACGCGCGGTAGCCCGCGCCAAATCGCACCCGCACGGTGACGCGGCCCGGTTCGGCATCATTGGCCCACACCAGCGCACGCACGCCGTTGGCGAAATTGATCTGCTCCACTTCGAGAATGCCGAGCGGCCCTTCCTGCGTGATCGTGCCGGGGACACCGATGCGCGGCAGTTCGTCAAACGAGATGCTCTGCGCGGCCAGCCGGGCGGTATCGTCGACCACCGCTTCGCTGGCGAGCGCGAACTGCAGCTTTGCCTCGTCCGCTTCGCCGATGGTCGGCGTGACATAGACCGAACGCAGCACGTCCCCTTCGAACAGGGCGCGGGTGCGGGCGTGGACTTCGGCAGGGTTGAGGCGATGCTTCATGCCGCGAAACACGTTCAGCACAACTTCGGGCGCGGCCACCGTTTCGCGAATGTCCACCGCGTTGACGAGATTGTCGGCCAGATCCTTGCCCGCCTGCACCGGAGCCTGCTCCAGTGAATTGGCGAAGGCCACGTCGAATTCGGCTGCCTCGCGGTCGATTTCCTCCTGCGTGGGCGGGTTGGCGATGGCATCGGCGATCACCCCGCGCACATCGGCGAGCGCGGCCTCCCAGTCGTCAGACAGCGGCGCGACGGTGACGAAGGTCGCATCGGTCGAGCGCGAGATATCGTCCTGCTGCACCTGCGCGTAGAGATAGGAGCCGCCGCCGCGCGCGCGCGTTTCCAGCCGCCGGTTGATGATCGCCTGCGACAGCGCATCAAGCAGCAGCCCTTCATTATAGACGATGGTGTCCTGCACCTGCCGCCAGGGGCGCATGATCGCATAGGTCAGGCTGCGCGGCAGATCGGGCTCTACCCCGACGCCGAGATCACCGATCGGCAGGCCCGTTCCCGATGCGATCGGCGCGCCTTCCGGGGCGACGGGATCGCCGAAATCGGGCGCAACGCCCGGCTCTCCGGTGCCTTCCCAATCGCCGAACCATTGTTCGACAAGGCCCGCCAGCATCATCGGATCGGCATCGCCGGCAACCACGATCACGGTGTTTTCAGGGCGGTACCAGCGATCGTAGAACGCCTGCACCGCAGGGCCGGTCGCCGCTTCCAGCGTGGCTTCGGTGCCGATGGGATTGCGCGTCGCCAGCCTTTGTCCGGCAAAGAATGTGCGCCGGGTAAGGTCGCTCACCCGCTGCGCCGCCCCGCCCCGCTCACGCTTTTCAGCCAGAACAATGGGCCGTTCGGCGGCGACGTTTTCGTCGCTGAGCACCGGATCGCGCACCATGCCCGACAACAGCTTGAAGCTTTCTTCCAGCTTCGCCTGATTGATGTCGGGAATATCGAGCTTGTAGGCGGTGTGGGTCGGGCTGGTTTCGGCATTGGCATCGCTGCCGAATGTCGCGCCCAGCCGCTGCCAAGCTGCAATCGCCTCTGCCTGCCCCAGATATTTGCTTTCGCGGAACAGCAGGTGTTCGAGCAGGTGGGCAAAACCCTGTTCGCTGTCCTCTTCATGCAGCGAACCGGCATCAATCCGCACCCGGATCGACATCTGGCGCGGCGGCACGCCATTGCGGCGCACCGCATAGCGCAGGCCGTTGTCCATCTTGCCGAACAGCCATTCCTCATCGACAGGAACATTGCTGCCTTCGTACAGCCACGGCGTCTCGCCCTCGCCCTGCAAGGCCTGCGGGGCGGGAATCTCGGAGGCGGGAGCAGCCGGAGCGTCCTGCGCAAGGACGGGGACGACGAATGCAATCGGGGCGGCAATCAGGCAGAGCGCGGCGCCTGCACGGGAAATGATCTTCATGGGAACCTCTATAGGGAGCCAACCCATGAAGGGCCAGTGAATGTCCGCAAACATTCGCCAGACATCCGGCGTCTTGTCGCGGGGGCCGGGGCGCACTACTTTGCACCTCATGTTCATCGAAACCGAAACCACCCCCAACCCGTCCAGCCTCAAATTCCTCCCGGGCCGCGCCGTCATGCCGGTCGGCACGCGCGAATTCGCTTCCCCGGAAGCGGCAGAGGCCAGCCCGCTCGCACAGGCGATTTTCGACACGGGCGAAGTGGTGAACGTGTTTTTCGGCTACGATTTCGTCACCGTCACCGCTGCGCCGGGTTCCGACTGGAGCGCGCTGAAACCGCAGGTCGTGACGATTTTGCTCGATCATTTCATTTCCGAAGCGCCGCTGTTTACCGGGCCGACCGGCAATGGCATCGCCGTTCCTCCCGAAACCGAGGATCTGGTGGTGGAAGACCGTGAGGAAGACGCGGAAACCATTGCCTCGATCAAGGAACTGCTCGAAGCGCGCGTGCGCCCGGCCGTCGCCAGTGACGGCGGCGACATCGCCTATCGCGGCTTCAGCGAAGGCGTCGTCTACCTGACGCTGCAAGGCGCCTGTTCGGGCTGTCCGTCGAGCACGGCGACGCTGAAGCAGGGGATCGAAAACCTGCTCAAGCATTACGTCCCCGAAGTGACGGAAGTGCGCGCCGCCTGATCCGGCACGCGCGCAGGTTCACGTCCCCCTTGCAGAGCGCCCCCGGCTGGGGCATCGCGCTTTGCCATGCGCACCCTCGCGATAGAAACCGCCAGCGAAGCCTGCTCCGTCGCCCTGTTCGAGGACGGCGAGCTGCTGGCGCATGACAATCGCGTGCTGGGGCGCGGCCATGCCGAGGCGCTGATCCCGATGATCGCTGCACTGCCGGAAAAAGGCCGCGCGGATCGCATCCTTGCCTCGCTCGGACCGGGCAGCTTCACCGGAGTCAGGATCGGGGTCGCCGCAGCGCGCGCGCTGGGCTTTGCCTGGGGCGCGCTGGTGCTCGGTTATCCGACGCTGGCGCTGGTGGCGGCACAGGCCATGCAGCGCGACCCTAAACCGGTGACAGTGTGCATGAACGGCGGGCATGGCGAATGGTTCGTGCAAAGCTTCGACACCGGCGGCGCGCTGGACCCTGTGCGCTCGCTCACCCCCGATGCGGCTCGCGCAGCAGGGGCCAAGGCATTGATCGCGGGCAACCGCGCACAGGAACTGGCCGGCCTGTTCGATGATGCGCATGAAGCAATGATGCTGCTGCCCGATGCGGGCGCGGCTATGCTGCTGGATACTGCACATCTGACCGGCGATCTTTCCCCGATCTATGGCCGCGCGCCCGACGCGACGCCGCAAAAGGCGCAGGCAGGCGCGATCAGCGGATGAGCTCCACCCCGCACGAAATCGACCGGATCATGGCGGTGATGGAGGCCGCGTTCGATCCGGCCTATGGCGAAGCGTGGAACCGCCGCCAGGTCAGCGATGCGCTTGCCCTCCCCAGCACCCACGCGCTGGTGATCGATTCCGACGGTCAGGCCATCGCCGCTGATGCCCTGCCCCATGCGGCAGAGGTCGCCGGATTCGTCCTCACCCGTCATGCCGCCGACGAAGAGGAATTGCTGCTGATCGGCGTCATTCCCGAATTTCGGCGGCGCGGCCTGGGCGAAGCCTTGATCGACCGGCTGTTCGCACAGGCGCGGGCACGCGGCGTATCACGAATCTTTCTGGAAATGCGGCGCGGCAATCCGGCGATCCACCTCTATGAAAAGGTCGGATTTGAACCAATTGGCCTGCGCCCCAACTATTACAGGCTGACCAATGGCGGCCGAGTTGATGCCATTACTTTTGGCTGTTCAATCTAATTCACGACTAAAATCGCATCTGGCGAAATTTCTCCTGATTTAGTCCAAACTTGGCAACTCAAATCCTTGCAAAATCTGTAAAGGTCGGCCATGCGCCAAATATCGGAAAAATCCGAATAGAAAGAACAAGAGGAACTCATGGAAGACCTGCAGATGGAGATGAAGGAAACCCTCATCACCCTCACGAGCGATATTGTCGCCGCTCATGTCAGCAACAACAATGTCGATGTTGACGCCGTTCCGGCACTGATCACCAACGTGTATCAGGCGCTTGCCGGACTTGGCGAAGAAACCGTCGTCGAAGAAGTGCGCCCGGAACCGGCGGTTTCGATCCGCGCTTCGGTCAAGCCGGACTACATCGTCTGTCTCGAAGACGGCAAGAAGCTGAAAATGCTCAAGCGTTACCTGCGCACAAATTACGACATGACCCCCGAGGAATATCGGGCACGCTGGAACCTTCCCGCCGACTATCCGATGGTGGCTCCGAACTACGCTGAAAAGCGTCGCGATCTCGCCAAGAAGATCGGCCTTGGCCGCAAGCCGGGCACCGGTCGCGGTCGTCGCAAGGCGAAGTAATCCCGCCTCGTAGCCCCCGGCCGCAATTTCAGCTGGGGGCTGCACGGCCACCCGAACTTGAGCATTTCGCCCCGCCTCGGTAAGGGGAGGACGAGATGTATCCATCGGCTTTGGCCGACCCCAATCAGGAAGCATTCGCGTGAGCCAGAAGATCGACCTCGAACAATTGTGCGCCGAAAAGGGCTTGCGCATCACCGAACAACGGCGGGTCATCGCCAAGGTGCTGTCCGAAAGCGACGATCACCCCGATGTCGAACTCCTGCATGCGCGTGCATCGGAGGTCGACCCCAAGATTTCCATCGCCACGGTCTATCGCACCGTGCGCCTGTTCGAAGAGGCCGGAATTCTCGACCGGCACGATTTCGGCGATGGCCGATCGCGCTATGAACCTGTGCCCGAAGCGCATCACGATCACCTGATCGACGTCGAAACCGGCAAGGTCGTGGAATTCGTCGATCCCGAAGTCGAAGCGCTGCAACGCCAGATCGCCGAAAAGCTGGGCTATCGCCTCGTCGATCACCGGATGGAGCTGTACGGCGTCCGGCTGTCACGCGAAGACTGACAGCGATGAACCAGGATCCAGGGGTCAACACCGGGATCGACGCGCCCAGCGTCGATCAGGCTTGGGAATTGCGCGTTGCCGCCGCACGCGGTGAAAACACTCCGATTTCGATAGCGGGATGGCTGCGGCTGTCCATGCGCGCTCTGGCACTGATGGCGCTGTTGATCGTCTGTGTGCCGCTGCATTATGCCTATCGCCTTTTTTTCTATGGCTCTCCCTTCCCCATGCTGTTCCTGCGCTATTCGGCGCGCATTTGCGGCGCGCGGGTCAAGGTCGAAGGCACCCATCTGAAGCGCGACGTGTTCTACATCGCCAATCACATTTCGTGGATGGACATCCTTGCGATGGCAGGCGCTTGCGGCACCGCATTCGTGGCCAAGGCGGAACTGGCTCAGGCGCCGTTGGTCGGCTGGCTCGCATCGCTGAACCGGACGGTTTTCGTGAAGCGCGAAAATCGCATGGGCGTGGCCGAACAGATCAACGCGTTGAAAGAGGCGCTGGCCGACAATTGGGCGGTCACTGTCTTCCCCGAAGGCACCACGACCGATGGCCAGTCGCTGCTGCCGTTCAAGACGAGCATGCTTTCCGTCCTCGAGCCACCCCCACCCGGAGTGCTGGTGCAGCCGGTCTTTCTCGATTACGGCGCGGTGGCCGAATGGATCGGGTGGATCGGCGAAGAAGGCGGGCTCAACAATGCCAAGCGGGTGTTGGCGCGGCGCGGCACGTTTGAATTGCGTATCACCTTCCTTGAACCCTTCAGCCCCGAAGATCATCGCGGCCGCAAGGCGATCAGCCTCGAAGCGCGCCGCATGATAGAGGAGGCGCTGTGCGAGGCGCTGGGAAAGCCGCTGCGCCCGTTCGCGCATGATGTCGCGCCGGTGCGCTATTCCGCTCAGAAAACACCTCAGCCAAGCGAAGACGCGGAAGCCTGATCCGCCGGGCAGCTAAACCCTGCCCTTAAAGCCCTGCCCGCACCAGCCAATCGTGGAACAGGCGCACGGGGCGGTATTCCAGCGCGTTCGGCTTGCACACGAACCAATAGCTGTACGGGCTTTGCACTTCGGCCCCCGGCAGGTTCGTCAGCCGGTTGTCCGCTGCGCGCCGCAGGTGATCATCATGCATGATCGCAATGCCCAGCCCCTGTGCGGCCGCTTCGAGCATCAACTGGCCGGAATCGTAATGGTCGATCGCGGCGGGCTCCATCTCCTCCAGATCGTTGGCCTTTTTCCACGCGACAAAGCTTTCGGGCAGTTCGTTGTGGATCAGGAACGTCTGCTTGGCGAGGCCTTCGGGCGTGATCCGGTCACCGATCGCGATCGCAGTGTCCCGCGAACAGATTGCGTGGACCAGATTGTGATCGAGCCGCACCGCATGGAGGCCCGAGGCCGGTCCGCGCGAAAGGATGATCGCGGCATCCAGCGTATCGCCCACGCGGTCTTCCAGATGCGGGGCTGTGTCGATGTCGATATGCAGCAGCGGGTGGCGCTTGCGCAATTCGCCAAGGCGCGGGAACAGCCGCTGGCTGCCAAACATCGGGAGCACGCCGAGCCTGAGGCGCAGGAGCGAGATATTGTCCGACTGGCTTTCGACAGCGCGGGTCAGCGATTCCAGATGCGGGTTCACCGCCTCGTAGAACGCCTGCCCTTCGTCGGTCAGTTGCATCGACTGGCGCGCGCGGGTGAACAGCTTTTTCCCGACGAATTCTTCGAGATTGCTGATCCGGCGTGAAAGCGCCGACGGGCTCAGGCCGATCTCCTCCGCCGCCGCGCGGGCAGAACCCAGCCGGACGGTGCGCATGAAAGCTTCGAGGGCACGCAGGGGAGGAAGACGACGTGATGGCATGAGCAGGCTCCTAGATCACAAGGAGATACGCTCGTCGAGCCAATTGGATGCAAAAAATCGAAGAAATTTTGCGTAAGCCGCGCCGGTCATGCGGTTATTGCAAGGGCGCGCCTACCCGTCGTCGTCTTCTGTGGCGATGCTGGGGGCGTGCAGACGCAGGCGCGTCACATGGGTTTCGTCACCCGCCGTTACCTCAATCCGCCAGCCGCTGGGATGTTCCAGCATCGTGCCCACGGGCGGAACGGCCTCGGCCAGAACGAAGGCGAGCCCGCCGAGCGTATCGACCGCTTCGGCCACTTCGGCGAGGCGCGGATCGACCAGTTCGGCGACATCGTCCAGCTCGGCGCGGGCATCGCAATCCCACATCCCTTCGCCAATAGAAACGATCAGCGCCTCGGGCGTTTCGTCATGCTCATCCTCGATCTCGCCGACGATTTCCTCGACCAGATCCTCGATCGTGATCAGCCCGTCGGTGCCGGAAAACTCATCCAGCACGATCGCCAGATGCACCCGGCGGCTGCGCATGTCAGCCAGCACGTCGAGCGCGCCCCGCGTCTGCGGCACGTATAGCGGCTGACGCATCAGCACGGTCCAGTCGCGCGGCGGGGCTTTGCCGCGGGCGAGATAGGGGAACACGTCCTTGATGTGGATCATGCCGATGACGTTATCGAGCGTCCCGCGATAGACCGGCATGCGCGAATGGCCGTTCTCGCTGAAGCTGTCGACCAGATCGGTCCAGCTGATCGAGGCTTCGACTGCGACGATCTCTCCACGCGGCACGGCGACATCATCGGCGTCGTGTTCGCTGAAATGCAGGAGGTTGCGCAGCATCTGCCGCTCAACCGGCGACAGATCGCCATTGGCGCTGCCGTTTTCATCGGAGGCGCCGTCGTCGTTTTCGTCCTCGTGCTCGTCGATAGCCTCTTCGAGCTGCGCACGCAGCGAACGATCGCTGTCTCCGACGCGAACGATTTTCCTGAAAGCGTGGCCGATGTTGGACAACAGCCCGCTGCTACTCTCCGCGTCTCCGGCGGGGGATGAAGAATCGGGCATGGCCCTGCGTGATTACTCCTTTAAGTCACGGTCCCCATATGGGTCCGGTATGCCCAATTTTGCAAGAGCCGCGATTTCCAGCGCCTCCATCGCCTCCGCTTCGGCATCCGAATGGACGTGATCGTGCCCCGCAAGGTGCAGCAGACCGTGGACGATCAGATGCGCGGCGTGGTGTTCCAGCGACACGCCCTTCTCCGCCGCCTCACGTGCGCAGGTTTCATGCGCCAGCGCGATATCGCCCAGCATTACCGGAGGGCCGTCCTGTTCCAGATCGAGCAGTTCCTCACGCTCCAGCATGGGGAAGGAGAGCACATTGGTCGGCTTGTCGCGCTGCCGCCATTCGCGGTTGAGCGTGTGGACTTCGGCGTCCGAGGTAAAGAGCACGCTGACGCAAAGGCGCGGATTGGCGATTTCGGGTGCGACTGCGCCAACCGCCGCCGCCGCGCGTTCGGCCAGCGCGTCCCATCCTACCGGCCACCCACCTTCGGGCCAGTCTTCGATGTCGGTTTCGAGTTCCATCAATCCGTCTGCACTTCCTGCAATGGCGTGCCGTCGCATAAGGGATCGGGACCGAGGTTGTAACCCAGACTCGTCCGACTTGCGGGACTGACGCGGTCATAACAGATCTGCGTATCGCCGGGCGCCGCAAGCACCAGCAGCGTGCAATAGGCCCAGCTTCCCGCCATCACGAAAGCCAGCAGCGCGCGCCATGTCCAATGGATCGCGCCGCGCGCACCCCTCCATGCGAGCAGCGCGACCGAAAGCGCCCAGAAGATCGACAGGCGCAGGAACCAATCGTCGTGATCGAGGAACACCACGAGAAGGATTACAAGCGGCAGGACGAACAGTGCCGCGTATATGGCGAACCATACCATTGCGGCGCCTCGTGTGCCGCTGTCAGCTCTTAGCGATCCCACTGTCAGGCATCCGGCCCCTCATAAGCCTCGACGATGCGGCCCACGATCGGGTGGCGCACCACATCGGCGGCGGTGAAGCGGATCGTGCCGAAGCCTTCGATCCCTTCGAGCTTTTCCACCGCATCGGCGAGCCCGCTCATCCGGTCGCCGCCGGGAATGTCGACCTGGCGCGGGTCGCCACAAACCACCATCCGGCTGTTCTGGCCAAAGCGGGTGAGGAACATCTTCATCTGTTCGCGCGTGGTGTTCTGCGCTTCGTCAAGGATGATGAAGCTGTCCGCCAGCGTGCGCCCGCGCATGAAGGCGATGGGCGCGATCTCGATCTCTCCACTGGCGATGCGTCGCTCCACCTGTTCGGGCGGCATGCAATCATACAGCGCGTCGTACAGCGGGCGCAGATAGGGATCGACCTTGTCCTTCATGTCGCCGGGCAGGAAGCCGAGCTTCTCCCCCGCCTCCACCGCCGGGCGCGAAAGGATCAGGCGTTGCACGCTGCCCGACATCAGCTGGCTGACGGCCTGCGCCACCGCCAGATAGGTCTTGCCCGTCCCCGCCGGGCCAAGCGCGAAGATGATGTCGTCGCGCGCAAGGCTGCGCATATAGGTGATCTGGGTCGCCGAACGCGGCACGATCGTCTTGCGCCGGGTGCGGATCATGATCGGCGGTTCTTCGCGTTCGCCGCTGATGATCCCTTCGAGCGTGGGTTCGTTCGACATCACGATCAGCGATTCGATCGCCCCCGCGTCGAGATCCTGCCCCAGCGCCAGCCTGTCATACATAGTGGTGAGCGTTTCGCGGGCACGGGCCACGGCGTCCTCCGGCCCTTCGATCATCACCTTGTCGCCGCGCGCGTGGATATAGACCCCCAGCCGGTTTTCCACCTGCACCAGATTGGCGTCGAATTGTCCGAAAAGCGGCCCCAGCAGGGACTGGTTCTCAAACGACAGCTCTGCCCTCGCCCGTCCGTTTTCGGTTGCATGGATGGGACCCGGCAGAACAGCCGGATCGATGGCGCTGGTCGGTCGTCGGCCCATAGGTTCCTTTACGCTTGGCCTGATGTTCGAGTCGGAAGGTTACGCTCCCCCCGGATCAAAGCAAGCACCGCCCCCGCGCATGACGGTGGAAAGTAACGCACGCGTCACGAATATGGTATGCGACGGGGCAACAGGAATCGGAAGCTGGGGAGTGGAATTGTCATGATGTTCAGGACTGGTCTGCTGGCGGGGTGCCTTGCGCTTGCGGCGTGCGCGCAGGGCAATACCGCAAGCGAGAGCGAGGAAGCGCCCGCCCCGACAGCGGCGGAGCAAGAAGACGCGGCGCTGGCACAAGCGGGTGAGGACGTTCGCCGGTTCCTGCTCCAGAATTACCCCGATGCCGCGCCCGGCCAATATGCGCTGGCGTTTTATGATCTGGATGGTGACGGCTCGAACGAGGCGATCGTCCACCTGATCTCGCCCTTTTTCTGCGGCAGCGGCGGATGCAACACGCTGGTGCTGACGCAGGCCGGGCCGATGTGGCGCGAAGTCGCCAATATCTCCGTCTCGCGCACGCCCGTCGGAGTGGCCGACACTGCGACTAACGGATGGCAGGACATCACCGTCACCATCGGCGGGGGTGGCGGCGAATGGGGAATTGCCCAGCTTGCCTTTGATGGCGAAGCCTATCCTTCCAATCCCACGGTCGAACCGGCGATCACAGTGGAGACGCTGGGGACGGAATTGATCGCAGAAGAACCGGATTTGTTGCCGCTTGAGGCGGAAGCCGCCTCAACCGAATGAGGCGACGCGTTCCTTGACCAGACCCCGGATCGAATTCGGACCGGCTTCGACCAGTTCGGCTTCGATCATGTCGCCGATCGCGGCCGGGGCATCGAACCATACCGATTGCAGCCACGGCGATTTGCCGAGCCACTGGCCTTCGTACTTGCCCTTGCGCTCGACCAGAACCTTGCAGGTCTTGCCCACGCTCGCCTGATTAAAGGCCAGCTGATCGCGGTTGAGCCGGGCCTGAAGCCGCTGGAGGCGATCGTCCATCACCTCTTTGGCGATCTGATTGTCCATCGTTGCGGCAGGCGTGCCGGGACGGGGCGAGTATTTGAAGCTGAAGGCGGCGGCATAGCGCACTTCGTCCACCAGCCGCAGCGTGTCTTCGAATTCGGCCTCTGTCTCACCCGGAAAACCGACGATGAAGTCGCCTGACAGCGCGATATCGGGCCGCGCTTCGCGGAACCGTTCGAGCAGCCGCAGATAGCCTTCCGCCGTGTGCGCGCGGTTCATCGCCTTGAGCACCCGGTTGTTGCCCGACTGCACCGGCAGGTGGAGGTAAGGCATCAATTCCGCCACTTCGCCATGGGCGGCGATCAGATCGTCTTCCATGTCGTTGGGGTGGCTGGTGGTGTAACGGATGCGTTCGAGCCCATCGAGCTTCGCCAGCGCCCGGATCAGGCCAGCAAGGCCGAGGCTGCGGCCCTTGTCATCCTCTCCCGACCACGCGTTGACGTTCTGCCCCAGCAGCGTGATCTCCCGTGCGCCGGCTTCGATCAGCCTTTGCGCTTCGTCGATCAAGTCGCTGTAGGGGCGCGATATTTCCGCGCCGCGCGTATAGGGGACGACGCAATAGGTGCAGAACTTGTCGCACCCTTCCTGCACCGTCAGGAACGCGGTGGGCGAACGCCGCTTGCGCTTGGGCAATTGATCGAACTTGGCGATGGCGGGCATGTCGGTGTCGGTCGCACGTTCGCCCTTCACCGCCTTGTCGAGCATTTCGGGCAAGCGGTGATAGGCCTGCGGGCCGACCACCATCGACACTGCCGGAGCGCGCGCCATGATTTCCTCGCCTTCGGCCTGAGCGACGCACCCCGCGACCGCGATCAGCGGGCTGGTGCCGTCCTCGCGGCGCAAGCGCCCGATGTCCGAATACACCTTCTCGGCCGCCTTTTCGCGGATGTGGCAGGTGTTGAGCACCACCAGATCGGCCTCTTCACCCTCGGGCGCAGGGACAATGCCCTTTTCCGCCAGCAATTCGCCCATGCGTTCGCCGTCATAGACGTTCATCTGGCAGCCGAAGCTTTTGACCCTGTAGGTGCGCGGGGTCTTTGGGGAAGTGGTGTGCGGTTTCATGATTGCCGCGCGCCTTAGCGCCCTTGGCGCGCAGGTTCAATCGGTGAGCCCTTGCTTGTTCCGGCGGGCGTGGCATCAAGGTGCCATGATCAAGCCCGCGCTTACCGCCCTCGCCCTTTTCGTCGCCGCATCGCCGGCTCTTGCCCATGACGATGCTCCGCCATCCGCCGAACAGCAGTTTGCCGAAATCGCATCATGGGAAGGTCGCTGGAAAGTCGCCGAAACGGACGCGCTGCAAATCGTGTTCGAGATCACCGCGCGCGGGAAGACGGTGGTGGAACGCTGGGAAACCGCAAGCGGGCTGCATTCGATGACGGTCTACCATCTTGATGGCGGCCACGTGATCGCCACCCATTATTGCCCGCAAGGCAACCAGCCGAGGCTGGAATCCATGCCGGGTGAGGAAGGCCGGATCGCCTTTGCCTTTCGCGACATCACCGGGCTGGACGAAGGGGAAAGCCATGCGTTCACGCTCGACTGGGCCATGCGCGGCGATGGCACCCTTGTGCGGACCGAAGTGTATCGCAGTGCCGAGGGGCCGGGCGAACCGGGCCGCTACACCCTTTCGAAAGCTGAGGACGAATAGTCAGCCATCACCGCGCGGGGTTCAATCGCGCTGCTGTTCTTCCTCGCGTCGCGCCTGATGCACGCAAGGCTCAAGCTGGCGCATGCTGCGGCCCGGATGCACCTTGTCCGCGGGGCCGCATTCCACCATCGGCTTGGGCACGGAATTGGCCTGCACCACGCTTAACGCATCGTCGCTGCCATAGGCCGCGATCCAGGTGACGCAATCGGCCAGCGGGCGCACCTTGTGCTTGGTGAAGGAACTGTTCTGCGGCCCGCAATTGACCGTGAACACCTCCGCCGCCGGATCGACATCGAAACGGGCAAAGCGGCGCAGCACTTCGCCCCTTTCGTTGAAGACGGTGCGCTGCACGTCATTGGTCATCGCATCGCCCGCGTAGAATGGCGATGTGTTGAACATATAAGCGCGCACTTCGGGGTATTTGATCGAAACCTCCGTCGCCAGCGCCCCGCCCAGCGAATGGCCGGTGACGACCCATTGCGGATCGCTGCCCCAGCGTTCGCGCTCGGCGTCGAAATAACGCAGCGCGATCTCGATCTGGTCGCTGCGCAGCGTACCGTAGAAGATATCGGTGAACCCATCGAAATCGGTGCCGCGAAACGCCATGATCCGCGCCACGGGCTTGCGCCCCGGATCGCCATCACTGCCGGGCGCGTATTGGGCGAAGATTTCGTAGCCGAACCCCTTGTCCGAGTCCTCCTCGGCAATCGGAAGGCGCTCCAGTTGTTCAAGCAGCGGCCCGTCATCGACGAACAGGTCATCATCGCCGGTATAGGCATTGGTCGCCGCAACCGCATAAGGCCACGCCTCCACCGCCGCATCGCGCACAAAGGCACACCACCCGCCCGGCTGATTGCGGCAGGGCGAGCGCGATTGCGAAATATCGGGATAGGTGACGCAGCCGCCGAGTAGCAGCAGGCAAAGCGCAAGTGCGACCCGGCGCGGCATCACCCGTAAAACTCCCAAGGCTGGGCTGCTATCAGCCCACAGTGGCCTTGATGATCTTGCCCGGCGAACGCGGCGGTTCGCC
Source organism: Erythrobacter sp. Dej080120_24 (assembly GCF_036322605.1). GTDB lineage: Bacteria > Pseudomonadota > Alphaproteobacteria > Sphingomonadales > Sphingomonadaceae > Erythrobacter > Erythrobacter aurantius. The sequence goes on from NZ_AP027262.1 coordinate 2,642,718, forward strand.
CTTGGGCAGGGCGTGGACGTGTTCCATCCCGCTCTCGACCTGGCCCCACACGGTGTACTGACCGTCAAGGAAGCGTGCGTCTTCGAAGCATATGAAGAACTGCGAATTGGCGCTGTCGGGATTGGCGGCACGCGCCATCGAGCAGGTGCCTTCGACATGCGGTGCATCGTTGAATTCGGCCTTCAGATCGGGCTTGTCGCTGCCGCCCATGCCGGTGCCGGTCGGATCGCCGCCCTGCGCCATGAAGCCCGAAATCACGCGGTGGAACACCACGCCGTCGTAAAACCCTTCGCTCGCAAGCTCGGTGATGCGCGCGACATGGCCCGGTGCAAGATCGGGACGCAGGGCGATCACAACGTCCTTGCCTTCGCCATCGCCGGTGTCGAGCGTGAAAGTGAGCTTGTCTGCCATTGGGTATTCTCCTGATTTGGTTTGAAAGCCGCTATAATGGCTTGAGCCGCCGTGTCACCCGCTTGCTTTTCATATTCGCTTACCTAAACCCTCGCAGCCATGGTCGATCCTGCCGCACTTGAAGAGAAGATCCTCCCCGTCGACACGGCGGAGGATGACGTGCGCCCGGACGACCGGATCGATGACGAGCGCCACGACGAGGAAAACCGGCTTAAGCCGCGTTACATCGCGGCGGTGCGCGATGCGCTGGAGGACGGGGACAAGGGCGCGGTCTATGACCTTGTCGAACCGCTCCACCCCGCCGACATCGCCGACCTTATCGAACTGACCGACCGCGAGGATCGCGCGCTGCTGGCTGCGGCGATCACCGATCTGATGACGGTCGAAGTGGTCGCCGAACTGAACGATCACGTCCGCGAGGCGATGATGGAGGCGCTGCCGGCAGAGGCGGTCGCCTCGATCGCCGAACAGCTCGAAACCGACGACGCGGTCCAGCTGCTCGAAGACCTCGACGAAGACGACCAGAAAGCGATCATCGCCGAGCTCGACCCGGAAACGCAGGCCGCGGTGGAAAGCGCGCTGGCCTATCCGGAGGAGACCGCCGGCCGTCTGATGAGCCGCCACGTGATGGCGGTGCCCGAACATCTGACCGTGGGCGACCTGATCGATTACCTGCGCGAACATGGCGATCTGGAGCATGACTTTTTCGAAGTCTTCGTGATCGACGCTGCGCATCACCCCGTCGGCACATGCGCGCTCAACTGGATCCTCACCACCCCGCGCAACGTCCGGCTGACCGACGTGATGAAACGCGACCAGACGCTGATCCCGGTGACGATGGATCAGGAAGAAGTCGCGCTGATGTTCCAGAAATACGCGCTGATCTCTGCCGCGGTGGTGGACGAAAGCGGGCGGCTGGTCGGCCAGATGACGGTGGATGATATCGTCCACATCATCTCCGAAGAGGCAGGCGAGGACGCGCTGCTGCTTTCGGGTGCGGGCGATGGCGACATCAACGAACCGATCCGCGAAGCCTATACCGCTCGCGTGCGCTGGCTGATCGCGAACCTCGGCACTGCGGTGGTCGCATCGGCCATCATCGCTTTCTTTGGCGCGGCTATCGAACAATTGGTGGCGCTTGCCGTGCTGATGCCGATTGTCGCCAGTATCGGCGGCAATGCCGGCACTCAGACGATGGCGGTGGCGGTGCGCGCAATTGCCACCAACCAGCTGACGCGGGCAAACACCTGGCGCATCGTCAGCCGCGAATTGCGCGTCGCGCTGCTCAACGGAGTGACTGTCGCTGTACTGATCGGGATTGCCGCAGGGGTGCTGTTCGGCTGGCAGATGGGCGCGGTGATCGCGCTCGCCATGGTCGTCAACATCGCGGTGTCGGGGCTTGCGGGTGTACTTGTCCCCGTCGCGTTCGAGCGCGTGGGACAGGACCCGGCGGTCGCATCATCGGTGTTCGTGACGATGATCACGGATTCGATGGGCTTCCTCGCCTTCCTAGGCCTCGCCGTGGCTGCGGGGCTGGCGCCGCTTTAGGCCGGGGATTGCCGGTATTTGCGGCTCGCAATGCTTCGCAGACGCCCTAGATTGTGCCCATGCCCCTCCACCTCACAAAGATCGCGTTCGGCGCGCAGTCCTATTCCGATATCGAAAGCTGGTACGCGGGCGGCCGCGCGCCGTTTCTGACGACCAAGTACCGGCCGACCAAATGGGAACAGTGCATCGGCGGGTCGCTGTACTGGATCCACCAGCACAGCATCGTCGCGCGTTCGGTGATCAAGGGGTTTTCGCAGACCGACACCGGCCGCTGGCGGATCGAGCTTGAGCCTGAGCTTATCCGGGTGCAGCCCCGCCCCAAGCGCGCGCATCAGGGCTGGCGGTACCTGAAAGGTGAGCCTCCGCGCGACCTGGCAGAGGGTGAAGACATCGGCGACGCGCTGCCGGGGAAACTTGCGGCAAAGCTGGAGAAACTGGGGCTGGTCTAGGCGCCTAGGTCAGCGGCGGCGCGCCAGCGTAAATCCACAAGGGCAGCGCGACGGCAATTGCCAGCGCGATCAGAAACTTGCCGGTAGAGGGCGCGGAATTGCCTTTCGTCCCCACGGCCTTCTCGCCCCTGCCCGTCACCATTGCCCCGACAAGGTTCTGCATCAGCGCGCCCGCATACATCGCAACAGCCGCGATATGCAGGCCGATCATCGCGAACACGACATAGACGAACCATTCGTGCGTTTCGGTGAGCGTATCGGCTGTCCCGACGCTGACGAGGCTGTTGAGCGGCCCGGTCGCCCCGTCATAGGGATCGCCTGCGAACAGGCCCAAGCCGATCTGCACCAGCGGCAGCGTGAGTAGGCCCAGCACCGCCAGCGCGCCCAGCGGGTTGTGCCCGATTTCACGCCGATGGTCATGGTCGCCCTTGAAATAGGCGAGCAGATGCTTCGGCCCTTTCACGAATGTGGCGAAACGCGCGGTGTCGGTGCCGAGAAATCCCCAAAGCAGGCGGAAGATGACCAGGCCCAGGAGCACATGGCCCAGCCGCATGTGCCAGCCCCATGCCGAATTTTCGGCAGTGAGCCACATCGCGGGGAGGATCAGGACGAAAGACCAGTGCACGACGCGCACCGGCCAGTCCCAGATCGCTACCGGCTCGGTCTTGGTGGCCATGCGCCGGGCCCCGATCCGATCAATCGTCGTCGAGGCGGAAGCTGTCGTGGCAGTTCTTGCACGAACCACCCAGCGCCTTGACCTGCTCGCCAACCGCAGCGGCATCGCCTGCCTTGGCCAGCTCAACCATCTTGGCGCTTTCCTCAATCAGCTTTTGCGTCGCGGCTTCGAATTCCTCAGGCTTTTCCCAGATCGTTGCCAGCGCTTCGGTGTCATAGCCGGCTTCGACGCTGGTGCCTTCGGGAAACAGGCCGGAAATGCGCTGTGCCCGCTCGTTGATGTCCACCGCAGCCGCTTCGATCGCGGCCATGTCTGCATCGCCTTCCAACTGGGTGCGGATCACCTTGAAGCTGTCGCTGATCGCTTCGAAATTGTCGTGGCGTTCCTTGATCTCCGCCGGAACCCCGCCCGCAGGGGCTGCTTCGGTCGGAGCATCGGCGGCCTCGCCTCCGCAAGCGGCCAGCAGCATGGCGGGCGCGGCGATGGCGATCAGTCGAAGGTTGGCAGTGCGGATCATCGGTTCGGCTCCTGAATGGCGTTGGGGGAAATATATCGTTCAGTTCCGGTAACTTGAACCCCGCAATTTGGCGAAGGTTCCATCAACCCTTTGGCGGGCGCGGGATCAGCGCCGGGGTGTTGCGGCGATATTCCTGATAGGCCGGATCATCGCCCCAGCGTTCCTTTGCCTGCTTGTCCTGAAGGTTGATACCGCTCACCTTCGTCAGCAGCAGGGTGACGAAGATCGGGGAAATCACCACCAGCCACGACAGGCCCGACAGCACCGGGATCGCGATGATCAGAATGCCCGTCCACAGGGTGATTTCACCGAAATAGTTGGGATGGCGCGACCAGCGCCACAGGCCGGTGTCGATGAATTTGCCCTTGTTCGCGGGATCGGCCTTGAACTTGCTTTTCTGCGCGTCGGCCACAGCTTCGAAGGTGATGCCCAGAAGCCAGACCGCCGCGCCGATCCAGAAGAACGCGCCAATCGGCTGCGGATCGGGCGAAGTGATCGCCACCAGCGCGGCCGAAGCCGTCAGGATCACCCACAGCCCTTGCAGCGTCCATGCGACCAGAAAGCGCGAGGGATTGACCTTGATCTTCTCGAAACGGCTGTCGGTTCCGCCCATCGCGTGGATGCGGATGAACAGGAAACTGCCCAGCCGCACGCACCAGATCGCCACCATCGCCGCCAGCACGATGGCGCGGGTGTCGAGCGAACCCAGCGCAGTGATCGCCGCCCAGCAGGCAAAGGCGGTGACGGTCAGATAGGTGATCGCGCCGGTGGTGTCATAGAACTTGTCCGACTTGGCGATGGCCGAAGGAATGAACACCAGCCAGTTCACGACCATGGCGATGACCGTGCACAGGAAGAAAGCGGAATAGCCCGCCACCTGCACGCTGTCCCATCCCGCCGCCGTGCCAAAGGCGAATGCAATGATGGTCACGACGATGAATACGATAATGCTTTGCATGATGCCCCCGTTGCGGCGCGTCTAGCCCCCTGCGGCCGCGTTGCTCTTTTCAACCACTCTACGCAGCACGTTGACATAGGTTTCCGGCCCTTGCGCGCCGGGGACCAGGAATTTCCCGTTTATGATCATCGCCGGAACGCCGGAGATGTTCATGTCCCACGCCTGCCGCTCCTCCGCGATCACCCGCGCTTCAAGCGCTTCGTCGTCCAATGCCGCCTTGGCCGCTTCGCGGTGCAGGCCGACGCCGGCGGCGATGTCGAGCAGCACTTCGCGTTGGTTCAAGGGCTTGCGGTGGTTGAAATGCGCTTCGAACAGGGCGAGCTTCAACTGCGTCTGCACCTGCGGCCCGGCTTCCTCCAGCGCAAAGCCCAGCAGCTTGTGACAATCGCGAGTGTTCCACATCATCGCCGGGGGCGCCTCCCCCTCGCCTTCATATGCTAGCGAAACCCCTGCGCTTTCGGCAATCGCTTTCATGTGGCCGCGCACTTTCGCGCCCTCTTCGGCGGAGCGGCCATATTTGCGCTGGAGATGTTCTTCCTGCCCCTCGCCCTCAGCGGGCATGTCTGGATTGAGTTCGAACGGACGCCAGCGCACCTGCGCCGCGATTTCACCGTTGAGTGCATCCAAAGCCTTGGTCAGCTGGCCGTATCCGATCGCGCACCACGGGCACATGACGTCGGAATAGATGTCGATGGTAAGGGTCTGTGTCATCGGTCTAGCCACCATGCGATAAGGTGATGGGCGATCGCGAATTTCTGCGGGAAGATCAGCTGATCGTTACCGCCCGGCCCCGCCGCCCGCGCCTCTTCAAGCTCTGCGCGCGTGAACCAGCGCGCATCGTCAAGCTCGGTCCGGTCGATATCGAGCTGATCGCTATCAGCAACCGAATAGCAGCCGATCATCAACTGGCTGGGGAACGGCCAAGGCTGGCTGGAGATGTACTGCACATCGCGCACCCGCACCCCGGCCTCTTCCTCGACTTCGCGCGCGACGGCTTCCTCGATTGTCTCGCCCGGCTCCACGAACCCGGCCAGTGCCGAATACATCCGCGGCGGAAAGCGCGGCTGGCGGCCCAGCAGCAGCCTGCCCTCGTGCTCTACCAGCATGATCGTGACAGGATCGGTGCGCGGGAAATGCTGCGCACCGCAGCCTCCTTCATCGGGAAGGCAATTGCGCTGCCAGCCGCCCTTGGCGATGCGCGTACGCGAACCGCATTGCGCGCAGAATTGATGGCGCGCGTGCCAGTCTACCAGCGATTTGGCCCCGCCATAGATCGCCAGATCTTCCGGCTGGAGCATCTGCATCACCTGCCATGCGCGCGGCATCGCCGGGCTGGTCGATCCGGCCGGAGGAACGGGCGCGAAATGCGCCTTGTCATCGAGCATGCCCAGAAACACCAGCTCGGCATCCTCGGGGACATCGGCCAGCGTTTGCCAAAGGAGCCGCCCCTCATCATCGAATTCGGGCAACAGCCCGTCGAGATTGAGCACGCGCGCCCGCCAGTTCATCAAATTGCCGAGCGCCTGCGGGTCCATGCGGATATTGTCCGCACGGTCTATCGGCGAGCCGGCAAAGGCGATGGGTTCGGATTGGGCGGGATTGCTCATCAGGCGGCGTGGCGCGAATGATCCTGCTGACGCATGGCGGCAAGATCAGCCTCCAGCGCGGCGAGATATTCGTCGCGGATCGGATAGGCGTCGCTCGGCATGTATTGCGTCCACAGCGCGGTGCGCAGGCCGAGGTTGAAGTCGACCGCGCCCAGCGTACCCGCCGCGCCGCCCCAGCCGAATGTGCCGTTGACGCTGCGCCCGCCTGCGCCATGCCCCTGCCCGACCATCCACGATCCGGTCAGATCGACAGTGCCGGGGATCAGGTCCGAAGTGCCCACGCGCACCGCCTGTTCGCTCATCACCCGCTCGCCATCAAGCTCGCCAAAGCCCAGCAGCATGCGCAGGAAACGGTCGTAATCCTTGGGGCTTGAGACAAGGCCGCCGCCACCCGAAGGCACCTTGGGCGGGTCGAGATAGATCGAGTTCGACGCCGGATCGAGCGGCAGGACAGTGCCAAAGGCAATGCCGTAATTGTCGGTCAGCCGGGTCTTTTCGCTTTCGGGAACGGTCATCCATGTGCTGGTCATGCCCAGCGGATCGAAGAGGCGCGCTTTCAGGAATGCCTCGAACTCCATGCCCGAGACAACTTCGATCACGCGGCCAAGCAGGTCGATGCTGTTCGAATAGCTCCACTTGGTTGCCGGCTGGTACATCAGGGGCAAGGTGGCAAGGCGATCCGCCCAGACTTCCAGACCGGGCGCGGGAACGGGATTGGGAACGCCGGGAATGGGCGTGCGGCTCACACGGCCGCCGACGATCCCGTTTTCGACATAGGCATCGAGCAGCGGCCCTTTGGAGACGATGGTGTAACCGATACCTGCCGTGTGCGTGAGCAATTGCCGGATGGTAATCGGGCGCTCTGCCGGGACGGTGTCCTCCAGCGGGCCTTCCGGATCAACCAGCACCTGCATGTCGCGGAATGCGGGCATTACCTCGTGCAATGGCGTGTCCAGCCCGATCAGCCCGTCGTCGATCAGCATCATCGTCGCCATGCCGGTGATGGGCTTCGACATCGAATAGATGCGGTACAGCGTGTCTTCGTTCACTTCGACGCTGCTGTTCAGCCCCAGCGTGCCGCCGCCCACTGTGTGCGCCATGTCGTTCTGGCCCCAACCAAAGGTCAGGAACATGTTGGCGACCTTGCGCTCATCAAGATAGCGTTTTGCAAGCGCGGCGACATTGGGCCATGCCTCGCTCACGTCATGGGCCAGCAGACTCTGCCCGAACGGCAGTGTCGCCAGCGCCGCACCTGCGGCAGTGTATGCGCCTGTGCGAAACAGCGCGCGGCGGGACAGATCAACGGGAGCAAAACTTGTGTGCGACATCTACTCTCTCACTTGAGGGGGACTCAGTTTGCGCCTGTGTGAGGGAGCGAGCGCGCAGCGTCAATCGGGTGGTTAAAAGAGACTTGAATCGCCGGACTGTTTTACCCATATAACACACATGGGAAATCTACTCGCTTACATCTTCGGGCTTGTATCGCTCGTCATCGTCATCCCTTCGACCATCCCGTTTCTGGGCTGGGGCAACTGGCTGGCGCTGCCGCTGATCGTGATCGGCATCATTTTTGGCGCGTTGTCGTCGAGCGATGGCGGGCGCAATTTCTGTCTGATCGTGTTCCTGATCGCGGTGGTGCGCCTCTCCATCGGCGGCGGCTTGATCTAACGCTCCGCCAGCGCCAGCCGCGCAGCCTTGGCGAACAGCGTCGGCAGGCCGGCATCCCCGATCCGGTCGAGCGGCCACCACTCTCCCTCGCCCGGTGGAGTATCCTGCGTCGCAATCCGCACCACCGAAAGCGTCAGATGCGCATGGGTAAAGGTGTGCCGAACTGCACCGAGTGCCTGCGGCTCTCCGCTGACGGGTGCTGAGCCGGAACCATCACCCTGCGCGCTCCACCCGTCATCAGGCAGCGCGCGCATACCGCCCAACATGCCTTCACCCGGCCTGGTGACTATCCAGACGCGTTCATCGCGCTCGATCCAATAGGCTGTGCCCACGCGTTCGGGTTTGGCCTTTTTCGGCGGCTTGACCGGCAGACGCTCGGGCTCCCCGGCCTTGCGCCCCTCGCACATGGCCGAAAGCGGACACAGTAGGCAGCGTGGCGCCTTGGTGGTGCAGACCTGCGAGCCGAGATCCATCATCGCCTGCGCGAAGTCCCCCGCGCGGCTCTCGGGAGTGATTTCCCCGGCCCGTTCGCGAATGGGCTTGCGCGCGGCGGGCAGCGGTTCTTCGATTGCGAACAGCCTTGCCACCACCCTTTCGACATTGGCATCGACCACCACCGCTCGCCGGTCAAATGCGATCGCGGCAATCGCCGCGGCGGTGTAGGCGCCCAGCCCCGGCAGTTCGCGCAAATCCGCTTCGGTGTCGGGAAAGCCTCCGCGCCGTGCCACTTCGCGCGCGCATTTCACCAGATTGCGGGCGCGCGAATAATACCCCAGCCCCGCCCACGTCGCCATGACCTCGTCATCGCTCGCCTGCGCAAGATCGAACACCGTGGGCCAACGGGCGGTGAATTTCTCGAAATAGGGTTTCACCGCGGCCACGGTCGTCTGTTGCAGCATCACTTCGGACAGCCACACGCGGTACGGCCACGCGGGATCATCCGGTGGCGGCGCGCCGGGGGGATTGCGCCACGGCAGAGCGCGGGCGTGGCTGTCATACCACTGGAGAAGCAGATCGGAGATGCTGGCAGTCACGCCGCGCCTATGGCATGGGTCGCGGCGAAATGGGAAGCGACAGCGAAAAACCATCCGGCAAGAGCCGCCCGCGCAAGACGGCCAAACCTTATGAACGTCCGCGTGGGACGGGGCCAAAGGCGATTGGCGATCTCATGCCCGAAATTGGCCGCACCGCGTTTCGCCGTTTCGGCTTCGTGCAAAGCTCCGTCGTCACCCGCTGGCCCGAAATCGTCGGCCCCACCCATGCCCGCGTCTGCGCGCCCGAAGCGATCCGGTTTCCTCCCGGCGAGAAATCCGACGGCATATTGCAGCTGGTCGTCAGCCCGGCGCATGCCCCGCTGATCCAGCAGGTGATCCCTGAAATCATGGAGCGGGTGAACCGCTTTTTCGGCTATAAGGCGGTGGCTCGGGTGAAGATCCGGCAAGGTGCGGTTAAGCCGCCCAATGCTGAAGAAAGGCCCAAACCGCCGCCCTCGCTCAAGCCGATCCCGATGGAACTCGGCGATTCCTTGCGCGATATCGGCGATCCTGAGTTGCGCACGGTGCTGGAATCGCTCGCGCGCAGCCTTGGGGAACAGGAAAAGAAGGACGAGAATTGAAGATGAAGTTCTGGGGTTTCCTTGCCGCGGCGAGCATGATCGCGATCCCCGCAGCGGCGCAGCAAACCGCTCTGGAAGGGGCGAGCAACGGCCAGACCGAGCTTTCCAACCCCGGCAGCGCCTTTGTCGGCGATGGCCGCCGGGCGACCTGGCACGCCAATGTCGAACGCACAGAGCGCGGTTTCCGCATCGGCAGGCCCGATGCCGAAGCCGCATTGATCGAATTCATCAGCTACACCTGCGGCCATTGCGCGTCCTTCACCCGCGAAGGCGAAGGCGCGCTTGATCTGGCGCTGCTCGCACCCGGCCACATGACGGTGGAAGTGCGGCCCGTGATCCGCAACGCCATCGACCTTACCGTTTCGATGCTGGTGCAGTGCGGTGGGACTGAGGATTTCAAGGACCGGCACCGCATGTACATGACCCGCCAGGCTGATTGGCTAGGCAAGGCGCAGAACGCCCCGCAATCGCAGCAGGCGCTGTGGGCACGCGGAGACAAGGCGGCGCGCGCCAGCATGGCCAGCGCGCTCGATCTTGACGACATGCTGGCCGAACGCGGCGTGTCGCGCGCGGACATCAACACCTGCCTGAACGATGACGCGGCCGCGCTGGCGCTGATCCGCAACGGCAATGCCGACCGCGCCGAATTCGCGGTGGCGGGCACCCCCAGCTTCGCGCTCGACGGACAATTGCTCACCAATGTCCACAATTGGGCCGCGCTCTACCCGGTGCTTGCCGAACGCTTCCGCCCCGGAAATACGCAGGAATAGGCTTGAGACAGAAGGCCCGCGCTGTATCGTGACCTGACGATTCTCACATCAATCCCCGCGTTTTTGCACAAGCGCTTCGCCCGGTTGCCTTCCGATAGCCCGGCGCCTGCGTATAGTCTTACAGCTTCGACCAAAGGATTCCTTGGACATGAAACCGACCCGCAACCTCTTCAAACTCTCGCTCGCGGCTCCGCTTGCGCTGGCACTGGCAGCCTGCGGCGGCGAAGAAGGCGATGTCGAAAGCGGCGATGCGATTGCCGCCATCCCCGCGCCTGACGGCACCAATTGGGGCGATACCGTTACCGTCAGTGAACAGGACGGCTATATCCTCGGCAATCCCGACGCGCCGCTCAAGCTGGTCGAATACGCCTCGCACACCTGCGGCGCCTGCGCGAATTTCGCGATGACGGGCAAGCCGGGGATCAAGGAATATGTCGCCACCGGCGTCGTCAGCTTTGAACAGCGCAATCTGGTGCGTGACCCGATCGACCTGACCATCGCGACGCTGGTGCGCTGCGGGCAGAAGGAACAGATGCAGGTGTTGTCCGATCAAGGTTGGCAGAACCTTGAACAGACCTTTGCCGCGGTGAACCAGAACGGCGCCGCCTACGAAGCCGCCGGCAACATGCCGCTCGAACAGCGTTTCGTGCAGATTGCGCAGGCAGCCGGACTGATCGAATTCTTCGCCGCGCGCGGGCTTTCCGCCGATCAGCAGCGCGCCTGCCTTGCCGATGCCGAGAAGATCGAGGCCATCGCCAACAATTCCTCCGCTCAGGCAGAGGAACTGGGCATCAACGCCACACCCACTTTCCTGCTCAACGGGCGCAAGCTCGACGTGAACACCTGGAAGGATATCGAACCCTTGCTGCAACGCGCCGGCGCGCGGCAGGAATAAGGCGGGACACGCGGCACACCCATGCAGATCAACCGGCTCAAACTCTCTGGTTTCAAGAGCTTTGTAGAGCCGGCTGAACTGCGCATCGAACCGGGCCTGACGGGGGTGGTCGGCCCCAATGGCTGCGGCAAATCCAACCTGCTCGAAGCGATCCGCTGGGTCATGGGGGAAACCTCGGCCAAGTCGATGCGGTCGGGCGGGATGGAAGACGTGATCTTCGCCGGGACCGACAGCCGCCCGGCCCGCGCCTTTGCCGAAGTGGTGCTGCACGCGCGCGATGATGCGGACGAGGAACTGGTCGTCACCCGCCGGATCGAACGCGGTGCGGGCAGCGCCTACCGCGTCAACGGGCGCGACGTGCGCGCGAAGGACGTGGCGCTTACGTTCGCCGATGCCGCCACCGGCGCGCATTCCCCAGCGCTGGTTTCGCAAGGCAAGATCGCTCAGGTTATCGCCGCCAAGCCCGCCGAACGGCGCATGATGCTTGAGGAGGCGGCGGGGATCGCGGGCCTGCATGTCCGGCGCAAAGATGCCGAAAGCAAGCTGCGCTCTACCGAAAAGAACCTCGAACGGCTCGAAGACCTGATGGCGGGTCTCGATTCGCAGATCGCCTCGCTCAGGCGGCAGGCGAAACAGGCCGAACGCTACACCAAGCTGACGCAGGAAATTCAGCACGCCGAAGCCCGGCTGGTGTTCGCCCGCTGGCGCGATGCGGCGGCTGCGGCACAGCAGGCGCGCGAGGCCGCTCAGGCCGCCGAAACCCGCGTCAACGAAGCCAAGGCCGCCACCGATGCGGCGCAGAAACAGCAGGCCGAAGCCGCCGCCGCGCTGGCCGAGGCACGCGAGGAACTGGCCGATCGCCGCGACGATGCCAGCGCCCACGGACACCGCATGGCCGCGCTGTCGGACAAGCTCGAAGCGGCAGAGGCGCGGCTGTCCGATCTGGAACGTCAGCGTACCCGTCTGGAGGAAGACCGGATCGCCGCTGACCGGCTGACCCATGACGCCGCCGAAGCGCTGGCCCGGCTTGAGCGCGAACTCGCCGCATCGCGCACCCGCGTGACCGAGGCAGAGGCGGAGCGCCCTGCCCTCGCCAATGCCGCCGAGAACGCCGAACGCGCCAGCCGCACCGCCGAACTCGCGCTGGCCAAGGCAACCGCCGATCACGCCGGGGTCGAGGCCGAATGGCGCGTGGCAGAGGCAGCGATTGAACAGGCCGAAGCCCGGCTCGCCCGTCTTGCCCGCGAGGCCGAACGGATCGCCGCCACCCGCAGCGAGTTGGAAGGGGCGGAAGACACCGAACAGGCCGTTGCCGACGCGCGCGAAGCATCCGAAGACGCCGCCCGCGAAGTCGCCCGTCTGCGCGCCCGGCTGGAAGAAGACCAGGCGCGCAAGGGCGAGCTTCAGACCGCGCGCGACGAAGCCTCCTCCCGGCTTGCCACGGCGCGCGCAGAACTCGCCGGGATCGAACGCGAATACACCGCGCTGGTGCGCGATCGCGATGCCCGCGAAAAAAGCGCGAAATCCCGCGCCGGCCTGCCCGCCGCACTCGACAAGGTGCGCGTGGCAAAGGGCTATGAACGCGCCATCGCCGCCGTTCTGGGGCGCGATGCGAAATCGCCGCTCGGCATGCCGGGAGACGCAGGCGAAGGGCGCTTCTGGACCGGCGGTGCGGCCCCCGCGCCAGTAGCGGACAGCCTGCTCGATCACGTGACTGATTGCCCGGACGAACTGCGCGCCCGGCTTGCGCTGGTCCATTGCGCCGACAGCGACGACGGGCGCACGCTTGGCCCGGGCGAATGGCTGGTGACCAAGGGCGGGCATCTGCGCCGGTGGGACGGCTTTGTCGCGCGCGGCGAAGGTTCCGCCGAGGCAGCGCGGCTCGAAGCGGCCAACCGGCTCGCTGATCTCGAAAACGAATTGCCCGATCTGCGCGGCGCAGCTGCGCTGGCGGAGAGCGAAGAACGCAGTGCGCGCGAAGAACTAGCCGCGTTGCAGACCGCGCTGGTGGCGCAGGAACGCGAAGTCGCCGCCGCGATTGAGGCCGAGCGCGGCGCGCTGCGGCGGCTCGATCAGGCGGAGGCGGCGCGCGAACGGATCGCCACGCGGCTTGAAGAATTGTCGGCACAGTCGCTTGAAGTGGACGAGCAACTCGGCGCGGCGAAGCATGATCTCACCGCCGCTCAGGAAGCGAAATCCGCCCTGCCCGCGCCCGATGCCGGTCGCGCCGCGCTTGAAGCGGCTCAGGCCCGGCACGAAGCGGCAAAATCGGCGGTGCAGGCGACACTTGCGGAGCTCGCCGCGCATGATCAGGGCCTTGCCGTCTCGCGCGAAAGGCTGGCGGCGCAGCAGGCCGATCACTCCAACTGGAAATCACGCTCGGGCGAAGCGGCAAACCGGGTCGCGCAGGCCGCACGGCGGCTTGAGGAGATCGAGGAAGAGCGCGCCGTGATCGCGGCCAAGCCCGCCGCCCTGATGGCCGAGATCGAACAGGGTGACGCGGTGCGTGCGCGGCTGACGCAAGAACTGGAGGCGGCGCAGGCAGCGATGGATCGCTGCCAGCAAGCGGCCACCACGGCTGACCGGGCGCTGGCCGATGCGCAGGAAGCGCTCGCCGTCGCACGTGAGGGCCGCGCCACGCTGGTCGCCCGCGCTGAAAGCCAGGAAGCCCGCCGCAGCGAGATGGCGCGCCTGTCGGGCGATCGGTTCCAGTGTCCCCCGCCTTTGCTCGCCGAGCGGTTCGGTTTTGCCGAGGACGACATCCGCCCCGAAGCCGAGGAATCGGAAGAGATGGAGCGCCTGATCGCGAGCCGCGAACGGATCGGACCGGTCAATCTCGTCGCCGCAGAGGAACTTGCGCGGGTCGAGGAAGAGCACGGCGCCAACGCCTCCGAACAGGCCGAACTGACCGAGGCTGTGGCGCGGCTGCGCGCTTCCATCGGCAATCTCAACCGCGAAGGTCGCGAACGGCTGCGCGCCGCATTCGAAGAAGTCGACGGCCATTTCCGCGTGCTGTTCACCCGCCTGTTCCAGGGCGGGCAGGCGCATCTGGCGCTGGTCGATTCGGATGATCCGCTTGAGGCGGGCCTCGAAATCTACGCCCAGCCACCGGGCAAGCGACTGCAATCGCTTTCGCTGCTGTCAGGCGGCGAACAGGCATTGACCGCGACGGCGCTGATCTTTGGCCTGTTCCTGACCAATCCGGCCCCGATCTGCGTGCTCGACGAAGTCGACGCGCCCTTGGACGATGCCAATGTCGAACGCTTCTGCGACCTGCTCGATTCGATGGTCCAGACGACGCAGACCCGCTACCTCATCGTCACCCACAATGCCGTAACGATGAGCCGGATGCACCGCCTGTTCGGGGTGACAATGGCAGAAAAAGGCGTCTCGCGCCTTGTCAGCGTGGACCTTGGCGAAGCCGCACTGATGGCGGCGGAGTGACCGAGGCTGGCGCCGATCCGGCGCAGGACATTTACGACCCGCGCTACGTCAAAGACGTGTTCGATCGCTGCTCGGACAAATACATCGCCTTCAGCAATATCTGCTCGATGGGCTTCACCCAGCGGTGGCGCAGGCAGTGCGTCGAGATGTTGGGCCGCTTGCCGAAGGGGGCAGTCGGATACGATCTGATGGCGGGCACAGGCGAGGTCTGGCCCCATCTTCTCTCCGCCAATCCCGATATTGCCGAAATCACTGCCGTCGATATCTCGTCAGGAATGCACAAGCGCGCGATCGAACGGTTGCACGCCATGCGCGCCCACAAGATCGCCTTTGTCGAAGATGATGTGCTGGCGAGCGAGCTGGAGCCGGAAAGCGCCGATTTCGTGATTTCGACCTTCGGGCTGAAGACCTTTTCGCCCGAACAGCATGAACGGCTCGCCAGCCTCACCGCCCGTGTCCTGAAACCGGGCGGGCGGTTTGCCTATATCGAGGCTTCCGATCCCAAGGGATGGATGCTGCGCCCGCTGTATATGCTCCACCTCAAAGGGGTGCTGCCGCTGATCGAGCGGACATTGCTTCGCGGAGCGCAGGATTTTTCGATGATCGGAACCTACGCCAGCAATTTCGGAGACGCGTCCGGCTTTGCCGGGATGCTGGAGGCGGAGGGACTTTCGGTGAGTTACCGGCGGTTTTTCTTTGGCACCGCTACGGGTGTCTGCGGCGAAAAGCCGGCCTGACTAAGCCTCTACCGCCTTGGCCAGGCGGGCGCGGATCTGCTTCAGCTTGGTGATGGTTTCCTGGGGGGGTGCCGCTGGAGCGGAAGGTGCAGAAGCAGCAGCCTGTGGTTCGCCCTGAGGACTTTCGGCGGAGCGGCGATCACCCGAACGGCGATCGCCCTTGCGCCGATCATGCTCGCCGCCACTGCTCGAACGCAGCACCGCCTCGGCACCTTTGAGGGTGTAGCCTTCTTCGTTGACCAGCCGGTTGATCTTCTCGACCATTTCGACATCGCTGGGGCGGTAATGGCGGCGCCCGCCGCTGCGTTTCAGGGGTTTGAGCAGCGAAAACTGCTGTTCCCAGTAACGCAGGACGTGCGGTTTGATGCCAAGCGCCTCGCTCACTTCGCCAATGGTGCGAAACGCGCTGCGATCCTTGCCATCGTTGAAGTCGATCATCGGCTACCCTGCCCTGCGTCAATCGCCCTTGGCGATCTTTTCCTTGAGCAATTGACTGGCGCGGAATGTCATCACCCGGCGCGGGGTGATCGGCACTTCGACGCCTGTCTTGGGATTGCGGCCGATGCGTTCGTTCTTGTCGCGCAAGACGAAGCTGCCAAAGCCCGAAATCTTGACGTTTTCGCCCCGTTCCAGCGCCGCGATCATCTTGTCGAGGATGGCTTCGACCAAATCGAGCGATTCTGCCCGGCTGAAACCCATCTTGCGGTTGATCGCTTCTGCCAGATCGGCGCGGGTAAGCGTGCCCACCGAACGCATCATACCCATCCCTCCTTGTAACAACGCGACCCGTTGCCTGCCATTGAATGTATGAAATTTCTGGAAATTTCGCAACGCGCTATGCCACAGGCGCGCATTTTCTGCACATATCCGCGCAATTACGGATCAAATCCGGGCGAGGCACGCCCCCCAGGTGAAGCCGCCACCCATCGCTTCGAACATCACCAGATCGCCATCCTTGATCCGTCCGTCCTTGCGCGCGGTGTCATAGGCCAGGGGTACCGACGCAGCCGACGTGTTGGCGTGGGACTGGACCGTGACAATCACCTTTTCAGCCGGGATGCCGAGCTTTTTCGCGGTGGCATCCAGAATGCGTGCGTTCGCCTGATGCGGCACCACCCAGTCGATCTCGCTTGCCGAAATATCAGCGTCTTCAAGCACTTCATTGAGAACGCTTGAAAGGTTGACGACTGCGTGGCGGAACACTTCGCGCCCCTTCATCCGCAGATGGCCGACGGTTTGCGTGGTCGACGGGCCGCCATCGACATAGAGCAGATCATGCTGCGCTCCGTCCGCGTGCAGGCGGCTGGCGAGCACGCCTGTACCCGGTGCGTTGTCGCCCGCCGCCTCCAGCACGATAGCCCCCGCGCCATCGCCGAACAGCACACAGGTGGTGCGATCTTCCCAATCGAGGATTCGGCTGAAGGTTTCCGCGCCGATCACCAGCGCACGCTTGGCCATGCCGGTCTTCAGCAGCGAATCGGCAGTCGTCAGCGCGTAGAGAAACCCCGAACACACCGCCGCGACGTCAAAGGCGATGCCCCCGTTGCAGCCGAGCGCGGCCTGAACCTTTGTCGCGGTTGCGGGGAATGTGTTGTCGGGCGTCGCGGTTGCCAACACGATCAGGTCAATCTCGCTCGCGTCGATCCCGGCATCAGCCAGCGCCGCGCGCGCTGCCGCCGTCGCCAGCGTCGAAGTGGTTTCCCCCTCGCCCGCGATGTGGCGCTGGCGAATGCCGGTGCGCTCGATGATCCATTCGTCCGAAGTGTCGATCCGTTCGGCCAGTTCGGCATTGGTGACGACCCGTTCGGGCAAGGCCGAACCGGAACCGATTATCCGAGAACCGCTCACGCTGCCGCCCCGCTCTCGTCCCCGGCGGGCGCGGCAGGCGTCGATCCGTTGGAACGCAGGGCGTCCTCGCCCAGTTCGGCAAGGTCGCGCGAAATGCGCTGGGTCAGATTGTTTTCGAGCAGGCGCGCCGCGACCGCTACCGCATTGGCAACGCCCTTGGCCGTGGCGCTGCCGTGGCTTTTCACCACCACGCCGTTAAGGCCGAGGAACACCGCGCCATTGTGGTTGTTCGGATCGAGATGGTGCCGCAGCAGCTCGGTCGCCGGGCGCGACACCAGAAACCCGATCTTCGAACGCAGCGAGCTGGTGAATGCCTGGCGCAGCAGGTCAGTGACGAAGCGCGCCGAACCTTCGATCGCCTTCAGCGCGATATTGCCGGAAAAACCGTCGGTCACGACGACATGGGTTTCGCCGCGGTTGATCTTGTCGCTTTCGACAAAGCCGTCGAACTGCAGCGCCAGCCCGCCGTCTTCGCGCGCGGAAGCAGCGGCCAGCGTCGCGGCGGCTTCGCGCAGCGCCTCGGTACCCTTGATTTCCTCGGTCCCGATGTTGAGCAGGCGGACCACGGGCCGCTCAAAGCCGTTGACGATGCGCGAATAGGCCGCGCCCATGATCGCGAACTGGACGAGGTTGCGCGCGTCGGCGTCGGTGTTTGCGCCCAGATCGAGCATCACCACGTCATGCGCTTCGAGCGTCGGCATGAGTGCGGCAAGCGCAGGGCGATCGATCCCCGGCATGGTGCGCAGGGCAATCTTGCTCATCGCCATCAGCGCGCCGGTGTTGCCCGCGCTGACAGCTGCGCCGGCGTGGCCTTCCTTCACCGCGTTGACGGCGAGGCCCATGCTGGTCGTCTTGGCACGGCGCAGCGCGCGTGACGGCAGCTCGTCGCCGCTGATCACGTCTTCGCAATGGAGGATTTCGGACGCGCCGCGCATTCCGGGATGGTTTTCCAGCGCGGCTTCGATTCGCGCCTGATCGCCCACCAGCAGGAACTGGAAGTCCTCATGCTGGCGGCGAGCGATCGCGGCGCCTTCGATCATGACGCGCACGCCTTCATCGCCGCCCATCGCATCCACAGCGATACGCGGGAGAGTCATGCGCTACGATCCTTCTTTAATCTGGCTTCAGATGCCCTTGGGCGCGATCACTTCACGGCCATTGTAATAGCCGCAAGCGGGGCACAGGTTGTGCGGCCGCTTCAGTTCGCCACAGTTGGAGCATTCATGGAACGCTTCGACGCGGAGCGAATCGTGCGCACGACGCATGCCGCGACGTGACGGGGAAACTTTTCTCTTGGGGACTGCCATGGCCGAGCCACTTCCTCAAATAAAACGTGTGTTTGCGCGGGTTTTCGCGCCGGTTCTTCGAAAACGCCCTTAGGGCAAGGCCGCGATCCGCACAAGGTTTAGCCCCATGCGATGCGTCCAAGCCGATAGTGGCGGGAAGCCGCGCGCTATAGCGAATAAATTGGAGGTTGCAAGCGGTGTAACCCCGCGCCAAGCAGGTGGACGGCAATAAATACAATCGAGGGGATCCGCCATGACTGCACTGCTACCTGTCACTTTGTCCGCAGCCGCCGCTGCCGCCGTTCTCAACATCTGGCTGTCGATCCGCATCGGCGCGATCCGCCGGGCGGCGGGAATCAGCATTGGCGACGGTGGCAGCGAGCCGCTGGAGCGCCGGATGCGCGCGCAGGCGAACTTTGTCGAGAATACGCCGTTTGTTCTCGCCCTGATCGCAGCGGTGGAGCTGGCGGGCGCGGGCGGCCAGTGGCTGCAATATGTCGCTGCCGTGTATTTCCTCGGCCGGATCGCGCATGGGTTCGGCATGGATGGCGGATCGATGCAGATCGGCCGGATGATCGGCACGCTGGTGACGATGCTGACGCTGCTGGGCCTCGCCGTGGTGGCGGCGCTGGTGGCTGCGGGTGTAATGTAAAGACGAAAGTGGATCGCGCCCATCGGCCCGCCAGCTGGCAGGCCGCAAGCGCGACCGCGCGCCCGCAGCGGGTGCGTAGCGCAGCGAAGCACGTCTAGCGAGGACGCTCCGGCGGATGCCGGAGCAAAAATCAGGAAAGCGCGTAATCGCTTACGAAGGCATTGGTCTTGCGCTCGCGACCGAAGGTACTGGTCGGGCCGTGGCCGGGGATGAACATCACGTCCTCGCCCAGCGGCCACAGGCGCTGCGTGATCGAGTCGATCAGGTCCTGATGATTGCCCTTGGGGAAGTCCGTCCGCCCGATTGACCCCTGGAACAGCACGTCGCCGACGATGGCGAAGCGGCTCGGTTCGTGGAAGAACACGACATGGCCGGGCGTGTGGCCGGGGCAGTGGATCACGTCGAGCGTCAATTCGCCCACCGTCA
Organism: Erythrobacter sp. Dej080120_24; assembly: GCF_036322605.1. Lineage (GTDB taxonomy): Bacteria > Pseudomonadota > Alphaproteobacteria > Sphingomonadales > Sphingomonadaceae > Erythrobacter > Erythrobacter aurantius. The sequence continues at coordinate 2,662,225 of NZ_AP027262.1, forward strand.
CCGTGTCGCCATGCTTGAGCCAGCGCGTCGGCTCGAATGTCTTGGCCGTCATCCCCCAGCGCGCACCGTCATCGTCGAGCTGCGCGATCCAGAAACGGTCGTCCTCATGCGGCCCTTCGATCGGCAGGCCCAGCTCGTCCGCCAGCATCCCTGTCTGCCCGCAATGATCGAGATGCCCGTGCGTGACGAGCAGCTTTTCCAGCGTCACCCCCGCCTTGGCCACGCCCTCTTTCAGCTTGTCGAGATCGCCACCGGGATCAACCAGTGCGCCCTTCATCGTCTTGGTGCACCAGATCAGCGAGCAATTCTGCTGCAACGGTGTCACCGGAATGATCGCGGCGCGCATGGGGGGAGTGGGTTTGGTTTCGGTCATGGGGGTGAGATGGAAGCTTGCCGTTCAAAATGCAATCTGTAGCATTTGACAGCGCACGTGCTGCAAAAGGAATACGCATTGGCGAAGTACACGGACTTGCCGCTACTAATGCGATGGACTGAAGGGCTTGTCGTCACGCTGATCGTCATGATCGGATGGCTGCCCGCAATCTGGTTCGTCACCTTTGTATCGAGGATCGTCGGCGTTGATCTTGGTGTCGGCCTTCATGCGCTGCTGACCGTACTGCTGCTGGCGGGAGCAGTGTATGGTTCCTCGCGAGCCATCCATCGGCTCTGGCCGCATGAGAAGCAGGACTAAATCCTCCCCCCCTTCCACACAACCCGGCCGATGACCTCCATCTCCTCGGCGCTGACTTCGACGGGGGGATAGGAGAGGTTTTGCGATAGCAGCGCGAAGCGGCCTGCGCCGGCTTGCGCCACGCGCTTCACCATCAGCGTATCACCCAGGCGCACGACGTGGACCCCGTCGCGGAAGGCGCGCGGGGCGCGGTCTATCAGGATTTCGTCGCCATTGCGCAGCAGCGGCTCCATCGAATCGCCCTCCACCGTGATCGCGACCAGTTGTGCGCCCTCCAGCCCCTGTTCCGCCAGCCAGCGGCGGGAAAAGCGGAAGGCGTCGAACGCCTGCTCGCTCACCGGAAGCGCGCCCGGCCCTGCCGAAGCGCCGATGTCGAGCCGGGGCACATCCACCCAGTCACCCGGATCGCGCCGCATACGTGTTTGCGCGTAGGAATTTTCCTGCGGTGATTCGCCGCCTCCGCCCAGCTCCTCTTCCGCCACGCCAAAGAAGGTGGCGAGCGTCCGCCGGTCCCCTTCCTCCAGCTTTCGCGGAGAACCTTTGCGAATGAATTGTTGCAGATAGCTCGCATTGCGCCCGAGCATGTCGGACAGGCGGGCAAGGCTCACCCCGCGTTGTTGCGACAGTTCCAGCAGCCGCGCACGGGCGCCGTCGGGGTGTGTTTCATCGGGCTTAACCATCAATCCTTCCTACATGAAGGATTTTTCCTAGACAAGTAGGATTTCAAATGGAACATTTCAGGAACACCGAGCGATTCGCAGGGTCGCGAATCCCGATGCCCACAAGGTCAGGAGCCACAGATGCTGATACGCAAAGTCGAACAATTCCTGAGACGCCACGATATGCCCGCCACCAAATTCGGGCGGCTCGCGGCGCATGATCCGCGCTTCGTGCTGGATCTGCGGATGGGGCGTATCCCCCGCCCCGCCACGGAAAAGCGCACGCTGGAATGGATGGAGCGTTACGAACTGACGCAACTCGCCCGCCACGCGACTCTGGCCGAACTGTGCGCGCACGCCGGGTTCGAGATCAAAGGCCGGATTGCCGATACCCGTCAGGAGATGCGCCATGCTGCATGAAGCACTGATCGAAATCGCCCGCATCGCCGGGTTCGAAACCAAATCCGCCGATGCGCCTGCGCCCAGTCGCCAGACCGCGCGCCGCTACAGACCGCGCCGCACCGTGTCGGACAGGGTGCGCGAAGCGGTGCTGACCCTCGCCGAGGGCAAGGCCAGCCTTCTGACGCATGAGGAAACCGCGTGGCACTCGATCACGTTTTCAGGGACGCGGCATGAATTCATGCTCGATTTCGACGGGATCGAAGCCGTGGTGGCGGGCGAGAACTTCCTCGAGGCGCTGCCCGATCACGAATTCGCAATTCCCGGCCACCTCGTCGCCGATGCGACCATCCGCGAAGTCAATCACCGTTTTGGCGCGAACGAGCGCATGCTGGTGACTGCGGTGCTGCTGTTGCTGGAGGAGGGGTAACCCCCTCCTCCTTATCCTTTGATCACAATCATCTTTTCGATGGTCATCTCGTGGCAGGTATAGGGAATGCCCCCTACCCCGTGGCCCGATGTGCGCAGGCCCGCAAAGGGCATCCAGTCAGTGCGGAAGGCGGTGTGGTCGTTCACCATCACCGCTGACGCATCGATGTTGCGATAGGTGTGCATCGCCGATGACAGGTCATTGGTGAACACCGCCGCCTGAAACGCCACGTCGAGCGAATTGGCCTGTGCAATCGCCGCATCGACATCGTCATAGGAATAGATGCAGACGGCAGGGCCAAACACTTCGTTGCGCGAAATCGTCGCCTCGGGTGAGGGATTGAGCAGCACCGTGGGGGCATAGGTGGTGTCGGACAGCTTCTCGCCCCCGCACAGCACCTTGGCCCCGCCTTCGCGGGCCTCGTCGATCCATTTGCCAACGCGGTCGACTTCCTTGGGCCGGATCAGCGGGCCGCATTCGGTATCTTCGTGAATGGCGTTGCCGACCTTCAGCTTGCTCGCGGCGTCGGCCATGCGGCTGGCCAGATCATCGACGATGGAGCTGTGCGCGAACACCCGCTGCACCGACACGCAGACCTGCCCCGAATGGTAGAACCCGCCCTTGGTCAGGCTGGGCACGGCCAGATCGAGATTGGCGCTGGGATCGACGATCACCGGAGCGACTCCGCCATGTTCCAGCGCGCAGCGCGTCCCCGGCGCGAGTTTCGACCGAAGCGACCAGCCAACGCCCGCCGATCCGATGAAGCTGAAGAATGCGACGCGGGGATCGCTCACCATCCGCTCCGACACGTCACGCGGCGGCTGCACCGCCTGCGCCCAGTCGGGCTCCAACCCGGCTTCGTGCAGGATCGAGACGAATTCGAAGCAAGACAGCGGGGTATCCGCCGCCGGCTTGACGATCACCGGACAGCCCGTGGCCACCGCCGGGGCGACCTGATGCACGATCAGGTTGAGCGGGTGGTTGAAGGCCGAAACCGCCACCACCACGCCAATCGGTTCGCGCGTGGTCCACGCCAGCCGGCCATCGCCCGCCGCCGTCAGCCCCATCGGGATCTCGGTGCCTTTCAGCGCCCCGATTTCGTGGATGCACAGCTCCATCCCGTTGATCGCGCGGTCCACCTCGACCCGCGCATCGATCAACGGCTTTCCGCCTTCCGCCGCGACCTGCATGGCGAGGTGATCGCGGCGTTCGCGCATGATCTCCATCGCCCGGTGGAGGATCGCCGCGCGTTCATGCGGCTTCTTCCACTGCGAGCGATCGCGGAACAGCGCGTGCGCCTTTGTCAGCGCCGCATCGACGGCGTCCCAATCATGCGTGGGGACGCTGCCGACAGGAGACAGGTCGAACGGATTGACCACTTCATGCATGGCTTTTGTCCTTTGCAGTCAGTGTGATCAGAGCTGGGCCGACAGTTTCTTGATGTCGATGTTCAGGATCTGATCGTTCTCGCTGTAATCGACCGGGCAATCGATCAGGTGCACGCCCGGCGTGTCGCGGCAATGCGCGAGCAGTTCGGTCAGGTGCTGGCTCGATTCCACCCGGTGCCCCTTGGCGCCATAGCTTTCGGCATAGGCGACATAGTCGGGGTTGCCATAGGTCAGGCCGAAATCGGCAAAGCCCATATTCGCCTGTTTCCAGCGGATCATGCCATAGGCATCGTCGCGCAGGATCAGCACGGTGAGATTGAGGCCGAGGCGCACCGCGGTTTCCATCTCCTGGCTGTTCATCATGAAGCCGCCATCGCCGCAGATCGCCATCACCTTGCGATCGGGATAGAGCATCGCGCTCATCATCGCCGAAGGCAGACCTGCGCCCATCGTCGCCAGCGCGTTGTCGAGCAGCACGGTGTTGGGCAGGTAAGCGGTGTAACCGCGCGCGAACCAGATCTTGTACACGCCATTGTCGAGACAGATGATCCCGTCACGCGGCATGCATTCGCGCACCTGCTTGACGAGATGCGGCGGGAAGATCGGGAAACGGGTGTCCGCCGCCAGCGCGTTGGTGTGATCCAGTTCGGCCTGATGATAGGCCAGCATGTGATCGAAATCCCAGCTGCGGTTGGGGCTGATGTCTTCCTTGATCTGCCAGATCGCGTTGGCGATGTCGCCAATCACTTCGATCTGCGGGAAATACACCGGATCGACTTCGGCCGTCTTGGTCGACACGTGGATCACGGTGACACCGTTGTCCTTCATGAAGAAGGGCGGCTTTTCGATCACGTCATGGCCGACATTGATGATGCAGTCCGATGCCTCCACCGCGCGGTGGACGAAATCGCCTGCGGAAAGCGCCGCGCAGCCGAGGAATTTCGGATGGCGTTCGTCAATCACGCCCTTGCCCATCTGCGTGGTGAGGAAGGGAATGCCGGTCTTTTCGACGAATTGTTCGAGCATCCGCCCGCACATCTTGCGGTTGGCGCCCGCACCGATGACAAGCACCGGGTTCTTCGCCGCCTCGATCGCCTTGACCGCCGCGCGCACCGCCTTGGGCTCTGCCGAAGGACGCCGCGCGATGCTCTTGGGCAGTGGCTTGTTGTCGGTGGTGGGCTCTTCCGCGATGTCCTCGGGCAGTTCGATCAGCGTCGCGCCCGGTTTTTCCTCTTCGGCGAGGCGATAGGCTTCGCGTACGCGGCTGGGAATGTTGTCCCCGGCGGCGATCTGGATCGAATATTTGGTGATCGGCTTCATCAGCGAAACGATGTCGACGATCTGGAAGCGGCCCTGCTTCGATTTCTTGATTGGTTTCTGGCCGGTGATCATCAGCACCGGCATGCCGCCCAATTGCGCATAGGCCGCGCTGGTCACGAAATTGGTCGCCCCCGGCCCCAGCGTCGCCATGCAAACGCCGGTCTTGCCGGTGTGGCGGCCATAGGTCGCCGCCATGAAGCCCGCACCCTGTTCGTGGCGGGTGAGGATCAGCTTGATCTTCTTTGACCGGCTGAGCGAATCGAGCAGGTCGAGGTTCTCTTCCCCCGGAACGCCGAAAATATACTCGCAGCCTTCAGCCTCCAGGCATTCGATAAAAACGTCCGAGGCTTTCTTGGTATCGCTCATGTGTATTCCCCCCAATGCACGCGGGCCTTTGCGCCGCCCGCAAGAATGACATCGCTTACGCAGCAGGTTGTCCCTTTTGCAGGACCGCACCCCTTCTTGCCTGCGGCGTTACGCGCTGAGTGTGACCGGACCGTGATGGCCGGTTATCGCGGGGGAGTATTGCAGGAATCCGTCAGATTCCAAGCGTGAAGCGCAACACGGCGGCGATCAGTAACCCAGTTTCGGGTCAAACACCGGGCCAACGGCTTCGCCCGCGCGGTATTTGGCGAGGTTTTCGAGGAAGCGATTGGCGCTGCGGATGAACATCATGTTCTGCGCGCGGCCCGACAGGTGCATTGTGACATGCGCATTGTCGAGCGACCACAACGGGTGATCCGCGGGCAGCGGTTCGGGCGTGGTCACGTCGAGGAACGCGGCCCCGATCGCCTTCTTCTCCAGCGCCTCCACCAGCGCGGGCTGATCGACAACGCTGCCGCGCGCGATGTTCACCAGCACGGCGTCGTTCTTCATCGCCGCCAGTTCCACCGCGCCTATCATCCCTTCGGTTTCGGGCGTGGCGGGCACGGCGAGGATGATCCAGTCGAAATCCTGCAATTTCGTTCGCCACTGATCCGGCGTCAGCACGCCCGGCCCGGCATTGCGGCGCACCACGGTAACTTCGACATCAAAGGCTTCGAGCCGCGGCTTGATCAGCTTGCCGATCGCGCCATAGCCCAGCAGCAGCGCCTTTGACCCGGCGAGTTCGCGCTTGCCTGGCGAATCCATCAGCCATTCGTGCCGCTCCTGCGCGCGCACGACTTCGCGGTAACCCTTGGCGATGTTGAGCATCCCCATGACGACGTATTCGGCGATGGTGATGGCGTTGATGCCCGCCCCGTTGGTGACGGTGATCCCGCGTTCGATTAGCACGTCCATCGGCAGGAAATCGAGGCCCGCATAGATCGAATTGAGCCATTTGAGATCGGTCGCCGCACGCAGCGTTTCGGCCATCGCGGCCTGATCGTTCATGTCGAACCAGCCGATCTCCGCCCCCTTCACCGCCTCCAGCGCTTCCTCATGCGTCATGAACCAGCGCACATCGAGATCATCGGGCAGCCGGGGTTCGAGCAGCGGGCGGATCAGCCCGGAGATTGCGAGGGTTGTCACAGTTTCCACTCCCATCCTAGCGGATCGCCGTCCATCACTTCGACGCCCTTGGCCGCTAGCTCGTCGCGTATCGCATCGGAGGTGGCGAAGTCCTTTTCCGCGCGCGCGGCGTTGCGGCGGGTGAGCGCGTCTTCGATTTCCTCTGCGGTGATCGCGGCGGTCTTGGGCCGGATGCGCAGTTCCTTGCGGGTGAGGTCGAACAGGCCGAGGCCCAGCACCGCGTCCATATGCTCCACCACCGCGCGCTTGATCCCGGCGTCGACCTTCTTGACGGCCAACGCGTCTTCCAGCGCGGTAAGCGCGATTGGCGTGCTAAGATCGTCGCTGATCGCGGCATCGAATTTCGCCAGCGTCTCGGCAAATTTGGGATGCTGGGCGAGCGGCTGGCTCGGTGCATCCGAAAGCCGTCCGGCAGCCATCACCATCCGCTTCAGCCGCGTCAGTGCCGCCTCAAGACCGTCCCACGAAAACTCCAGCTCGCTGCGGTAATGCGCCTGCAGGCACATCATGCGGTAGGCGAGCGGGTGATACCCCTTGTCCACCAGCAATTGCAGCCGCAGGAACTCGCCCGAGGACTTGCTCATCTTGCCGCTGCGTTCGACCAGGAAGTTGTTGTGCATCCAGATCTTCGCGCCCGAATGGGTTGCGACATCCAATGAACCACAGCCACAAAACGCCTGATTTTGCGCGATTTCATTGGGGTGGTGGATTTCGCGGTGGTCGATCCCGCCGGTGTGAATGTCGAACGGGAAGCCGAGCAGTTTTTCGCCCATCACCGAACATTCGAGATGCCATCCCGGCGCGCCCTTGCCCCACGGGCTGTCCCATTCCATCTGGCGCTTTTCGCCCGCCGGAGTCTTGCGCCAGATCGCGAAGTCGGCGGCGTTGCGCTTGCCCTCGACGCTCTCGATCCGCCCTTCCCCGTCTTCGGTAACGGCGCGCGCCAGCCGCCCGTAATCGGCGACGGTCGAGACATCGAAATAAAGCCCGCTCTCCAGTTCGTAGCAGTGCTTGTCCGCGATGCTTTTCGCGAATTCGATCATCTCGTCGATGTAATCGGTCGCGACCGACCACTTGGCCGGCTGGCGGATGTTAAGCGCCTTCACGTCCGCCCAATAGGCCTCGGTATAGTGCTGCGCGATGTCCCAGATGCTCTGCGCTTTCTCCGCAGCCATCTTCTCCATCTTGTCCTCGCCCTCATCGGCATCATCGGTCAGGTGGCCGACATCGGTGATGTTGATGATGTGGGTAAGCTTGTAGCCCTTGTAGGACAGCGTGCGGCCCAGCACGTCGGCAAAGACATAGGCGCGCATATTGCCGATGTGCGGGTAATTGTAGACCGTCGGCCCGCAGGTGTAGACGCGCGCCTCCCCTTCATGGACGGGCACGAAAGGTTCGATCTCGCGGGTGAGCGAGTTGAAGAGTTTGAGATCGGTCACTTCGAGAGGCATTGTGCGCGATAGCTATTTTGGTCAAGATTGAAGAATGACGAAACAAGTGATCAAATCGGCATTGCTCTTCGGAGCAGGTTTGTGGCTTACGTCGTGCGCCCATGCATTGCCCGATCGAGCAGACATCACCACGATCAAACGCTTTGCCGATGTAGAAGCGAACTTAGGCAAGCCTGTTCGTATCAAGGCGATCTACGGTGACATCAACGAAGCACGCGGCCTTTATTTGAGCGGCAGAGATTTTCGGTTGTTTGATCGAGGCGGGCAGTGCCTGCTCTATTCGGACGATACACTGAACCATGGCGAGCGTGTGGAGCTGTTCGGGACAATTACTGACAGCGGATGCGGGACCGAGCTATTTTGCATCACTGTCTGCCAACCCTACAAATTCGAGGCCTTAGCCGAGTAACTAATCGAACCCGACAAACTTGACCTGTTCGTCCAACGGCACGCGCTCACGCTCGAAATTGTTCACCGGCGCATCCGGGTCGCGATAGCCGATCGCCATGCCGCAGAAGAACATGTAGCGTTCTTTGTCCAAGCCGAGGAAATCGCGGATCACATCGGCATAGAGCGCCATGTATTCCTGGTAGCAGCTGTCGAGCCCTTCCTCGCGCAGCAGCAGAGCGACGGTTTGCAGCCACATGCCCGTGTCAGACCATTGCGCTTCCTTCATAAGGCGAGGGAAATAGACGAACAGCACCGCAGGCGCATCGAAGCTGGTGGCGTTGCGCGCCATTGCCGCCATGCGCGCGGCGCCATCGTCGCGGGCAATGCCCATCGCGCCGAACATTTCGCGCGATACGCCGTCGAGGCGCGCCTTGTAGGCTTCCTCGGTTCCCGGAGCGGCCCAATCGTATTCGGCGGCCTGCGGGGGCGTGGTGGTGATTTTCGCCTGCAGATCCTTGAGCGGCTGCCCGGTAACGATGCTCGCTTCCCACGGCTGGTAATTGCAGCCCGACGCAGCCCAGCGCGCCGTATCCATCACGCGGCGGATCGTTTCGAGCTCCACCGGCTTGTCGAGATAGGCACGGATGGATCGGCGGGTGGTGACGGCTTCGGTTACGTTCATACTAGTTCATTCCCCTTTGCCCCATCTCATCCTCAAACCACATTTCAACGTCATACCGAACGCCGGTCGTGGTTTGAAAATTCAAATAAGGTGAATAGTTTGCCTGCGCCCAACTCCAGAACTGGAGGAAACTTGCAGAAGGATAGTCTGGCCGCGCAAGTCCAATCTCTTTGGCCCACTCGCCACACATTTGCCGAACAGCCCTTTCTGCATCAGACTTTTTCATCGTCTCTTCGAGCCCTTCTCGTCCTCGAACAGTTCGGCAAGCTGCTCCATGATCGTGCCGCCCAGCTGTTCGACATCCATGATCGTCACCGCGCGCCGATAATAGCGGGTGACATCGTGGCCGATACCGATAGCGACGAGCTGGACGGGTGAAACCTTCTCGATCCATTCGATCACGCCGCGCAAATGCGCTTCGAGATAGCCTGCCGAATTGACGCTCAGCGTGCTGTCATCCACCGGCGCGCCGTCGGAAATCACCATCAGGATGCGGCGTTCCTCAGGCCGGTAGATCAGGCGGCTGTGCGCCCACATCAAGGCCTCGCCGTCGATGTTTTCTTTGAGCAGCCCTTCGCGCATCATCAGGCCGAGATTGCGCCGCGCGCGCCGCCATGGTTCGTCAGCCTGTTTGTAAATGATGTGCCGCAAGTCGTTGAGGCGGCCCGGATTTTGTGGCTTGCCATCGGCCAGCCACGCCTCGCGGCTTTGCCCGCCTTTCCATGCGCGGGTGGTGAAGCCGAGGATCTCGGTCTTGACCCCGCACCGCTCCAGCGTGCGCGCCAGAATGTCCGCGCTGATCGCGGCAATGCTGATCGGGCGGCCGCGCATCGAGCCGGAATTGTCAATCAGCAGGGTGACGATCGTGTCCTTGAACTCGACATCGCGCTCCACCTTGTAGGACAGCGCCGTGCCGGGGGAGACGATCACGCGGGAAAGGCGCGCGGCATCAAGCACGCCTTCTTCCTGATCGAAATCCCAGCTGCGGTTCTGCTGCGCCATCAGGCGGCGTTGCAGCCGGTTGGCCAGCCGCGTCACAACGCCCTGAAGCCCGGTCAGCTGGCTGTCGAGATAGGCGCGCAGCCGGTCCAGCTCTTCGGAATCGCACAGTTCGGGCGCTTCGACCACTTCGTCGAACCGTTCGGTAAAGGCCTTGTAATCGAGCCCGTCGGGAATGTCGGTCTGCGGGCGGTTGGGGCGCACGGGGGCGTTGGAGGCATCGCCTTCCTCGCCCGCTTCGCCGTCTTGCATGTCCTCGTCGGCGGACATTTCGCTGTCGGTTTCGCCTTCGCCGTCGCCTTCGGTCATTTCGCCCGCGGCTTCGGCGCTTTGCGGATCGGCATCGCCTTCGCGCTGCTCGTCCCCGGCCTGTTCGTCGTCCTCGCCCTGATCCTCTTCGGAATCGTCGTTTTCGGTCTGGTCGGGCTGATCGGTCGGGCGGGTCAGGTCGAGATCGCGCAGCATGTCGAGCGCGAGGCGTTGGAACACCGCCTGATCGCCGAGGTTTTCGCCCAGCGCGGCGAAATCGTCGCCCACCGTTTCCTCGATGAAGTCGCGCACCATGCTCACCCCGGCTTCGGCGCGTTTGGGGATCGGTTCCCCGGTCAGCTTTTCGCGCAGCATCAGCGACAAGGCGGTTTGCAGCGGCACTTCGGAGGAATTCTGCGCGCGCACGATGGCATCGGTGGCGGTGCGCATTTCGGTCGCGGCATCGAGGTTCGACCTGATCCCGCCGAACCGGCTTGCGCCTAGCGCCTCGTACCGCACCTGCTCGATCGCGTCATAACAGGCGCGCGCCACCGGCTCGGGCGGAGCGGAGCGTGCGTGCAGCCCCGCGTCATGATGGCGCAGCTTGAGCGCGAAACTGTCGGCAAAGCCGCGCGCTTCCGTCACCTGATCATGCGGCAGATCGCGCCCGGGCAGCGGAACGCGGAAACGGTTGCCGCTGGCACCGGGGACATCGGCGCTCCACGCCACTTCCACCTCGGCATCGCGCGCGATTGCCCGCGATGCACCGGTCAGCGCCTGCTTGAACCTGTCGAGTGGGGATTCTTCAGCCATTGGGTGGCAGATAGGAACTTATCGGGTGGCGGGCTACCTGTTAGTTTTAAAGGATGCTCTGCCCTGTGGCTTCCCAATCCTTCAGGAAGCCTTCGATGCCCTTGTCCGTCAGCACATGCTTGAACAGGCCGTGGATCACCTTGGGCGGCGCGGTCATGACATCGGCGCCGATCTTGGCGGCTTGCAGCACATGGGTGGTGTGGCGCACCGATGCGACGAGGATTTCGGTGGCAAAGCCGTAATTGTCATAGATAAGGCGGATGTCCTCGATCAGGTCCATCCCGTCGAAGCCGTTGTCGTCATGCCGTCCGACGAATGGCGAGATGAAAGTCGCCCCTGCCTTCGCCGCGAGCAGCGCCTGATTGGCGGAAAAGCACAGGGTGACGTTGACCATCGTGCCCTCGCCCGTCAGCGCCTTGCAGGTCTTTAGCCCGTCCACCGTCAACGGCACCTTTATGCAGACATTGTCGGCGATCTTGCGCAGCACCTCGGCCTCTTTCATCATCGTCGCGTGATCCAGCGCGACGACTTCGGCAGAGACGGGGCCGTCGACGATCCCGCAGATTTCCTTGGTCACCTCCATGAAATCCCGCCCGGATTTGGCAATCAGCGAAGGATTGGTGGTGACGCCATCAAGCAGGCCGGTGTCGGCCAGTTCCTTGATGTCGGCGATTTCGGCGGTGTCGACGAAGAATTTCATGGCGCGGATATCTCCCTTTGCGCGTGCGATTCGCTTGCGCGGGGGATGGCACAGCCGGGGCCGCAGGGCCAGATGTGCGAGCGCCTGCCTCCCCCGTCAAAGCACTCCGTTGCCGAATACCCCGATCAGCACAGGATCGCGGGTGGAGGCCGGATCGCGCCGGATCGCGGCTTCCTCAACGCCCATCTCGGTCCAGATTGCATCGTCGATATTGCCCGCCAGCCGCTGCGCTATTCCGCTGACATTGGTGCCCGCCGCCGCGTCGATCAGCTGGCCGACAAGCGGATCGGAAGCGATGCGGATCGCCTCGCCCAGTTCGGGCACCATCGCGTCGATCAGCCGCCCGCCCAACTCTCCGCGCAGCGCCTGCGTGGCCGCAGTCGGCCCGCCGCGCACCAGCTCCACCGCATTGGCGAGGCCAATCACCCGCACCGCATCGGTCACAACCGGCGCGGCGCGATAGGATGCGTCGATCGCGATATCGGCAAAGGCATCCTCCAGCCGATCCTTGAACAGCGCGGAAGTGAGGATGCGCGATACCACATCGCCGCGCGCGCCCAGCAGATTGCCAAGGCCCAGCCGCGCCACCTGCGTATCCCAATAGCCGTCCGGCGCGATCAGCCGGGCAAAGGCGCGCTCGCTCGACAACAGCAGCAATCGGCGCACCGCTTCGGTCAGGCTGAAGCCGGGCATTGTCGAACAGGCCGGCAGCGCCAGCACCAACGCACCGCCCGCGCCCGCTTTCAGAAAATGCCTGCGCCCCAGTTCCGTAATCTCGTGTCCGTTCATATCCCTGACCCTTTGCCTTGTGGTTTGCATGTCTGTGCCTTCATATTGCCGAACCGCATATGAACCGCGTCCGCCTCCTTGTCCTCAACGCCGCGCTCGGCCCGCTGGATTACAGCGTGCCCGAAGGCATGGCGGTGGAACCCGGCAGCGTGGTCGTCGCGCCGCTCGGCCCGCGCACCGTCACCGGCATCGTCTGGGACGAAGGCCGCCTGCCCGGAACCGAGGTGGACGCGTCCAAACTACGGCCCTTGCGCGAAGTTATTCCCGTGCCGCCGCTTTCGGCGCCCTTGCGCCGCCTGATCGAATGGACCGCCGATTATTACTGCGCGGCGCTGGCCAGCGTTGCGCGCATGGTGCTGTCGAGCGGGGGTGCGCTGGGCGGGCCGACCACCATGACCGAATACCGCCTGTCGGGCGGCCTGCCCGAACGCATGACCCCGCAGCGCCTCGCCGCGATAGAGGCGCTGGACGGCGAACAGGGCACGATCCGCGAACTCGCAGGGATCGCGGGCGTATCCGAAGGGGTTCTGCGCGGGCTGGTGAACCAGGGGGTGATAGAGCCGGTGACGGTGGCGATCGATCGCCCCTACCCCATTGCCGATCCCGATTACGATCAGCCCGATCTTTCGCCCGATCAGCAGTCCGTCGCGGATGTGCTGGTGCAAGCGGTCAAGGCGCGCGAATTTGCGCCCTTCCTGATCGACGGGGTGACAGGATCGGGCAAGACCGAAACCTATTTCGAACCCGTCGCGCAGGCGCTGCGGATGGGGCGGCAGGTGCTGGTGCTGCTGCCCGAAATCGCTCTGACCGAAAATTTCCTGTCGCGCTTCGAAGACCGCTTTGGCGCGGCCCCGGTGCAATGGCATTCCTCGCTCAGATCGACCGAGCGGCGGCGCGCATGGCGGGCGATTTCCGAAGGTTCGGCTCAGGTCGTGGTGGGCGCGCGTTCGGCGCTGTTCCTGCCCTATGCCGATCTCGGGCTGATCGTTGTCGATGAAGCGCATGAAATCAGTTTCAAGCAGGATGACGGGGTGCGCTACAACGCGCGCGACGTATCGGTGATGCGCGCCCGGTTCGAACGGCTGCCGGTGGTGCTGGCGAGCGCGACCCCGGCGCTCGAAAGCCTGCACATGGCAAGCACGGGCACTTACACAAAGCTCGATTTGCCAAGCCGTTTCGGCGGCGCGCAATTGCCCGATATCAAGCTGGTCGATCTGACGCAGGAAAAACCGCCAAGCGGGCGCTGGCTCGCCGCGCCGCTGATCGCCGGGATAGAGGCGCGACTGGAAGCGGGCGAGCAGGTGCTGCTGTTCCTCAACCGGCGCGGCTATGCCCCGCTGACGCTGTGCCGCAATTGCGGGCATCGCTTCAAATGCCCCAATTGCAGCGCGTGGCTGGTCGAACACCGGCTTTCGGCGCGGCTCGCCTGCCACCATTGCGGGCTGGAGACAAAGCCGCCCGATGCCTGCCCTGAATGCGGCGAAGGCGATTGCCTGGTCGCCTGCGGCCCCGGCGTCGAACGGATCGCGGACGAGGTTTCGGCGCTGTTTCCCGATGCCCGCGTCGCGGTCGCCACGTCCGACACGCTCGGATCGCCCGAACGCGCCGCGCAATTCATCGCCCAGGTGCGCGAAGGCGCGATCGACGTGATCGTCGGCACGCAATTGGTGACGAAGGGGTTCCACTTCCCCGAACTGACGCTGGTGGGCGTGGTCGACGCGGATCTGGGCCTTGAAGGCGGAGACTTGCGCGCGGCGGAGCGCACCTATTCGCAGGTTGCGCAGGTTGCCGGGCGCGCCGGTCGGGGCGAGAAACCGGGCGAAGTGCTGATCCAGACGCGCCATCCGGAGGCTCCCGTTATCGCCGCGCTCGCCAACGGGGATCGCGACGCCTTCTACGCGGCAGAGACAGAGGCCCGGCGCGATGCGGGTGCGCCGCCGTTCGGGCGGTGGGCGGCGATCATCATATCGTCGGAGGACGAACGCGAAGCGCGCGAGGCGGCGGTGCGGCTGGGTGATACCCGCCCGCATCTGCCCGACATCCACATCCTTGGCCCCGCCCCCGCCCCGCTCGCGCTGCTGCGAGGGAGGTATCGCTACCGCTTTCTCGTCAATGCAAGGCGCAGCGCGAATTTGCAGGACACATTGCGCGAATGGCTGGACCGCCAGCAATTCCCGCCGGGCGTGCGCGTGGGCGTGGATGTCGATCCCTACAGCTTCGTTTGAAGGCGCATTAGGCCAATTCTAACCAGTCTGGTGCAAAGCCCCCTGCCATGCAGTTCAAGGAGGCTTTGACGGTGAAACCCGCCGCATGGATGATCGCGCTGAGTGCCGCGTCGCTGGCCGGCACCCCGGCGCTTGCTGATGAAGGTCAGGCTGAAAGCGCCGACGCGCCGCAGCAGTGGCATGTCATGATCTCGCTGTATGAATCGGTGCAGAAGAACAGCTGCGGCGACAGGATCTACAAGGTCAGCACCGCCGAGCCGATCGTGATCGACGGGCCGGACACGATCACGGTCAATCACATCAACACCGTCGTCGGCGAATGGATGGCGCATCTGCGCACCGTTTCGCCCGCGGCATGGCGGATGGTGAATGGCGACACGGGCGATCACGTCACCGATGTCTATTTCCGCCGTTCGCACGAAGAGGCGGTGCGCGCCTTCACCCGCGACGGCCATCTTGAGCGCGAGCCGGGATGCTGGGGATCGGTGCTGATGAAGCATCCGGTCGAAAGCTTCGCCTTCAGCGCGCCGGCCGATTTCGTGAAGTGGGAATTCGGGCAGGAACCCCCGCCCCCGCCCGGCGTCGGCGGAGTGACGCGCGATCTGGCACCGATACCGGGGATCGCCCCCACTCGCTGACCAGAAACGCGGGATTGACCGGCACTTATCGCGCGCCCGTGCATTGACGGGGCGATGAGCAATCCTGTCCTAGTCCCCGTCCTCGGCGATCAGCTGACCCGTACTCTTTCCTCCCTGCGCGGCTGCGCGAAGGAGGACACCGTCATCCTGATGATGGAGGTGTGGGACGAAGCGACATACGTCAAACATCACAAGCAGAAGATCGTCCTGATCTTCTCCGCGATGCGCCATTTTGCCGCTGAACTGCGCGATGCGGGGTGGCGCGTCGATTATGTGAAGCTGACCGATGAAGACAATTCGGGTAGCTTTACCGGCGAAGTCGCCCGCGCGATCGAACGCCACACCCCGCGCAAGCTCCGCGTTACCGAGGCGGGCGAATGGCGGGTGCAGCAGCAGATCGAGGAATGGCCGGACAAATTCGCCTGCGAGGTCGAATTGCTGCCCGACGATCGCTTCCTGTGCTCGCACGCCGAATTTCGCGACTGGGCGGACGGTCGCAAGCATCTGACGATGGAGCATTTCTATCGCGAGATGCGCCGCAAGACCGGGCTGCTGATGCGTGATGACGGCAAACCCGTGGGCGGCGAATGGAATTACGATGCCGAAAACCGCCAATCGCCCGATTCCGGCATCAATCCGCCCCCCGCCCCCAAATTCGAACCCGATGACATCACCGGGGAGGTGATCACGCTGGTCAAGGATCATTTCGGCGATCACTTCGGCGATCTCGAACCCTTCGGCTGGCCTGTCACATCGGATCAGGCGCAGGAAGCCGCCGATGCCTTCTTCGCCCAGAGGCTCGGTAAATTCGGCCCCTATCAGGACGCGATGGTGCACGGGTCGGACGATCTTTACCACTCCATGCTGTCGACCAGCATCAACCTCGGCCTGATCGACCCGCTTGAGCTGTGCCGCCGCGCCGAACAGGCTTATTCAGACGGCAAGGCCCCGCTCAATTCGGTGGAGGGGTTCATCCGCCAGATCATCGGCTGGCGCGAATATGTGCGCGGGTTCTATTGGCTGAAAATGCCCGGTCTTGCCGACGACAACGCGCTCAACGCCGCCCGCCCCCTGCCCGAATTCTTCTGGACCGGCAAAACCGACATGCGCTGCCTTGCCGATTGCGTGCGCACCACGCGCGAAGACGCGCATGCGCACCATATCCAGCGGCTGATGGTGCTCGGCAATTTCTGCCTGATCGCCGGGATCGATCCCAAGGCGGTTCAGGACTGGTATCTCGCCGTCTATGCCGATGCGTTCGAATGGGTCGAACTGCCCAATGTCGCCGCGATGGTGCTCTATGCCGACGGCGGCAACCTTGCGACGAAGCCCTATGCCGCCTCGGGCAATTACATCAACAAGATGTCCGATTACTGCAAGAAATGCAGCTACAAGGTGGCCCAGAAGACCGGCGACGGAGCCTGCCCGTTCAACCCGCTGTACTGGCATTTCATGGACGCCAACCGCGAACGGCTGGAATCGAACCACCGCATCGGCCGCATCTACGCGACATGGGACCGCATGGGCGAGGCGAAACAGCGTGAATATCTGGACAGCGCAGAGAAGTTTCTGGACAGCCTCACGCCAGCCAGCGAAGGATGGGCGCGAACCGTAAATTGAGGAGCCGACACCAATGCTTACCGTCCACCACCTGCGCATTTCGCAATCCGAACGCATTGTCTGGCTGTGTGAGGAACTGGGGCTGGATTACGAGCTGGTGCTCTACAATCGCGATCCCGAAACGCGGCTGGCCCCGCCTGAGCTGAAGGCGCTGCACCCGATGCAGGTCGCCCCCGTCATCACCGACGGTGACCTGGTGCTGGGCGAAAGCGGCGCGATCGTCGAGTATATCGTCGGCAAATATGCGCCCGATACGGCGCTTGTCCCCGGCCCCGATCATCCGGACTTTGCCGATCACCTGTACTGGTTCCACTTCGCCAACGCGACTTTCATGACCAACGGCATGATGCAGATCGCGGTCAACTTTGCCGGGGCGCAAATGCCGCTGCCGCTGCAAAAGCGGGTGGACAATGCCTGGGCGCAGATCGAGGCGCGGCTGGGCGAAGCGGACTATTTCGGCGGATCGCAGCTGACCACCGCCGACATCATGATGGTGTTCCAGCTGACCACCAGCCGCGCTTTCAACGGCATGACGATCGATCACCTGCCCAATCTGAAAGCCTACCTCCAACGCATCGGATCGCGCGAGGCGTATCAGACGGCGATGGCCAAATGCGAACCGGGAATGCCGCCGAAATTGGATTGAGGGCGCGTTGCGCGGGCGCAGGGATTGCCGGCAGGAATTGACTAACCCCCCAATAATACTACGTAAGTTTACTAGGACTAACGCGAAAACATGCGTCGATTCGCCCGCCGTTTTCGCTTGGGGGGAATATATCGCTTGAAGAAAACCATCCTCGCAGGCGCGTCGATCGTGACGCTCGCCATCGCATCGCCGGCCATGGCGCAGAGCAATTCCAGCACGATCGAGCAGATCGGTGATGGCGACATCGCGACGGTCAGCCAGCCGGGATCGGGCAACACCTCCGAAGTGACGCAGGACGGGTTGGCCATCGGGGCGGTCGACAACATCGCCAATGAAGCCACCATCACGCAGGCTGGCACTGGCGGCTTTTCCGAAGTGGTGCAAACGGGCGACAACACCGCCACGGTGAACCAGACCGCGAGCGCCGTTGGCATGAATTCCGAACTGTTCCAGGAAAACGCCGGCGGCGGCCAAAGCAACACCGCCATAGTGATGCAAGACGGCACGGGATCGGGGATCGGATCGGGCACAGGTTCGCTGATCGATCAGGGCGGAACCAATGGCAGCGTGACTGTAACGCAGGGCGCGGGCACCACCGATGCGCTCAGCATCGTGATCCAGAGCGGTGACAATACGGCAGCCACCGTGACGCAGATTTCGGGCACGGGCAGTGTCTCAACGGTCAGTCAGTCCGGCTCGTCCCTGCAAGCAACCGTGACGCAATCGGGTGACGGCAATGTCTCCGAAACAGTGCAATCGGGGTCGCTTGGCCGGATCGTGGTCAATCAGAATGCCGACAACAGCAATTCCAGCGTCACCCAGAGCGGCGACAAGGCGCATGCGATTGTGACGCAGTCGGGCACGGGTCAGACTGCAATCATCGATCAATCGTCTCCGCTTCCGTCTAATCCCAATGTCGAAGCCGGGGCGAGCATTGTGCAAAGCGGATCGAACAACTCTGCCGACGTCAATCAGAGCGGCACCTTCGGACGGCGTCTCTACTCGCAGCCCAACGTCGGCGGTCTGCTGCAGAACGACGCGCCCTATGCCAACGTGGTGCAATCGGGCGATGCGAACTTTGCCGACATTGACCAGCCCGGTGTCTCCAACGGCATCAATGTCCGCCAGTCGGGCAACCGCAACCGGCTGACTTCGTTGCAGACGGGAGAGGAAACCGTGCATCGGACCACCCAAACCGGCGATGACAATTCGGTTATCGTGACCCAGGCCGCCCTGTTCGATACACTATCGACCAGCAGCGTAGATATCGATCAGATTGGCGATCGCAATTCGGTCTTGCTGGACCAGAGCGGGATCGGCGTTCCATTAGGCGCGGTGCCACGTCTGATCGTTTTTCAACGGGGGGATGACAATGCGGTCGACGCCGTTCAATCAGGGCGCGGGGTAACGGCCGATGTGGAGCAGATCGGCAATACGAACCGGGCGGTGGTCAGGCAGAATGCTGCATCCGATCTCAACCTCACCACCATCGACCAGCGGGGTGACAACAACCTTTCCGAAGTCACGCAGGATGGCCCCAGGAACCTCGCACGAGTGTTTCAGATCGGCGATCTCGGCGAGTCCTGCATTACCCAGGACGGAGACATTAACCGCGCAGTCGTGGATCAGGGCGGGGTAGGCGATGTCTCGACGATCACGCAGTCGGGATCTGCCAACAACGTGACTGTAAGCCAGAACGTGCCTTGATCTGCGGAAGGGGAAAGGCTTTCCTACTCGCCTGCGCGCTGCGATGATCGGGGCGGCTCTTTCGCATTGTCAGACCCGCCCGCAAGCTGGGCATTTTGCGTGACACTTCGCATGGCCAAAGAGTGACGCTTTGCGCGCCCAAGAGTGACAGTCTTTGCAATTGCGGGTGACACTTCTGCACGAAAGGTGACACTCTGGCCGCAAAGGTAACGGTTTTGCGCTGAAAGGGTGACAGGATGGGGATTTTATCCCTGGACAGTGTTCCACCTGTTCCACCCTGTTGGGAATCACCCCTGCTGCTCGCGCTTCAGCAGCTCCGCCTTGATCTCGGGGCCATAGGCGTATCCGCCCACGCCGCCTGATGCGGGGACGACGCGGTGGCACGGGATCAGCACCGCGATGGCGTTGGCGCCATTGGCGCTGCCCACGGCGCGGCTGGCCTTGGGATTGCCCAGCATCGCCGCCTGTTCGCCATAGCTGCGCGTCTCGCCCGCAGGGATACGGCGCAGCGCCTCCCAGCAGGCCTGCTGAAACGCGGTGCCCCTGACGTCCAGCGGGATATGCGCGTTGTCGCTGCCCGGCTGTTCGACCGCGGCGAGCACTTCGTCGAACAGCGCGGCAAAGCTGTCATCCGCCTCGACCAGATCGGCCTTGGGGAAACGGGCGCGCAGTTCGGCTTCGCCTTCACCGAAGGACAGGCAGCAAACGCCCTTGTCCGTGGCGGCGACCAGCATCGGGCCGAGCGTCGTTTGCATGACGCGCCAGTGGATCTGGCGGCCCTCGCCCCCGCTCTGCCAATCGCTTGCCGTCATGCCCAGCCTTCCCTTCGTTTCGTCATAGAAGCGCGAGGGGCTGGAATAGCCCGCCTCGTACAGCGCCTGCGTCACGCTCGCCCCGGTTTCCAGCGCCTCACGCACGCGCTCCTCGCGCAGGGCACGGGCGAAGGCCGCAGGGGACAGGCCCACGGTGCGCTTGAACAGCCGCTGGAAATGGGTCGGCGAATAGCCGGTCAGATCGGCCAGCTGATCGAGCGTCTTTGCCCCGTCCGCCCTGATCGCGGCGATGGCGGCCAGCACGCAGGCTTCCTCCGCGCTCTGGGTATTGGGGGAACACCGCTTGCAGGCGCGCAGGCCCGCGCCTTCGGCATCGGCAGGGGTCGCGTAAAAGCGCACGTTGCGGCGCAAGGGCGCGCGCGCCGGACATGACGGGCGGCAGTAAATGCCGGTCGAATGGACGCCCGTGACAAAGGCGCCGTCATAGCGCCGGTCCTTCGCCAGCGCGATCTGCCAGCGTTCGTCATCGGTAAGGGTCGTTGTCTGTGTCATGGCCGTGGTGTCGCAGGCTTTCGACATAAGCGCATCCCGAAGCTTGCGGTCAATGTCAGGCGCGGCATAAGGGTGGGTGATGACACGCTTTGTCCGACTGGTCGCCGCCCCTTTGTTCGCGCTGCTGGCGCTCGCCTTCACCGCCCTGCCCGCATCCGCCGATCCGGGCGATGTCGATGCGGCGGCGCGCGGCGTGGTGCGCGTGGTGCTGATCGACCGCAGCGGCGGCGAAGTGGTGCCGGTAACGCATGGCAGCGGCTTTGCGGTGTCCTCGACCATGATCGTCACCAACGCCCACGTCATCCGCGAAGCCTTGCAGGACGACACGCTGCGGATCGGGATCGTACCGAGCGAAGGCGACGCGGCGACCTTTGCCACGCCTGTCGCGGTCAGCCCGCGCAACGACCTTGCTCTGCTGGAGATCACCGACGGATCGCTGCGCCTGCCTCCGCTGACGATCGCGGGCGGCGTTGCCGGTGACATGGGCGAGGTGTCGGCAGTGGGATACCCGATGAACGTCGATCTCGCTCAGGGGCTGGAAATGCGCGACATCTTCCGCGCCCAGCCTCCGGTGAAGAGCCGCGGCTTCCTGTCGGGCCAGCGCCCTTCGCGCCAGTTCGACACGATCCTGCATACTGCCCCGATCGCGCGCGGCAATTCGGGCGGGCCGCTGCTGGACGGATGCGGGCGGGTGCTGGGGGTCAACAGCTTCGGCGCGGATTCGGACGGATCGGATGCCGAGTTCTACTTCGCCGTGTCCCTGCGCGAGTTGCTGCCCTTCCTGCGCGAAAACGGGATTGAGCCTTCGGTCAACGCCCTGCCCTGCCGCTCGATCGACGAATTGAACGCCGCCGAACGCGCCCGATTCGAGGCACAGCGGGCGGAAACGCAGGCGCGGCTGGACGCACGCGAAGCGGAACTGCGCGAAGCCCGCGAACAGGCCCGGCTGCAAGCGCAGATCGAAGTGCTCGATGCGCGCGACAATGCGATGGCGCTGGCGATGGTGCTGCTGCTGCTCGGGATCGGATCGGGCTATGCCGCGCTCCAGCTGCGCAAGAGCCAGCACGACAATCCCGAGAATCGCAACCGCGCCATCATCGCGGCAGTGATCGCCGGCCTCGCCCTGATCGCGACGGTGATGGTGTGGCTGACCCGTCCCGGCTTCAGCGAGATCGAGGAGCGGGTCGCCGCGATCCTCGACGAACGCAACAACACCGACGGCGCAGACGCACCCACCGGCGATATTGCAAGCGACGGGACGCTGATCTGTACGCTCGACACCGAACGCAGCCGGATCACGGGGGCGCGCACGGATGACGTGGAGTTCGACTGGGCGGCGGACGGCTGTGTCAACCAACGCACACAATACGGGCTGTCGGGCGGCAACTGGACCCGCGTATTCGTGCCGAGCGACGAGGCGGCGGTTTCGGTCAATGTCTATGATCCGGACACCCGCACCTTCCGTACCGATCGCTATCTGCTGGGCCGCGCCGCAATGGACGCCGCGCGCGAAGCCCGCCGCGAATACGACCCGCCCGCCTGCGGGGTAACGGACGCGCAACGCACGCTGGGCGAACAGCAAAGCGCGCTGCTCTCCCTGCTGCCCGACCGCCCGAACGAGCGGCTGGTCTACACCTGCGAGACGAAGCGCGCGGGTGTTGTTGGCGCAGCGGCACCCTAAGCTGAAGAGAGATATACGAGGAGCCGACTGACGCCAGAGCCGTCCAGATTGATGCTCCGCTCTAGGCCGCCAGCGCCTCACCGCTCAACGTGATGCGGTGCATTTCGCGGTAGTGGCCGTGATAATCGTTCATCGCATTGTGCCACGTGGTGCGATTGTCCCAGATTGCCACCGTGCCCGGTTTCCATTCAAGACGGCATTGATTGTCGCCCGTCAGTGCGGCGTCGAACAATTGCTGCAGCAGCGGCATGCTTTCTGCGCGGGTCTGGCCGACGAAATGGATCGTGAAGGCGCTGTTGACATAAAGCAGCTTGCGGCCGGTATGCGGATGGCGGATCACCACCGGGTGAATCGCTCCGGTCTTCAGGTCCTGCCCGCGCAGTGACTTGGCCATGTCGGTCTGGGCGTAAAGGCCGTCTGCCTTGTAAACGTGATCGGCGGTGTGGAATGCCTCCAGCCCTTCAACCGCCGCCTTCAACTCGTCGGACAGCGCATCATAGGCCGCGCCCATGTGCGCCCACATGGTATCGCCACCCTTTGGCGGCAGGTGCCGGGCGACCAGCACCGATCCCATCGCCGGGATCTGGTCATAGGAATGATCGGTGTGCCAGGCGCCGCCGATATTGGTCTGCTGGTCAGGCTCTTTCTTGACCACGGCGATTTCGTTGTAATCGTCTTGCAGCGGGAAATAGTTGTTTACGTCGATCCCGCCCCAGCGACGGCCGAAAGTGATGTGATCTTCAGGCGTGAATTCCTGATCACGGAACACCGCGACTCCATATTCATAAATCGCCTGCTTGATCTCCTGCATTTCGGCATCGCTGCATTGCGCCAGCTTTACGCCCGAAACTTCGACGCCGCATTTGGGCGCCATCGGCGTCAGTTGCATTTTCCCTCTCCCACTCGGCCCGCTTACCGTCCGGTAAGCCAAATGCCAGATACACTCTTTTTCCGCAAGCTGACAGACTCTGTACTCCCTCCGCTTGCGCAATCCAGATTCAATTGCTAGGCGCGCGCCAGCTTTGGCGGGAAGCCCCTATGTGCCCTGCCGCTTCAAAGCTGCACAACGTTATTTTCGGACACCTGCCGAAGGGATTTCAAGCGCGTGGATATTTCCGCCGGTATTCAGGCTAGCCTAGCGGGGCGTTACGCTTCTGCCCTCTTTGATCTGGCCAGCGAAAACGGGACGGTCACTGCCGTCGAAACCGATCTGGAGAAGCTCGGCGCCGCGCTCGGCGAATCCGGGGACCTGCGGGCTGCCACCAGCAATCCGCAGCTCTCGCGCGCCCAGCAGGGTGCCGCAGTTGCCGCCGTGGCAAAGCATCTGAAGCTTTCCGATCTCACCACCAACTTCCTTGGTGTGCTCGCCGGCAATCGCCGCCTGTCGAAGCTGCCGGACATGATTGCCGCGTTCAAGGCGATCGCCGCAGCCCAGCGCGGTGAAGTCACCGCAACCGTCACCAGCGCGCATCCGCTCTCCGCCGAACAGCTTGCCACCTTGAAGGACAAGCTGACCGCGCGTCAGGGCCGCACTGTAATGCTTTCCGCCGATGTCGACCCCGATCTTCTGGGTGGGCTGGTCGTCACCATCGGCTCCACGCGCATCGACGCATCGATCCGCACCCGTCTCAATTCTCTCTCCCAGGCAATGAAGGCCTAAAGGACTAGAAACATGGAAATTCGCGCCGCAGAAATCTCCAAGGTCATCAAGGACCAGATCGCCAATTTCGGCACCGAAGCACAGGTGAGCGAAGTCGGCACCGTGCTGAGCGTGGGTGACGGTATCGCCCGCATCCACGGCCTCGACAAGGTTCAGGCCGGTGAAATGGTCGAATTCGCCAACGGCGTTCAGGGCATGGCGCTGAACCTCGAAGCCGACAACGTCGGCGTCGTGATCTTCGGCTCGGACGCCGAGATCAAGGAAGGCGACACCGTCAAGCGGACCGAAACCATCGTGGACGTTCCCGTCGGCAAGGGCCTGCTGGGCCGCGTAGTTGACGCTCTGGGCAACCCGATTGACGGCAAGGGCCCGATCGAATCGACCGAGCGTCGCCGCGTCGAAGTGAAGGCTCCGGGCATCATCCCGCGCGAATCGGTTTCGGAACCCGTGCAGACCGGCCTCAAGGCTGTGGACGCTCTCGTTCCCGTCGGCCGTGGCCAGCGCGAGCTGATCATCGGCGACCGTCAGACCGGCAAGACCGCTGTCGCGATCGACACCTTCATCAACCAGAAGGGCGTGAACGAAGGCGATGACGAATCGAAGAAGCTGTACTGCGTCTATGTCGCCGTCGGCCAGAAGCGTTCGACCGTTGCCCAGATCGTGAAGCAGCTCGAAGAAAACGGCGCGATGGAATATTCCATCGTTGTTGCAGCAACCGCTTCGGAGCCCGCACCGCTTCAGTACCTCGCGCCCTACACCGGCTGCGCCATGGGTGAATTCTTCCGCGACAACGGCATGCACGCCGTGATCGTGTACGACGACCTTTCGAAGCAGGCTGTGGCCTATCGCCAGATGTCGCTGCTGCTGCGTCGTCCTCCGGGCCGCGAAGCATATCCGGGCGACGTGTTCTATCTCCACAGCCGCCTGCTTGAGCGCGCTGCTAAGATGAACGGCGACAACGGTTCGGGCTCGCTCACCGCGCTGCCGATCATCGAAACCCAGGCAGGCGACGTGTCGGCCTATATTCCGACCAACGTGATCTCGATCACTGACGGCCAGATCTTCCTCGAAACCAACCTGTTCTATCAGGGCATCCGTCCGGCGATTAACGTCGGCCTGTCGGTTAGCCGCGTGGGCGGTGCCGCTCAGACCAAGGCGATGAAGAAGGTTTCGGGCTCGATGAAGCTCGACCTTGCGCAGTACCGTGAAATGGCGGCGTTCGCGCAGTTCGGTTCGGACCTCGACGCCTCGACGCAGAAGCTGCTCAATCGCGGCGCGCGTCTGACCGAGCTGCTCAAGCAGCGTCAGTTCAACCCGATGCCGTTCGAAGAGCAGACCGTGTCGATCTTTGCCGGCACCAACGGTTTCGTCGATTCGATCCCGGTTGACCGCGTGAACCAGTACGAAGAGCAGATGCTGGCGTATTTCCGCAGCGAACACGCCGATGTGCTCGCCGAAATCCGTACCAGCGGCAAGTTCGAGGACGACACCAAGGCGAAAGTCGTGGCCGGCCTCGAAGCTTTCGCCAAGCAGTTCGCCTGATCGACCCCAGCTAGACGGAGCGCCTAAGTGCCCTCACTCAAGGAACTCAAAGGTCGGATCAACTCGGTCAAATCGACCCAGAAGATCACCAAGGCCAAGCAGATGGTCGCGGCGGCCAAGCTCCGCCGTGCCCAGAGCGCTGCCGAAGCCGCGCGCCCCTATCAGGAACGTCTGGCCGCGGTCATGGCGAGCCTCGCGGGGAAGGTTTCGGGCGACAGCGCTCCGAAACTGCTCGCCGGGACCGGCAGCGACCAGCGTCACCTGCTTGTCGTCGTAAACACCGACAAGGGCCTGTGCGGCGGTCTGAACTCCAACCTCGTCAAGGCTGCCAAGGCCAAGGCGCAGGAACTGCTTGCCGCTGGCAAGACGGTGGAATTCTACCTCGTCGGCAAGAAGGGCCGCGCCCCGCTCAAGCGTGAACACGCCGAGCGAATCACTGGCGGTTTCGACACTTCGACCGTGAAGACCCCCGGTTTCGAAGAAGCCGACGCCATCGCCGCCGAACTAATCGGCATGTTCGAAGGCGGCAAGTTCGACGTCGCGCACCTGATCTTCCCGACCTTCAAGTCGGCGCTGGCTCAGGAACCGACCGTCAACCAGCTGATCCCGGTTCCCTCGCCCGAAAACGCCGACGCTGGCGACGCGGTCGTGGAATACGAACCGGGCGAAGAGGAAATCCTCGAGGAACTGCTGCCGCGCTACGTCAAGACGCAGCTGTTCGGCTCTCTGCTTGAGCGCGAGGCATCGGAGCAAGGCGCTTCGATGACCGCGATGGACAACGCGACGCGCAATGCAGGCGACCTCATCAACAAGCTGACCATTCAATACAACCGCAGCCGTCAGGCCGCGATCACTACCGAACTCATCGAGATCATCGCTGGGGCGGAGGCACTGTAATCATGAATTTTTCCGTTCTCAAACTGGCGACCATCGCGCCGATCGTGCTGCTTGCGGCATGTGGCGAGGAACCGGCTCCGGCGCCTGCCCCGGTCGAAACAACCGCAGCGGCAGAACCCGAAGCCCCGTCGATCCCGCCGCCCGACGGTACCTTCTTCAAGGAAGCCTGGGCCAAGACCTGCCCGAATGCAAAGCCGGTGAACACCGCCGCTTGCAAGCGCGCAGGAATGGGCTCACCCGAGGTCATCTGTGAATTCGGCCTCGGCGACGACGAATATCTGCGTAACAAGACCACTCTGGTCCAGGGCGAAACCGAATGGGAAATCGCCGACCCCGAAACCACTTGCGCACTTGGCGCCTAAGCATCTGACGAAAGCAGGACAGTAAAATGGCCACCGCACCCGTACTCAACCAGACCACCAACGGCACCATCAGCCAGGTCATCGGCGCTGTCGTCGACGTGCAGTTCGAAGGTGAACTGCCCGCGATCCTTACCGCGCTGGAGACCAAGAACGACGGCAAGACGCTCGTTCTCGAAGTCGCGCAGCACCTCGGTGAAAACACCGTCCGCACCATCGCAATGGACGCCACCGAAGGCCTCGTGCGCGGTCAGGAAGTGATCAACACCGGCGCACAGATTTCCGTGCCGGTCGGCCCCAAGACGCTGGGCCGCATCATGAACGTCGTCGGCGAAGCCATCGACGAGCGTGGCCCGATCGGTGCCGAGATGACCGCTCCGATCCACGCAGAAGCACCGGCCTTCATCGACCAGTCGACCGAAGCCAGCATTCTTGTCACCGGGATCAAGGTGATCGACCTGCTCGCCCCTTACGCAAAGGGCGGCAAGATCGGCCTGTTCGGCGGCGCCGGCGTGGGCAAGACCGTGCTGATCCAGGAACTGATCAACAACATCGCAAAGGGTCACGGCGGCGTGTCCGTGTTCGCCGGCGTGGGTGAGCGCACCCGCGAAGGTAACGACCTTTACCACGAATTCCTCGACGCCGGCGTTATCGCCAAGGACGCCGATGGCAACGCCACCAGCGAAGGTTCGAAGGTGGCACTCGTGTTCGGCCAGATGAACGAGCCTCCGGGCGCACGCGCACGCGTCGCTCTGTCGGGCCTGACCATGGCGGAATATTTCCGCGATCAGGAAGGCCAGGACGTGCTGTTCTTCGTCGACAACATCTTCCGCTTCACGCAAGCCGGTTCGGAAGTGTCGGCACTGCTCGGCCGTATTCCTTCGGCCGTGGGCTACCAGCCGACCCTGTCGACCGACATGGGCAACCTGCAGGAACGCATCACCTCCACCACCAAGGGTTCGATCACCTCGGTGCAGGCGATCTACGTGCCGGCTGACGACCTTACCGACCCTGCTCCGGCAACCTCGTTCGCTCACCTTGACGCGACGACCACGCTGAGCCGCGCGATCTCCGAACTCGGCATCTACCCGGCCGTGGACCCGCTGGACTCGACCAGCCGCGTTCTCGAACCGCGCGTTGTCGGTCAGGAGCACTACGAAACCGCTCGCCGCGTTCAGGAAACGCTGCAGAAGTACAAGTCGCTGCAGGACATCATCGCCATTCTCGGGATGGACGAGCTGTCGGAAGAGGACAAGCTGATCGTGGCGCGTGCGCGCAAGATCCAGAAGTTCCTGTCGCAGCCGTTCCACGTGGCAGAAGTCTTCACCAACATCCCCGGCATCTTCGTGCAACTCGAAGACACGATCAAATCGTTCAAGGCCGTGGTCGATGGCGAATACGATCACCTGCCCGAAGCCGCCTTCTACATGGTCGGCGGGATCGACATGGTGGTCGAAAAGGCCGCCAAGCTGGCTGAAGAGGCGTAAGGCATCATGCCCCTGCACTTTGAACTCGTAACCCCGGCCAAGCTGGTCCGTTCGGAAGACGTCCACATGGTCGTCGTCCCCGGCACCGAAGGCGAATTCGGTGTGCTCGAAGGCCATGCGCCCTTCATGAGCACGATCCGTGACGGCGCCGTGCAGGTCTACAAGACCGAAGGCAGCGCGCCGGAAACCATCGAAGTGCGCGGCGGCTTTGCCGAAGTGGGCGATACCGGCCTGACTGTGCTCGCCGAGCACGTCGAAGGCTGATCCGGCCAGTCACAATCAGAACAAACGAAAGGGCGGCCCACGGGTCGCCCTTTTTCGTTCGTGCCGGTGAGCGAATTAGGGTCAGGACTCATTAGTCCCACCTTTCCTACTCCCCGAAATTGATGCAGATACAATCGGCAAGCGAGGCCCCATAAATTTTTAGAAATTGGATAGTTGTCAATTTCGGTTTTCGCCCAATTTCATCAGGTATTTCATCCGCTTGTCCCCCGGAACACCGCATTACACCGTGTCAGCTTTGTCAGCTTCCTTCGCAGTTGCGGCACGATGTCCGTAGGGCGCGATTTACCCTTCACATTGCCCCCCTTCCCCGGCACAACCTCACCATTCCCACCCCCACAGGAGAGGACATTTGAAACTTGTTTCAACGCTTGCACTGGCGGCAGTCATGACGATAGGCGCGACCACTTCGGCACTGGCCGATGCCCACATGGACGAATCCGGCGTCCCCGGCCCCGAACAGGATCCCTACATCTGGCTTGAGGAAGCACGCAGCGAAGAGGCGCTCGACTGGGTTCGGGCAGAAAACACCCGCACGCTCGCCGCGCTGGAAACCGATCCCCGGTTCGAGGAACTGAAGGCCGAAGCGCTCGCCATCTTCGATAGCGAAGACCGCATTCCCTTCGTCAGCTTCCGCCCCGACGGGCTTTACAATTTCTGGCAGGACAAGACGAACCCCAAAGGCGTTCTGCGCCGCACGACGCTGGAAAGCTATCAGACGGACAATCCCGAATGGGAAGTCGTCCTCGACATTGACGCGCTGGCCGCGGCAGAGGGCAAGGAATGGGTCTACAGCGGATCGTCCTGCCTCCCGCCCGAACAGAACAAGTGCATGATCTCGCTTTCCGATGGCGGTGAGGATGCCACCATCATGCGCGAGTTCGACATGGCGACCAAAAGCTTCGTCGAAGGCGGCTTCGTGATTGATGAGAAAAGCCAGGGCGGCGTCTCGTGGATCGACGAGGACACGCTGCTGGTCGGTCGTGATTTCGGCGAAGGCACGCTGACCGAAAGCGAATACCCCTTCACCAGCCGGGTGTGGAAGCGCGGCACACCGCTGTCCGAGGCCGAGGAAATCTTCCGCGGCGAAGCCAGCGACGTGTGGGCGGGTGCCAGCCTGCTGCGCGACAACACCGGGACGATCCACGCGCGCACAGCGTTCCGCGGCGTAAGCTTCCACGAAAGCCTGTACTACGTCTGGAAAGACGGTGAATGGCTGCAACTGGACATCCCCAAGAAGGCTTCGCTCTATGGCATTGTCGACGGGCACATTCTGGTGACCACCGATGTCGATTGGGAAGTTGACGGGCAGACCTTCCCCGCTGACAGCCTGATCGCGATGGACCTTGAGGAGTGGAAGGCCGATCCCAATGGCGCGGCCAAGACCCTCGTCTGGGCGCCGGGTGAACGCCAGACCAAGCGCGGCGGCGCGATCACCGGCAATGCTCTGTTCGTGACGCTGCTCGACAACGTCGTGAGCAAGGTGCTGGAATTCAATTACGATGGCAGCGCATGGGTCAGCCGCGAGGTGCCCCTGCCCGACAACGCCACCATCGGCATTGCCGCCAGTTCCAACGAAACCGATCAGATCATGTACACCGTCAGCGATTTCCTCAATCCGACGACGCTGTATTACACCGATGGTTCGGCCGATCCGGCGGTGCTGAAGACCTCGCCCGCCTATTTCGATCCTGCGGGCATGGAAGTCGAACAGCA
The DNA here is from genome assembly GCF_036322605.1 of Erythrobacter sp. Dej080120_24. Classification (GTDB taxonomy): domain Bacteria; phylum Pseudomonadota; class Alphaproteobacteria; order Sphingomonadales; family Sphingomonadaceae; genus Erythrobacter; species Erythrobacter aurantius. The sequence continues at coordinate 2,692,482 of NZ_AP027262.1, forward strand.
CGAAGCCACCAGCGCCGACGGGACGAAGATCCCCTATTTCATCGTCAAGCCTGCGGGCATGGAGATGAACGGCGAAACGGCGGTACTGATGACGGGCTATGGCGGTTTCCAGATTCCGCGCCTGCCCGGATACCTCGGCTCGACCGGCAAGATGTGGATGGAGCGCGGCGGGGCCTATGTGCTCGCCAATCTGCGCGGCGGGGGCGAATTCGGCCCTGGCTGGCACCAGACCGCGATCCGCGAGAACAAGCAGCGCACCTGGGACGATTTCATCGCCGTGGGTCAGGATCTGGTGGACCGTGGCTTCACCTCGCCCGAACATCTGGGCATTCAGGGCGGATCACAGGGGGGCCTGCTGGTCGGCACCGCGTTCACCCAGCGTCCGGACCTTTTCGGCGCGGCGATCGTGCAGATCCCGCTGTTCGACATGCTGCGCTATCACCTGATCGGTCGCGGGGCATCGTGGATCGGCGAATATGGCGATCCGCGCATTCCCGAACAGCGCGCATGGATCGAAGGGTATTCGCCCTATCAGAAGATCGTCGAAGGCGTGGATTACCCCACCCCGTTCCTGTGGGCCTCGACCGCGGATGATCGCACTCACCCCGCACACGCGCGCAAGGGTGCTGCGCGGCTCAAGGAACTGGGGCAGCCCTATTACTACTATGAAGACATGACCGGCGGCCATTCGGGCGGGGTCGACAACGAACAGCGAGCCAAGCTTCAGGCGCTGCAATACATCTATCTGATGCAGCAATTGATGGACGACTAAGGCGCGACTCAGCGTCAGATCAAGGGGGCGGCTTCCATCGCGCAAGCCGCCCCTTTTTGTCGGGCAAATCAACGGCCTGTAAAACAGTCCGACACTTTGCCCTCGGCTCGTCGCACGCGCTGCACGAAGAGTGTCGTCAATGCGGGCTTAACCATGTTCGGCAGGCCGTGGTTAAGGCTTCGGGCAAATCCTCGTCTCGACAGGGATACAAAGGAGACGAAGATGGCATACCCCCGCAATATGTCGATCGCTGATGCGATCAAGCGATATGGCCTGCCCAAAAGCCACAAGGTGCACTGGTCACCCGCGCGCAAGGCGGAAGTGGTGCGCGCAGTGCATGATCGCGCGATAAGCTTTCACGAAGCGCGCGAACGATACCTGCTGAGCCGCAGCGAATTCGAGGAATGGGAGCGCGAATACGCCGCCACCAGCATCACAAGCTCCAGCAATCTGGAAGACGCCTGACGCCCCCCGCGTCCTTCCGGAAAAAGCGCACCGGCGCGGCGGACGTGTCCCCTAACCCGAACGCCGCGTCGGGGCATGAAAATCGGGTGGCTTGGATGCGACCCATTCGACGAACTTCGCGATCGCCGGGTCTTGCAGCAAGGACTCGGGATCATCCCCGATCCGAGCCAGCTGGGCATTGGTGAAGGTCGCATGGATGGTGCGGTGGCAGATGGGATGGACGGGCACTGTCACCCGCCCCTTCTTCGCCTTGGGCACCGGATGATGCCACTGGATTCGCGTTTCGAACGGGCGGCCGCACAGCCAGCAATGGAGCGTCGGCCCGCTCACTTGCCCTTTTTCGCCGCCGCCTTTTTCTTCTTCATCGTGTCATGGAAGCGATCAGCCCAACCTTGCTTCACCAGCTGTTCGCCGCGCACCATTCGGAGATCACCCGCGCCGACATCGCGACTGACGGCTGACCCGGCGGCGACGATTGCGTCCGCTCCGATGGTGATAGGCGCGATCAGCGCGCTGTTTGATCCGATGAAGGCGCGTTCGCCGATCACGGTCTGATACTTGAAATAGCCGTCGTAATTGCAGGTGATCGTGCCGGCACCGATGTTCGCATTCGCTCCGACGGTTGCATCGCCGAGATAGGTCAGATGGCTTGCCTTGGCACCGGGGCCAAGTGTCGCCTTCTTCACTTCGACGAAGTTACCGACGAAACTGCCTTCCTCCAGCACCGCGCCCGGCCGCAAGCGGGCAAAGGGGCCGACTTGCACTCCGGTGGCGAGACTCGCACCCTCAAGATGCGAATAGGCCTTGATATGCACGCCGTCGGCAACGGTGACGCCTGGGCCGAACACGACGTGCGGTTCGACAGTGACATCGCGGCCAAGCACAGTGTCGTAGCTGAAGAACACGGTTTCAGGCGCCTTCAGCGTCGCTCCATCCGCCATGGCCTGCTCGCGCCGGGCTGCCTGCCAGCGCGCCTCTGCGGCTGCCAGTTCGGAGCGCGAGTTGATCCCGGCGACTTCGTCCGGGTCATCGGTGATCACGACTTCGCAGCGACGGCCGTCGGAAATCGCGATGTTGACGATGTCGGGCAGGTAGTATTCGCCCTGCGCATTGTCGTTCTGCACACGCGAAAGCAGCGCGAACATGTCCTTCGCACTCGCTGCCATCAGGCCCGAATTGCACAGGTGGCAGGCACGCTCGCCCTCGTCCGCGTCCTTGTATTCGACCATCTTGATGATCTGGCCGTCGTCATCGGCGATGATGCGACCGTATTGCAGCGGGTCTTCGGGCTCAAAGCCGAGCACCACCACTGCCGGAGCGCCATCCGAATGCAACCGGTCGAGCATGGCACGCATGGTTCCTGCCCGCACGAAGGGCACATCGCCGTAAAGCACCAGCACATCGCCATCGAACCCGCTCAGAAGCGCCTCGGCCTGCTGCACGGCGTGGCCGGTGCCCAGTTGCGGTTCCTGAAGGCAGGTTTCGGCCCGCCCGCTCACGGCTGCTTCGATCTGGTCGCGCCCGGCGCCCACCACCACGACCTTACGCGCGGCACCCAGCGTATCGACCGAAGCCATCAGGTGATCCAGCATGGCGCGCCCCGCGATCGGGTGCAGCACCTTGTGCAGGTCGCTCTTCATGCGGGTGCCCTTGCCCGCAGCAAGGATAATGGCGGCGAAATCAGTCATGCGCTCTCCCTTAGACCGCGCCGCGCATGCCAGCAAATGCTTGCGGTTTGAAGTCGTATCCGTCACCGCCCTGCGAATGAGTGATTTTCCCTTTCAGGCCGTGGGTTTCGATCTCGACGGCACGCTGCTCGACACATTCCGCGATCTGGGCGCGGCGGTGAATCATGCACTGGCCCTAGGCGGGTTCGACCCGGTTCCGGTCGACAGTTCGAAAGACCTGATCGGCGGCGGGGCGAAGATCATGCTGGCGCGCGCGGTTGAGGCACAGGGCGGGATGCCGGAGGAAGACTTTCGCGCACTCTACAAGGCCATGTTGAAATATTACGCCGATCACAATGCGGTCCATTCCGCGCCCTACCCCCATGCCCGCGAAGTTGTCGCGGAATTGCAGGCGCGCGGGGTCAAGGTCGCGGTGGTCACGAACAAGTTCGAAGACTTCGCGCGCTCGATCCTGACGCAGCTCGACTTCATCGCGCCGTTCGAAACGGTCATCGGCGGCGACAGCATGGGAAAGGGGCCGGACGGCACATTCCTGTCCAAGCCGCATCCAGAGCCCGTTATCGAGGCGCAGAGGCGCTGTGGCGGCGGCCGTTTCGCCTTTGTCGGCGACAGCACCTATGATGTACGGGCGGCACGAGGAGCGGGCGTTCCGGTGATCGCGGCGGCTTACGGTTATTGTGACAGGGCCCCGCACGAACTGGGCGCAGATGGCGTAATTGATTCGCTTGCCGGGCTGATCGGCGCGCTTGAGGCGCTTTGAGGCACGGCCTGACCCTACGGCATAGCGCTAGCACAAAACGCGCTGTTGCAAGCGCCCACAGAAAGTGCCACGCAGCGCGCGCAGAATAGCTTTACGCGCGCGTCAAGTGCGCTCCCCCACGCAAGAGAGGATGGAAGGAAACATCATGAGCATCGATTTCAAAGGCAAGGTAGCCATCGTCACCGGCGCTGGCGGCGGTCTGGGCAAGGCTTATGCGCTTGAGCTCGCACGGCGCGGTGCCAAGGTCGTCGTCAACGATCTGGGCGGTTCGCGCGACGGCACCGGCCATTCCGACATGGCGCTGCAGGTGGTCGAGGAAATCGAGAAGGCCGGCGGCGAAGCCATGTCGAACGGCGGCAGCGTCACCGAATACGAACAGATGGAAAAGATGGTTGCCGACGCCAAGCAGAAGTGGGGCGGCGTGCACATCCTGATCAACAACGCCGGCGTGCTGCGCGACAAGACCTTCCACAAGATGACCCCGGAAGACTTCGAATTCGTGCTCAAGGTGCACCTGACCGGTTCGGCCTTCGTCACCAAGGCATGCTGGGAAACCTTCCGCGAGCAGGCCTATGGCCGCGTGCTGATGACGGCATCGTCGACCGGCCTGTTCGGCAACTTCGGCCAGGCCAACTACGGCGCGGCGAAACTGGGCCTTGCCGGTCTTACCAAGACGCTCCAGCTCGAAGGCGCGAAGTACAACATCCGTTGCAACACGCTGTCGCCGGTTGCCGGTACGCGCATGACCGAAGACCTCTTCCCCGAAGAAGCCTTCAAGCTGTTTGCGCCTGAAAACGTGGTACCCGCCGCGCTGTTCCTCGTCAGCGAAGACGCCCCCACCAACGCCATCGTCGGCGCTGGCGCAGGCGGCTACCACTCTTCGTGGACGGTGATGAACGACGCCGTCTGGCTGCCCGAGGAAGAGCGCACCGTCGAAGGCTTCGCCGCACGGTGGGAGGAAATCAATTCCTTCACCAACCTGATCGCGCCGCAATCGGGCAGCGAACAGTCGGGCAACATCCTGAAGGCGATGCAAAAGGTTACGGGCACCGGCCCGTCCAGCGCACGCGGATAATCGCCAGCCCGATCACTTGAGACTTGCAAATATTCGGCCCTCGCGCAGAAATGCGCGGGGGCCGTTTGCATTGGGGCGCGCGGCACATCAGGGGTCGTATCAATGCAAGCAGACAATCGGCGCACTCCCGCGCTGACATCGAATATTCGTAACATAGAGGCAACCCGATGAGCGATGACCTGCGACGCGGGCTGGAAAGCGCGCAACGGCTTGGCAGTGCTGCTCAGGTTCTTGCCGGTCTAGTTGCGGCCTCGGGTGTTGTGATGGCAATCGCGGTCAGCGTCTATCTTAACGACGCCTGGCCAGAAGCCTACGCCGGGACCGACGACATGGAAGCGATCGAATGGTTCCAGCTGGTCGATATCCTCTTGCTGTTTCTAAGCTTCTTCGTCGTCGGTGCATGGATCTATCGCGCCCATGCCAACCTCAAACTGACCGACCTGCCAGATACCGGTTACTCCCCCGGCTGGGCGGTTGGCTGGTTCGCGATCCCGATTGCCAGCCTCTTCAAACCGTTCCAAGCGATGAAGGCTCTATGGGTTGCGAGCCACGGGCTGTCCTACGAGGCCGAGCCCTCGGCGCCTGGGGTGATGTGGGTATGGTGGCTGTGCTGGATATTCTCGAGCCTGTTTGGGTTCGGCGAAACCTTAGGCATGATCAACGTGTTAGTTTTCGTCTCGACCTCAGTATCGGCAGTCTGTCTGATTGTGATCATCCGCGACATCAATGCAGCGCAGCCCAACATGTCGATGGCCGAGGTGTTCGAATAGCAATCGGCACATGGGTGTATTGACATTATAACACACCCTGCCTAGCCTCGCCGCAAATTGGGAGAGAGCCGTTGTATAGCGAAGACGATATCAACTCCGCCGTGGCCGCAGGGGCGCTGAGCCGCGAATCTGCCGCCAGCTTCCGCGCGCATATGACCAAGGTTCGCGAACTGCCGCGCGGATCGGAAGAAGATTTCCGCCTGATCAACAGCTTCAACGACATTTTCGTCGCCATAGGCGTGGTTATCCTGCTGCTCGCCATGGGCGCGATCGGGCAGACCATTGCCGACTTGATCGTCCCGGTCGAGGACTTCCTCGCCATGGCACAAGGCGACTATTCCGAGGTCGAGTGGGCGCGCTGGGAGCAGCAGAATTCGCTCAACGATGCGCTTCAGGGATGCTTTGCCGGATTGCTGGTGGCCGTTGCCGCTTGGCCGCTAGCGGAATTCTTCACCCGCAAACGGCGCATGGCGCTGCCTTCGATCATTCTGCTGCTGGCCTTCGTCGGCGGCGTCTTTGCTACGATCTTCGGCATCGGCATGGCCTCGTTCGCGCAAGGCAATGATCAATTGGGCGCGGTCGCGATATCGGTTGCCGCGCTTGCCGCAGCCGGAGCCGCCTATGTGCACTGGCGCCGGTTCATGGTGCCCATCACCGTTGCCGCCGGCACCGCAGCGGTTGCAGTAACGGTGATAGCCCTGATCCTTTCCGCCATCGGGCCGGCTTTGATCAACGAAGACACGGTTCTCGCCATGGTCTTCGTCGCGGGTCTGTGCGTGTTTGCCTTTGCCATGCGCTGGGACATATCGGATCGGGAACGCATTACCCGTCGCAGCGATGTGGCGTTCTGGCTGCACCTGCTCGCCGCTCCGATGATTGCACATCCCGTTTTCGCACTTTTCGGCGTTACCGAAGGCAACAATCTGGGCGTCGGTGCGGCTCTGGGCGTTGTCGCCGTCTATGTGGCGTTCGGGCTTTTGGCTCTGGTGGTTGACCGTAGGGCCTTGCTGGTATCGGCGCTGGCCTATGTGCTGTTCGCGCTCAGCTTCCTGTTCGAAGAATTTGGCGCGGTGGAGCTTGGCTTTGCGCTGACCGCGCTGGTGATCGGATCGGCATTGCTGAGCCTCTCGGCCTTCTGGCAACCCATCCGGCGCTCAGTCGTCGCCGCCCTTCCCGCAGCATGGCAGGAAAAACTGCCTGCGACGCAGGACGCAGCCCTGCCGGTTACCGCAGCCGCAGCCTAGTCCTCGACCGCCTTGACGAGGCGACGCTCCATCGGAGCGAGGACATTGGCGAGTTCATGGCCACGCTTCATGACCTGACCATGCTCGCCGAACAGCGTGTACATGCCTTGTTTGTTGCGCAGCGCCGGACGTTTCTCGATCCGCGCCTGCGGGCGTTCTGCCGTGCGGCGGAACGCGGCGAAGGTCGCGGCCTGGCGGTCAAAATCCATGGCGTAATCGCGCCATTCCCCGGCGGCGACCATGCGGCCATACAAATCGAGAATGCGCTGAAGCTCCTCCCGATCAAACCCGACCTGCGCCGATTGCTGCCCGGGGAAAGCGACCACCCGGCCCGTGCCTGAGGGATCAAACCCCGAATTCATCAGTCGTCGGTTCCGCTTTTCTGGGTAAGATCCAGCGAGTGCTGGACCGGCTCGGCACTGGCTGACTGCGCGGCCTTGATACTGGCGATTTCCGCACGGAGCAGCGAAAGTTCCGCTTCCAGCTTCTCGATGCAGTCAACCTTGTTGCCCTCGGCATCCTCGCACGGCGTGCCATAGGGGATGAAATCCTTGATCCATTCTTCGGCCGGCACCAGCGTCGAACGCGCTTTCAGCCCCACCATGGTCGCGCCTGCGGGAACATCCTCTGTCACCACCGCATTGGCTCCCACGCGCGCACGTTCTCCCACGGTGATCGGGCCAATGATCTGTGCGCCCGAACCGATAATCACATTGTCTGCCAATGTCGGGTGGCGTTTCCCGCCGATCCCGTTTGTGGGGTTCGTCCCGCCGAGCGTCACGCATTGGTAGATCGTAACATTATCGCCGATCTCGGCAGTCTCGCCGATGACGGTGAAGCCGTGATCGATGAAGAAATTCCGCCCGATCTTCGCACCCGGATGGATATCGATGGCGGTCAGCAGGCGGCTGATATGGTTTATGAGCCGGGCGAGGAAGAACAGCTTCGCGTCGAACAGCCAATGCGCCACGCGGTGAAACCCAAGCGCCCAGACCCCCGGATACAGCAGGATTTCCCAACGTGATCGCGGCGCGGGATCGCGCGCCATGACAGAGTCCAGATAGCTGGTGAGCCGATCGAACATTACTGGATTCTCCCACCAAATGTGCGGAAATGCAAATGCAGCTCCGCTTGCGACGCTTCAAAGCAGTTTTTGTTGTTCGGGCCCATGCAAGGCTTCCAGCGCGGCCCTCCAGACAGACATGGTGGCAGGAGACTGCCGTTCAAGGCTGATGCGATCAATCGTCGCCACCAGCGCCTCTATCGCCGCGAAACTGCGTCCGGTGCGCGGGACAAGATAATCCGCTGCGCCATCTGCGAGAGTGAGCGCCCGCGCTTCGGCATGGGCATGGATCAGTTCCGCAGCCATCGCATCGTCGGGGTCACCGATCGCCAATTGCAGCGAACCGCCAAGCCGTGACCTGAGATCGGGCAAGGCGATGTTCCACGGGGTGCTGTCTGCGATCAGCAGCAGCGGCTGCCCGGCTTGCGTCCCGCCCTGCTGCACTGCATTCCAGCGATGGAACACCTCGTCTTCGGGAAGCGCATCTGCGCCGTCCACCAACAATATCCCACGCCCGGCGGCCCAACGCCCGAGCAAGGACTTGCCCGAACGCTCAGGCCCCGTCAGCACCGCCGTATGGAACGGCCAGCGATCAGGTGTCTGCAAAGCCTCGATCACCGCCGAATTGGCATTGCCCACCACGATGCGCGCTGGCGTTTGCGATCCGCCGGGCGAAAGCGGCAGCGCGATCTGGGATGCGGGTTCCGGCTTGCGCGGCATCGCGACACCGATCAGCGGCTGATGGCGAGCGCGTTGGCACCCTCGCGCACGGCAAAGCCCCTTTCGCGCAAGGCCGCGGCCAGCGCGGGCAGTTCGCCGCCATAGCTGACGCTCATGACGGAGGTTCCACCCATCGCTGTGCTGGTTACGGCCACTCCGCGCACTCCCGGCACCTGCCGCATCGCCGCAAGCGTTGCGTCGAACGTAGCCGGATCCGGGGTTGCAAACTGCACCGCAAAGGCGCGGACAACCGCGGGAGCCTGCGTCGGCTGGGCCACGGGTACTTCTACACCGGGCGCGACAGCGGCAGCAGCAGCGGCCGCCGCCGCAGTTTCACGCGCCTGAATTGCCCGGCCGATTTCAATCAAGCGGGCAATCGCCGGATCGACATCACCCGAACCGCCAAGACGCAGCGTAGGATCGGGCTGAAGCTTACCTGCGACAAGAGCCTGTTCGTATACCTCGTCCATCCGCGTCACTGCCCGCGTCAACATGTCAGGCAATTGGTCGGCACTTGCCGCCTCCAACTGGAAGCTTTCCAGCAGCCGGTTGTCAGGGCCGTAACGGGCAACGAAAGTTCCCGTCACCGGCCCGCCGGGAAACTGGTGATCGAGCCGCGCGATCGCGACAAGCGCATCCGCTGCACCGAACTGGTCCAGCGTGGTGCGCCACCAGGCGCGGCTGCGCCGTCCGGACTGGCCGAAATTGAGCAGAAGCGAGTCGCCCCCCGCCCCGCTCGGGCGGACATAATCGATGCGGCTGGTGCCCGGATTGAATTCCGCCCATGCGCGTTGCCAAGGATTGCGGACTTCGAAACTGGTGTAGGCGCCGCCGCTGACCGTCACCGGGATAAGCAGCATGGGCGCAGACGCCCTGGCCTGCGATGCTCCACCAAGGAACCTTCCGGCGCGCTGCCGGTCAAACGTCACCCCAAGTGTCGCAACATAGCGTTTGGGAGCGATCCGTTCGCGCTGGATGACGATTGCTGACACCATGCCCGACAACTGGCTGTCCGACACGGACGGGCCACCCACCTGCTGCCACGCCTTGCGCTGCGCTTCGCGCCATGCCTGATCGCGCGCTTCGGCTGCGGTGTCGGCGCGCACATCCACTTCGATCCCGCGAACGTCGATATCGGCGCTCGACGCTGTGGGCGCGATTCCGCGCTCGCCGGAAACCTGCGCCAGAACCAGCGCATAGCCACCGCCCAGCATGGTGAGCGCAATCAACGCGGCCAGCGCCCAGCGCAGGCCGGGCACCAGAGACGGAAATTCTCGCTTTGCTGTGGCTGAAAGGTTCAAAATCGCGCTCACCGGGGAAATATCGGTTCCCTTTGCCCAAAGCGAAGTGGAATTCCAAGAGCGAATGGCTAAAGCACATGGCATGAGCTCAAAGAACACCTCCTACACCTACGCCGACGCCGGCGTGTCGATTGACGCGGGAAATGCGCTGGTAAAGGCTATCGCCCCTCTGGCGAAAGCAACCGCGCGCCCCGGAGCCACCAGCGAACTGGGCGGGTTCGGCGGTTTCTTCGACCCCAAGGCGGCAGGCTATAAAGACCCGCTGCTGGTGGCTGCCAATGATGGCGTCGGGACCAAGCTGAAGCTGGCGATTGACCATGATCGGCATGACACCGTCGGCATCGATCTGGTTGCCATGTGCGTCAACGATCTGATCGTGCAAGGTGCCGAGCCGCTGTTCTTCCTCGATTACTTCGCCACCGGCAAACTCGAAAACGGTGTCGCGGAGCGGGTTGTCGCCGGGATCGCAGATGGCTGCAAGCAGGCCGGATGCGCACTGATCGGCGGCGAAACTGCCGAAATGCCGGGGATGTACGCCGCAGGCGATTATGATCTGGCCGGCTTCTGCGTCGGCGCGGTTGAGCGCGGCGAGCAGTTGACAGGGGACAAGGTTGCGCCGGGCGACGTTCTGCTGGGGCTTGCATCATCGGGTGTGCATTCGAACGGCTATTCGCTGGTCCGCCGTCTGGCACAGGACAAGGGGTGGAAGCTCGACCGCCCTGCCCTGTTTGATCAGGACCGCTTGCTGATCGACGCCTTGATCCAGCCGACCCGCATTTACGTCGCCAGCCTGCTGCCGCTGGTGCGGGAGGGACTGATTGATGCGCTCGCGCACATCACCGGCGGCGGCCTGCTGGAGAACATCCCGCGTATCCTGCCCGAGGGTGCCCATGCACGGGTCGATGCCGATATGTGGCGCCAACCGCGCCTGATGGCGTTTCTGCAAGCCCAAGGCGCGATTGAGCCGGGTGAAATGGCCCGCACCTTCAATTGCGGGGTCGGCATGGTGCTGGCGGTAAAGCCCGACAATGTGGACGAAGTTTGCCGCCGCCTGATCGAGGCGGGCGAGGACGTGTTCGGCGTCGGCGAAATCGTGGCGGGCGACAAGGGCTGCACCGTGCGTGGTTCCATGGGATCATGGTCTGCCACCGCCGATTGGGAAGCGACCCATCTTGGCTGAGAATTCCCGGCATAAGGCGAAGATTGCTGTCTTCATCTCGGGTGCCGGAACCAACATGGCGGCGCTGCTGTTCGCCAGCCGCCTGCCCGATGCCGCGTTCGAGATCGTCCTTGTGGCAAGCAATGTTCCGGATGCGGGCGGACTGGCGCTCGCCCGGCTCGAAGGCATCCCGACTTTCGCCCATCCGCACAAGGGCATGACGCGTGAAGATCACGATGCAGTGATGGAGAGCGCAGCGCAGCAAGCAGGTGCGGAATTCATCGTGCTGGCAGGGTACATGCGCATCCTTTCCGATGCCTTCGTCAATCGCTGGCAAGGCCGGATGCTCAACATTCACCCCTCGCTGCTGCCCAAGTACAAAGGGCTGGACACATTCGCCCGTGCAATCGCGGCGGGGGACAGCCATGCGGGTTCAAGTGTCCACATCGTCACGCCCGAACTCGACGCGGGCGAGGTTCTGGCCCAGTCGCTTGTCGCCATCGCTCCCGATGACACGCCCGAAACGCTGGGAGAGCGCGTCAAGCTGGCCGAACACCAACTCTACCCGCGCGCGGTCAACGAATATGTCTCGCGCGGGTTCGATCCGGGGTTTCTACTGGGGCGGATACGCAAACTGGCGCTGGCCCTGCCCGAAACTCACGAACGGGAAAGCCATGGCTCGCCCGGATTTCGCGTCGGGAGCGAGAAATCGGGCAAGTTCTTCGCCCATTTTTCGGATCAGCATCATGGAACGCCGCATATTGCGGTGCTGGTCAAGACATCGAGCATGGACGAATTGCTCAGCCTCGTCGAAACCCAGCCCGAGGTCTATTTCAAACCGGCCTATTACGGCGCGAGCGGTTGGGTCGGGTTGATCCTCAACCGGCCCGGCGTTGATTGGGATCACGTGGGCGAATGGCTGGAGCGAAGCTGGCAAAGTGTCGCGCCGACGCGGTTGACGCGGCTGCGCGATGCCGCTGACATGTTCTGATGCCCGTTCCCGTTCGCGATCACCCTCTGGTACGCAGCAAGCTGGCCGAAAGGTCCAACGCATTCCTTGGCAAGGCGTGGGAGCGCGGCTGGTTGCCCCCGCCCGATCTCGATCCCAAAGCGCTGTGGGCGCAGGCGATCAAGGCACATGGAGCAGACGCCGAACATTCCGGACGATCGCCAGATGATGTTGCCGATTTTCGCGAGCGGCTTGAACGGTTGTGCGCGGCGGTGGAGGCTGATGCCGATCTCAACCCGCTGGGCCGGGCCATGGCTTGGGGGCAATTGTCACGGGTTGTGAAGCACCGCCTGGCGTTCGGCGCGCTTTGGCGGGAGCGGCCCGGACTGCTCGAAACTCCCCTCGCCCAGCCAATCATCGTCATCGGCCATATGCGCAGCGGCACGACCCGTATTCATAAACTGCTCGCTGCCGATCCCGCGCATTCGCACACACGCTATTGCGATGCCTATCACCCGGTCCCTTCACCTCTTGGCATGAACCGGGTGAAGAGCGCGCTGGAAATCGCCATGCTGGGCGCGCTCAATCCGTGGCTGCAATCGATCCACCCGATGGCCCCGGCAGAGGTTGAGGAGGAACTGGCGTGGCTTGCGGGTGCACTCAACCATTCGATCTACGAATCGCAATGGCATATCCCGAGCTATTCGAGCTGGAGCGAGGCGCGCGATCCGTCACCGATTTATCGTGAATTTGCCCGGATACTGCGCACCGACGCGGCCAATCGCGGCTTGGCGGACAAGCCCCGCGTGCTCAAGGTCCCGGCATTCTCAGAAGATCTTGCGACCTTGCTGACCCAGTTTCCCGGCGCCCGGTTGGTTATGGCGCAGCGTGATCGGGAAGCCGTGCTGCGCAGCGCCGTTTCGCTCGCAGCGAACCAGATGGCGGTGCAATGCGACAGCTGCGACCTTGCCGGGATCGAGGCGTTCTGGCGGCACAAGATCGAATTGCGCGAGCAACGGATTGCCGCGGCCATGGCGGCTTGGAGCGGCCCTGTTGCGCGTCTGAGCTTCGATGCTCTCAACGATAACTGGGAACGCGAAATCGCACGCACATATCGCGAGCTGGGCCTTGATCTAACCGATGCGGCGCTGGCGAAAATGCGCGCAAGGATGGCGAAAAGCGAAACCGGCCATCATCATGCCCATGCCGAACAGCTCAAGCGTTTCTGGGCGCGGGCCTGACATGAAAAGGGCCGCCCGAACGGACGGCCCTCTATCACTTTCGACGCGAAGTCCGATCAGCCGACGATTTCATCGTCGTTGAAGAAGAACGCGATTTCGATCGCGGCGTTTTCTTCGCTGTCCGAACCGTGGACGGTGTTTTCGCCGATCGACAGTGCGAGTTCCTTGCGGATCGTGCCGGGGGCGGCGTCAGCCGGGTTGGTGGCGCCCATCACTTCGCGGTTGCGAGCGACGGCGTCTTCGCCTTCGAGCACCTGAACAACCACCGGCTCGCTCATCATGAATTCGACGAGTTCACCAAAGAAGGGGCGTTCCTTGTGGACGGCGTAGAAGCCTTCGGCCTGTTCCTGGGTCATGCGGATGCGCTTCGAAGCGACGACGCGCAGGCCGGCGTCTTCCAGCATCTTGGTGACGGCGCCGGTCAGGTTGCGCTTGGTCGCATCGGGCTTGATGATCGAAAAGGTGCGGGTAACCGCCATGGTTCGTATTCCTTGTAAGAGAGGTGCGCGCGAAATCGCGAGCCGGGGTGAATTCCGGCGCGCCCTTAGCCTTGGTGAAGCATCAGTTCAAGCTTCGCTTGCGCAAGGGCGCTCAGCGCCGCTCTTCGCCGATGGTCAACTGCCCCATCGTCAGACCGTCCTCGCCAGTCGGATAGGCGGTGATCGAAAAGGTCGTGCCGGTCGCCTCGTTTTCGCCGCCCAGCATCTTTCCGCCGTTCATCGTCGTTTCGATCTGGATTGCAATCCCGGCGGATTCCGCCTGCCGGCGATAGAAGGCAGCGATATCTTCCGGGCTCTTCTTGGTGGTGAAAGTGACCAATGCTCCCCGCCCATCAGCCTGATCGACCACCGTGTTGCTGACAACCGTAGCGCCCGGCATCAGCGCAAAGCCAGCGGGCAGATCGACCGGCACATCGCTGCCGGAGCGCATTGACACTTCGCCATCGGGCGTATCGAGAGTGACATTGGTTTCGCCCGTCGCGTAATCGACGGAGTATTCGCCCTCCTCGCCGTCTTCGGTAGTGAAGTCGCCGGAGGCTTCCGAACCGCAAGCGGCCAGACCAAGCGTTGCGGCCGCAATCAAGGTTAAACCGGAAAATCTCATCGTTTCATCTCCCTCCGAACGCGAAGAACATCGCGCATCCCCACATTTGGCGCAAGCGATCAGCGTTTCTTGACCCACCTGCCGTCGACTTGCTCGAAATAGGAACGTTCAAGTCCAGTTACGCTGTCCAGTTCGCTCCACGTCCGCCGCGCAGCCTGTTTGGTGTCCTCATCGAACAGCAGGAAGGCGCGCTCAAATCCAGCGGGGTCGCGGTATGCGCCATCGGCAAACACCACATGGCTTGCCCCATTGGCACGATCCAGTGTGTCTGCGAGCAGGATCGGCTGAAGCTCGGCGCCGGGATCGCTGGCCTCGCCATTGGCAAGGAAGTGTTCGGGGCCGGACTTCCACAATCCGCGCGAAATGGCCTCGCGTTGCTCCGGGTCACCGCTGACCACCAGCAGTCTTTCGCCGCCATCCATCACCCGTTGGGCGATAAGGGCGACAACCTTTTCGACCGGATCGCGCGAAAGTTGCCAGAAATCGATCTTCATGTGCCCTTTCGCCCCGCCAGTCTCAGTTGGCTGAAGTCCTCTTGCTGCGTTTGCACCGTTCCGAACAATAGCGCACGTTGTCCCAATCGCGCTCCCATTTCTTGCGCCAGGTGAACGGCAGCCCGCAAGTCTCGCAGATTTTCGATGGCAGGTCCGATTTCTTGCGCATTTTCGGCATGCGCCGGACCCCTACCCTTCGACGTTGTCAGCCACGAACTGGTCGATCAGCCGCGCGCCGTATCCGGTTGCACCCTTGTCGTGGGTGTGGCCGGGCTTGTCGGCCCATACCATGCCCGCGATGTCGCAATGCGCCCAAGGGGTGCCCTTCTTGATGAAGCGGTGCAGGAATTGCGCCGCCGTGATCGAACCGGCCCAGCGCCCGCCGATGTTCTTCATGTCGGCGATCGGGCTGTCGATCAGCTTGTCATAGGCAGGGCCGATCGGCATCCGCCACAGCTTGTCCCCGGTCGCAGCACCCGCGCCCAGCAGCTGGTTGGCGAGGCCATCGTCATTGGCGAACAAGCCACCATGCTCATTGCCGAGCGCGATTATCATCGCTCCGGTCAAAGTCGCGAAATCGACGATGCGGGCGGGATCATACTGCTCCTGCGCCCAATGCAGAGCGTCGCACAGCACCAGCCGTCCTTCGGCATCGGTGTTGAGCACTTCGACCGTCTGGCCGCTCATGGTGGTGACGACATCGCCGGGGCGCTGCGCATTGCCATCTGGCATGTTTTCAACCAGCCCCATCACGCCGATGACATTTGCCTTTGCCTTGCGCCGAACCATCGCCAGCATACCACCGGCAACGGCCCCTGCACCGCCCATGTCCCACTTCATGTCTTCCATGCCCGGAGCCGGCTTGATCGAGATACCGCCGGTGTCAAAGGTCACGCCCTTGCCGACAAACACGGTCGGCTTTTCGTCCTTTTCGCCGCCGTTCCAGCGGATCGCGAGCAGGCGCGATTCCCGGCGCGAACCCTGACCCACGCCAAGCAGCGCACCCATGCCGAGCTTTTCCATCTCGGCTTCGTCCAGCACGGTGATTTCCGCGCCCGTGTCCTTGAACGCGTCCTGGCAAGCCTCGACGAAGGTTTCGGGGTAAAGGATGTTTGCTGGCAGCGTGACGAGGAACTTTGTGAACTCGACACCCTCGGCAATGGCTGCCGCGCGGTCCCACGCCGCCTCGGTTCCGGCCGGAGCGTTCAGCACATGGACTTTTGTCAGTGAAACTTTCTTGTCCTCGGCAAGCTTGGTCCGGTACTTGTCGAACGACCAGCTGCGCAGTCTGACGCCGAGCAGAACCGCCACTGCATCGTCCGCCGACAGACCGGCATGGCCAAGATCCAGCACCATTTGCGCTTCACCAGAACGCAGATACCTGCCGATCAGGGCCGCTCCAGCGCGCTCAAGGTGATGCTTGCGCTTGTCAGAACCGGCCTCGCCGGCTCCGGCCACCGCCATGCGCTTCGTTTCGCCATCGGCTGTGACGAAGCCTTCGAACACCTGCCCGGCGCTGCCCTTGAACCGGGATGCCTCTGCGCCATCGGCAAAGGCAGCGTCCAGATCGCTCATTCCTTCGCCCTGATTGACTACCCGCGCAACGAGGCGGACTTTGGCGGGAGACGTATCGGTGAAGAGGATTTTCATGCTCGCTCCGGAATTGGTCGGCCCCGGTCGGGACCTGTGATAAAATCGGCTGGACCGGCGATATCACTCGCCTGATCCCGGCTGGGAAATTGCCCCAGGAATGGCGATTGCGATTAGGCGCGAGCAGTGCAATAGGCAAGCCATGACGGGAGTATCAATGGGCCGCGCCGTGACAGCGAGCGACCGCGTTCTTGCGCGCTGCATGACCAGCCCACTGGCGCTCGGCGCCTTGGCGCTGGCAGCGCTTGCCCATACCGCGCCCGCAATTGCCCAGGAAAACGCTGCACCTGCCGATCAGGTTTCGGTGGAAGTCGACGAAAACGGGGAACGGATCACCTTCGAGGCTGATCAGGTCACCTACGACAACGAAGCCGACACGCTTACCGCGCGCGGCACCGTCATCCTGCGCAGCGATCAGGCTTCGGTGCGTGCCAATGAAGTCGTCTGGGATCGCAAGACAGGCGAAATCGTCGCGCGCGGCAACATCCGGTTTGTGGACAAGAACGGCAATCAGGTCTTCACTGAAAGCTTGACCCTCAATGACCGGTTTGAAGCCGGGGCTATGGATGAGCTGTTGTTGGCGCTGCGTGCAGGCGGCAGGCTTGCCGCTCGATCCGCCCAGCGCAACGAGGACGGGACGGTCGCGCTTACCGATGCGGCCTATTCTGCCTGCGCAGTCGTTGATGAAGACGGGTGCAACCGGGACCCGAGCTGGCGGATCACCGCCGATCGCGTGAGCTACGATCCTGCTAATGAACGGGTCAGTTTCGACGGGGCGATGCTTGAGTTGTTCGGGGCCCGCATTTTGCCCCTGCCAGGCCTTGCGATCCGCACAGACGGGCGCGCGGAAAGCGGCTTTCTGGTGCCGGACATCCGCATCGATCAAGTCAACGGGCTGGAGCTTTCCGGGGATTATTACTGGCGCATTTCCGATAATCAGGATTTGACCATCGGCGCCTCGGTCTATTCCGAAGTTGCACCAATGGTGCGTGGGCAATGGCGACACCTCACAGAAAAGGGCGCCTATCAGATCACCGGCTATGCCACGTCGAGCAGCCGCGTTTCGAATTTCGGCCTCGCGCCCACCACTCAAAGCGACCCGCGCGGCTATCTGTTCGCCAATGGCCGCTTTGTCATTTCGCCCGAATGGAGCGTTACAGGATCGGTCCGGCTGGCGAGCGACCGCACGTTCCTGCGCCGCTATGATCTGAGCCGCGATGATCGCCTGCGTTCGACATTCAACATCGAACGCATCACCGACGATTCCTATTTCAGCCTTGCGGGTTGGGCCACGCAGACGCTGCGGATCAACGCCGAACAGGGGCAGATACCGCTTGCGATTCCCGCGCTGGATTATCGCCAAATCCTGAAAGACCCGGTGCTGGGCGGTCAGGTCCAATTGCAAGCCAACACGCTCAGCCTGATCCGCAACGAAGGTCAGGACACACAGCGCGCCTTTGCCGGTGCGCGATGGGATTTGCGCAGGCTCACCGAATTCGGACAGGTCGTGACGCTCACCGGATTGGTGCGCGGCGACGTCTACAATACGCAAAACACGCTTGCCACGATCACCGATGTGTATCGCGGAAACGAAGGCTGGACCGCGCGCGGCGTGGCGACTGCCGCGCTCGACATCGAATGGCCTTTTGTCGGGGAAGCCTTTGGCGGGACTCAGGTGTTCAAGCCGCGGCTGCAATTTGTCGCCAGCCCGCCGATCCGCAACCTTGCCGTACCCAACGAGGACGCGCGCGCGATCGACCTTGAGGATTCAAACCTTTTCGCACTCAACCGCTTCTCCGGGTATGACCGGGTGGAAGACGGAGCGCGGGTAACTTGGGGCGTCGACTGGGAGCTCACCAAGCCGGGCTGGCGGGTCAAATCGACCATTGGCCAATCGTACCGCTTCAGCACCGAAAGAGAGATTTTCCCCGACGGGACCGGCCTGTCCGAGCGCGTTTCGGACTTCGTCGGGCGGACGGAAGTGCGGTTCCGCAACGATCTCAAGTTCACCCATCGCTTCCGGCTCGACAAGGACAGCTTTGCAATCCGCCGCAACGAAATCGACGCCACCATCGGTTCGCAACGCAATTACTTCGAAGTCGGCTATCTGCGCCTCAATCGCGACATCCAGACTGTCGAGGACTTGCAGGACCGCGAGGAATTGCGCGCCGCTGGCCGGTTTACCATCGGTCGGCATTGGTCGGTGTTCGGCTCCGGCGTGGTCAACCTGACCAGTGCCGCCGAAGACCCCGTATTCAGCCCTGACGGTTTCGAGCCGATCCGCACCCGGCTTGGCGTTGCCTATAGCGACGACTGCATCGAGTTCGGTGCGACCTGGCGCCGCGACTTCATCGACGCTGGCGACGCGCGCGCCGGCAACAGTTTCCAGTTCTTTTTCGCCTTGCGAAATCTCGGTTTCCGCTAACCCTTTGGCGGACACGTTGGCAGCGCGCGAAAAAAGGGTTAAGGGGCGCGAAAGCTGGCGCTCAGTAACCGTTAAGCCGCGTTCAGCCACTTTCAGGCTGCTCTAGGTGTGGCGAAATTGGCCGGTGCGAAGAGGGGTCGCACTTGGCGGGATTTATTACAAACCGGGATTGAAATCGTGACGTTCAAGGCATTTTCAAAGACTTGTGCAACAGTGATGGCGGCGGGCCTCGTGGGCTTGGCGGCAACTTCCGCACCAGCACAGACCACGGCCGTACCCACGTCCGACAACCCTTTCGGCATCCCGGAAAATTTCCAGGTTTACGGAAGCGACAACCCGAATGAACGCACCGCGACTGCGGTGGTTAACGGCTATGTCATCACCGGAACCGATATCGACCAGCGCGTGCGACTGGTCACCAATTCTGCCGAAGGCGAGGTTTCCGAAGAAGAGCTGCAACGCCTGCGCGCGCAGGTGCTTAGAAATCTGATCGACGAAACGCTGAAAATTCAGGCCGCCGAAGCGCTTGAATTGCCTGCAGAACGCGCTCAGGTCGAACAGACATACCAACAGCTGGCCGCACAGAACTTCGGCTCCAACCCCGAGCGTATGGACGAATATCTGTTGTCCATCGGCTCGTCCCCCGCCGCGCTCAAACGCCAGATCGAAGGCGAACTGGCGTGGGAAAACCTGCTGCGGCGAAACATCACCCCGTTCGTCAACGTGTCCGCGGAAGAGGTGAACGACGTGCTGGCTCGCCTCAACGAGGCCAAGGGCACCGAAGAATACCGGCTCGGCGAAATCTACATGAACGCCACGGCGGAAAACCGCGACGCAGTGATCCAGAACATGCAGCGCATCATGCAGCAGTTGGAACAAGGTGGCAGCTTCGTGGCCTATGCCCGCCAGTTTTCCGAAGCCACCACGGCGGTGGTTGGCGGCGACACTGGCTTCCTGCGGCTCGCCACCCTGCCCACCGCCATGGCCAATGCCGTGCGCCAGATGCAGCCGGGACAGCTTGTCGGGCCAATCGAGATTCCGGGCGGCTTCACGATCATCTATCTGATCGACAAGCAGCAGGTTCTTACGGCTGACCCGCGGGATTCGCTTCTCAGCCTGCGCCAGATTTCCATCGCCTTCCCCGCCGGCACCACCGATGCGGAGGCCAGTACCCGGATCGAAGAGTTCGGCGCTTTCATCCAGACCCTGCGCGGCTGTTCCGATGTCGGCCGTGCACAGACTGAGTTCGGCGCGACCGTCGTCGCCAATGACCAGATCGAAGCTCGCCGCCTGCCCGAGCAGCTTCAGGGCATTCTCCTCAACATGCAGATCGGCCAGACTACCCCGCCGTTCGGTAGTGCGCAGGATGGCGTTCGCGTGCTGATGCTGTGCGGTCGTGACGAACCACAGGAGTCGGGCGCACCAACGTTCCAGTCGGTGATGAATTCGATCGAGGAAGAGCGCATCAACAAGCGCGCCCAGCGTTACCTGCGCGATCTGCGCAATGACGCCTATATCGAATACAACTAAGGTTGATCCCGCTTGGCTGATCCGGCCCCATCCCCGCTTGCGATTGCGCTCGGCGATCCGGCGGGGATCGGGCCGGAAGTCATCCTTCGCAGCTACGACGCGTTGCGCCGCTCCGGCCAGCCATTCTTCGTGGTAGGCGGGTTCGAAGCGCTTAGAAACGCTGCTGAACGGATCGGAGCCGACTTCACGATAGTTCCCATTGCCGAGGCGGGCGAGGCGCAAATGGCGTTTCACGCAGGCCTGCCGGTTCTTGCCGGGATCGACGCGCCTTACACCCCCGGCATGCCGTCCGACGAAGGCGCGGCGCTCGCCCTTTATTCGCTCGCCGAAGCCATCCGCGCAGTCATCCTTGGCGACGCGGCAGGGGTCATTACCGCGCCTGTGAGCAAGGCCCAGCTTGCCAAGGTCGGCTTCGAATATCCTGGGCAGACCGAATTCCTCGCGGAAGCCTGCGGGATGGCACCTGATGATGCGGTGATGATGCTGGCCGGGCCGACGCTGCGCACGGTTCCGCTAACGGTGCATGTCGCCCTGTCAGAAGTACCGACCCTGCTTTCGCCCGAACTCATCGTCCACAAAGCGCAGATCGTAGCCGCCGCTCTTAAGCGCGATTTCGGCATCGCCAACCCGCGCATCGCCGTGTCGGGATTAAACCCGCATTCGGGCGAGGATGGGAAGTTCGGCGACGAGGAATCGCGGACCATCGAACCCGCCATCGCTTCCTTGCGCGTACAGGGATTGGATGTGGCGGGGCCAGTACCCGGCGATGCGCTGTTCACGCCGCTGCTGCGCCCGACCTATGACGTGGCGCTCTGCATGTATCACGATCAGGCGCTGATCCCGATCAAGGCGCTGGAATTCGATGCCGGGGTCAACGTAACGCTTGGCCTGCCGATCATCCGCACCTCGCCCGATCACGGCACCGCCTTCGACATCGCCGGACAGGGCAAGGCGGATGCAGGCGCGATGATTGCCGCAATCCGTATGGCAGGCGAAATGGCGAAGGCGCGGAGCGGAAAGGCGTGACCACCCTCCCTCCGATCCGCGATGTCATTCAGCGCCACGGCCTTTCCGCGTCTAAGGCTCTGGGGCAGAATTTCCTCCTCGACGAGCAATTGCTGAGCCGCATCGCCGCGCTTCCGGGCGATCTTGCCGGTAAGCAGGTGCTGGAGGTCGGCCCCGGTCCGGGCGGACTGACGCGGGCGCTTTTGCGTGCGGGCGCGAATGTCACCGCGATTGAAATGGACCGCCGGTGTTTGCCTGCGCTGGAGGAGCTTGGGGAGGCGTTCCCCGGCCAACTCAAGGTGATCGAAGGCGACGCGCTGAAGCTGGATCACGGGGATTTGATGAACGGGCAGCCGTTCCATGTCCTCTCCAACCTTCCCTACAATGTCGGGACCGCGCTGTTCGTGCGCTGGCTCGGCGGTGAAGCCTGGCCACCGCAGTGGCAATCACTGACCCTCATGTTCCAGCGCGAGGTGGCTGAGCGCATCGTCGCGCAGCCCGGCAGTTCCACCTATGGACGCCTTGCTGTGCTCGCCCAGTGGCGCGCCACCGCCAAGCTCGCGATGAAAGTCCACCGCAGCGCCTTCACCCCTCCCCCCAAGGTGATGAGCGCGATTGTTCACGTGACGCCAGCCGCCGCACCCGAAGGCGTCTCGGCGCGGACGCTGGAACGCCTCACCGAAGCCGCCTTCGGCCAGCGCCGCAAGATGCTGCGCCAGAGTTTGAAGGGCGTGCCGGGTGCGTTGGACGCACTTGGATCGCTTGGCATCGACGAGACCCGGCGGGCTGAAACTGTCAGCGTGGCGGAATTTGTGGGGCTAGCCCGGTCGCTTGGTTAAGGCGACATGTCGCGACAAATCGATACTGGCCAATCGCGGCGATTTTGGTTGAAGTGCAGTCAACAGATTGTTTGACCGGATCATAGACATAGGAATTGAGGATGATCGCCAGGTTTAGGGTGGCCCCCGTTTCGTTCTTGGCACTGGCGAGCGCGTCGCTCGCTGCTTGCGGAGGCGAAGATGCAGCACCCTTGCCGACTACGAATGCGCCGTCACCAAGTCCAAGTCCTTCGCCCACGCCCAGCCCCACGCCGACAGGCGCGGCAATCGCGCTCACTTCGGACATCCAGTACGGCGAAGGCGCAACCGTAAACGGTGCAAAACCTCTGTTTCTCGATCTTCACGCACCCGATGAAGCGTGCAGCGCTAACCGGCCAACTGTGCTGTTTGTTCATGGCGGCGGATTTACGAGCGGCAACAAAGCCGGTTCCAATGTGAATGCAATCGCCGAGGCCATGATTCCACGCGGGATCAATGTCGTTTCAATCCAGTACCGGCTCGACCCCGACGATCCGCTGCCATCGCAGCCCTTCGTCGATGTGGTCGATGATATCGTGGCAGCGGGCGGCGGCGATCCGAACGAACCGCGCCTCGATGCAATTGCAGCCGCTTTCGAGGACACGGTGGCGGCGCTCGGCTTCCTCGATGCCAATCAGGATAATTTGTGCGTTGATACAGACCGGATCGCCTATTGGGGCTCATCCGCAGGCGCTTACACCGTGCTGCAGGTGGGCTATGGTCTCAACCAGTTCGGCATCCAGCGACCCGAACCGCGCGTGGTGGTGGATTATTGGGGCGGCTTGTTCCGCGACAGCGACCTTGAGGTGGGCGAAGCGCCGTTCCTCGTGATCCACGGCACCAATGATGCAACAGTGGATTACAAGGAAGCAGTCGATCTTACCAACCGAGCCGACGTGGTCGCGGTGAGCTTTGCACTCTACACTGTGAACGGCGCCGGGCACGGATTTGGCGCAACCGGCACCTTCACCAACACCGTCGAAGGGCAGACCCTGCTCGAACGCACTGCTGATTTCGTCGAAGCGCACCTGACTGGCGGAACCCCGATCTACGGGCGGTTTGATGTGAATTAGCGATAGGCGTTTCGGACGCGCGCCCTACCTTGCTTTCTTCACCTGCCGCCATTGGTGCAGCAGTGGCTCGGTGTAGCCGCTCGGTTGTTCGACGCCCTTGAAGATCAGGTCCTTTGCCGCGCTGAATGCCGGGCCGTCCTCATTGCCGATTAGCGGCGTATAGGCGGGGTCGCCCGCATTCTGCGCATCAACCTTGGCGGCCATGCGGGTCAGGCTGTCCATGACCATTCCCTCGCTCACCACGCCGTGCAGCAGCCAGTTGGCGATATGCTGCGAGGAGATGCGCAGCGTCGCACGGTCTTCCATCAGGCCGACGTCGTTAATGTCGGGCACTTTGGAACAGCCAACTCCGGCGTCGACCCAGCGCACCACATAGCCGAGCAAGCCCTGGCAATTGTTGTCGAGTTCCTCGCGCAATTCATCCTCGGACCAGTTCGCGCCTTCGGCCAGCGGGACCGAAAGCAGCGCATCAAGGCCCATTGGCTCGGGAAGGTCTTTCTGCACCTCGAACACATTGAGCTGGTGGTAATGCAGCGCGTGCAGCGTCGCGGCGGTGGGGGACGGTACCCAGGCCGTGTTCGCCCCGGCGCGCAGGTGGCCGATTTTCTCGACCATCATCTGCCCCATCAGATCAGGCGCGGCCCACATGCCCTTGCCGATCTGCGCCTTGCCAGAAAGCCCATGCTTCAGGCCAATGGCGACATTGCGCGCTTCATAGGCTTTCAGCCAGTCCGAACCCTTCATCGCGCCCTTGCGCATCATCGGCCCGGCCTGCATCGAGGTGTGGATTTCATCGCCCGTTCGATCAAGGAAACCGGTGTTGATGAAGACGATCCGATCACGCACGGCATGAATGCAGGCGGCAAGGTTGGCACTGGTGCGGCGTTCCTCGTCCATCACGCCGACCTTTATCGTGTGGCGGGGAAGGCTGAGCAGATCCTCCACCGCATCGAACAGATCGTTGGTGAAGGCGCATTCCTCAGGCCCGTGCATTTTGGGCTTCACGATGTAGATCGAGCCGTGGCGCGAGTTGCCGTATTTCGCATGGCCTTCGACATCGAGCGTCGAGATCGCGCTGGTGAAGACGGCATCCATTATGCCTTCGGGCACTTCGCTGCCATCAGCCAGGCGGATCGCCGGGTTGGTCATCAGGTGGCCGACATTGCGCACGAACATCAGGCTGCGTCCCGGCAGGCTGTGCTCGGTGCCGGAGCTGTCCTTGTAGCTTTTGTCGCCGTTGAGCTTGCGGGTTAGCGTACGCCCACCCTTTTCAAAGCTTTCCTGCAAATCGCCGCGGATAATTCCGAGCCAATTGGTGTAGGCCAGCAGCTTGTCCTCGGCATCCACCGCCGCGACCGAATCCTCGCAATCGGCAATCGTCGTGAGCGCGGATTCGACCATGATGTCGGCTATCCCGGCCTTGTCGCTCGCGCCTACGGGTGTCGATCGGTCGAAGATCACTTCGATATGCAGGCCGTTGTTGCGGAACAGCAGGCCCTTTTCGGTAAAGCCGACCCACTGGTTTTCGTCCTGCAATTTGCCGTCATGTTCGTCCTTCAGATCGGCCCAGCTCTGGTCGACCAGCGGCAAGGCCTGATCAAGAAATTGCCGCCCCCGCGCGATCACCGCCGCGCCGCGCGCCTCGTCATAGCCGCCGGGCTTTGCAGGCGGCGCATCGAGCGCATCTGTGCCGTAGAACGCGTCATAAAGGCTCCCCCAGCGCGCATTGGCCGCGTTCAGCAGAAAGCGCGCATTGAGGATCGGCACCACGAGCTGCGGGCCTGCCATGGTGGCGATTTCCGGATCGACGTTCTGCGTGCCGATCTGGAAGTCATCCGGTTCTCGCACGAGATAGCCGATTTCCCGGAGGAAGGCCTGATACTCGGCCGGGTCATGCGGCTTGCCTTTGCGCGCGATATGCCAGCTGTCGATCTGGCGCTGGATTTCCTCACGCTTGGCGAGCAGCGCGCGGTTGCGCGGCGCAAACTCGGCAAGGACTGCGGCAAAGCCGTCCCAGAATGCCGCCGCATCGCGCCCGAGCGGGGCAAGCACCTGCGTTTCAAGGAAATCCGCCAGCCTTTCGTCAATCGAAAGACCTGCGCGATCAGTCATGTTTGTCATTGGCGTCCTCATGAATCGATCAGATCGGTTCCCGGGGAGGAGGACAGCGCGTCTATGGCCAAGTGGAGGGCAGATTGCAACGGGTTGGAAGGCGCGAATTCGCCCGCTAAGACCTTTTGCCAATGACGCGCACAACGCCCCTTTCCATCGATGCCGACGCCATGCTGGATCAAGTCCGGGAATGGTCGGCGATCAACACCGGTACCGCCAATCTTGAAGGGTTGGCCCGGCAGGCCGATGCCTTGAGCAAGGCCTTTTCCGTGCTGCCCGGCGAGATCAGCCTTGTCGATCCCGGGCCTGTCACCGCGATCGCGGCTGACGGCAGCGAATTTGCCAAGCCGCATGGCAAGCATCTTGTCGTCAAAGTCCGCCCCCAAGCGAACCGTCGCATCCTTCTGACCGGGCATATGGACACCGTTTTTCCGGCAGACCACCCGTTCCAGCATCAACGCTGGCTCGAGAACGGCGTCCTCAACGGCCCCGGCGTTGCCGACATGAAAGGCGGCATAGCCGTGATGCTGCACGCTCTGATGGCCTTTGAGCAGACGGCCAGCGCCGGATCTCTGGGCTATGACGTGCTGATCAATTCGGACGAGGAAACCGGGTCGCTCGCCAGCGCCGATCTGATCGCGGAGATGGCGCGTGGCAAGCTGGCCGCGCTCACTTATGAACCAGCAGCCTTGCCCGACGGGACGCTTGCCCACGCTCGCGGGGGAACCGGCAATTATTCGATCACTTTCAGCGGCAAGAGCGCGCACGCCGGCCGCAATCCGCATGAAGGGCGCAACGCTCTGGTCGCCGCAGCCGACCTGATCCTGCGGCTGAAGGCGATGGAGCGCGAGGACATCACCATCAATCCCGCCAAACTTGAAGGCGGCGGGCCCAACAATGTCGTGCCCGACCACGCGGTTCTACGATTCAACATCCGTCCCAAATCGACATCGGCGATGGAAGGGTTTGATACAGAACTCGCCAAGGTGCTGAGCGCGATCGAGCGGGAACACGAAGTGTCGATTCACCGCCACGGCGGGGTGACACGGCCGCCCAAACCGGTGGATGACAAGGCGCAGAAACTGTTCGATCTTGTGCGTGAATGCGGCGCCGAACTGGGTCAGGACATCCGCTGGCAATCAACCGGCGGCGTGTGCGACGGCAACAACATCGCTGCTTGCGGCGTACCCGTCGTCGACACGATGGGCGTGCGTGGCGGCGCGATCCATTCGGCCGACGAATTCCTGATCACCGCCAGCCTGGCAGAGCGCGCCGCTCTTTCGGCGCGCGTGATCGAACGCCTTTCGAACTTCGAATTCTAGGGAGCACCCATTTGAGCTTTCGCCTTCGCGCTGCGCGCCTTTCCGATCTGGAACACCTTTACGAAATGGCCAAGCTGACCGGCGGCGGCTTCACCAACCTGCCGCCTGATCGCAAGGCGCTGGGCGCGAAGCTTGAACGCGCGGCGGAAGCCTTTGCCAACACCGAAGACGCACTGGTTGACGAACAGTTCGTGCTGGTCCTGGAAAATCTCCAGACCCGCAAGGTCGCGGGTACGTGTCAGCTGATGACAATGGTGGGGCAACAATGGCCGTTCTATTCCTATCGCCTCAACACGCTGACCCAGTATTCGCAGGCGCTTGACCGAACCGTTCGCGCGGAACTGCTCAGCCTCGTCACCGACCTCGAAGGGTCGAGCGAGGTCGGCGGGCTGTTCCTTCATCCCAATGAGCGCGCAGGCGGGCTCGGCCTGTTGCTGGCGCGATCACGCTATCTCTTTGTCGCCATGCATCGTGAACGCTTTGCCGATCGCATTCTGGCCGAATTGCGCGGGATCATCGACGAACGCGGCGGTTCCCCGTTCTGGGACGGTGTGGCCGGTCGCTTTTTCGGCATGTCGTTTCAGGAAGCGGATTATTTCAACGCGATCAACGGCAACCAGTTCATCGCCGATCTGATGCCCAAGCATCCGGTCTATGTCTCCATGCTTTCGGAGGACGCCCGCAGCGTGATCGGCGTACCCCACCCCACCGGACGTGCTGCCATGCGCATGCTGGAGAACGAAGGCTTCCACTACGAAGGCTATGTCGACATCTTCGACGGGGGGCCGACCATGGTGGCCCGCACGGACGAAGTGACGAGCGTGAAGAATTCGGTCGAGGCCAAGCTAATGTCGCATGATCTGGCCGAAGGCGAGCGGGCGATTCTGGCGACGGGGCGGCTCGAAACTTTCCGTGCCTGCTACGGCGCGCGCAAGTTCGACGGCGAAGGCGGTATTGCCATCGACGCGGCTGCGGCTGATGCGCTCAACGTGAAAGACGGAGACATGATCTGGAGTGTCGCGCGATGAGCCTTGTGGAGATCAATTTCGACGGCATCGTCGGCCCTTCGCACAATTACGCGGGCCTCAGCCTCGGCAATATCGCCAGCGCCAGTCACAAGGGCGATGCCTCCTATCCGCGCGCGGCCGCACTCCAAGGGATCGCCAAGATGCGCGGAAATCTGGCGCGGCTGGGCGTTCAGGGTTTCCTGCTTCCGCTCCCCCGGCCGAACGTCCTGCTTCAACAAGTGCTGGCCTATGACGGCACGGAAGATGCGGCTTTGCGCGCAGCCCCTTGGTCGGCATCGTCGATGTGGACTGCCAATGCCGCAACGGTCAGCCCCGCGCCGGACACCGCCGACGGGCGCTGCCATCTGTCACCTGCCAATCTGGTCACCATGCTGCATCGCGCGCAGGAATGGCCCGATACAAAGCGTCAGCTCGACATCGCCTTTGCCGACTCCCGCCACTTCGCAGTGCATGGTCCGGTCCCGCCCACTTTCGGAGACGAAGGCGCGGCCAACCACATGCGTTTTTGCGAAGGGCACGGTGCTGCCGGGGTCGAGGTGTTCGTTTACGGTCGACCGGGGGGCCGCTTCCCCGCACGCCAGCACGAACAGGCGAGCCGTCTGGTCGCCCGTGCGCACGGGCTCGATCCTGAAAAGTGCGTCTTCATCGAACAGAACCCGGCAGCGATCGAGGCTGGCGCGTTCCACAATGACGTGGTGTCGGTCGCCAATGAGCAGGTTCTTTTCACCCATGCCGAAGCCTTTGCCGACCAGCAGGGCGCCTATGACGCGATCCGCGCCGCCTTCCCCGCGCTCGAAGTGGTGGAAGTGCCCAGCTCCGCGGTCACCCTCCAGGAAGCGATCCGGACTTACCTCTTCAATGCGCAATTGCTGACGCTGCCCGACGGATCGATGGCACTGATCGTCCCCGAAGAATGCCGCGAAAGCGCATCAGTCTGGGCCTATTGCGAAAGCATGATGGCCGGCAACGGCCCGATCCGCCAAGTGATCCCCGTTGATGTACGGCAATCAATGGCCAATGGCGGCGGCCCGGCCTGTCTGCGCCTGCGCGTGGTTTGCGACCCTGCGACGGTCGACCCCCGATTTCTGCTCGACGAAGCCAAGGCCGACCGGATCGAGGAAGTGATTGGCCGGACCTGGCCCGAACAGATCGACCCGGCGGACATCGGCAGCGAGGCTCTGGCCGCGCAAGTCATCGCCGCGAGAGCGGCGCTTTTGACCGTGCTCGAACTGGAAGAATTGCACTGATCGTTCCGCGCGGAAAAGAATGAGAGTTAACGCGATTGCGTTCGCGTCGGATCGGCTTACACTTCAATCCACGTTAACCAGTGCACCCTGCACCAATGCGTCGTTGGCACAGGGTTTGCTCTGAACTGGATTAACCTTTGGAGTGGTGATGCTGCGCAAGATCGGTCGGCTGTTTGTGATCAAGAACAGGCTTGAAGCCTTCGTGATCATTTACGCCCTCGCCCTTGGCGCAACCGCACGCGGCTCGGCCTATCTCGACAAATATCCGGGCGGCTGGGGTGTGGCGCTGTTCTTCGCCGCGACCGGCGCCGTTTTCCTTGCCGGTGCTGCGATTCTCGACTCGCTCAGGGTGAAGAAGGAACTCGCCGAACTGAAGGCCAGCATCGAGCAAAAGGCGCAGTAACTCGCTATTCGGCCAAGATCGGTTCGCCATTCTCGTCAAAGCGCGGAAGCATGGCGAGGTTGCGGGCATCCCTCAATTCCAGCGTGACCTGCTTGCGCCGGAAATCGCGCCGGGCTCCGACAGTCGCGACTTCCAGCCGCGGACTTCCACGCGCCACGATCCGGCGATTGCGGAAAAACGATCTTAGCTCGCTAAGGTTTGGTTCGATGAATTCCTGATCGCGCTCACCTTCGACAACGATGCCCGTTTCGCGGTTTCGATCACCCGAGATCTGACCCGACGGCGCCACGATGTTGAGCAGGTCGAACAGCGTCTCCTGGTCGATTTCAACAACAATCACATTGGGATGACGGGTGGTCTGCCGCCCGCGCGGCAAGGCACCGATGCCCGAACGGCTTGAGGTATCAATTCCCGCCGAACCGAGAATTTCCACCTCTTCCAAGGGGGAGGCCTGCGTATCGAGATTGTAAAGTTCCAACCTGTCACCAACGCGCTGCACATCGGCGACATCCATGATGATCGCCATCTCGCCCTGGCTTTCCGCATCCCGTTTCCGGGCGGTTCGCTGAAATTGCTTGGGTTGAAGACATTCGACCGAACAGATCGTCCGCAGCCGCGCCAGATAATGCTGATATGGTTCAGCCGATGCGCTGCCTGCCATCGGAGCTGCCAGCATCATCACCAGTCCTGCGGCCAGAAATGGAATGCGCAAACCTGTCCCCAGAAGTGTCGTGGCCGAAAAAATTGGTGGGGGGTTCTGTTGCTAGGCCCCCCCGGGCCCCCGGAATCCGCTTCTGTTGCCCGGTGGGTCCAACCGCGCATAGGCTTTGTAAGATCAGGCCGTTAGGCCGTCAGATTACGCAGCGATTGCGAGTGCTTCGTTATCGTTGGCACTTATGAGTTTTGAACAGTTTTACGGGTTACTCAGCCCGGGCAAAAACTACGCTTTTCAGCCCACGTCGATCCTAGTTCGGCCCCGTCAAAAGTCCCGGAATTCCGGGATTTATGGTGGAGCCGCCGGGTACTGCCCCCGGGTCCGTTGTGCCTATTGCACGCAGCAATTTATCGCCATAGTCGGTTGCCCGACGCTGCCTATATAGCGTCAAATTGCTGAATGAGAAGTGAGCAGGCTGGGCGCGTTACTCGCTTCAACCGAGATAGCGACTGGTCTGGCCAATGGTATTTGCCGCACCGTGAACAAGGATCAGCGGCAAGATCGTCGTGTTCCTGAGGCGCAGATAGATCAGTCCGAACAGCAATCCGATCGCGCCCGTCACAATCGCCCCGTTCATCCCCTGATAGTAATAATGGCGATAGCCGAAAAACACCGCCGCGACGATGGCGGCGAGAATGCCTGCACCGCGCATGCCGCCCAGAGTATCGGACAACTTGGTGATGATGAAAGCGCGGAACAGCAGTTCTTCGAAGAACGATCCGTGAGTCCACACCACCAGCATGATCAGGAGATAGGCGGCCAGATCGCCGCGCACGAAATCGAACCGTCCGCTGGTCCCGACATCTTCGAAGAACAGATTCGCAAACGCGCTTGCGCCGGCGACCGTGACGAGGAAGGCGATGAAGATTACGACCGACCACCCCAGCACCGCAAGCCAGCTTTTCGGCCAGCGGAAGCCCAGATCGCTCCATTTGAGACCACGGCGATAAAGCAGAACCGTGCCGACGATCATCGCCGACAGCGTCGATGCAGGTCCCGCGAATACGAATGTATATGGCAGCAAGGCCTGTTTCACGATCACAAGCACCGCGACGACGATGACCAGATCAATTGCAGCCGAGAGGCGCGTCGATTGCCCGTCGGGATCGACAAATTGTGTGACAGTCGGTTTCATCGCGCCGTCCTAGCAAAGGGCGTGCACACGCGAATCTGACGATATGCATACGCGCCACTCGGGCCGACCGAAGGGCCGGATCGAGGACGAACAGCGCCCAGACTTCGCCCGGCGACCAGACGAGCCGCCGGGCAAAGGCAGGTATCGCTACTTCTTCAGGGCGTCGCGGATCTCGATGAGCAGCTCGATCTCGGTCGGCCCGGCAGGTTCAGCCGGGGCTTCTTCCTGCTTCTTTTCAAACTGCGCCGTCACCTTGTTGGCATAGCGCACCAGCAGGAAGATGATGAAGGCAAGGATCACGAAATTGATCGCCGTGGTGATCAGCGCGCCATACCCGATCATCGCGGCCCCTACCTCTTTCAGGGCGGCATAGTCGGTCATCGATCCTTCGTAGCCTTCGGGTGCGCTCAGCAGGATGAAGTAGCTGGAGAAATCCGCGCCGCCGAAAATATAGCCGACCACCGGCATGATCACATCCTGCGTAAGCGATGTGACAATCGTCCCGAAAGCTCCCGCGATAATCACTGCAACCGCCAGTTCCATGACATTGCCTTTGGCAATGAATTCCTTGAATTCGTTGAGCATCGTGATCCCCTATCTTCTCGCTCTGGAACTAAGGCATTCGCAGGTTGGCCCCGTTTTGCCAAGCACCCCATTTACGTGGCTCGATCCTTGAAAGGTCGATGCGGTGTGCTATATCCGCAATACAGGACATCTTGCGTCGCCCGATCACGGGTCAGGCGCTTCTTTGTTGGAGGGATACTCATGAATTTGCGTAATTTCGGGCGCGGCATCGTGGTCGCTGCCGTTTCTCTCACGCTGGCCGCTTGCGGCATCAATTCCGTCCCTGCGGCAGAAGAAGAGGCCAAAGCCAAGTGGGCCGATGTAGAGGCGCAGTTCCAGCGACGCGCCAACCTCATCCCCAACCTTGTCGAAGTCGCTCAGGGCGCGGCTCAGAACGAGCAGGCAATCCTGACCGGGGTGACCGAAGCGCGCGCCCGTGCAAGCAGCATCAACATCTCGACTGACGACCTGCGCGATGCCGAAAAGATGCAGGAATTCGCCGAGGCACAAGGCCAGCTTGGCCAGGGTATCGGCCGCCTGCTCGCAAGCTTCGAAGCCTATCCTCAGATCCAATCGAACCAGAACTTCCTCGCGCTGCAGAGCCAGCTCGAAGGGACGGAAAACCGCATCGCCGTGTCCATCCGCGACTACAATGAAGCGGTGCGCAAATATAACACCACGATCCGCACCTTCCCCGACACGATCGGCGCGAACATCATCCACGGTGCGGAGCCAATGGAGCCCTACACCGCCGTGACGGAAGGTGCCGAGGTCGCGCCGACCATCGACATGACGTCGAATTAAGCGCGGTGAAGCGTAGCCTGAACATGGTGCTGGCAGCGCTGTTTGCGCTGCTGGCAATCTTGCTACCGGCGCAAGCCTATGCCCAGCCGGAATTCCCGGCATTGACGGGGCGTGTGGTCGACAATGCCGATCTGCTGTCTCCTCAGCAGGAGGCGGAGCTGACCACCAAGCTGGAGGCGCTTGAGGCCCAAACCCAGCGCCAACTGGTTGTCGCCACGATACCCGATCTCCAAGGCTATGACATCGCCGATTACGGCTACCAGCTGGGCCGTGCATGGGGGATTGGCGATGCGGAACGCAATGATGGCGCGCTGTTGCTCGTCGCTCCGAACGACCGCAAGGTCCGGATCGAAGTTGGCTACGGCCTCGAAGGCTATCTGACCGATGCCTATTCCGCACTGGTTATCCAGAATTTCATCATTCCGCGTTTTCGTGACGGGGATTTCCCCGGCGGGATCATGGCTGGCACTGACGCGATCATCCAGGTCCTGCAGCTCACGCCCGAAGAAGCAGCGCAGCTCAATCGCGAGGCGACTGCGGAGCGCAAGAGCGATGGCGGCTTCCCTGTCGGCGGGCTGATCTGGCTGGGCTTCATGTTCTTCTTCTTCGTGCTGCCGATCATTCGCGGCAGCCGCAGGCGCAGGCGCTATCGCTCCAAGGGCAAGGGCCCGTGGGGTGACCGGGTCGATGACGCTGCCGATGTCGCATCCAACATCATCCTTTGGGAAATCGGCAGCGCGATCGCTCGCGGCGCCATGTCCGGCGGAAGCAGCGGGGGCAGCAGCTGGGGCGGCGGTGGCGGCTTTGGCGGCGGCGGCGGCTTTTCCGGCGGTGGCGGATCATTCGGGGGCGGTGGCGCCTCCGGGGGGTGGTAAGCGATGGGCTATCTGACTGAAGACCAGCACAAGACCGTCTCGGCTGCAGTCGCCGATGCAGAGTTGAACACCTCGGGCGAAATCCTGACAGTTCTGGCTGATCGCTCCGACGGCTACACCGATGTCGCGCTGCTTTGGGCGGCGGCGATATCCTTTACCGCCATGAGCGCGTTTGCAGCCTTCCCTCAGCCCTTTCTCGATCTGTGGGATGCGCTGATCGGCGGCTGGAGTCATGAATGGACCACCGGCGAACTCGCCAGCATGACGATCGCCCTCGGCCTGATTGCGTTTGTCGTGTCCTGGGCGGTGCAGCAATGGGACCCGCTGCGGTTTCTGCTGATCCCGGCCCCGGTCAAGACAGCGCGTTGCCACGAGCAGGCGATCAAGCATTTCAAGGTCGGTGCAGAGCGCCGTACCCATGGGCGCACCGGCGTGCTGATCTATCTTTCCATGTCCGAACACCGGGCAGAAATCGTGGCAGATCGCTCCATCGCCGAAAAGGTCGATGCCGAAGTCTGGGGCGAAGCGATGGGCGACATGCTGGCGCATATCAAACGCGGGCATATCGCCGAAGGGCTTGCCGTGGGTGTGCGCGACGTGGGCTTCGTTCTGGCGCAGCACTTCCCACGCGGGGATGAAGACGAAAACGAGCTTCCCGATCGCCTGATCGAAGTCTAGGCCCCTCTCCCATGAGTGAATTTGAACTGATCCGCGATCCCGACGCGGACAAGCCCGAAGAGGTGATGTGGCAAGGGCGCTTCATCACCGCCAAGACCCGCGGACGCTGGGAATATGTCGGCCGGGCACGCGGTATCCGGGCCGCGGCGATCATCGCGATTGATGAAGACCCCGACGGCACGCGGCACGTCATCCTCGTCAGCCAGTATCGCGTTCCGCTGGGCCGTTTCTGCCTCGAAATCCCGGCAGGCCTCGTCGGCGACGATGAAGGCAGCGAAGGCGAATTGGCCGTTGATGCCGCGATCCGCGAGCTGGAGGAAGAAACCGGATACCACGCCGAAAGGATGGAGGTGCTGGGCGAATTCTATTCCTCGCCAGGAATGGTCTCTGAAAGTTTCACACTGCTGCGCGCCACCGGCCTGACAAAGGTCAGCGAAGGCGGCGGGACCGATAGCGAGAACATCAATGTGCATCGCGTGGCGCTGCGCGAGCTTGGCGGCTTTGTCGCACGCTGGCGTAAAGCCGGTCACGGCGTCGACGTGCGCATCGCGATGCTGATGACACCTGAATATCTGGGAGAGGAATTGAAATGACGAAACGTTGCGAAGGCAAGCTCGCATTGGTGACGGGCGGTGCCCAGGGACTTGGCCGGGCGCATTGCATCCGGCTCGCGCAGGAAGGCGCGCGAGTTCTCGCGACCGACATCAACGGCGACGGAGCAGCCGAAACGGCC
The DNA here is from genome assembly GCF_036322605.1 of Erythrobacter sp. Dej080120_24. Lineage (GTDB taxonomy): Bacteria > Pseudomonadota > Alphaproteobacteria > Sphingomonadales > Sphingomonadaceae > Erythrobacter > Erythrobacter aurantius. The sequence continues at coordinate 2,727,443 of NZ_AP027262.1, forward strand.
GCTATCGTCAATGCCGAAATGGGCGCAGGCACAGCCTTCAGCATCGCGCATGACGTGACCGATCCGGCCCAATGGGAAGCCGCCGTCGATGCGGCCCGCGAACATCTGGGCGGGCTCAACGTGCTGGTGAATAACGCCGGCATCGGAGTTCCGGGCAATATCGAGGACTGCACTTTCGCGGACTGGCAGCGTTGTTTCGACATCAACGTCAATTCGATCTTCCACGGCTGCCAGAAGGCGCTGCCGCTGATGCGCGAACACGCTCCGGGATCGATCATCAATATCTCGAGCATCGCCGGGCTGATCGCCAGCGACACAATGCCCGCCTACAATGCGTCAAAAGCCAGTGTGTGGATGCTGTCGAAATCGATCGCGCTGCATTGTGCGAAGAAGAACATGCAGATCCGCTGCAATTCGGTGCACCCGACCTTTGTCGACACGCCGATCCTCGATGGCACGGCGCGCGCGCATCAGCTGGACAAGGATGTGCTGATGGGGAAGCTCGCCCGTCAGATTCCGCTGAAGTTCGTCGGCGAGCCGAACGATATCGCCAATGCGGTGGTCTATCTTGCCAGCGACGAAAGCCGGTTCATGACAGGTGCCGAACTCAAGCTGGATGGCGGCATCAGCGCGATGTGATCGCGGACGCCGCGCAAACAAAAAGAGAGGGGCCTGCTGGCCCCTCCCGGTTCTATCAGATCGGTCTTGGCGGTCCGAAAACCGGGAGCCGCTTTTCTTTGCGCCAAGATCAGTCCGCGATGAATGCGATCGCGAGGTAGATCAGGATCGGCAGTCCGAAGCCTGCCAGCGTAAGGCCGACAAAGCCGAGCCGCCAGATCAGGGCATCAACGCCCGACCAATTCGCAAGTCCTGCGCACACACCGAAAATCTTGCCGTCACGCTTGTCCAGTGTGAAGCCGCTCTGCGGGGGACGGCCATTGTTGTGGGTCAGATTGCTCATGCGATGGCTCCAAGGGTGAAAGTGGCAGCGGGGCTGGCCGGGACGATGGCGGTGGCCATCAGGGTGATGGTGATGATCAGCGAACCTGCGGCCGCGGCAATGCGGGCGCCGTTCGTGCCAGAAAGTTCGAAGAACGAGTACATTTGGGTTTCCTTTGCTTGAGAGTGTCAGATCAGACGATTGCGGGGCTGCCGGGAATGATTGCGTAAGCGAAGACGCCGGCGGTGAGGATCACCGAAAACGCGGCGGCGAACAGGCGATTGGCAGTTTCACTGGTAAACATGATGAAGGGGGTCCTTTGATTGAGTGCGCTGTCTGAAATCAGGCAAGCGAGGGGGTTGCGGGGACGATGGCGTAGGCCATCATGGCAGCGGTGATAACCAGCGAGAAAGCGGCAGCTGCGAAACGGTTCGAAAGGTCGGTAGCAAACATTTTTGGTCTCCTGAGTGAGTGGTCTTTGTGTTTCCGCGGGGCCATCCCGGGGATGCCAAATACTTTGCAGGAGGTGTGCCAAACTCGAAAAATGGCGGAAATCCGGGGTTTTTCGACTCGCGCTGACTGAATGACCCGTTCATCAATCCGAAAGGTTGGGAATTTTTCCCATCTCTTGGGATTGGCTATTTCTCACCCCGCATGGATACTGCAAACTTCGCTATCGCTGGCCTTTCGCGCGGCGCGTGCTAGGCGGTCGAAAGACCATGGCGCTGACGAAAATCACCCTCAGCAATTTCCGCAATCACGCGAGCAGCGAGCTCGCCGACACAGCGCATTTCAATCTGCTCGTCGGCGAAAACGGCGCAGGCAAGACCAATGTGCTCGAAGCGATTTCATTGCTGAGCCCGGGGCGCGGATTGCGGCGCGCACAATTGCCCGATCTGGCACTGCGCACCACGCCTGATGCCCCGCCTGCAGCATTCGCCATTGGCGCCAGCCTGATCGAGCAGGGGCAGATTTCAGCGCGCATTGGCACCTATACCGAAGCGGAGCGCCCTTCCCGCCGACTGGTGCGGATCAACGGCGCGGACGCAAGCGCCGGCGCCTTGTCCGAATGGCATGCCGTTTCCTGGCTGACCCCGGCGATGGACGGACTGTTCACTGACAGCGCAGGCGCACGGCGAAGGTTTGTTGACCGGATGGCACTGGCCATAGAGCCGGGCCATGCCAAGTCGGTAAACAGCCTCGAAACGGCGCTGCGCGAACGCAACCGTCTGCTGGAGGATCGCAGCGATGCGCGCTGGCTCGACGCAATCGAGGCGCAGGCGGCGCAGCATGGCAGCGTGGTCGCGCAGACACGATCGCGTCTGATTGCTCTGCTGGCCGATGAGCTCTCTGCCCTGCCCCCCGAACCCTTTGCCCGACCGATCCTGACCTATCGCCCCGGCGGCCCCATCGATCCGCAAGAGCTCTTGGCAGAATTCGCACGTGCGCGCCCGCGTGACCGTGCAGCGGGCCGCGCCCTGTCAGGCCCGCACCGCGACGAATTGGAAGTGGTGATGATGGGATCGGGTCAACCTGCCGCCTCCTGCTCCACCGGTGAACAGAAAGCGATGCTGATCGCGATCACACTGGCGCATGGCGTTCTGGCCTCGTCGGGTCGGCCAAGCGTGCTGCTGCTGGACGAAGTGGCCGCGCATCTCGATCCGGTGCGTCGCATCGAACTGTACCGCCGGTTGCGCGAAGGCAAGGCGCAGATCTGGATGACCGGAACCGAACTCGCCCCCTTCGCCGACATCGAAGCCGAGGCGGCAATCTGGCGGGTAAGCGGCGGGACGCTGGAGCGGCTTTAGCCCTCAGCCTCGTCGGTTTCGGGCAGAGCGGCCATTACCTCGTCCAAAGTCGAGGCAACCAGCGCTTCGACACCCTCCTCTGTCGGGTGGATCCGGTCTGACTGGAACAGCGACGCGTCCTGATAGATATCTTCCATCCAGAACGGGATCAGCGCCGTGCCATATTCCTCGGCAAGCTCGCCATACATCGCGTCGAATTGTGCCTGATACTCCGGACCGTGATTGGGCGGAGCGCGCATTCCCATGAGCAGGACAGGAATGTCGCGTTCGCTCAGTATGGTAAGCATGGCATCGAAATTGGCGCGCGTTTCCGCTGGGGAAAGCCCGCGCAGCAGATCGTTGCCTCCCAGTTCGAGGATGAAAAAGTCCGGCTTTTCGGCCTGAGCGTCGAGGATGAATTCGAGCCGGTCCAGTCCGGCTGCCGTGGTGTCACCCGAAACCCCGGCGTTGACGATCCTCGAATTGATGCCTTTTGCTCGCAGGGCGGCCTCAAGCTTCGCAGGATAGGAGTCGCTCTTGTCGGCAAAGCCGTATCCGGCAAACAGGCTGTCCCCGAACGCGATAATATCGATCTGTTCGCCCATTACCGGGATCACCAGTTCGTCCTCGGCAATCTCTCCAGTGGCCGGCTCGCTCGGCGCTTCGGATCCACAAGCGGCAAGCGCCAATGCGACCGGGAAACCAACCGCGATCCTTACGCGTTTCTGCCAAACACCCATAGCGATCTGCGAACCTTTCCAATTCGTACTTGTTTGAAACCCACCCCTAGCCCATCTGGTTTGAGTGACAAAGCCTTCAACCCCCTCCTCCGCTTCGGCTGTCGATTTCGCGATCTCGGCCCGCAATCTCACCCTCACGCTCGGCAGCAGCGACGCGCCGGTCGATATCCTGCGCGGGATCGATCTCGATATCGCACATGGCGAAGTTGTGGCCCTGCTGGGCCCATCGGGCTCGGGAAAAAGCTCGCTGATGGCAGTGCTGTCCGGCCTTGAACGGGCGACAGGCGGCAGCCTGACGGTTGCCGGGCAGGATTTCTCGAACCTCGACGAGGACGGCCTTGCAGCCGCGCGTCGCGGCCGGATCGGGATCGTACTGCAGTCTTTCCATCTGCTGCCGACAATGACGGCAGTGGAGAATGTCGCCACTCCGATGGAACTTGCGGGCAGCAAGGACGCGACCTCGCGTGCCGCCGCCGAACTCGAAGCGGTGGGCCTTGGCCATCGCATCGGCCACTACCCCACCCAGCTTTCCGGTGGTGAACAACAGCGAGTGGCCATAGCCCGAGCCATCGCCCCGCGACCGCAGTTGATCTTCGCCGATGAGCCGACGGGCAATCTCGACGTGAGCACCGGCAAGGAGATTGTCGAACTGCTGTTCGACCGTCGCGACGAAACCGGCGCGACGCTGCTCATCATCACGCACGATCCCAAGCTCGCCGAAAAGTGCGAACGGGTGCTGACGATGGCCGATGGCGTGATAGTCTCTGACACGCGGAGCACTGCCCCCCAAGCTGCTGCCGAGGCCGCCGAGTGAGCACGCAAGCGTTGGACCAAGGGCTGTCCTGGGGTGCGGCATGGAACATCGCCCGGCGCGACCTCAATGCGCGCTTTCGCGGTTTGCGGCTGCTGCTTGTCTGTATCTTTCTGGGCACGGCGGCGCTGGCTGCAATCGGCACGCTGACCGCATCGATCGAGCGGGAATTGCAATCGTCCGGCCGCGAGCTTCTGGGTGGCGATCTGGAGGTTGAAGTCTGGCAGCGCGACCTGACCGAAGAAGAACTGATCGCGCTGGGCGAATATGGCGAGCTTTCGGGCGGTTACCGGATGCAGGCGATGGCCAGCACCGATGATGCCGCCGCCCCCGTCGAGCTGAAGGCGATTGACGACAAGTGGCCGCTGTTCGGCAGCTTCACGCTCGCCGATGGCAGCGAAGCCGCCGCCCCGACCGCCAATGACGCTTATCTGGCGCAAGGCGCGCTGGACCGGCTCGACATTCAGGTCGGCGATGAATTCCGCGTCGGCACCATGACACTGCGCGCAGCCGGTGTGATCGGCAACGAGCCCGATCGCCTTTCCGAAGGTTTCCAGCTCGGACCGACAGTGCTTGTCGCCCGCAGCGTGCCCGCAGCCGCCGGGCTGGTGCAGCCCGGCTCGCTTTACCAGAGCAAGTATCGCATCGCCTTTGACAATGCCTCGGCCGACCCGGAAGCGGTGGAAGAGGAACTGACCGAGGCATTCCCCAATTCCGGCTTTGATTTCCGCACCCGTGACCGCGCCTCACCCGGCGCAGACCGGTTCGTCCGCCAGATGAGCGATTTCCTGACGCTGGTCGGACTTGCCGCGCTGGTGATCGCGGGGATCGGCATTGCAGGCGGGGTATCCTCCTATCTTGACCAGAGACGCGCCAGCATCGCCACGCTCAAGGTGCTGGGCGCATCCTCGCGCGATATCGTGCGCATCTACGCCTTGCAGATCGCCGTCGCGGCCCTTGCGGGGAGCGTGCTGGGCCTTGCAACGGGCGTTCTCGTCACACCGCTCCTGAGTGCCGCGCTCGAAGGGCTGCTGCCGGTTGAGAGCGGCTTCGTGATCGAGCCTGCTCCTTTGCTGCTCGCGGGCACCTATGGTTTGCTGGTGGCTTTTGCCTTTGCCGCCGCGCCCCTGCTGCGGGCCCGCAGCTTCCCCGCGATGGCGCTGATGCGGAGCAGGATCGTGCCGCTTGCGCGCGATAAGCGGGCATTGATCGCGACCGGCATCGGCATCCTGGCGATTTGCGCGCTGGCATTGCTGACGACAGCACAGCCCCTGCTTTCGGGAGGATTCCTGATCGGAGCAAGCGGCGCGCTGGCTCTGCTCGCGGGACTGGGGCTGCTGCTGCAATGGGGCGCGCGCAAGCTGCCCCGCCCCTCAAATCCGTTGCTCCGGTCCGCGCTTGCCAACATCCACCGGCCCGGCGCTCCCACATCGGCGCTGGTCACTGCCCTCGGGTTCGGGCTCGCCGCTTTCGTTCTGCTTGCCGCCATCCAGAGCGCGATCGACGGCAACATCCAGACCCGCGTCCCGCGCGAGGCACCCGATTATGTCGTCATCGACCTGCCCCCCGAAGGCGAAGCGCGCTTTTACGAACTGGTGCAAACGCCCTTCCCCGATGCGCAATTGCGCACCGTTCCGACCATGCGCGGCGCAATCCTTGCCTATGGCCCCGAAGGTGCCATGCAGCGGGTGGCGGATCTGGAGGAAATTCCCGAAGGCGCATGGGCGCTGCGCGGCGAGCGCGGCATCACCTATTCCGACACCGCGCCCGAAGGCAGCCGTGTGGTCGATGGCGAATGGTGGAGCCCGTTCCACAATGGCGAGCCGCTGGTCTCGATCGACAGGCAATTCGCCGACGCGGTCGGGCTGAAGCCCGGCGACATGCTGACCATCGGCATCCTTGGAACCGAGCGCGATGTCCGGATCGCGAACCTGCGCGAAATCGACTGGGAAACGATGGGTTTCAACTTCACTCTGGTGTTCTCGCGCAATGCGATTGCCGATGCCCCGCACAAGCTATCGGCAACGATCGATCTGCCCGAATCCGCCGATATCAAGGATCGCGGCGAGCTGCTGCGCGCGCTGGTGCGTGAATATCCGTCAAGCTCGGTTGTCGAAGTGGGTGAAGTGCTGGTTCAGGCGCGCACACTGCTCGAACAGGTTGGCCTTGCGACGTTGGCTGCTGCCGCTGTGGCGGTGCTGGCCGGTCTGGCGGTGCTGATGGGAGCAATCGCTGCAGCACGTGCCGCGCGCACATACGATACGGTGGTGCTGCGCGTCCTTGGCGCAAGCCGCCGCCAGATACTCGGGCTGCAACTTGCGGAATATGGTCTGATTGCCGCTTCGCTCGCGCTGGTGGCGCTGGGCCTCGGGTCGGCGCTCGCCTGGGTGATCATCACCCGGCTGTTCGAATTCGACTGGCTGCCCGATTGGGGCATGGTGCTGAGCGTGCTGGGTGTCGGGCTTGTGATGGTGCTGGCCTTTGCGCTGGGCGGTTCGCTGCCGCTGTTGCGGGCGAAACCGGCCCAAGCGCTCAGGGAAGTCTAGCGCCGATCAGGCAAAGACATCCGGATCGACACCCACCATTCCGGGCTGCCCCTTCACCACAAGCGTGCTGGCGAGGATATCGTGCAGGCCCTGCTTGCGCTCTGTGAAACCGACCATGATGTAGCCGATAAACAGGATCATCCCGGACAGGATCTTCGCGAAATAGCGCCCAAGGGCGCGCAGGAAAGAAATCCGTCCCCCGTTCACATCGGTTACGATCAGGCCCAACGCCATCTTGCCCGGCGTGGCCTGCCTGGCGGAAGATTCCAGCCCGGCGAAATAGGCGACACCCAAAACCAAAAGCACCACATTCACAATCGGCGATGTCGAAGATGTTTCGGCGCTGAAGCTTGCTTCACCCGTATCGAAGACAGATTCGCCAAAAATCATCAGGATGACGAACTGGAGTACGAACAGGATTACAAAATCGATCAGATAGGCTCCGACCCGAATCCAGAAACCGGCATATTGCATGAATGACCCCCGCTTGATTGAGCATGAGCGCTCGTTCGAAAATGCAGCACAATCACCCGGACAATGCAACGCCCAAGAAAAAGGGCCCCGCCATCGCTGGCGGAGCCCCTTGTTCCTGTAAGTCTGTCTGCGATCAGAACTTGAAGCGCACGACACCGCCGTAAGTGCGCGGCGCGTTCGGGTAACCCGAAACCGTGCCGGACTGCGCCACACCATCGAACACGGTGAGGATGTATTCGTCGTCGAGCAGGTTACGAGCGAATGCACCCACTTCGAGCCCGTTGTTGAGCGCCAGCGTGACCGAGGCGTTCACCAGATTGACTTCGCGGCGGAAGATCCGGGTGTTGCCCAGAGCCGCGTTGAAAGTCGGCAGGCCGTTGTTGATGTCGACATTGCTCTCGTGGTTGTAATCGATGCGCGTGATCAGGCGCGTCCCGCTGTCCCATTCATGGGTGTGGGTTGCGCTGGTAGCGATCGTCCACTCAGGGATGCCTGCCGGGGTCTGGCCGGTGAGGTCACCCACGACCGAACCCGGGAAGCTGTCGAACAGCGGATCGAGGTAGGTCGTCGCGAAGGTCAGCACGAGGCCGTCGGTCGGAACGATCGTGGCATCGAATTCGAAGCCCTTGACCGACTGCTCACCCGCGTTGCGCAGAGCAAAGCCGGTGCCGGTGAAGGCAAAGCTCTGGAAGCCCTGGATCGTCTGGTCGAAGATCGCGAGGTTGAAGCCGAAGCCCTCCCACTGCGCCTTCATGCCGATTTCGTAGACTTCAGCCTCTTCCGGTCCGGCGAAGCGGGTACCCGACGCGAGGTTCGGCGTTGCCAGCCCTGCATTCAGGATCGGCGAGGACGGAGCGAGGATCGTCGATCCGCGCGGACCCGCCACGAAATCGGTACCCAGCGGACGGCTGTCACGCGAAAGGTTGACCGAGCTCGCCTTGAAGCCGGTGGCGTAGCTTGCGTAGAGGTTCACCTCGTTCGAGATCTGATACGATGCGCGCAGCAGATAGGTGAACTCGTCATCACGGGTACGTCCGTCTTCAACCGCGTTCGGGATCGCCAGGAACGGCGGCTGGAACTGGAACGGCTGGAGGCCGAGCAGCGGGTTCTGCGCCGGATCCTGAGCAGCACCGGCGATAGCTGCGAAGATCGGTGCAGTCTGTGCCCCCGAAGCGAAGTTCGCGATGACCGCCGGGGTCACCTGGCTCGGGGCGATCTGCAGCGCCTGAGCGATGCCGCCGACGATGAAGGCATCGACCAGGTTGATGTTCGCCAGCGGATCGAAGCTGTTCTGGCTGAGAGCGAAGTCCTTGCTGTCGTCGGTGTAGTTGAATCCGACGGTGAAGACGAGGCCGTCAGCAGGCTCGAAATCGACCGTGCCGAAGATCGACCACGCGGTGTTTTCCATCGCGAAGCTCTCGTTCGTGAGCAGCGGAGTGCGGAAGATGCTTTCCTGCGGCAGGCCCAGCGCCTGCTCCACACCGTTGAACACGCTCGGCGCGCCAGTCAGCACGTCGGCGGGGTTACCACCGGCGAGGATTTCGAAGAAGTCGCGGATTTGCGTGCCGTTTTCGATCTGGCTTTCCTGCGTGATGGTTTCGTCGAAGTAGAAACCGCCGAGCAGGAAATTGATCGGACCGTCGAAGTCCGATGTGATGCGGAACTCCTGCGTGAAGGTTTCAACCTTCTGGTCACGCTGCTCCACCGCGATGTCGGCACCGGTGTAGTCGATGTCCGAGCGGAAGAAGTTGTCCAGTTCGCGATATGCGGTGATCGAGGTGAAGGTCAGCGGACCGGTTTCCCAGTCCATCTGAATCGATCCACCGTAGTTGTCGACTTCGTTGACCGGAATGATGTTCAGGTTCGCGGTGCGATCGAAGAAGGTGTCGAAAGTCTGGACATTGCCACCCAGCAGATTGAGCGCAGGCGCCGTCGGGCCGGCGACTACGGTGCCGACCTGGCAGCACACTTCGTCGATGCGCGAATAGTCTGCGATGGCGCGGATACGGAAGTCGGCGCTAGGCTCGATCAGCAACTGGCCGCGTGCCGACCAGCGGTTGCGATCGTTCTGATCGACCCCGAGGTTGACGATTTCAGCGGTGCCGTCGCGGTTCTGATAGCTGCCGTCGATCGAGAAGGCGATGTTGTCGGTAATCGGACCGGTAACGTCGCCGCGCAGGAACAGGTTGTTGAAATTACCGTAGGAGGCTTCGACGCTGCCGCCGAATTCGAACTGCGGTTCGCGGGTGATGATCGAGATCACACCAGCCGATGCGTTCTTGCCGAACAGGGTCGATTGCGGACCGTTCAGGACTTCGATGCGCTGCACGTTGTTGAGGTCGGACAGGGCACCGGCCGAACGCGAACGGAACACGCCGTCGATGAACACGCCGACGGACGGTTCAACGCCAAAGTTGTTGTCGCCGTTGCCGAAGCCGCGGATGATGAAGGTCGATGCCGACGAAGTCTGCAGCTGGCTGACGCGCAGCGACGGGGTGACGGTCTGCAGATCGAGCACATCGCGGATTTGCGCCTGCTCAAGCGTTTCGCCGCTGGTCACCGAGACCGAGATCGGGGTTTCCTGAAGCGTCTGTTCGCGCTTCGATGCGGTGACGATGATCTGGTTGTTGTTTTCCGGCGCTTCGAGCCCGGTGTCTTCTTCCATGTCCTGTGCAACAGCAACGGAAGGAGCCGTCACCGCGAAAACGGCGGCGCCTGCAAGCAGGGTGAAGCGATACGATCCGGCACGGCCGGAAGCATTGAAACGCATGGGATGTCCTCTCCTCAATTCCATCGACCACCGCCGGAAGTCTTGCGCATCCCCAGATGCATTCGCAGGCGGCTTCGATTGGTCGTTGTGATAGGCGAGTGTTGCATCACCGACAAGCGGCAAAACCCCGGTTTTGCGAGGGACTCCGGCGCATTGTTGCAGCACCGTCACACCAAAAGCAGGTTTGTGATCCCCCTCGGGGCGCGTCAAAGCTTGCCGCGCGGCGCACTGTGCGCTAGGCGCGCCATCGATTTCACCCATGGTGCAATGCAACACATCCCTGCGACGCCGAAAGCTTTCCGTAGCGTCGATGGTTTTGCTGCGGTTGCACCGTGAATGCACCCACTCCGCGTAATCACCACGCCCCATTTCCTGGATTGCCTGCGGCAATTCGGCCCTGACGGAAAAATACCGCCTCATGTCAAAAGCGCCCACTTCGCTGCGGAATGTCGCCATTATCGCTCACGTTGACCACGGAAAGACCACCTTGGTTGACCAATTGTTCCGCCAATCGGGCACTTTCCGCGAGAACCAGCGGATCGAGGAACGCGCGATGGATTCGGGCGATCTCGAAAAGGAACGCGGGATCACCATCCTTGCGAAATGCACCAGTGTCGAATGGGAAGGCCCGGATGGTGAAGTCACCCGGATCAACATCGTCGACACCCCCGGCCACGCCGACTTCGGCGCGGAAGTGGAGCGCATCCTGAGCATGGTCGACGGGGTTATCCTGCTGGTCGACAGCGCCGAAGGCGCGATGCCGCAGACCAAATTCGTGACCGGCAAGGCGCTGGCGCTGGGCCTGCGTCCAATTGTGGTCGTCAACAAGATCGACCGTCCCGATGGCCGCCCGCAAGAAGTGCTGGACGAGGTGTTCGACCTGTTCGCATCGCTTGACGCGACTGACGAACAGCTTGACTTCCCCTCGCTCTGGGCATCGGGCCGCGATGGCTATGCCAGCGATGACGAAACCGCCCGTTCAGGCGATCTCCAGCCGCTGTTCAAGCTGATCGTCGACCACGTTCCGCCACCGGGCCTCGATACAGAGGCGAAGTTCAGCTTCCTCGCCACGCTGCTCGACCGCGACAATTTCATGGGCCGCGTCCTCACGGGCCGGGTGCAATCGGGCCGGGTCAAGCTGAACGATCCGATCCACGCGATCGACCGCGACGGTAAGGTTGTCGAGGTCGGCCGCGCGACCAAGCTGATGTCTTTCCGAGGTCTTGAGCGTGTGCCGGTCGAAAGCGCGCAGGCGGGCGATATCATCGCGCTTGCCGGGCTTGAAAAGGCGACCGTCGCCAACACCATCTGCGATCCCAGCGTCAACGAACCGATTGCCGCGCAGCCGATTGACCCGCCGACGCTGGCGATGCGCTTCAGCGTCAACGACAGCCCGCTGGCCGGGCGCGAAGGCGACAAGGTGACGAGCCGCATGATCCGCGACCGTCTGCTGCGTGAGGCGGAAACCAACGTTGCGATCCGCGTGACCGAGGCCGAGGACAAGGACGCCTATGAAGTCGCCGGGCGCGGCGAATTGCAGCTGGGCGTGCTGATCGAAACCATGCGCCGCGAAGGTTTCGAACTCGGCATCAGCCGCCCCAAGGTGCTGTTCCGCGAAGAAGGTGGTCAGCGCACCGAGCCTTACGAAACGGTCGTCATCGATGTGGATGACGAGCATTCTGGTACGGTTGTCGAGAAGATGCAGCGCCGCAAGGCCGACCTCACCGAAATGCGCCCGTCAGGCCAGGGCAAGACTCGCATCACCTTCTCCGCCCCGTCGCGCGGCCTGATCGGATACCATGGCGAATTCCTGTCCGACACGCGCGGCACCGGCATCATGAACCGCCTGTTCGAGAAATACGGCCCCTACAAAGGCCCGATCGAAGGGCGTATCAACGGCGTCCTCATCTCCAATGGCGATGGTGAAAGCGTGGCCTATGCGCTCAACTCGCTCGAAGAGCGCGGCGAGCTGTTCATCGGCCCGCAGATGAAGGTTTATGAAGGCATGATCATCGGCGAAAACGCCAAGCCCGACGATCTCGAAGTAAACCCGCTCAAGGCCAAGCAGCTCACCAACATCCGTTCGAGCGGCAAGGATGACGCAATCCGCCTCACCCCGCCGCGCCGGATGAGCCTTGAGCAGGCAATCGCCTATATCGACGACGATGAAATGGTCGAAGTGACGCCCAAGAGCATCCGGCTGCGCAAGACCCTGCTGTGCCCGCACGAGCGCAAGAAGGCCAAGCGCGCCAAGGCGTGATAGGCCCGATGGCCTGCATCAGGCCACCAAAGCGGATTCCGGCGCATCCCACGGGATGTGCCGGCCATCCACCAGCACCAGATTGTTCGGCCGGATCAGCTCTGCATCGGTCTGGAACCCAAGCAGCTGATCGGCAGGCAAGTCGGGATTGTTGACCAGCACGCGGGTTTCCTCCGAGGAGAAATCGCTGAGCCCGCGGGCCAGCTCCTTGCCGCTCGCATCGTAGATGTGGAGTACGTCGCCACGGCTGAAATCGCCGTCGAGCGAAGCGATGTCTAGGCGGGTGATCGGCTCTCCCTGTCCGAGCTTGGCGGCGGCGGCATCATGCAGCACCAGTGCACCCGCCATCTGCAAGCGGTCCGCCAGCCATGCGCGCCAGCCGGACATCGGCTTATCGTGCGCGACGCAGACGGTGCAGAGCCGTTCGCCCCGGACAATCGATGACAGTGGCCGTTCCGCTTCGCCATTGGCGATGTAGGTGGTGCAGCCGCTGTTCTGCGCCATGTTGGCAGCCTGGAGCTTGGTGAACATGCCCCCGGTTCCGAGGCTGCTGACACCGCTGGCCGCATCCAGATACTCGTTCACATCCTCGACCCGCTCGACCAGCCGGGCGCCTTCTTCCGACGGATCGCGATCGAAAAGGCCGTCGACGCCGGTCAGGATGATGAATTCGTCCGCGCCGACCATCTGCGCGATCTTCGCCGCCAGCCGATCGTTGTCGCCAACGCGGATTTCCTCGGTCGTGATCGTGTCGTTTTCGTTCACGACCGGCACGATGGATGATTTGAGCAGGCGATGCAGCGTGTTCTTGGTGTTGAGGAAGCGGCGATGATCCTCGAAGTCACCGAGCGTGACGAGGATCTGGGCGATCTTCATCCCGAATTCGTGGCCGACTTGCTTGTAGGCGTTGAGCAACAGCGGCATTCCGCAAGCTGCGGCGGCTTGCTTGTCGCTCAGCCCGGCGGTTTCCGGCGTCTCCCCGACCAGCCGCATACCCAGAGCTACTGCGCCGGATGAACACAGGATCACATCGTAGCCATCGGATTTGAGCCGGGCGATGTCCTCCAGCAGCCTTTGCATGAATCCGAAACGGGGGGTGAGCAAATCGGAGTTGGCAAGCAGGCTGGATCCCACTTTGACGACAAGTTTCTTGTTCTCAGACACACTTAATCCTGTAAATCTCTTGAAAAATTCAGAACGCCATCTAGTTAGCCGTTGTGCATCGCACAACCACCCGATTTCAAATTTCTATTAACAAAACTTGTATCGATGTATTCAGTAATATTGTTTCTAGTAAACTTTTTCTCTCGGGTATTTTGAATTTGACATTGTAGATTTTTACGGATTTTGATTTGAATATTCTAATGATAGGCTGCGGAAAGATGGGAGGATCACTCCTCTCTTTTTGGAATAATGGGAACGATGACTTCACTATAGTTGATCCGTTCCTCGATTCCGCGCCCGAAGGAACCCGGCTCGCAAAAGGGGTGGAGGCCATCGAAGGCCACCGCTTCGACATTGTGGTCGTCGCCATCAAGCCGCAGCAGATCGACGATATCGTTCCGCTTTACCGGGACTGTTTTGCCGAAGACGGCGCTTTGCTGTCCATTGCCGCGGGGTGCACGATCGACCGGTTGAAGCGCGCATGCGGGGGGCGACCGGTCATCCGGGTGATGCCCAATTTGCCCGCAGCTGTCGGCGCCGGAGTAAGCGGGATCTGCGCCAGCGATGACGTGCCCCCTGCCCGGCTCGATCAGGCGCGCGCGCTGATGCAACGCACCGGAACGGTGATCGAGGTGGAAAGCGAAGACGCGCTCGATCGGGTCACGGCGGTTGCAGGCTCCGGTCCGGGCTATGTCTTCGAAATGGCACGCGCCTATGTCGAAGCGGCGATGGAACTGGGCTTTAACGAGGCGGATGCCCGGCGCATGGTGCTTGGCACGATGCAGGGCACGCTCGCCATGGCGCAGCAGACCGGGGAGCCGCTGGAAGCCTTGCGCAACTCCGTCACCAGCAAGGGTGGGACGACCGCCGCCGGCCTCGCCGCGCTCAACGGCGATGACCAATTCAGCGGACTGATCCGCGACACACTGCGCGCGGCCTACGCCCGCGCCGAAGAGCTGCGCTGAGAAAAAACAAGCGCGCCTTCGCAATTCGGAATAAGAGGGAAAAGATGAACGACCAAAGCCAAGACCCTGCCATGCATATCATTGAACTGGGTGAACGCGCCCGCGCGGCCACGCGCCGCCTTGCTGCTGCTTCGACCGAGGCCAAGAACCTTGCGCTGACAGAAGCGGCAAAAGCGCTGCGCAGCCGGACCGCGCAACTGATCGAAGCCAACACCAAAGACGTCGACAGCGTGCGCGGGACGAAGCCCGATGCCTTCATTGACCGGCTGATGCTGGATGAGGCCCGGATCGAAGGCATGGCCCGCGCGCTTGAGGAAATCGCCGCCCTTCCCGATCCGGTTGGCCGAGTGCTGGCGACCTTTGATCGGCCCAACGGCCTGAAGATCGAACGTGTTGCCGTGCCCATCGGCGTGATCGGCATGATCTATGAATCGCGCCCGAATGTCGGTGCCGATGCGAGCGCGCTGTGCCTCAAATCCGGCAATGCGGTGATCCTGCGCGGCGGATCGGAAAGCCGCCATTCGACCCGCGAAATTGTGGCCTGCATGCGCGCAGGGCTCGCCGCAGCCGGACTGCCCGAGGATGCAGTGCAGACCGTCGGCACCACTGCGCGCGAGGCCGTGGCCGAATTGTTGCGTGCGGTGGATCACATCGATCTGGTCATCCCGCGCGGAGGGCGAGGCCTGACAGAGCTGGTGCGCGACGAGGCCAAGGTTCCCACGCTGCTGCACCTCGATGGCAACTGCCACACCTATGTCCATGCAGCCGCCGACCTCGACAAGGCCGCCGCGATCATCCGCAACGCCAAGCTGCGGCGCACCGGAATTTGCGGCGCGACCGAAAGCCTGGTGATCGACAGCGCGATCGCCGAAAGCTTCATTCCGAAGCTGGTCGAAACGCTTGGCGCGGATTGCGAATTGCGCGGCGATGCCCGCGCGGTGGCGATCTCCTCCACCATCCTCCCCGCAAGCGAGGAGGACTGGAACACCGAATACCTCGGCCCCATCGCCAGCGTGAAGGTGGTCGATGGTCTAGACGAAGCAATCGGCTGGGTCGCCGATCATTCGAGCGCGCACACCGATGCGATCATCACCGAAGACGCGGATGCCGCGCGGCGGTTCATGACCGCGATCGACAGCGCGGTGGTGATGCACAACGCATCGACGCAATTCTCCGACGGCGGCGAATTCGGCATGGGTGCGGAAATCGGCATAGCAACCGGCAAGATGCACGCGCGCGGCCCGGTGGGGTTGGAACAATTGTGCAGCTTCAAATACCTGGTGCACGGATCCGGTCAGGTTCGTCCCTGACACATCGCATTTTCTCGTCTTCTGATCCCTTCAACACCTGATTGGTGCCCTTTGTCATGAACTCAGCCACTCTCGCCTCGCTTGCCGCCTATTTCATACTGATGCTCGCCATCGGGCTTTACGCCTGGAAGAAATCGACCGAGGATTCAGAAGGATATCTGCTCGCCGGACGAAACCTGCCGCCTGCCGTGGCGGCGCTTTCAGCCGGGGCATCGGACATGTCGGGATGGCTGCTACTGGGCCTTCCGGGCGCGCTGTATCTGGCTGGGCTTTCGGCCGCATGGATCGGGATCGGGCTGTTCGTGGGCGCTGTCGTCAACTGGATCGTGGTAGCCCCGCGGTTGCGCGAGCAAACCGAAAGCTACGGCAACGCGCTGACAATCCCGCAATTTCTCGCCAACCGCTTTCCCGAACAGGGCACCAATTTGCGCGTGATCAGCGCGATCGTCATCGTGGTGTTCTTCACGGTCTACACCGCCGCAGGATTGGTCGGCGGAGGAAAGCTGTTCGAAACAGCCTTTGCCGGCGTGCTGCCGAACACGGGCATGAGCGATTACATGCTCGGCATCCTGATTACCGCCGGCATCGTGCTTGCCTACACCATGATCGGCGGGTTCCTCGCAGTGAGCCTGACCGATTTCGTGCAAGGTCTGATCATGATGATCGCGCTGATCGTCATGCCATTGGTGGTCATGTTCGGGCCGGGAGGCACGGCGGGCGGATCGCTGGCGGAAGTGCCGGTGGACGGTTTTCTCAGTTTCACCGAAGGTTTGACCCTGCTCGGCTTCATCAGCGCGGTGACATGGGGACTTGGCTATTTCGGCCAGCCGCACATCATCGTGCGCTTCATGGCGATCTCTTCGGTCGAAAAAGTGGCACGCGCCCGCACCTATGGCTTGTCATGGATGGCGGTCTCGCTGCTTGGCGCAGTGGGCGTGGGCATGGCCGGACGCGCCTATGTCGAACGCAACGGGCTTGTGGTGGAGGATGCGGAGACGGTGTTCATAGTGCTCGCCGAACTGCTGTTCCATCCGGCCGTAACCGGGTTCTTGTTCGCCGCATTGCTGGCCGCGATCATGAGCACGATTTCGTCGCAATTGCTGGTGTCCTCAAGCTCGCTGACAGAGGATTTCTACCGCCTGTTCCTGCGCAAGAACGCCAGTGAGCGGGAAGCTGTAAACGTCGGACGCGTCTGCGTTGCGCTGGTGGCGATTGCCGCGATCATCATGGCGAGCGATCCCAATTCGCAGGTCCTGGGGCTTGTCTCCAATGCATGGGCAGGTTTCGGGGCAGCTTTCGGCCCGTTGATCATACTGGCGCTGACCTGGCGCGGGATGACCGGTGCCGGCGCGGTTGCGGGCCTTGTGACGGGCGCCGTAGTCGCCGGCGGCTGGATCGCAATGGGCTGGAATTCCAGCTTTATGGGCGGCGAAGGGCTGTATGAAATCGTGCCCGGTTTCATCGCCGCGTGGATCGCAATTGTTGTCGTCAGCAAGGCGACCGAGGGCAACAATCCGAAGGCTCAACCCGCGCAATGATTTCGGAAAATCCGTAACCATTCGGATGCGGCCCGCGAACTGCGCGTGGAAGTGATCGGCATTCCGCCGGTTTCCTTGCCCTATCGGAGCGCCCCATGACCCGCCTGTTCCTGATCATCGCCGCCATTGGCGCTCTTGTCGTCGGAGCAATGCAACTGAGCGCACAAGCCGGCCAAACCGGCTGGACGGCCTATGACGAAGTCGAATTCATGATGGCCCAGAAAAAGGGACGAACCATCGTGGTCGCGATCGACGGCGCGACAATATCGGCAGATCTGATGCAGGAGTGGTCAGAACACGGACCATCGGCAGATGTGCTTTATGTCCGGCTGGATCCGGCTGATCAGGCGAAGTTCCTTGCGGCACATTCCGTGGGACAGGCTCCGGCCCTGATTGCCTTCAAAGGCATGGAAGAAGTCGCCAGGGTTGAAGGCCAGATTGACCGCGATTGGATCGAAAAGGTCGCCTTGCACGCCCGCTGATCCCTCTACCCTTCCCTCGTCCCCCTGATTGCGTCATCATGGCATCTGGGGAAGAGGAGCAAGACGATGAGCAAGAATGACGCTCCGCGGGTGACCGGACTAGGCGGCGTATTCTACGTCGCTGGCGATCCGGAAGCGACCCGCGCATGGTACCGCGACAAGCTTGGCCTTGAAGGCGATTATGGGCCGCAACTGGCATGGTCTGACGAGCCAAGGCAGCACCCCTATTCGCTGATCAGCCACTTTCCCGACGATCAGTACATCCAGCCGGGCAAAGGCGGGTTCATGATCAACCTGAGAGTGAACGATCTCGATGGCTTCGTCGAATTGCTCAAGTCTCGCGATGTCGAGGTTCTCGACACGGCAGACGAAGGTTACGGCAAATTCGCCTGGATCCTCGATCCCAACGGGGTGAAGATCGAGCTCTGGGAACAGGTTGCTGACGAACTTCCCTGATCGCACCCTCGATAGGGCCCGACTGACATACGGGTAATCGCGTAGCTCGACATCAGGCAAGGATTTGCCGTGTCGATTACCGGTCCGTTAACCAATTCTCGGTACTAGTCCCTAATCATGACTGTCCGGATCTCTTTCAGGGCCTTTGCCACCACTATCGCCGCCCTCGCGCTGGCCGGGTGCGGTTCCGTCATACCGGCGAGCAGTGGACCAGCGCCTGCAACCGCAAGCGCAGGGTCAAGCGAGCGCACCCAATACACCCGCGCTCCGCAAGGACGCATCGCATCTGCCCCGCAGAGCTTCGCGGCAAGACCGGAAGACGCATCATGCCTCAGCGATCTCAGTGCCGCTGGAGCCCGGTTCAATCCGCTTCCCGACACCTATGCAGGGCCGGGCTGCAACAAGCTTGGCACAGTGCAATTGTCCGCACTTTCGGGCGACGACACACAATTCGGAATCAGCAATATCGGCCCGGTGCAATGCCGTGTCGCCAGCGCCTTTACCAATTGGGCGCGCTTTGGCGTTGACCGCGCCGCGCGCCAGATACTTGGCAGCCCGCTTGCCCGGATCGAGACGATGGGCAGCTACGCCTGCCGCAATGTCGCCGGATCAACGCGGCGTTCAGCCCATGCCAGTGCCGAGGCGATCGACGTGTCCGGGTTTGTACTCGAAGACGGTCGCCGGATCACACTGACCGAAGACTGGAACGGCGGAACTGCTGCCGAACGAGAATTTCTGCGTGTTGTCCATCGCAGCGCTTGCAAGCGCTTTGGCACGGTGCTCGGCCCGGAATACAATCGCGCGCACGAAGATCACTTCCATCTGGAAGGCACCGGCTCAAGCTTCTGCCGTTAGAGCGGTTTCCGCCCGGACGTATCGCGGCCCCAGCATCGGGGGCGATACCGGGGCCGCGTGGGCACCGAGAGGCTATCGGGTAAGGTGCCTCTCAGGAAAGGTGGGGATCGGCGCTGTGGCGAACATAGCCGCCTGAACGCGATGCGTCTGATTCACTGAACTTCGATCTTGGGCTCCAGCTTGGCCTCCAGCCGCAATCGAACGGCTTCGGCAGCATGGCGCGCGCCCAGCTTGTGCATCATGTTGGCCCGGTGAATTTCAACCGTGCGCGGGCTGATTTCCAGTTCCCGCGCTATGACCTTGTTGCTGCTGCCTTCCGAAAGCCATTCGAGCACTTCGCGTTCACGCTCGGAAAGGCTGGCGATACGGTCTCGCGCTTCGATCATGCGACGGCGAGCCTCTCCGAACACCTCGGCTTCTTTCTCGATCCTGGTCAAGCACCGGTCAAAGCGCTCTGCATCCAGCGGCAAAGGCAGGTAATCGAGCGCCCCGGCCTTGATCGCCGAGACGATCCGGTTTGGCGCAGGATCAGTATCCACTGCGATCACCGGCAACCAGATGCCGAGCCGGCTCAGACGATCGAGGATCATCGAGATGCCGCCTTCTTCCGGCGTGTCGCGGGCAATGATGATACCTTCGCGTGGCGGATGGGCCCCAAGTTCGGAGAGGTCCCCGTAAACTTCGGAATGGTGGCCCAGATCAAACCCGACCCGCGCCAATTCGGCCCGGTGGCGGGAGTCTGAATCGATGAAGTGGAGTTGGGCTTTGCGTGTCATGATTTCGGTGGTGACCGCTACCAACCGGTAAATCATCCAGCACTACACCCGATATGGAGCAATGCCCGATCAAAACACACGCAAAATATTCAAATCCCTAGTAAAAATACCTCCGAAACGAACCAGAAAATCCGTAAGTATTCCTCTCTAGGGATAATGTCGGAGCCGGGCGCTTTACCGTTCTTCGAAACGATAATCCGGCAAGGAATAGAACGCCGAGCGCAAGGCATCGCCCCAAGTCGAGGATATCTCGTTGAAGTAGGGATCGTCCTGCGTCACACGGCGCTCGTGGGTCGGCGCAAAATCATCCTTGCCGATCACCAGCAGATCCAGCGGGAGACCCACCGAAAGGTTCGCCTTGAGCGTGGAATCGAACGAAACCATCAACAGCTTCACCGCGTCTTCAAAGCTCATCCCGCGATCGTAGCCGCGAATGATGATGGGACGGCCGTACTTGGTCTCCCCGATCTGGAAGAACGGCGTGTCCCAGCTGGCTTCGATGAAATTGCCTTCGGGGTAGATCATGAACAGACGCGGCTCCATGCCTGCGATCTGTCCGGCGAGGATGATCGAGGCGGTGAACCGGCCGCTGCCCTTGGTGCCATTGGCGGATTGCGCCTCGTCGATGGTCGCGCGCAGCAGGCGTCCGATCTCGGTCGCGACGGTGAACATCGTCTTGCCCTTGATCAGCGTGTTGTTGCGCTCATCGGGTTCCTTGGTGCGTTCTTCCAGCTTGCTGATGACGGCCTGCGTCGTGGCAAGATTTCCTGCCGTCATCACGGCGATCATCCTGTCGCCCGGCACCTGCCAGGAGAACATCTTGCGAAACACGGAAATGTTGTCGACGCCCGAATTGGTGCGGGTGTCGCTCATCAGGACCAGCCCCTTGTCGAGCACCATTCCAACGCAATAGGTCATTCGAGAATCTCCAGATGATCTGGCGCGCAACTATACCGGGCCGACCAGCGCCGAAAGCACAATTGCTATTGGCTTTCCTGTTCCTGCTGCTGCTCCACCGCGACATCAACCGTCAACACTTGTTCGGTGCCGCCGAAGCTGATTCCGGTGACTGGCGCGGCATCGCGATAATCCCTTCCGGTCGCCACCCTGACATAGCGCGGATCGGGGCTGATCCCGTTCGAGATGTCGAACCCGACCCAGCCCAGCCCTTCGATATGCGCTTCAGCCCAGGCGTGGGTCGCTTCCTGCTCGATCCGGTCGTTCATCATCAGATAGCCGCTGACATAGCGCGCCGGTATCCCCGCAAGCCGTGCGGCCCCGATGAAGATATGCGCGTGATCCTGACAAACACCATGCCCGCTCGCCGCCGCTTCTTCCGCCGTGGTGCCAACCTGCGTCTTGCCCGTTTCATAGGTAACGCCGTCGCGAATGCGGGCGGACAGGGCGTGAAGGTAATCCAGCAGCGCATCTTCGCTTGGCGCTGGCAACTCGCGCACGAGCGCCCGCAATTTCGGGCCGGGCTTGGTAAGCCTCGTCTGGCCGAGGAAGCTCCACAGCGGCAGATGGCCCGCGTGGCGGCCGATCACACCCGCATTGTCCTGCGTCTCCACCATGCCGCTGCAGGTAACGGTCACCTCGCTGGCCCCGGAATTGACCCCGATCAGGGTGACCGTGTTGTAATTCTGATCGTCATATTCGAGTTCGAGATGCGCGTTTTCATAGCGCATTTCCCAATTCAGGATTTTCTGACCCTGCGTTTCCTTGGGCGTAAGCCGCAGACGTTGCAGCGCGTGAACCACCGGGGTCGAAAAGGCGTAACGCGTGGTATGACGGATCGCGAGTTTCATTGGGTCCGCCTCATGCCAGAAACCGGTAATCTTCGCCGATGGCCTCGGCGATGGCGGAATTGCGCGCCATGAAATCGATCAGGAATTCGTGCAGGCCCTGATCGAAAATCCGTTCGACGGTCAGATCGCTGATGTGCTTGTCCGCATCCTGCATCAACGCGTTGCACCTGCCTTCACTGCCGTGCATGCGAGCCAGCGCCGCGAGATTGTCGCGCAGCGCGCTGCGGCAAAAGGCGAGGCTGCGCGGGAAACGCTCGTCCAGCACCAGGAATTCGACGATGCCGCGTGCCTCGATCTGCCCCGCGTTGAGCCAACTGTATGCGCTTGCCCCGGCGACAGATCGCAGCACCTGATCCCATTGCCCGGTGTCGAGGCTGGACCCGACATAGGACAGCGATGGCAACAGCAGGTAATATTTCATGTCGAGAATGCGTGCCGTGCTGTCGCCGCGTTCAATGAAGGTACCGGCTCGCGCGAAGTGATAGCCTTCGTTGCGAAGCATCGACCCGTCGAGCGCCCCATGCACCTGAGTGCCGGTGCGGCGCAGCCGCGTCACGACCTGCCCCAGCCCCGATTGCGTCACCGGACGCGCCAGCAGCTTGTCGAGCTTCATCCAGTTTTCGTTGACCGCTTCCCAGACCTGCGTCGAAATCTGGGTGCGCGCCAGCCGGGCATTGGTGCGCACGGCCGAAAACATCTCGCGCACATTGGCAGGGTTCGCCCGGTCGCGCAGGACGAAGTTCCACACCGATTGCCCGTCGTAGGAAACGTGCACCGCTTCGTACTGGGTCTTCAGCCCCAGCGTCGAAATGACCGAGCGCCATTCCTCCTGCGCGGTTTCGACATCGCGGGTCAGGGCCATGCGGAGCCCTGCATCGAGCAGACGCCCGGTGTTTTCCGCCCGTTCGAGATAGCGGAACATCCAGAACAATCCGTTGGCTGTCCGGCCTAGCATGGCGTGTCGCTCCCCATACTAGTCCTTCAGCACCCAGGTGTCCTTGGTGCCGCCCCCTTGCGAGGAATTGACCACCAGCGACCCCTTCTTGAGCGCCACCCGCGTCAGCCCGCCGGGGGTGATATCGATCCCCTCGGGCGAAACCAGCACAAACGGGCGCAAATCGACATGGCGCGGAGCCAGCCCGGCGCGCGTGTAGATCGGGCAGGTCGACAGCGACAGCGTGGGCTGGGCGATGTAGTTCTGCGGGTTGGCCTCCAGCTTGGCCCGGAAGGCACGGATTTCCTTCTTTGTCGCGGTCGGGCCGATCAGCATGCCGTATCCGCCCGAACCGTGCACTTCCTTCACCACCAATTCGTCAAGGTTGTCGAGCACATAGGCTAGGCTGTCCGGATCGGCGCAGCGCCATGTCTGGACATTCGGCAGCAGCGGCTTTTCGCCGGTGTAGAATTCGACGATCTCGGGCATGAAGGAATAGATCGCCTTGTCGTCGGACACGCCCGTTCCCGGCGCGTTTGCGATGGTGATCCCGCCCGAACGGTAGACATCCATGATGCCCGGCACGCCCAGCACGCTGTCCGGCTCGAATGTCAGCGGATCGAGGTAATCGTCATCGACGCGGCGATAGAGCACATCGACCGGCTCGAATCCGCGCGTGGTGCGCATCTGCACGCGCCCGCCGACGACGCGCAGATCGGTGCCTTCGACCAGTTCGGCCCCCATCTGGTCAGCCAAAAAGGCGTGTTCGAAATAGGCCGAATTGTAGATGCCCGGCGTCAACACCGCGACATTCGGCTTGCGCCCACCTGCCGCGTCGAATTTCGGCGGGGCGCAGGCAGCAAGGCTGCGCGCAAGGCGGCGCGGATAATTGGATACCTGCTCCACCGCGACCCGGCTGAACAGGTCGGGGAACATCGCCATCATCGTTTCGCGGTTTTCAAGCATGTAGGACACACCCGAAGGCGTGCGGGCGTTGTCTTCCAGCACGAAGAATTCGTCCGGGCCGGTGCGGACCAGATCGATGCCGACGATATGGGTGTAGATGCCGCCCGGCGGCGTCATTCCCACCATGTTGGGCAGCCATGCCGCATTGTCGCGCAGCAGACGTTCGGGCAGTCGCCCGGCGCGCACGATCTCCTGACGGTGATAGAGATCGTACAGAAAGGAGTTGAGCGCGCGCACACGCTGTTCGATCCCGCGCGTCAGCCGGCGCCATTCGGCCGCGGTGATGATGCGCGGCACCATGTCGAACGGGATCAGCCGTTCTTCCGCCTCATCCTCGCCATAGACGTTGAAGGTGATGCCGGTGCGGCGGAAACTTTCGTCGGCTTCGGAATTCTTGCGCTTGAGGTAGGCGGGTTCCTGTTCCTTGTACCAGGTGCAGTAATCGGCATAGGCCGGACGCGTGTTGCCCGACGGATCGTGCATCTCGTCAAAATTGCCTGATTTTTCGATTGGCTCGCCGGCCATTGATCCCCGCTGTTTTCGCTGCACTTGCGAAGTGACACCATAACCAAGGGAAAGCGAAAGAAAAGGGCAGAAATTCGCCCGAAAAGCAGGGAATTCACCCGAGCTTCGGGCGGTCCAGCTCGTTGAGCACCGTCAGGATCGACTGCGGGGCATAGGTGAAGCCCGAATGGGTGCAGCGCAGGGCTATCGCCCGGTCCCTCTCACCCGGCTTGCCCGCCGCGCTGCGGGGGCCGATCGCGCCGTCATTGGCACTCCACAAGGCGATCGTTTCGACCGGAGGCTTTGCGGCCAGATCGGCTTCGATTGGCGGCGCATCGACGCTGTGCCCGGTGATCGCCTGATACACCCGCCAGACATTGTTCGCGCGCGGGCTTCCGGAAAAGGGCGATCCCATCGTGATCACCTTGGACACGCACAGCGGGTGGCGTTTGGCCAGTTCGCGCGCATAGAGCCCGCCGAGGCTCCAACCGACCAGCGCGACGGGCTCCTCATACCGTTCGACCACGTCAACCAGGCGCGCCTCAAGCCGCTCCATCGCCTCTGCGGCCACGCCCCAGTTGCGCCCAAGACCCCAGCGTTTGCAGCGGTGTCCGGCGGCTTCGAGTTGCTGAGCCATATAGCGCATCCGGTTGGGGCCATGACCGAAACCGGGCAGCAGGATGATCGTCTGCGGGTTCTGCGCCTGCGGAATGTCGATCCTGCGCACCAGCCTGCGCGCAGGCTCGATCAGCAGTTCCAGCTCCCCGGCAAGGCGCAGCAAGGTGGGCTTGCCCTGCTCTTCATCCGGATGGGCTTCTGAGGCGAGCGCGATGCGGCGCGCGATCTCGCTTTCAGCAAGAGCGGCTTTCGACTTTTCCCGGATTGTGTCGCGCAGGTCCATGACGCCCTCTTATGGCCCATTGCCCTGAATATCGGGTGAAGCCGCTGGCGGTGCAATGAAAAAGGGCGGGATCGGCCTCGCCGCCCCGCCCCTTTGGCATCCGGTGTTACCGGCGATCAGCCTTCGCAATCGCCGATACGTTCCTGAACCATGCTCATTTCGATGTTGGCTTCGCCCATGCCGGCAATATTGCCCTGGGTGACAACGTTGATATCGGACTTTGTCGGGCTGACGTTGCCATTCATGGTCATCCGCATCTCGCCGCCCTCGGCCGGGCTGCAAGACATCGCCATTTCGATCTTGCCACCATCAAGGTTGAACTGCTCAATCTTGCAGCTTTCATCCTGCCCCTCGGTCAGCGACTCCTCGAAGCCTTTTTCGGCTTCTTCGGGGGTCAGGCAATACTCGAACGTGTTGTTCATCATCGAGCCCATCATCTCCATCATCTGCGGAGGAGCGCCCGGAATTTCGGCTTTCGAAAGGGTCATGGTGACCTTGTAATTGCCCGGATCGGGACGCAGGTTCGCGCCGTCACGGGCCATTTCGTCGCGCATTTCATCGGCAGAGATGGTGCCATCTCCATCGGCGTCGGCGGTTCCGCTGTCACCACACGCGGCGAGCGCGATGGCCGAACCGAGCGCCAGAAGCGCGAAGCGCGCTGAATATTTCATTGAAAACCCTCCCTCATTGCACAAAGCCTGACGGTAGAGCCGGGATCGGTGCTTCACAAGCCGCAACTTGCCGACCATATCCGCAGTCATGGCAGAACTGGTGATCAGACGCGGATTGGACGAACCCGAAACAGGGGAGGATTTCACCCCGCACCGCCCAGTGCGCCCCGAAAAATCGATGCCGGGCAAGAAATTCAAGCTGGTGTCGGACTATGAACCCGCCGGTGACCAGCCGACCGCGATTGCCGAACTGGTTCAAGGTGCGCGCGATGGCGAGCAGACACAGGTGCTGCTGGGCGTAACCGGTTCGGGCAAGACCTTCACCATGGCCAGCGTCATCCAGGAATTGCAGCGCCCGGCGCTGATCCTTGCGCCCAACAAGATCCTCGCCGCGCAGCTTTATGGCGAGATGAAGAGCTTCTTTCCCGAAAACGCGGTCGAGTATTTCGTCAGCTACTACGACTACTATCAACCCGAAGCCTACGTGCCCCGCTCCGACACCTATATCGAGAAGGAATCGAGCGTGAACGAGGCGATTGACCGGATGCGCCATTCGGCCACCCGCGCGCTGCTCGAACGCGATGACGTGGTGATCGTCGCCTCGGTTTCTTGCCTCTACGGCATCGGCTCGGTCGAAACCTATTCGGCGATGGTGTTCGACATCAAGAAGGACGAGGTCGTCGACCAGCGCGAACTGATCCGCAAGCTGGTGGCGCTGCAATACAAGCGCAACGATGCGGCATTCACGCGCGGATGTTTCCGGGTGCGGGGCGACAATCTGGAACTGTTCCCCAGCCATTATGAAGACATGGCATGGCGCATCAGCTTCTTTGGCGACGAGATTGAAGAGATTGCCGAATTCGATCCGCTGACCGGCAAGACCGGGGCCAAGCTGGACAAGGTGCGGGTTTATGCAAACTCGCACTACGTCACCCCCGGCCCGACGATGAAGCAGGCGAGCGAGGCGATCAAATTCGAACTGGCCGAACGGCTCAAGGAACTGGAGGCCGAGGGCAAGCTGCTCGAACACCAGCGATTGGAACAGCGCACCCACTTCGACCTCGAGATGATCGCGGCAACCGGCAGTTGCAACGGGATCGAGAATTACTCGCGGTTTCTCACCGGACGTCTACCGGGTGAACCGCCGCCGACCCTGTTCGAATACCTGCCCGAAAACGCGCTGCTGTTCGTCGATGAAAGCCACCAGACGGTGCCGCAGATCGGGGCGATGGCGCGCGGGGACCATCGCCGCAAGCTGACGCTGGCCGAATACGGTTTCCGACTGCCGTCCTGCATCGACAACCGCCCGCTGCGGTTCAACGAATGGGACGCAATGCGTCCGCAGACCTTCTGCGTTTCGGCGACTCCCGGAAACTGGGAAATGGAGCAGACCGGCGGTGTCTTTGCCGAACAGGTCATCCGCCCCACCGGCCTGATCGACCCGCCGGTCGAAATCCGGCCGGTCGAAGATCAGGTTCAGGATTGCATCGAGGAATGCAAGGCAACCGCGAAGAAGGGCTATCGCACGCTTGTCACCACGCTGACCAAGCGCATGGCCGAAGACCTCACCGAATTCATGCACGAGGCGGGTGTCCGGGTGCGCTACATGCACTCCGATGTCGAGACGCTGGAACGCATCGAACTGATCCGCGATCTGCGCATGGGCGTGTACGATGTGCTGGTGGGGATCAACCTGCTGCGCGAAGGGCTCGACATTCCCGAATGCGGTCTTGTCTGCATTCTCGACGCGGACAAGGAAGGCTTCCTGCGCTCGGAAACATCACTGGTGCAGACCATCGGGCGCGCGGCGCGCAACGTTGACGGGCGCGTGATCCTTTATGCCGATCGCATCACCGGCAGCATGGAACGCGCCATGGCCGAAACCGACCGTCGCCGCGCCAAGCAGCAGGCCTATAACGAAGAGCACGGCATCACCCCGCAGACCATCAAGCGCAACATCCACGATATCGTCGCGCATTCCGCTGCACAGGACGGGGTGACGGTGGAGATCGAGGAAGGGGTCAACAATCTGGTCGGCCACAATCTGCGCAGCTACATCGAAGACCTCGAAAAGCGGATGCGCGAAGCGGCGGCGAACCTCGAATTCGAGGAAGCCGGACGCTTGCGCGACGAAATCCGGCGGCTGGAGAACGACGAACTCGGCCTGCCCGACGGCGCGAAGAAAGCCCCGATCGTCGGACGCAGCAACGAAGGCAAGCCGGGTACGCGCAAGACGCGCTATGGCAAGACCCGATACAAGAAGATGGGCGGGAAACCTTGACCGGATAGCGGGACTGGTGCCAATCCGCTTGCCATGAAAACACGCATTCTTGCCGCTTTGACGGCTTCGCTGCTTGCCACCACCATGCCCGCTCCGCTGATTGCCGAGGCGCATTCGGAAGGGGCCTCACCATCCGCGACGATCACCCCGCAAACCCGTTCACGCGAACTCGCGGGGACCTTTGGCGGAGTGCGCGTGCCTTACACCGCGACCATCGCCGAAACGATCCTGAGCGGTGATGACGGCAAGCAGGAAGCGGTGATCGTCACCACCTCTTATGTCAAAAGCCCGCGCGACACCTCGCGCCCGGTGTTCTTCATCTACAACGGTGGGCCGGGATCGGGATCGGTGTGGTTGCAGATGGGCGCGTTCGGGCCGAAGCGGGTGGCGATCCCCAGCGATGCGCGCGACGATGGTGCGCCGCCCTATCCGCTGCTCGACAATCCCGACAGCCTGCTCGACGTCGCGGACCTTGTCTTCATCGATCCGCCGGGCACCGGCTTCAGCTATCTCACCAAGGGGACCGATCCGGGCAAATATTACGGGCTGCGGCAGGATGCCCGTGCCGTTGCCGAAGTGATCCGCCGCTGGATCAACGACAACGGCCGCTGGAACAGCCCCAAATACCTCGGCGGGGAAAGCTATGGCACCAGCCGCACCGCGATGGTCGTCGATGAATTGGAAGGCGGCACCTACAATGATGTCGGCCTCAACGGGTTGATCCTGATTTCGACCATCCTCGATTTCGCCGGGCGCGAGCCCACTCCGGGCAATGAGATGGCCTATATCGTCACCCTGCCCAACATGGCGGCAGCGGCGTGGTATCACGGCAAGGTCGAAGCGCCATCGGTCGAAGCCATCGCCGAAGAGGCGCGCCGTTTCGCTATCGGCCCGTTTGCGACCGCGTTGCTGAAGGGGCAGGACCTGCCCGCAGACGAACGCGCGAGCGTGCGGCGCGAGCTTGCTCGCCTGACGGGGCTTTCGGAACAATATCTGGAACAGGCCAACCTGCGTGTCACTTCGCAGCGTTTCTACAAGGAGCTGCTGCGTGATCGCGGGCTGACAATCGGGCGGCTCGATGCGCGCTACACCGGGGTCGATTACGACAACGCCGGGGAAACGCCGGACAGCGACCCCAGCTTCTATGGCATTGACGCAGGCTACACCGCCGCGATCAACGAATGGGCGCGCGAAGGCCTCGGTTTCGAGACGGATCGCGAATACCAGTCAATCGGCAGCCTAGGCGCATCGTGGGACTGGTCTTTGGGCGGCAGGGGCCGCAACGCCTATCTCAACGTCGCGCCCTTCATCGGCCAGGCGATGCGCCAGAATTCGCAGCTCCGCGTGTTCAACGCCCAAGGGTGGTATGATTTTGCCACGCCGTTCTTCGGGGCCGAATATTCGCTCAACCGCTTTGGCATTCCGCAGGATCGGATCACCTACGAATATTATGACGCGGGCCACATGATGTATATCCGCGATGAAGACCGGGCAAAGCTGTCACGCGATCTCAGGGCGTTCATCCGCGCCCGATGAGATACGCAGCAGCGATCGTCCTGCTTGGGGCGCTGGCCGGGTGCCAGCCCCCGCCAACCGACGCCGATCTGGCGCGCGGCATGGCGGAGGAGGAGGCCGTCACGGCATCCGAACCGATCGCCTCCCCCGATTTCGAAGGTGCCGTCTGGGCGCTTAGTCCCAATGTCGAAGGGCGCATCATCTATGGCATTCCGGGCGAAGCGGCGCAGGTAGCGCTCGAGTGCGTCGATGCCGAAAGCCAGTTGCCAAAGCTGGTCATCACCCGGCTTGCCCCCGCCGATGAAGGCGCAGGCGCGATGCTGGCGCTGGTGGGCAATGGCCATATCGGCCGCCTGCCCGTCGATGCGACGGACATGAACGGGCGCAGCGTGTGGCAGGGCACGCATCTGGCCGCGGACAGCCGCTGGGAACCGCTGGCCGGGCCGCGCAAGGTCACTCTGACGGTGCCGGGCGCGGGAATGGTGACGCTGAACCCCAGCCTCGCCGCGTGGGATATGGTGGCGCGGTGCCGGGGCGATGATCCCCCGCCGCAAATAGAACTGCCCGAACCCGAAGCGTCAGCGACGGCCCCGTGATGCGCGTTCGGTGAGCATGTCGGGGGTGAGAACCTGCGGCAATTGCTCGCCTTCCTCACCCGGTTCATACCACAGGTAAAGCGGCACGCCCGCCGCGCCCTGTTCATTCAGGAAGCCGGTGATTTCCTCGTCGCGCACAGTCCAGTCGCCGACCATCGCGATCACCCCTGCCTGTTCGAAGGCATCGTGGGTCGCCTCGCGCTCGATCGCGACGCTTTCGTTGACCTTGCAGGTGACGCACCAGTCGGCGGTGAACCACACGAACACCGGCTTGCCCGAAGCGCGCGCCTCGGCCAGCGCATCGCGGCTGAAGCTGCGCGGGGATAGCAGGCTTTCGCTGGCCGACGCTCCGCCGCCCGCTTCGTAACTGTAAGGCAGCGCAAAGGCGCCGAAGATCAGGAACGGCGCGGCCACCAATCCGAATGCGGGCCACGCCATCTTGCCCGCTTTCTGCAAGCGACCGACTACGGCCAGCGCCAGCAGCACGCCGAACAGCATGACAAGCGCGAACAGCGCAAAGCCCTTGCCCCCAAGCTGCACCGTCAGCCAGATCAGCGCGAGCGTGGTCAGCCCCATCGGGATCGCCATGATCTTGCGGAACCGGTCCATCCACGCCCCCGGCTTGGGCAGCATCCGGCGCAGCGCGGGGACAAAGCCGATCAGAAGAAACGGCAGGGCCAGCCCCAGACCGAGCATGGCAAACAGCATCAAGGCGAGCGGCGTCGGCAGCAGCAAGGCCGCGCCCAGCGCCGCGGCCATGAACGGCCCGGTGCACGGTGTCGCGGCGACCGCGGCCAGCAGCCCGGTGGCAAAGGCACCGCGCCCTGCGCCATTGCCGGTGTCCACGCTCGGCAATTCGAACAATCCGGCGAAATTGGCGGTGATGACGGCGGCCAGCACCAGCAGCGCGATCACCACCGAAGGCTCCTGCAACTGGAACGCCCAGCCGACCTGTTCCCCGGCAGCACGCAGCGCCAGCATGATCCCGCCCAGCGCCACACAGGCCAGCACGACCCCGGCGGTGTAGGCCAATCCTTCGCTGCGCGCCCGATGTTCGTCGGAAGCCTCGCTGCCCCCGGCGCGCGCCAGCGACAGCGCCTTGAGGCTCAGGATCGGGAAGACGCAGGGCATGATGTTGAGGATCAGCCCGCCGATCAGCGCGCCGAGGATCAGCGTCCACAACGGCGGGGTTTCGAGGCCCACAGGTCCTGCGATCAATTCGCCGCCCGTGGGGACATCGCCTTGGACCGCTTCGAACCGCACCCCGGTTTTCGCATCAAAGCCGAGGATGCCCGAAACCGCCTCCGCCTCTCCGGTGCCATATTGGTCAAGCGGCATTTCGACCACCAGAGCATCGCCGGTGCGGCGGAATGTCTGCGCGGCGGCATATTGGACAAGGCCCGTTTGCGAGACAAAGAGGTGCGGCTTGGCCAGCGCGACGCTTTCGGGCAACGGCACAGAAATCCGCAGTATGCCGCCTGAAATCTCGAAGGTGCCGGTTGCATCCAGCAGCGGCGCGATCTCCGCCCGCCAGCGGGCAAAATCTCCGCCCTGCCCGGCAGACAGCACCGCGTCCTGCGGCACACAGATCTTGTCGGTGCAGGCGAGGTATTCGACATGACCCGTGACCTGCGGCAGTCCGTCGATCACCGCGTCATCAGGCACATTCACCGGAACCAGCACCGTATGCGGGCCCTTGTAAATGTGGTTCATGATCGCGCTGTTGGGCAATTGCTGCACCAGCGTTTCAGGCACCGGATACAGCGGTGTGCCCATCTCCCAGCCTTCGGGCAGGTCAAGCTGCAGCTGCATCCCCTGCCCCGCGTCGCCGGGGTTGGACCAGTATCCGTGCCATTCCTCGCTCGACGGGAGGAACCGCAGCGCCAGCATCCATTCCTGTCCGGCGCGCGGCGCGCCATCGGCCAGCAGTTCCACCGCGATGTTGTCATCGCCATAGCGTGCCTCGCGCGGGGTGGCGGAATCCTGCGCCAAAGCTCCGCCTGCCAGCAAGGCAGCCAGAAGAACGGCGAATATCGCCCCCATTCTCGCGAGCCAGATTTCGCGCGATGCAATCCGGATTGCAGCGAAGTCCATTATCTGTGGCTTGCCTCTTTGCGTCAGGTCAACGTAGGAGCGGCACTAGCGGTGCATATGGCTTTCCGCAAAGTCTGGTTGAAGGGTTACCTTGGAAATTATGGCGCAAGCAGATTCAGAAACCCGCGATCTCCTGATCCTTGGCGGCGGCCTTGTCGGCATGGCGCTGGCGCTGGCAGCGGCGAAGCAGGGCATTTCCAGCCATGTTATCGACCGCGCAGACCCTGCCGAACTGACCCGCGAAGGCTTTGACGATCGCGCCACCGCGATCTCGACCGCCAGCTGGCACCTGTTCACCAATATCGGGATCGCCGATTATCTCGAACCCTTTGCCTGCGACATCTCCAGCATCGCGGTGACCGATCAGAACAAGCCGGGGCGGATCGACTTTACCCCGGAACCGCACGAGGGGACGCTGGGCCGGATGTTCCCCAATCGCCGCCTGCGCCTCGCCCTGTTCGAAGCGGCGGCGGAGGAACCGCTGATCAACTGGGTTTCCAAGGCCGAGATCGTCGAACGGCAACGTAGCGAATTCGGCGTGGCGGCGGTGCTTCACGACGGGCGCAAGCTGAAGGGGCGCCTGATGGTCGCCGCCGAAGGCCGCCAGTCGCCCACCCGCGACGAGGCAGGCATCACCATCGCCAAATGGGATTACAAGCACAGCGCGGTGATCGCCGGGCTTACTCACACCAAGCCGCATGACAATGTCGCATGGGAAATCTTCTATCCCGCAGGCCCCTTTGCCCTGCTGCCGATGAACGACGATCCCGATGGCACGCATCGCTGCTCGCTGGTGTGGACTGTGTCGGAGGAGGATGGAAAGGCCGTCACCAAGCTGGGCGACCGCGCGTTTCTGGCCGAGGTGCAGAAACGCATGGGCGACATTCTGGGCGAGATCACCAGCGTCGGCCCGCGTTCAAGCTGGCCGCTGGGGTTCCACCACACCGCCAAGATCACCGCCGAACGGCTGGTGCTGATCGGCGATTCCGCACACGGCCTGCACCCGATTGCCGGCCAGGGGCTGAACCTCGGCCTGCGCGATGTCGGCGCTCTGGTTGAAGTGCTCGCCGATGGCGCAAGGCTCGGGCTGGATCCGGGCGATGCGCAATTGCTCAAAAGGTATGAAAACTGGCGCGGGCTCGACAGCTTCATGGTCGCGCTGGCGACCGACGGGCTTACATGGCTGTTCGGCGTTCCAGGCAAGACCGCAAGCGCGGTGCGGCGCCTCGGCATGTCGGCGGTGCAGCGCACTCCGATGCTCAAGACGTTCTTCATGGATGAAGCGCGCGGTATCTCCGGCGATCTGCCGGAACTGCTGAAAGCCTGAATTAGCCTTCGGGTTGTTCGACCGGGCTTGGCTGACGCACGACATTGCCTGCTCCGTCGCGCAGTCCGCTCTGATCAAGCACCGCCGCCGTCTCGATCACTTCGAGCGCCTGCATCGCGTCGCGAAACCTTTCGGCATCGGCAATCCATGCGTCGGCCTTGTCCGCACCGGGCATCCCGCGAATTTCGTCGATCGCGTTCTGGTAGCGTCCCTGCTCCAGCGCGATGCGCGCGCGCTCAAGCCGCCGTTCGGGCTGGGGTGACGGCGTGCTCTCGCGGCGGATGACGAAGAGTTCGCCCAGTTCCCGCTGCAATCGCGCCCAGCTCATGCCCTCGCGCCGTTGCACGAGATCAGGGCCGAGCCCATCGAGCCGCGCCGTCAGATTGTCGATCCGGATCGGCTCACGCGCGAAATTGATGATGGTGCTGACGGCATTGGGCCATTGATCGCCAAACCGCAGCCGCAGTTGATCGGCGAGATATCCCAGTTCAGCCCCGCGTTCGACCGCACGGCGCGTGGCGAAAGCGATCAGCAGGCCTTCTGCGCGGGCCGCATTGCCTGCTGCCGCCTGTGCCTGAAGATCGAGCCGCGCGAGCCGCTGCTCCGCCGCTGCAAGCCGCTGATCCAGCCCGCCCTGTTGCTCTGCGACATTGCGAACCGCCTGCGCCGCGCCGTTTGCATCGCCGGTTTCCAGAGCGGCCACCGCTTCGGCCAGCGGGCTTGGTGAAGCGGTAACCCCCACACTTGGCGAAGCCGAAGGCTCTGTCACCAGCGGCACATCGGGCAATTCTGCCGCGCCGCTGCTGGAGACGAGCGGCGTCTCATCATCAGCGTTGAGATTGTAGTAGACCACATATCCCGCCAGCGCGCCGCCCGCCAGAAACGAGGCCAGCGCAGCAATAAGCAAGCCCTTTGTAGAGCTCGGCTTCCTGCGGCTGCCATATTTAGATGCCATCAAAAATCCGTATCTTGTGCGACCCACATTGCGAGTTTTTTCCCGTCGAGTTGGGCAAGCATGGTTATAGACACAGGTTTCCTACCATTTCCAGCAAAGCCCGATCATTCGGCGCGGGCGAGACGTGGATAGCGCGCCAGCCCTTACCCGCAGATGAAGCAACCCGTGGGCCGATCACCGCCAGTTCGATCCGGTCGCGCTGCAAGGCCAAACGTCTGCTTTCACGGTCGAATTGCTCTGCCGCAGCCCCCGAATGAAGCAGCACGGTCAGCCCCAGATCATGCAATGGCCGCAGCGGTTCAGGCAGTTCCAGCGCTACATTTTCATAAGCGATCACGGTGTGGATATGTACCCCGGCAGGGGGAAGAAGCGGCACATGTTCCGCCCCGGCAATGCGCAGCAGCCGTGCGGGGGCGGGGATTGCGTCGAGCACTTTCTGCAGCCCGCCACTACCCACACCCGCAATCTCGAACCCCGCTTCGCGTGCGGCATCAGCGGTGGTTTCGCCGACTGCATAGACGGGTTTGTCCTTGAGCCGTTCCAGCGCCTCGCCCCCGTGGCGGATGGCGTTGGCGCTGCCGATCAACAGCGCATCGATCGCGCCGGGATCGGGGCATTCCCAATCGAGCGGGCGTATCTCCGATAGCGGATAGCCAATGGCGTTAAGGCCGATTTCCTGCGCCGCGGCGATTGTGGCGGAAAGCCCCGGTTCGGGCCTTACAACCAGCACATATCCTCTCGCGCGGGGCAATATCACGCCCCGCCGAAATGCGGCCTGATCCCCGGCGTTGCGCGCGCCAGCAGGTCAGCCGCCAGCGCCCTTACCGGCGCGTGATCGAGCGGATCGAACAGGACTTCGCCCTCGACACGTTCGGAACCGTCAGGGCTGAACAGCGCGGCGCGCATCACCAGCCCTTCCCCTCCCGGCTGGCACAGCACCGCAACCGGCGAATGGCAGGTGCCGCCAAGCTGGGCGAGCAGCGCGCGCTCTGCTTCAAGCTCGCAGCGCGTGCCGTGATCGTCGATCGCCGCAAGCGCAGCCTTGGTCGCCTCATCATCGGCGCGGCATTCGATCGCGATCACGCCTTGCGCGGCAGCGGGTATCCATTCGTCCACGGCAAGCGGAGAACCGACTTCGCTCTGCCCCAGCCGCTCCAGCCCCGCAGCGGCAAGGAAAGTCACATCGGCTTCGCCTGCCTCAAGCTTTGCCAGACGGGTCGCGACATTGCCGCGGAACATCACGACGCGGCAGTCAGGGCGCAGATTGAGCAATTGCGATGCCCGCCGCGGAGCAGAGGTGCCGACCACCGCGCCTTGCGGAATATCGGCAATGCTCGCCGCGCCGACCAGCGCATCGCGCCGGTCCGCGCGCGGGAGAAACGCGGCAAAGCAGAATTCCGGCGGCCGGATCGTCTCGACATCCTTGGCCGAATGCACGGCGACATCGATCAGGCCATCACCAAGCCACTGGTCCAGTTCCTTGGTCCACAGCGCCTTGCCACCGATTTCCGCGAGCGGGCGGTCGAGCACTTTGTCCCCGCTGGCAAGGACAGGCACGAGCTCCACCTCATCCTCGGCCCAGCCGTGAGCGGCGCAAAGCCGCTGGCGGGTTTCGATGGCCTGCGCCATCGCAAGCGGAGAATTGCGCGTTCCAAGGCGGATGCGGACGTCGGAATTGGGCGTGTTATTCATGGCTAAGCTTGCCCTAGCCCCCACAGCGACTAGATGGAAGCGCGATGGGATCGGTATCGCACAAGTCTGACGCAGCAATCGTACTGGGAATTGAATCCAGCTGCGATGAAACCGCCGTCGCGCTTGTGACAGCGGACCGGCGCATTCTGGCGCAGCGCATTGCCAGCCAGGAAGCCGAGCATGCACCCTATGGCGGGGTCGTGCCTGAGATTGCCGCGCGTGCCCATGCGCAGCGGCTTGCCCCGATGCTCGAAGCGGTGATGGACGATGCCGGGCTGACGCTGGACCAGGTCGATGCGATTGCCGCCACCGCCGGGCCGGGACTGATCGGCGGAGTGATGGTGGGACTAGTCAGCGGCAAGGCTCTGGCGATGGCGGCGGACAAGCCGCTGATCGCGGTCAACCATCTCGAAGGCCATGCCCTTTCCCCGCGCCTGGCCGATCCTGCACTGGAATTTCCCTATCTCTTGCTGCTGGTTTCGGGCGGGCATTGCCAGATCCTCGGCGTCGAAGGTGTCGGGCAATACCGCCGCCTCGCCACGACGATCGACGATGCGCTGGGCGAAGCCTTCGACAAGACCGCGAAGATCCTTGGCCTTGGTTATCCCGGCGGCCCGGCGGTGGAGCGGCTGGCGCGCGAAGGCGATTCCAAAGCCGTGCCTTTGCCCCGCCCGCTCAAAGGATCGAAGGAACCGCATTTCTCCTTTGCCGGCCTGAAAAGCGCAGTGCTGCGCGCCCATGAAAGCGGCGAACACAAACCCGCCGACATCGCCGCCAGTTTCCAGCAGGCAGCGATTGATTGCCTGATTGACCGGCTGCGGCTCGCGCTGGATCAGGCGGGGACATTCCCCGCGCTCGTCGTCGCAGGCGGTGTCGCCGCGAACCAGAGCGTGCGCGGCGCGCTGGAGGAACTGGCGCAGGCGAACGCGATGCGCTTTGTCGCTCCACCACTTGCGCTGTGCACCGACAATGCCGCAATGATCGCCTGGGCAGGTTGCGAAAGACTGGCGCATGACGCTGATTTCGCAGGCGATCCGCTTGATCTGAAAGCGCGGCCGCGTTGGCCGCTTGATCCGGAAGCGGAAACAGTGCGCGGTGCGGGAGTGAAGGCATGAGCGGAACTGTCGGAGTTATCGGAGCAGGCGCATGGGGCACGGCGCTGGCGCAAATGCTCGCCAGCGACGGGCGCGATGTCCTGATCTGGGCGTTCGAAACCGAAGTCGTCACCGCGATCAACAGCGATCACCGCAATCCGGCCTATCTGCCGTCCGCCGATCTTTCGCCCGCGATCCGGGCAACCGGCGATCTGGGTGAGATGGCCGGGATCGACACAGTACTGGTCGTCACCCCCGCGCAGGTGCTGGGCAAGGTTCTGGGCGGCCTGAGCCAGCCCCCACGCGATCTGGTGCTGTGTTCGAAAGGGATCGAAGCGGGATCGGGCCTGCTGATGAACGATGTCGCCCGCGCCGCCACGCCGGGCAGCGCGATTGCGGTGCTTTCCGGCCCGACATTCGCGCATGAAGTCGCCGCCGGACTGCCCACCGCCGTAACCCTCGCCTGCGAGGGCGGGCGCGAACAGTGGGAACGGCTTTCCCCGGTGATCGCACGGCCCGCTTTTCGTCCCTATTACTCAGACGATGTGACCGGCGCGGAAATCGGCGGTTCGATCAAGAACGTGCTGGCGATCGCCTGCGGCGTGGTTGACGGGCTGGGTCTTGGCCAGAATGCCCGCGCAGCGCTGATCGCGCGCGGCTATGCCGAGATGCTGCGCTTTGGCGAAGCGATGGGCGCGCAGGTCGAAACGCTCAGCGGATTGTGCGGCCTTGGCGATCTGGTGCTGACCTGCTCCTCCACCTCCAGCCGCAATTTCTCGCTCGGCAAGGCATTAGGCGAAGGCCGGAGCGCCGCCGAACTGATGGCAGACCGCACCACCGTGGCCGAAGGCGCGCATACCGCCCCAGTGCTCGCCGCGCTGGCGCACGAACGCGGGATCGCCATGCCGATCACCGCCGCCGTCAACGCTATCCTGAACGGCGCCGCACCCAAGGCCATCGTCGCGCAATTGCTCGCCCGCCCGCTCACCGCCGAATTGCCCGGCGACCAGTCGGACATTTCCTGAGCGTGGCGACCCTGCCCCCAGACAACCCCCGCCCCGACAAGGGCGGAGACGACATGGCCACACTGGCCAAGGGCGGGCGCACCAACACGCTCGGCTTCATCCTGCGCCTGCTGGGGGGCATTCCGTTCCTGTTCGTCGGTTTCCGCCTTTACGGCGTCGACGAAATGGGCCGGTTCGCCGCCGCCTTTGTCGTGATCGAAATCTTCGCGCTGATTTGTTCGCTGGGTGAAAAGCGCGGACTGGCGCAGCGATTGACCGAAGGGGCGGAAGACCACGAAGACACGCCTACGAATCTCGTCTTTGACGGGATGCTGACCTCGCTCGTTTTCTCGATTGCTGCCTGCGCGCTGCTGATCGCGTTTCCGGTGATCATTTTCCCGAGCGGCACCAACAGCGAATTCGACATGTGGATGATCGCGGCGATCCCGGCCTTCGCATTGACCGAGATCCTGCTTGCCGCGCAGGCCTATCGCTATGACATTGCCACAACCGTCCGCGCCCGCGCCGTGGTGGAGCCGTGGACCAAATCGATCCTTGTCGCCGCCTTCTTCTTTATCCCCGCGCTGGCCGGAGGCGGCATCGCACTTGCCTTTCTCGCGGCGATCTATGCCGCGCTGTTCACCGCCGCATGGTCGTTCCTGAAGACCTATGGCCTGCCCAAGGCGTGGCGCCCGCGTCCGCGATATCTGATGAAGATGACGGCCCGCGCCCTGCCGCTGGTGGGTGCGGACGTGATCGAGCGGGGCACGCGGTTGCTTGACGTGTTCCTGCTTGGCCAGTTCACCTCGGCGGGGACCGTCGGCATCTACTGGTTCGCCAAGGAAGTCGTCAGCCTGCCGCAAAAGCTGAAAACCAGTTTCGAGCCGATCCTTTCCCCGGTCATCACCAAGAACCTGAAGATCGGCAACATGGAAGCCATCGCCGCGCAGGTGCGGCAGGTGGGTTTCTGGATCATCGCGCTTCAGGTCGGGATTGCATTGATGCTGGCCATCCCGGGTGAGGCGGTGATGGGGCTTGCCGGGCCGGCGATTGTCGGAGGCACCGGTGCGCTGGCGATCCTGCTGGCGGCAGAGGTGATCGCATCGATGGCGGTCGTGTCCGAAAGCGTGCTGGTCTATATCGCGCGCAAACGAAACCTCGCGATTTCGGTGGGCGTCATCACCCTGCAAGGGGCATTGACGGTGGCGTTCATCCTGCTGGCGCAGCATCTGGGATACAATGAAGGCTTTCAGGCGGCAGGCGCGGCGGGCGCGCTGTTCGTGGCGCTGGCCGTATCCAGTCTGGTCAAGGCGCTGGTGCTGAAGACTTTGCTGAATGCACCCGTATCCAACTGGCGCTGGGCGCTCGTCTATGCCGCTGCCCCGGCGGTGGTGGTGGGCTTCGTCTTCACCGAATTCACCCCCGAATGGGTCGAACTGGCGATCGGCGGTCCGGCGATCCTGTTCGTCTATATGTGGGTCATCTGGAAACGCGGCTTTACCGAGGCGGACAAGGTGCTGTTCCGCAAGAACGCCAATCTGCCCGAAGAAATTCTCGAAGCCGCAGAAAGCACCGCCAAGCCGCGCTGACCCTTGCATTTCCGGGCTTTTCGGGACGCTTCGCACCCCAGCTTACGCAACCCTAACAGCGCGTTCAGTCACGATTAACGCGCCGAGTCGCCCTTTTGCCGCGGGTAAATCACGGGGACTGGATATGCGGCAATTGAAGCGTGCTCACCTGAAAATTTCGGGTGTATTCGTATTGGGTCTGATCATCGCCGGCTGCACGCCGCAGGGCGACATGGCCAGCACCGGCAGCGCGCCGGGCAAGACCTCCGAAGCACCTCCGCCGCCACCACCTCCGCCGCCTCCCCCGCCACCACCGGCAGCAGACGCGAGCACCGTCGTAGTGACGGGATCGCGGGTCCAATCATCCCCCTCACCCCGACGCGGAAACCGCACCGGTGCGGTGCGCGGGAATGCCGAGCTTGCAATGGCTCCCCCGCCACCGGCCTATATCGTTCCGCCCGTCGTCGTCCCGACCGATCCGGGCCGCGAGCAATATGCGGGTGAGGAAGTCTCCCCCGTCAAACTCGTCGCGAACGAGCCCGTCAGCACTTTCAGCGTAGATGTCGACACGGGTGCCTATGCCAACACCCGCCGTTTCCTGACGCAGGGCCAGATGCCGCCACAGGCCGCCGTGCGGACCGAGGAGATGATCAACTATTTCCGCTATGATTACGACCGTCCGCAAAGCCGCGAGGTGCCGTTCAGCGTCACCACCGATGTCGCGAAAACGCCGTGGAACCCGGACACCTATCTGATGCGCATCGGCCTGCGCGGTTATGATATCGACAGCGAGGAACGCCCGCCGGCGAACCTCGTGTTCCTGATGGATGTGTCAGGATCGATGAATTCACCCGACAAGCTGCCGCTGGTGAAGACCGCGCTTTCCGGCCTTGCGGGTGAGCTTGGCCCGCAGGATCGCGTTTCGATCGTGGTCTATGCCGGGGCAGCGGGCCTTGTGCTCGAACCCACCAATGACGTGCGCAAGATCCGCACCGCGCTGGAATCGCTTTCCGCCGGGGGATCGACCGCCGGGGGCGCGGGCCTGCAACTGGCCTACAACATTGCCGAGGACAATTTCATCAAGGGCGGGGTCAACCGCGTCATCCTTGCCACCGATGGCGATTTCAACGTCGGCGTGTCGGACAACAAATCGCTGATCGAAATGATCGAAGGCTATCGTGATCGCGACATCACGCTGACCACGCTCGGCTTTGGCCAGGGCAATTACAACGAGGCGATGATGGAGCAGATCGCCAACAAGGGTAACGGCAATTACGCCTATATCGACAGC
Source organism: Erythrobacter sp. Dej080120_24 (assembly GCF_036322605.1). Taxonomy (GTDB): domain Bacteria; phylum Pseudomonadota; class Alphaproteobacteria; order Sphingomonadales; family Sphingomonadaceae; genus Erythrobacter; species Erythrobacter aurantius. Next base: position 2,768,518 of record NZ_AP027262.1, read on the forward strand.
GCGCTCGAAGCGAAAAAGGTGCTGGGCGATGAAATGTCATCCACCCTGTTCACCATCGCCAAGGATGTGAAGATCCAGGTCGAATTCAACCCGGCGGTGATCAGCCAATACCGGCTTGTCGGCTATGAAAACCGCGCCCTGCGCGAAGAGGATTTCAACAACGATCAGGTCGATGCAGGCGATATCGGTGCCGGGCATCAGGTCACCGCGATTTACGAAGTCGTGCCCGCCGGAACGAAGGGCTGGATCGCCCCGCGCCGGTATGAAGACCGGCCTTCGGGTGAGGCGCTGCGCCGCATGGCGGAGGCCGCGCATATCAAGCTGCGCTTCAAATTGCCTGACAGCGACACTTCGGAACTTATCGACACGGTTGTGATGAGCGACGCCTTGCTCAACGCCCGCGCTCCGTCTGGCGACTTTGCCTTTGCCGCGGCGGTCGCGGCTTTCGGACAGGTTCTACGCGGCGACGAGCTGATGATGGGCTTCACCCATGACGATATCGGCGCGCTGGCCGGACGGCAGAACAATTTCTGGAGGCAGGAATTCCTCGAGTTGAACCAGCTGGCTGCCGGAATGCGGGGCGGCGGCTGACACCACATGCACAGGGCGCTTTTGCGCCCTGCTCCGCTGCTGCTAAAGGGCGGGCTCGTCAGTGATTCACGCATGAGGAGCCACCATGTCGCCCCAGACCGCCCAAGCCGCATTTCTGATCGCCCTCGGGGTCGTATTCCTCGCCGTCGCGATCTGGATGTTCATGCGCGCCAATCGCCGCACCAAGGTGATCCGCGATGAAGGCGCCGCGAAGGATGTTCTCGACGAAGGAGCAAGCCCTGCGGCCCGCAATCAGGCGCTGATCGACGCCCCGGCGGCGGTGGCGCGTGATGTCGGGCAGACTTCGACCAATGCCAATTCCGATGCGATTGCCGCAGCCACCGCCAGCGCCGATGCCGAAGCGGGTGCGGCTGTCACCCCGACGACTGCACCGCCCCCTGCCCCGGCTCCTGCACCGACGGGCGAGGCGGACGATCTCAAGAAGATCAAGGGCGTCGGGCCAAAGCTTGTCACCATGCTCAAGGAACAGGGCATCACCACCTATGCCCAGATTGCCGCGTGGAGCGATGCCGATGTTGCCCGGATCGACGAAACGCTGGGCCGGTTCAAGGGCCGGATCGAGCGCGATCAATGGGTTGAACAGGCGAAGCTGCTGGCCGCAGGTGACGAAGCCGGCTTTACCGAGAAGTTCGGCCGCGACGGTTGATCATTTTGCAACGCCTGAGGAACCATTCCGTCAGGCCAGCGTTACATTCCTGACCGTGTGGTAAAAGCGCGGCATGTTCAGGGAGAGTGACATGAGCCAGAAAATTCTGGTGGCCGAAGACGAAATGATCGTCGCCTTCGACCTGTGCGATACTATTGAGGAAGCCGGGTTCGAAGTTGAAGGGCCGCACGCGGGGATTTCATCGGCCATGCTCGCCTTCCAGAAGGAAAAGCCCGATCTCGCCATCCTCGATATCGACCTGTGCGACGGCAATGTCTTCGCGCTGGCACGGGTGCTGGACGAAGAGCAAGTGCCGATCATTTTCCATTCGGGCCGCTATTCCAGCAAGCAGGTGAAAGCGCACTTCCCCTCTGCGCGGACGCTCCAGAAACCCTGCCCGCCATCGGCAGTGATCGCCGCAGTCAAGGAAGCGCTGCAGGAATGCGCCGCCTTGGCGGACTGATCGCTCAAGGAACTTTTCCCCAAAGGGGCGTTGAAAACCCCTTCCCGTTCGGGCCACAATCCGTGGCGAACAAACAGGAAGGATTTCACCATGAAGAAACGGATCGCAGCCGCGTGCCTTGCTGCCGCAGCCACGCTGACCCTTGCCAGTCCTGCACAGGCGCGCGAGGGATACCTTGCCGAAGTGTTCGTCTTTGGCGGAAATTTCTGTCCGCGCGGCACTTTGCCCGCCGATGGCCGCCTGCTCCAGATCCGCGAATACACCGCGCTCTTTTCATTGCTGGGCATCACCTATGGCGGCGACGGGCGTACCACTTTCGGACTGCCGGATCTGCGCCATGCAATGGTATCCTGGACCAGCAATGGTGATCAGATCCCGATGCGTTATTGCGTCGTGACGGAGGGCATCTTCCCCTCGCGCAGTTGATGACCCGCAAACTCATGCAAAGGCCCCTTGCGAAGGATACGCGCACCTGCGAAAGCTGACTGAACAGAAAGTTTCAGGAGTAACCAGTGCACGCCCCCTCGTCACCCGACCTTGCGACCGCCGGAATCGTCCCGTTCAACTGGGAAGACCCGTTCGATCTCGAAAGCCAGCTGACCGAGGATGAGCGGATGATCCGCGATGCGGCGCACGGCTTTGCGCAAAGCGAGCTGCAACCGCGCGTGATCGAGGCGTTCCGCAACGAGGTTTCCGCCCCCGAACTGTTCCCGCTGATGGGTCAGGCAGGGCTGCTCGGCGCGACCATCCCTGAGGAGTTCGGCGGCGCCGGCGCCAGCTATGTCGCCTATGGCCTGATCGCCCGCGAGATCGAGCGGGTGGACAGCGGATACCGTTCGATGGCGAGCGTTCAGTCGAGCCTCGTGATGCATCCGATCTATGCCTATGGATCGGAGGAACAGCGCCGCAAATACCTGCCCGGCCTCGCCAGCGGCGAACTGATCGGCTGCTTCGGCCTGACCGAACCCGATGCCGGCAGCGATCCTGCGGGCATGAAAACCTATGCCAAGAAAGACGGGGACGGTTACGTCATCTCCGGCAGCAAGACGTGGATTTCCAACTCGCCCTTCGCCGATGTCTTCGTGGTCTGGGCCAAGAGCGAGGAACACGGCGGCGGCATTCGCGGATTTATCCTTGAGAAGGGCATGAAGGGGCTGTCCGCGCCCAAGATCGAAGGCAAGATTTCGCTGCGCGCCTCCACCACCGGCATGATCATGATGGACGAGGTGAAGCTGCCCGCCGACGCGCTGCTGCCCAATGTGCAGGGGTTGAAAGGCCCGTTCGGCTGCCTCAACCGCGCGCGTTACGGCATCAGCTGGGGCGCGATGGGCGCGGCGGAATTCTGTATGCACGCCGCACGCCAATACGGGCTTGATCGCAAGCAGTTCGGGCGGCCGCTGGCGGGAACGCAGCTGTATCAGAAGAAACTCGCCGACATGCTCACCGATATTGCGCTGGGTCTGCAGGCGTCCCTGCGCGTCGGTCGGCTGATGGACGAAGGGCGGTTCGCGCCCGACATGATCAGCGTGGTCAAGCGCAACAATGTCGGCAAGGCGCTGGATATCGCCCGCACGGCGCGCGACATGCACGGCGGCAACGGCATTTCCGAGGAATACCAGGTGATCCGCCACGCGGTGAACCTCGAAACGGTGAACACTTACGAAGGCACCCACGATGTTCACGCGCTGATCCTTGGCCGCGGAATTACCGGGATCGCGGCGTTCTGATGCGGCTTTTCGGATATTACCGGAGCTCGACCTCCTACCGCCTGCGCATCGCGCTGGAGCTGAAGGGGCTTGAGTACGAGAACGTCGGCGTCAACCTGCTCGAAGACGGGCAGAAAGACCCCGCTTTCACCAGCCGCAACCCTTTCGGATCGGTGCCGATGCTCGAAGCGGACGGGCGTGACCGGGCGCAATCGATGGCGCTGATCGAGTGGCTGGACGAAGCCTATCCCGAAAACCCGCTGCTGCCCCAAACCATCGAAGACCGCTACACCGCGCGCGAGCTGACATACGCCATCGCCACCGAACTGCATGCGCCGCTCAACCTGCCGGTCCTCAAATACCTGAAGAAGCCGCTGGGCCACCCGCAGAGCGTGATCGATCACTGGTATCGCCACTGGCTCAAGCGCACGCTCGATCCGGTGGAGGCGCGGCTCAAGCAGCTCGATGCGGGGCCGTTCCTGTTCGACAAGCCCGGCATTTTCGAATGCATCCTGATCCCGCAGGTCTACAACGCGCGCCGGTTCCATTACGATCTGACGCTGCACCCGCGCATCACGCGGATCGAGGCCGCCTGCCTCGCCCTGCCCGCGTTCCAGCGCGCCCACCCCGATAAACAGAACGATTCCCCGGAGAGAAACGCATGAAGCTCGCAACGCTCAACGACGGCACCCGCGACGGCAGGCTGGTGGTGGTGTCGAAAGACCTCACCCGCTGCTGCGCCGCCGGATACATCGCGCCGACGATGCAGGCCGCGCTCGACAACTGGGCGCGGGTCGCGCCCGAGCTTGAAGTGCTGGCCCGCGATGTCGAGCATGAGGCGGTGCCGTGCGAACGCTTCCACGAACGGCAGGCGCATTCGCCCCTCCCCCGCGCATACCAATGGGCAGACGGCAGCGCCTATATCAACCACGTCGAACTGGTGCGAAAGGCGCGCGATGCCGAAGTGCCTGAAAGCTTCTACCACGATCCGCTGATGTATCAGGGCGGCAGCGACGGTTTCCTGCCCCCGCGCAGCCCGATCCCGCTGGGCGATGTCGCATGGGGATGCGACATGGAAGGCGAGATCGCGGTGATCGTCGACGATGTGCCGATGGGCGTTAGCGTCGAGGATGCCGCCAATCACATCAAGCTGGTGATGCTGGTGAACGATGTGTCGCTGCGCGGCCTGATCCCCGGTGAACTGGCCAAGGGCTTCGGCTTTTTCCAGTCAAAGCCCGCCAGCGCTTTCTCCCCCGTCGCGGTCACGCCGGACGAACTGGGCGACGCGTGGAAGGATTCGCTCATCCATCTGCCGTTGATGGTGGATTACAATGGCGAACCCTTCGGCCGGGCCAATGTCGGCGTCGATGCGACCTTCAACATGGCGCAACTGGTGGCACACGCGGCCAAGACGCGCAGCCTGTGCGCGGGATCGATCATCGGATCGGGCACGATCAGCAACAAGGGCGCGGACGGCGGCCCGGGCAAACCGGTGGCCGAAGGCGGGCTTGGCTATTCCTGCATCGCCGAAATCCGCATGATCGAAACGATCTATAACGGTTCGCCCAAAACGCCCTTCATGCAACCGGGCGACACGGTGAAGGTCGAAATGCGCGATGCCGATAACCATTCGATCTTCGGCAGCATCGAACAGACCGTGGTTGAGGCGTAACCGCTAAAGCGCGCGGCTCCAGAACTGCAACGGCTTGGGCGTCTCGGCGTCCTCGCCGTGATCTCGCCATGCGAGATTGCAGATCAACCCTTTGACCGGGGCATAGCCGCGCCCCCGCCAGAATGTGTCCAGCGGGCGATATCCCTGCGGCTTTGAAGGATGATCCTCTGGCCGGATGACTGCAGCGAACATGGCAGTTTTCAGGCCGCAAGCGCGGGCTGCGGCCTCGCGATGATCGAAAAAGGCATGGCCCAGCCCTTGCCCGCGATATTCGGGTAGAAGCACGCTTTCACCGAAATAGCTGATCGCGGAAGTGTCGAACCCGGCGGCTGCGACGGGATCCCTGATCTCGCCTGCTTGCGCCGCCATCGGTGACGCGGTGGACGCGCCGACAATCCGCCCTTCGTGGCGGGCGACCACCAGAACGGCGTCAGGCGCCGCAGCAAATTCGCTGAGGTATTCCTCCTCATACGCGAGATCGCCGTCATACAGATACGGCCACTCGGCAAAGACGCGGATACGCAGCTGCGCCAGAGCCGGGATGGCCGGAGCGATAGCCACCCCGGTCAGTGCCTCGACGGTCAGATCGTCAGAAGCCAAGGCTTTCGGCCACCGCTTCGTTCACGATCTTGCCCTGATGCACGTTCAGGCCGGGCTTGAGGTGCGGATCACGCTCGCACGCTTCGATCCCGTGCCTTGCCAGCGCGAGGCCGAACGGCAGCGTCGCATTGTTGAGCGCATAGCTGGAGGTGTGCGGCACAGCGCCGGGCATGTTGGCGACGCAATAATGGATGATGTCGTCCACCAGATAGGTCGGCTCTTCATGCGTGGTCGGCTTTGAGGTTTCAAAGCACCCGCCCTGATCGATCGCGACATCGACCAGCACCGCGCGCGGCTGCATCAGGCCCAGCATATCGCGCGTCACCAGCTTGGGCGCGCTCGCACCGGGGATGAGCACCGCGCCAACCACCACGTCTGCATCGGTGATCGCATTCTCGATCGTGCCTGCGTTGGAATAGCGGGTGGTGACGCGGCCCTGGAACATGTCGTCGAGCATACGGATGCGCGGCAGCGAACGGTCGAGAATCTCGACATTCGCGCCCAGCCCCGCTGCCATCCGCGCAGCCTGCGTGCCGACAACGCCGCCGCCGATGACGACGACCTTGGCGGGAAGCACGCCGGGGACGCCGCCCATCAGGATACCCCGCCCGCCGTTGTTCTTGTGGCTCGCCTGCGCACTGGCTTCGATCGAGAGCCGCCCGGCAACCTCGCTCATCGGGGCGAGCAGCGGCAGGCCGCCATGCGCGTCCGTCACCGTTTCATAAGCCACCGCCGACACGCCGCTTTCCATCAGGCCGCGTGCCTGATCGGGATCGGGCGCGAGGTGGAGATAGGTGAACAGGATCTGCCCTTCGCGCAGTTGCACCCATTCGTTGGGCTGCGGTTCCTTCACCTTCACCACCATTTCGGCGCGGGCAAAGACTTCCTCTGCGCTGTCGACGATTTCGGCGCCCACCGCGCGATAATGATCGTCGGTCTTGGTGATGCCCAGCCCGGCACCGCTTTCGACGATGACGCGGTGGCCATTGGTGACGTATTCGCGCGCGGCTTCCGGGGTCAGGCCGACACGGTATTCGTGGTTCTTGATTTCCTTGGGCACACCGACGAGCATGATTCTCTCCTGGGGAATGAGGGTGGGAACGCGTTACGCCATGCGCAATAAAGTTTCAATTGCAACAAACAGGGTTGCGGAGCGGCTTCGCATTTGAGAGACACCCGCTTTCCTACAGGGGTTGGCCTGTGGCATTGGAAAACTGCCGGAAAGACCCCTGGAATTTTTTTAGATTAGGATAAGTGTCAACCGCCCCAAGAGCACATTTACTTTCAGTATATCAGTGCCTTGGTGGCGATCTGGACGCTTGACGCAGTGTCGGCTTTGTCAACTTCATTCGCAGCCGCAACAATTCGGAATAGTGCAAGGAGAACCCCCATGACCGCTTACCCCACAATCAAGATGCTGATCGGCGGCGAATGGGTCGAAAGCGGGGGCGAAGGCTCCATGCCGGTGATCAACCCGGCCAATGAACAAGAAGTGGGCCGCGCGCCCAAGGCTTCGAAGGAACAGCTTGACGCGGCGCTGGCCGCTGCGGGAGAGGCCTTCCCCAAATGGGCCGCCACCCCCGCGATCGAACGCTTCCGCATCATCCAGCGCGCAGCCATGCTGCTGCGCGAACGGGCCGAAGGCATCGCCCGCGTGATGACGCTGGAAATGGGCAAGCCGCATGCGCAGGCGCTGGGCGAAACCACCGGGGCGGCGGACCTGATCGAATTCCTTGCCGAAGAGGCCAAGCGTCAGGGCGGCCGGCTTGTTCCGGTGCGCAGCCACAGCCTGCTCGAACAGCGGGTGACGCAGGAACCGATTGGCCCGGCAATGCTGTTCACGCCGTGGAATTTCCCGATCAACCTGCCCGCAAAGAAGCTGGCGGGGGCATTGTCGGCAGGCTGTTCCTGCGTGCTGAAGCCGGCTGAAACCACCCCGGCGACGGCGCAGATGCTGGTTGAATGTTTTGTCGAGGCGGGCGTTCCGGCTGGCGCGATCAACCTCGTCTATGGCGATCCCGCGATGATTTCCGAACATCTCATCGCCTCCCCCGTCACCCGCAAGGTCAGCTTCACCGGATCGACCGCGGTGGGTCGCCACCTTGGCCAGCTCGCGGCAAGGGATCTCAAGCGGTTCACCGCCGAGCTGGGCGGCCATGCTCCCGTGGTGATCGGCGAAAGCGCGGATTTCGAACGCACCGTCGCGGCCTGTGCCGCCACCAAGTTCCGCAACGCCGGGCAGGTTTGCGTCTCCCCCACCCGCTTTCTGGTTGCCCGCAGCATCTATGATCGCTTCGTGGCGGAATTCGCTGCCCGCACGCAGGCGATCAAGGTGGGCGACGCCAGCGTCGATGACAGCGTCGAGATGGGGCCGCTGGCCCACGCCGGACGCGTCGCCGCAATGCAGGATCTGATGGGTTCGCTGGGCGGAAAAAAGGGCGAGGTCGTTACCGGCGGACGGGCAATGAACGCGCCCAAGGGGTTTTTCTTCGAACCCACCGTCATCGCCAATCCTTCCGCCGACAGCCGCCTGATGACAGAGGAACCGTTCGGGCCGGTGGCCGGGATCGTGCCTTATGACGACATCGAGGACGCGGTGCGGATCGCCAATTCGCTGCGTTATGGCCTTGCCGCCTATGCCTTCACCTCGTCGCTCGATGAAAGCCACTATCTGGGCAACACGCTGAAGGCGGGGATGGTCGCGATCAACCACTTCGCCGTGGGTTCACCCGAAACGCCGTTTGGCGGCACGGGCGACAGCGGCTTCGGATCGGAAAGCGGGGTCGAAGGGTATCTCGGCTATACCGAGACGAAACTGGTCACGGTCGCCAAGGCGGCGCCGTGATCAGGGCAGTCGGTTAGAGGCGCCGATATTGGAGGCGGCCGCCTCGTTCGATCAACGAAGCGAAACGAGCTTCAGCAACTTGCTGGTGAAGCTGTCCTTGCGCGGCATGGGGCGGATTCGCCCGTAACGCGCACGGCGTGAATTCTCGTCACCAAAGCAGACAGTTCGGCCCATTGCATCTGGGCCCGACGATACAAAAGTCGGTCGTTCCATAGGTCGCGTCCCCGATTCGCGATTTGTTATGTGGTAAAACTAACACGCTTCCTGTGGAAAACTGAGTCGATATCTCATCAATCTGGCAAGAATCTTGGCCGAATTGCTTTCAAAAGTGCGCCTAAGCGGTGCGTTTAGCCCCGGCTGAGCGCACATCGGCAAGAGTCGGATAGCCATTGACGGCCATCAGCAGGTCAGCCTCCGCCAGTATGCAGCGCAAGACCCACGCCGCTCCCGCGGCCCCGCCGATGGCGAGGCCATAGGTATAGGGCCGGCCCACACCCACGGCTGTCGCGCCCAGCGCCAGCGCCTTGACAGCGTCGGTGCCGGATCGGACGCCGCTGTCAAACAGTACCGGCGTGTCGCCGCTGGCCTTCACCACGTCTTCGAGCAGGTCGATGGTCGCGATCCCCCCATTGGCCTGCCTGCCGCCGTGATTGGAGCAATAGACCGCATCCGCCCCGCTATCGACGGCACGCCGCGCATCATCGGGGTGGCAGATGCCTTTCAACACGATCGGCAGATCGGTCACCGATTTGAACCACGCCATGTCATCCCAGGTGAGCACCTGGCCAAAGATCGCCGCAAACAGCATGATCGCCGCTTTCGGGTCTTCCTCCGGCGGCTTGTCGAGCATCGAACGGAACACCGGATCGGAAAAGTAGTTCTGCATCACCTTGCCGCGCAATTGCGGAAAGTTCGACGCATTGAGATCGCGCGGACGCCAACCGGTAAGCCAGGTGTCCAAAGTGACCACGATCGCCTTGGCGCCCGACGCTTCGGCCCGTTTGATCAGGCTCTCCGCCAGTTCGCGGTTGCGCGGGGTATAAAGCTGGAAGAAGGCAGGGGTATCGCCGCATGCGTCGAACACCTGCTCCATCGGATCGTTCGACAAGGTGGAAACGCAGAACGGCACGCCCGTCATCGCCGATGCACGTGCGGCCGCCATGTCGCCGTGGCGATCCTGCGTCGCTTCGCCATTGAGGCCGATGGGCGCCATGAAAAGCGGTGTCGGCAGCTTCATGCCGAACAGGTCGATCGACAGATCACGGGTCGAGCAATCGACCATCATGCGCGGCACCATGCCCCAGTGGTGAAACGCGCTGGCGTTGGTGTCCTGCGTGTGTTCATCACCGCATCCGCCCGCGACGTAATTGGTCAGCATCGGGCCCAATGCTTCGTGCGCGCGTTGTTCGAGCGTTGCGAAATCGACCGGATAATCGGGCAATATGCCCTGCAATCCGGCGTTGTAGATTTCGTTCTGCATGCCGCCGAAATTGCTCATCGGTGCGGTCCTCTCCCTTGTTTTTCTCTTGTCGGCAAAAGAGCCGATAGCAGGATCGGCGGCAAGTCTTTTCGCGCCCTAGCGGGCAAGCTTCTGGAGCGTCGGGCGCACTTTCAGGAACAGCAGGTAAAGCTTTTCAAGCACCGCGAGCACATGGCGATTGCGTGCTATCAGGCCGATCGTACGCAAGGGGGGAATCGCCCGCCACATCGCTGCAAAGGCCGCCGCTCCGGACAGGACTTCGCCATTCTCCTCGGCATGGAAGCGGGCAAGCAACTGGGCCTTGTCGATCGGACAGGACGGATCGGCATCGCCCGCAACGTCCACAAAATCAATCGCACCGCGCCGGTCAAGCCGCTGCATCAGCTCGATCTCGCGCCGACAGAGCGGGCAAGCACCGTCGTACCAGACTTTCAGGCGCGGCTGTGCGGAGGCTTCCATGCCAAGGCATGTGCGCATCAAGCGGCAGGTTTCAAGGGGGCCGGGAGCCCGAACGGAAAAGGGCGCACCCTGCGGCGCGCCCTTCCCATTTCCGTTCTATCGCGGCCCGTCAGGGAGTGACAGACGCTTCGAGCGTGTCCGCCAGCAGTTCGACCTGCATGGTGCAGCCATTGGCGATCAGAGCCTGAGCCAGCTGGTCGGGCGCTTCGTATTCTTCGGTCAGCGTCACGAAGTTCACGCTGACGGAGGTGGTTTCCGCTTCACCATCCTCGGTCGCAGGCGACTGAGTGGAGATGGTGTAATTGGTACCGCCCATCAGCTGCATGCCTTCGGGATCGAGCGCGCGCACCGCTTCGCTTTCGACGAAGGGCACTTCGAGCGAGGCGTTGGTGGCAGGATCCATGATCGTATAGGTCTGCGCCCCGGTCGCATCCGGACGCCACAGCCGCACCGCGCTCATGTCATACAGGCACATGGTGCCCGATGCCGCGACATTGACGAACCACAGGTTCGGGCTGCGCGCCACGCCTTCCCCGGCACCGCGAACGGCCCCGGTGCGCACGCTGCGTGCCTGCCGGCGGGTGAGGTTGGAGAATCGTGCGCGAGTGCGGGTTGCCCCTTCGCCCACGGTGAAGGTGCCCGGCCCCTGCATTACCTTCGTACCATCATCGGTCAGAACGGTGATGCGATCCCCTGCCCGCAGGGTGATGGTGGCGGAATCGGCGACTTGCCGTCCGACCGGGTAATCCCCTGCCGAAGGGCCGCTTGATTTAACCACCACGCCGGCCTGTGCAGCAGACGGGACCACGGCAAGCACGGCGGCGGCCAATGCCACTCCTGCTGCGCGGGTCTTGAATTTATCCGAGAACATAAGCTCCCCCATCGTTCAAATTGCGAATGCGTGTCGCGTAATTACGTAGCGCCTTATCGTCAGGATGCCTAGCGATCAGCGCGTCCAATGATTGTACGGCTACGTCATGTTTGCTGTCGCTAAGCTGAGCGATTTCGGCCAGCGCCTCGCGGTCTTCCTCCGGCAGATCGGGCCGGGGATGGTATATGTCGACCGGCCTTGCCCGCCCACGCAGCACGATGCGCCCCATCGGGACCCACCAGTCAGGGTTTGATTTTTCAATGAATTCCCGGCTGGCGGAGACATTGGAATCGAGTGGCTTGTTCGCTGCCTCCAGTCTTGCGGCGGTGTTCATGCTGTCGCCCAGCGCCGTGTACTGGATGCGCGTATCTCCGCCAAAATTTCCGACAACGGCTTCGCCAAAATGCAAACCGACGCGAGTTTTCCCGATCTTTGGCAGATTCGGGTCCATCTCGGCGACTTCGCGGCGGAAATCCTCGCCCGCCTGCCACATCGCATAACCGGCCTTGGTCGCGCGTTCGGCATCATCCGGACGAGCGATCGGCGCCCCCCAGAATGCTACCACCGCATCGCCCACGTACTTGTCGATCACTCCGCCATGATCGAGCACGACCTTGCTGAGCATCTCGAGATAGCGGTTGAGCAGCTTGGCGACCATTTCCGGCGGGATCGCGTGGCTCATCTTGGTGAAGCCCTCAAGATCGCTGAACAGCACGTAGATTTCGCGCTTTTCGCCGCCCAGCGAAAGCAGTTCGGGCTGATCGATGATCTGCTGCGCGATATCGCGCGGGATGTATTTGCCCAGCGCCCCTTGCGCAAAGCTGCGCTGCGCGGCCCCGGCGGATCGCGCCGCCGCGGTTACCGCGGTGAAGGCAATGATCCATCCCACCAGCCATCCGACTGCCGGAAGCCCGTAGGTATCGACGTCGTTGAAATGCAGCCAGAACGGGATGCCCACGAACATCACCGCCAACAGCAGCAGCAGCGGCACCAGCTTTGGCGCGGGCCATTCGAGCAAGGCCGTCAGCGCGGCGGTGGCCACCACCAGCACGGCCATCATCCACAGCGCCCATTCCGGAACCTGCGGCAACACCTTGCCGTCGAGCATCTGGGCGATGATTTCGCCATGGACGGAAAGCCCCGCAGGCTCGAAGCCGGTCCAGGGCGTGATAGAGGTTTCAACCCGGTCGTAATCGACAATGTCTCCGCCGATCAGGACGTATTTGCCTTCGATCTGCTGCGCCACGAATTCGGCCACCGCCGGATCGAGATCGAGGAAAAGCTCGATCGAGATCGACTGGAACAACGGCTCTTCGATATTGCCCTGGTCCTGCCCTGCCCCGTCGTCCATCTCGTCCAGTCCGGCACGCAAGGCGCGGCGGTACACGATCGAACCTTCGTATCCCTCGAATGCTTCGACCGGCCCTCCGGCATCTTCCAGCATCGCGCGCCCCAGCAGCGGAGGCAGGTCGGGTTCGATGGTGGGCCAGATGCGCGTCGCGCCAAACGAATTGTCGAGCCGGATGCTGGCCGGGCGCGAATTGGTGCCTTCGAGCGCGGCCATGAATTCTTCGAGAAAGACCTGCTGTTCGTAGACAATGTCGCTCGCATTGGTCTCCACATTGGCATAGCCGACCGCAGTCGGGGTCTGCATGTTTCGCAAGGTCTCGATCAGCAGTTCGTCATCCTTTTGCGGCTGATCGAACAGGATATCGATCCCGATCGCCTTGGCTCCCATCTTGTCGAGATTGCCTAGCGCTTCGGCCAGCGCATCGCGCGGCAAGGGAGATCGCTGTTCAAGATTGATCAGCGCCTGATCGTCATAGACCACGAGGATGATGCGATCATCCTGCTCCACCATATCCGCCGCGAGGTAAGCGCGGGTATCATACAGGGCGCGTTCCGCATCATTGGTGAGCGGGGTGGGTTCGTCGCTTCCGGGCAGCGTCCAGCTGAAGCGGGCGATGAACAGTGCCAGCACCAGCATGAGTACGGTGGCGAGAAGCTGTAGCTTGCCCGCCTCACGCACACTACGCCAGCCACGGGCGAGCAATCCGCCCCGCTTAGCCTTGCCGCCAGATTCTTCTGTCATGGACTATCCCCCGTGGCGCGCACCAAAGCCGTTTAGCACTGGCGGCGCAAGCCGATAAGGAACCGAATTCCAGTATTCCGGAACACGGCCCCTGTCGGAGGTGGATTAGCGCGTGACCTTTACCGAACCGTCACCAACAACCGCGAAGGCCGACCAGTAGAACGGGTGCGAGGTTTGCGGGTCGTCCATCAATTCCAACTGCGAACGCCGCAGCGCCTCTGCCGTTTCGCTGTCGGCGACATCGAACAGGCCGCCGATCAGGCGCTTGGTCGCGTCGAAATCGTCAGGCACCGGCCAGTGGCTGGCCAGCACCGTCCGCCCGCCCGCACCGACAAAGGCACGCACAAGGCCATCCAGCGCAAAGTTGCCGCCCGAGGTGATCCCGGCTTCCAGCGTCGCACCGACGGTGGCGCTGCCTGCGGTGTCGCAGGCGGAAAGGATCACAAGGTCGGCATCGATCCGCAGGCCGAAAATCTCGGCGAAGGTCAGCAGGCCGTCAGAATCGCCTTCCGGCTCAAACGAAGTCAGCAGCGCCGGGCGCGGCGGACATTCCGGCTGCGGCGCGGTGACGAGGCCGTGAGTCGCGAAGTGCAGGATGCGATAATCGCTCAGGTCTTCGCGCGACTTGATCGCCGTGTCGGTAAAGCCGGTTTTGGTCAGAACGGTGGTGGTCGCAGCCTGCCCCCCGCCAAGGCGTTGGGCGGCATCATACAGTTCGTCCGACTTGATCGGGTTCGACCAGATATTCTCCGACCACAGGCAGTTTTCACCCCCGGCCAGCGCCGAACGCGTGCCGTTGGAAACACCGGGCGTGTCGTTGATCGGGGTGTTCTCGCCCAGCCCCAGATAGGCCTTGCGCGCAGAGCTGCGCGGCGCGGCACGGACATCGCGGAACGCCGTCGGTGCAACCGAGGTGCTGATCTGCGAGTTCCGTCCCAGCCAGGCGACGCCGGTGAAGTTGTAGTCATCACCTTCGGGCGTTTCGAGCTGGGCCTGATAACGCTCGACGCTTTCATCGTCGGTCACCAGCAGGTTGATCGGCAGCTTCAGCATCGCGCCATCAGGCTCGAAGACGATATGCTTGCGCCCTGGCAGACGATCAGCCACCGGCTCGAACAGGCGGACGTAGAGATCGCGCGACGTTTCCATGTCGAAGGGGAAGGTCAGCACCTGCCCGCCTTCGGCGATGGCGATGCTTTCGCGGATCTTCAACACCATCTCCTCAAGCTGTTCAGGAGTGGCATCGATCTTGTAAGCCAGCGCGTCGTCATGCGCGATGTAGACCATGTAGGCCTCGTTATCGAGCGCGACCATTTTCACATAGGCTTCGTCGTTGCGCAGGATGCTCTGCATCCCTTCAAGATTGATCGCACCGCCCGACACCGCGCGGAAACGCGGATATTCGGCCAGCTTCTGAAGCACTTCGGCCTGCTGGCTCAGCAAACCATCAAGCCGCTGCTGGCGCTCTGCCAGGATCACTTCGGCCTGCGGATTGACCGCGGCTTCGCCTTCGATCTGGACAATCGAGGCACGCATGCGCTGGATCGAACGACCGATGTTGACGCTGCGGCGGAACAGCTGCGAGGCTTCGTCGCTGCCGCCCGACAATTCGCGGGCAAGCACGGCCTGCGTCTGCGCAAGACCGGGACGCAGAAGCAGCTGGCTGGCCGAAAAGATATCCGATGCTGCTGCGGCATTAGCGCCGTCTTCCAGCAGCAGGCCGAAATAGTTGGACATGTAGCTGCGCAGCGTGGGCGCCGGCCTGCCTTCCGCTTCGGCAACGATATCGCGATAGAGCGCGATCGCGTCGCTGCTGCGGCCCGTCCGCGAATAGAACGCGGCGAGTTGGGCCTGCGCACTGTAGAGCGCCGGGGATTCGGGATAGGCCCCGGCAAGCAGGCCAATGCCCTGCTTGTGCAGCGCCTCAGCCTCGGCATTCTGGCCGTTGTCTTCCGAGATTTCTGCCAGTTCGCCCAACACCTGGGCGCGCAGCCACACCATCGAGACAATCTTCCCGCCGCGAACTTCGGCAAGGGTTTCATTGGCCCGCGCCAGTGTCACAGCCGCATCGCCGCTGTTGCCCAGCAGGCGTTGACCGGTGGCGCGCAGATAATCGGCCTGTCCGTCGAGCAGTTGCGCCCGCTCGAGCGGGGTCAGGCTGGAAGAAATCGAAGCGCTCGAGATCGCGTCGCTTTCAGCCGAAAGCCGCCGTGCCATTGCCGGGCCGATCTTGAGCTCACGCAGAGCGCCCGTGTCACCGAATTCGCTGCGCAGAGGCGTGTTGAGGATTTGCAGCGCCTGTGCCGGCTCGCCGCGGTTCAGTGCATCGATGGCTTCGTAATTGCGCTGAAGCCGGGCCAGCACGGGAGTTGCCGCCGCGCCTTCGCGGGTCTGGTTGAAGCGTCGCTGCGCCTCGGCAAAATTGCCGATGTTCGATTGCAGCAGCCCTTCGTTGAGGCGTGCCTCGATCTCGCTGTTGCCGCTCAGCGTTGCCGCTGAGGCCGCGAAGAATTCCGCCGCTTCCGCGAATTCGCCGCTGTTGGCGCGGCGATAGGCTTCGACCAGCGCCTGATCGGCGGTGATCGATTCCGCCTGCTGCCGGATGAAGGCGAGCGAGTCAGTCGTCTGGGTCAGTGGGATGTCGACCGTGCCGGGCACGATCTGATCGGTCGCCAGCGAAGCGACGCCCAGTTCGAGCGCCGTACCATAGGCTGACAGGCCGGAAGCCGCATAGGTGCGGTTGCCGACTTCGCCTACCAGCAGCTCGGTGCGGATAATGCTGCCCTCGCGCGAGCAGATCAGCCTCTTGCCGCCGGGAAGACCGGCCGGAATTTCTGCTCCGGCGCGCTCGGTGCAGGTCGCACCGGGCCCGACAAACCGTTCCGCAGCCTGATCGGCAACCTGGCCGCGCACGACCCACATGGTGCCGATTGAAGCGGCCGCGTCACGGCAGAGGATGTTGTACTTGCGATCGAACAGACCCGCTCCGGCTTCGGGAGCCTGGATCTGCGCCTCGCACAGCCCGTTCGAGCCGACCGGAAAGGTGTCGCGCAGACTGATCGAACGCTGCTGCGCGACTTGCGCGGTGTTGGGAGTTGCCCATAGGGCTGCCGCCCCAACCGCGATGGCCGTGCACAGCGAAAGCGTCGCCTTGATCGGTGTCTTGACCATTTCAGTTATCCTCCACCCGGACGGTGCCGATATTGCCCTGGCTGTAGAGCGAGGCGTCGCCGCCCGCAGCTACAGGATCGTCAACCTCGGTCTCTTCCTCATTTTCAGGCTCGGAAACGAGGCCCGGGAAGTCGAAGCCGAAGTCGTCATCGCTTTCCTGCTCGGTGGTCGGAACCGGCTGGGTCGTTGCAACGGCCGCCTCGACGACCGAGGGGTTGTTGACCACGGCGACCTGCTCTTCGACTTCTTCCTCGATCGGATCGGGATCGGGGTCCGGATCGGGATCGGGATCGGGATCGGGATCCGGATCAGGATCGACAGTCGTGCCGCAATCACGGGTGTTGATGAGGCAATCGTTGAATTCGGATTCGGCCGAATACAGCGTCGAACCGCTGCCCGAACCGGTTCCGTCATCGAATACCACTTCGTCGAAGAATGCCTGGCCGACAATCAGATTGCCTGCCGCATCAATCCGCGCACCATAGGCGAAGACATCCAGTTCAGTGCCGCTCGTCCCGCGAATGGTCAACCCGCCGTCACCGACAAGAATACCGCCCTGCGCGGTTGCCGTGCCGGTGTTGCGAACCAGCAGCGACTGGCCGACTTCAAGCACCACTCCGCCCGCACGCAGATAGCCGAGCGGGTCGTCACTGCCGGCCGCAGCCACAGCAAGCTGATCATTGCGGCCCGTAAACGTCGGATTATCCTGAAGCAGCGCGATCATGTCGCTGTCCGCGATCCAGATGTTGCTGGAGCCGAGGAAGATCGTCCCCGTCGGACGGCTGTTCGGATCGAGCAGCGCAAGTCCGCCTGGCGTCACGATCTCGATACGATCCTGGGCGAACAGGCTGAAGCTGTCGTCCGCGCCCGAATCCGCCAGCACAACCTGCCCTTCGACGCGGGCGACACCGCCCGGCCCGGCCACGCTGACCACGACATTCGAGACACCATTGTCGAGCGAACCGGCACCCAGCAGATCGCGCAGGATCAGGTCGGGATCGTTGGGCCCGCTTTGAGCGACATTGGGCTGCACGAAGTTGAAAGAGCCAACCTCAAGCCGGTCAAGCTCTTCACCGATCAGCGAGTAGCCTTCCCCGGTTACCCCGCCGATCGGCGTTCCGCCACCGCCAAGGATTGCCGGAGCATCCTCGTTCAGCGATTGGAAGTTCATGGTGAAGGCACCGACGCGCGCGCCGTTCTCGATCACGATATCGCTTGACGCGAGATTGAGGATGGCCCCGCCGAAGCTGATAGCATTGTCATCATCGCCAAGGATGCTGATCGTCCCCTGCGACTGGATCGAGATGATCGCAGTCGGATCGTTCACATCAGGCCCGCCGATGATGCCGCCGTTCCCGGTCTGGATCAGGAAGCTGTCGAGCGTGTTGATCGACATTGCCTCGATCACCCGGATGCTGCCGCCATTGGCCAGCAGCAGCGAGGTTCCCTGTTCGCCCAGCGTATCGCCAATCGCGCTGCCATTCAGCGCGTCGACCAGCAGGTCGCCCGAAGTCACCCGCGCCGCAATCACGCCTGCGAAATTGAGCGGGGTCGAGGTAAATCCTCCGGTCGCGTCGGCTTCGAGCGTGAGGTTCGCCACCTCCACGCTCGGAACGCCTCCGCTTGGTGAAGCGATGTCGAGTGACGCGACGCCCCCGCTTGCGCCATCGCCGATCGACGTAATCCCGCTGCTCAACAGGCTGAATTCAAAGGCATTCAGCGAGGAATTGTTCTCGATGATCGCTTCCGAACGACCGGCGTTGGCGAAGCCGCCAACTCCGTTAGTGACCGTTGCCGATCCGTCAGCGCCGCTATCCAGATCTATGATGTCCGCCGACAGCGTGGAGTCGAACAGCAGCAGCTGCGCCGTTCCGCCGAACGCGTCACCGTTCTCATCGCCCGCACCGCCATCGGCAAAGGCCGAAATAAGCAGGCGCGAGACGCCAGCGGTATCCGGATCGATTGAGAAATTGGTTTCCAGCAGGTCGAGGCTGGCGAAACCGGCATCTGCGGTGCCGCCGATGGCCCCTGCCCCTCCGACTGCATTCGAAAGAATGCTGCTTTCACCAACCAGCGAGAAGTTGGAGGTCGTTCCGACGAAGAACAGCGGATGCGCTTCGGCATTGCCGCCAATCCCGCCCGGCCCGGTCGCATCGCCGCCGATGGCCGATGCGCTTACGGTGAATCTGCCGCCGTTCCAGTCGCTTTCGTTGATCTCGACATTGACGATCGCGCCAAGCGCCGTGCCACCCTGTGTCACGCCGGTGCCGCCAAACGCCGAACCGCCGATGCTGACCTCCGCCAAGCCCGCTGCATTGGGCAGGACATTCACGGTCGAACCGATCGCCGTGAAATTGACTATGCCGCGATTGGTGATGCTGCCACCGATCGCCCCGTTCCCGCCGGTAGACAGGTCAGTCACGACGCTGCGACCGACCAGGTTTAGGGTGGAATTGTCGACCAAAAGGGTCGCGGTGCCACCAATGACATCACCGCCATTGCCGGTGCCCGAACCATTGCCGCCGACACCGCCGGACACGCCGCCTGCCAGTTCGGCGGTCAAGGTGCCGCCATTGGTGACGGTGATCGCGCGCTGGCCACCGGTCGCGTCACCACCGTCGATGTTGAGGTTTGTATCGAGGCTGCTGCCGCCCTGGCTGAACATCGAGAAGATGGTCGTGCCCATGCTGAGCGTGCCGCCATCGACACTGATCGTTCCGATGCCACCGGAGGCATCGCCACCTGCACCGCCTTCGACCGAGCTTCCCCCACCGATACCGCGTGCGATCACCCGGATGGCACTTGCCGAATTGGGATCGGCTGCCGGATCAAGCGGAAGTTCTACTGTTCCGCCGCCAGTCGCTGCGAGCAGCACCTCGCCGCCGTCTCCGAGCCCACCTATGCCCGAACCACCTGTTGCATCGCCGCCGATGCCGGAGGCGGAGAGTAAAACTTCGAAGAAGCCGGGGAATGCCGCACTGGTCGGTGTGTTGCGCTCGACTTGCAGCAGGCTGTCCGTTCCCGAAGCGGAGATTTCCGCAAAACCGCCTACGCCGTCGCCGCCCGCGGCCAAGAGCGTGACGGTTGAGCCGTCGACGTCAAACGTTGCGCCCGATCCACCGACCCCGATTGCTGCTACCTGGGCAGAGCCAAGGGAGAGTGTGCCGCCTTGCTCGGCTCGTGCATAGGCCAAGCCGCCTGATCCAAGGCCACCGATTGCCCCAGTGTCGCCGCCGCCGCCAAAGCCACTTGCCAGCACATTGGTGTGGCCGGTGATCGTACCTGAAACGATCGAAGGATCGAGTGGGCGCGCGCTGATCCCCGCAGTCCCGCCGGTTCCGGTCGCACCGTCGCCGCCACCGGAGGAACCGCCGAAGCCGGTTGCTTCCACGGTCACATCGGAATTGATGATCGAACTGCCGCCGAGGAATTCAAGCAACGCCGTCCCCGCAACGGCATCACCGCCGTCACCCGTACCATCCAGACCGAAGCTGTCTCCTCCCGTGGAATTGGCCAAGACCCTGAGTATGTCCGAATCGATTGTTGTGCCGTCAAGCTTCACCAGCGCCGGTCCGCCAAGTGCCGAGCCGCCCGACAGGTCACCAAATCCTCCGAATGTCAGGTTGCCTATTTCCAGCGAGCCGGGCTGGGTCGCGCTCGATGCGATAGAGATCGTGCTGTTGACGACATCGACCTGGACGCTGCCGGCCAGAGCATCACCACCAAAGCCGCCTGAGCCGCCTGTCGCTGTGGAAGAAATTGAATTGGTCAACCCTGGGAACTGGCCGCCACCCGTATCCGGCTGCGTCGCAAGCTGAAGGTTTGAATCCGCAATAGAGACGGTGAGGCTACCACTCGTAGCGTCGCCACCAGTCCCATTGCTGCTACCAGCCGATCCGCCTTGGGCAGAAGCATCAGCCAGCAAAGCTCCACCGATCCACTGGGTTTCGCCAATCAGGATATCGACAGTCGCACCGACAGCGCTTCCACCAAGCGACTCGCCGAAACCGCCCGAGTTAATTCCGCCAACGATCAACGCGGATTCGCCATTCGCGTTGGCGATGCCGTTTATCGTTGCTCCCACCGCTGTGAAACTGACTGATCCTGGAGTTACACTGCCGCCAATGGCACCAGCACCGCCGGTCGACTGATCGACCACGATGTTGCGACCAACCATGTTGTAGGTTGCGTTGTCGATCAGGGTGGAAGCGATCCCGCCGACGGCATCGCCACCGTTTCCGGTGCCAGAGCCATCGCCGCCAACGGCTCCAGATACGCCGCCATTGAGTTCAGCCGTCAGCGTGCCGCCATTGGTGACGGAAACCACGCGTTCGCCGCCAAAGGCATCACCGCCGGTGATGTTGAGGTTCTGATCGAGGCTGAAGCCGCCCTGGGCAAACATCGAGAAGATGGTTGCACCCATGCTGACCGAACCGCCATCGACTTCGATCATGCCAAGCCCGCCGATGGCCTGACCGCCAGCGCCGCCGTCGACAGAGCTGTGGCCGCCACGCCCGCGTGAGTGGATTCGTATGGCGCCAATCGGATCGGGATCATTCGCCGGATCGAGCGAGAATTCGATGGAAGCTCCGGTGGTGGCCGAGATAACGGCTTCGCCGCCCGTCCCGTCGCCGCCAATGCCCGTGCCGCCGGTTGCATTGCCGCCAAAGCCGGATGCGGAAAGGAGCGTCGCGAGGCCGACAGGATCAAAGAATTGCGCAGGGACATTGCGTTCGATCACCACGCGACTGCCGGTGTCGAAGGCGCGGATGTCGGCAACACCGCCGAACCCGTCACCGCCTGCGGCAGTTAAGGTCGTAAAGCTGCCATCATCCTCGAACACCGCACCGGTTCCGCCCTGGCCAACCGCGTTGACCTGTGCCGAACCGACCGACACGAGGCCGCCAGCTTGCGCCTGAATGAAGGCTTCCCCGCCTGTGCCGACACCGCCGGTCGCATCCTGGCCTCCACCGCCGCCAATACCGTTGGCAAATATCCGGGCATGCCCGCCGATGACACCATTGCCGAAAATCGGAGAGAAAATCGCGATGTCGGCAACGCCGCCGGTGCCATCACCGCCATCGCCCGTGCGCGAGCTGCCGCCGATGCCGTTCGCGTTGATGAAGACATCTCCGGTGACTTCGGTATCGCCGTCCTGGAAGCCCATGAAGGCCTGGCCGCCGGTGCCGTCACCCCCGCGCCCGATCGAGCCCACGCCGCCGCGCCCAATCGCGTAGGCAGAGAAACTGTCGAGCGTGATGGTTCCACCGCCATTGGTGAAAATCCCCGAGCGTTCGCCACCGATGCCATCGCCGCCGATCGCGCCATTGCCTCCGACGCCGTCAGAGAAGGTAGTGACATTGCCGCCGACCAGCGTTCCCAGGGCACCCGAAACCAGCGCCCGTCCGCCAAGACCGGTGCCGCCGTTACCTTCGGGATCGGTCGTCGACCCGCCGAAGCCGCCACTGCCGCCAAAGCTGCTGGTATCGACAAACACGTCGCCATAGGTCGCGCTGCCGATGCCTACGGTTCCGTCGGTGCCCTGCACCAACAGGCCCGCAGTCGCGCTGCCGCCGGTGCCGTTACCGCCGTCGCCGCCAGCCTGGCCGAGGCCGCCGCTGCCGCCCCCGCCGCCAAACCCGCGCGCCTGAACCGTCGAATTGCCGCCGACTTCCAGATTGCCGTTGTCCGCACCCGCGATCAGCGCCGCGCCGCTGCTTTCGGTGGGATCGCTCGCAACGGTTGCACTGAAGAGCCCTGCAACGCCGTCGC
The DNA here is from genome assembly GCF_036322605.1 of Erythrobacter sp. Dej080120_24. Lineage (GTDB taxonomy): Bacteria > Pseudomonadota > Alphaproteobacteria > Sphingomonadales > Sphingomonadaceae > Erythrobacter > Erythrobacter aurantius. The sequence continues at coordinate 2,790,907 of NZ_AP027262.1, forward strand.
CGCCGCGCCCGGCAAGAATGGTCGAACCATCACCCTGGCCGCCCAAACCGCCAAAGCCGTTGGCAAGGACGTTCGCATCGCCACCGATCACCACCGACCCGCTATCGGCCTGCGTTCCTTGGCCGACGATCACGGCCTTGCCGCCCGTGCCGGTCCCGCCATCGCCGCCAAAGCCCGAGGTGAGAGCGTTGCCGCCGATCCCCGAGGCATCCGCTGTTGCGGTGGTCTGGATAGAAGCTGTGCCGAAGAGCACCTGAAGTCCGGACACGCCGCCAAAGCCGTTGCCGCCACCAACGCCATCACCGCCAACGCCGTTGGAGTTGGCGAAGAAATCTACCGCGTTGAAGCTGCCGCCGTTGTTGACGAAGGCAAACGCACGGGCGCCGCCAATCCCGTCACCGCCGACGCCGGTGCCGAAATTGTCACCGCCGCGTGCGCTGGCATCCAGATTGATGAAGCCGAAATCCGCGCTTCCCTGGCTGAGGACGTTGACGATCGAAGTGCCGCCAGTCGCCAGTGCGCCTGCCAGTGCAGAACTGCCCGATCCCGCCTGCGCGGTGGAACGAAGCAGGGTGAAGCCATTCACGGAAACCGACGAAGTGTCTTCGACGACGGCGACCTCCGCGATCCCGCCGGTTGCTGCGCCGCCCACACCATTGAAACCAAAACCGCCCGCTGCATTGGCGTCGAAAGTCGCATCCCCCGTGACGGCGATCAAACCGCCATTAAGGTTCAACTCCGCTTCGCCAGCGATTGCGGCGCCGCCTTCGATGTCACCGCTGCCGCCGGTTGCAGCTGCAATGACTTCGAGCGAAGCCATTTGGACGTCCGCGCCAAAGCTGGCCTGCACCGAGGCAAAGCCGCCTGTGCCGATGCCGCCGACATTACCTTCGCCCCCGACGCCGCCGGCGGTTACATCGACATTCCCGGCAGTAATCGAACCCGCACGTGCGGTGAAGAACGCGCCGAAGCCGTTGCCGTCGCCGCCATTGCCGCGCGGATCACCCGTGCTGCCGCCAAAGCCGCCATTGCCGCCTTCGCCGTTTGCAGTGATGAAGACATCGCCGAAACTGACGACGCCCGCGCCGACCGAACCGTCGCCGCCCAGCAGCGCCTGACCAGCCTGCGCAGTGCCGCCCGTACCGGTGCCGCCATCGCCGCCCGCCTGGCCAAGACCGCCGTTGCCGCCGTTGCCGCCGACGCCGAAGTTGAAAATGTTGGTCGTCAGCCCGATCGACAGATTGCCGTTGTCGCCGCCGCCCAGCACGAATGCGCCATTGTTGAACGCCGGATCAGCCTGGTTGGGCGTGCCGAATTGTCCGGCGGTACCGTCACCGCCGCGACCAGCAGCGATTGTGCTGCCGTCACCCTGACCGCCTGTGCCGCCGCGGGCGGTGGATTCGACCGTCGCCGAACCGCCGATGTTGAGGGTTGCCGAAGCCGTGAGGGTTCCCGTTGCCTGAAGGAACGACAGGCCGCCAATTGCATTGCCGCCTGCTCCGCCGAAGCCGAAAAAGGCATCGCCGCCATTTGCGATCGATGAGGAGATCGCCGATCCCGCAACATCGACAAGGCCGACCCGCGCTTCGATACCGGCTGTCCCGCCGGTGGCATCGCCGCCGCTTGTACCGGCGCCGCCGAAAGCCGCAGAACTAGCCTCGAAATCGCCACCGATGTTGATCGTACCGCCAGCGGGAGTGAAAGCCCGCGACGCGCCGCCCAGCGCATTGCCGCCCTGCCCGAAGGCATTGGTCCCGCCAAAGGCATCAGCGCGCAGAGTCACCGAGTTGAGGATGGAGATACTGCCGTCCGAGTCAACGAAGAGTGAGGTGACACCGGCATCCGCAAGACCGCCTTGCCCGGCATCGGCCGAAGTGCCCGCATTGGCTCTCGCCTCGGCCACCAGATTGCCCTGAATTTCGACAGAACTCGAACCCAGCGCATCAACTGAAGCAAATCCACCGAACGCGCTGGATGCGGTCGAGCCGTCAATCTGATCACCAATCGTGCCGTTGGCGCTGGCAATGACGAACACGTCATCGCCCAGGGTTACAAAACCGCCATCGGATGCGAAGACCCGCGCCGTGCCTGCATTGAACGTTCCGCCTACGGCATAGGATCCGACCTGTGCTTCGCTGGCGATGGCGAGAACTTCGACCACGCCTGCGATATCGAGGAACCCGCCCGTTGACCCCACCGAAGCCGAACCGCCCGTCGCGATACCGGAATTGAAAATGGAGAGATCCGAACCGGCAACCGCACTCGCACTGACCAAGGCATTGCCGCCGATATTGAGCGTGCCGCCGAGGAACGCGTCGATAAACGCGGTTCCCGCCGTCGCATCGGTTTCGCCCGTGATCAGGTCGAAATCAACCCGGCCATAGGCGTCAGCAGACACAAGAACATCGCCGGTGATGTTGAACACCTGACCATTGCTGGACGTAAGCTCGGAGAAATTCCGGCCCACCATCAACAGGTTGCCGTCGATCGAGCTTGGGCCGTTGAAAGCGGTGACCTGCACTTCTTCGTTGGCGATTGCGAGGATGCTGCTGCTCGACGCGAAATCTTCAAGGAAAATGCTGCCCGCGACATCCGTCAGTTGCGAATTCGCGTTGAACAGCGCGTTGATGCCCTGATCGATCGCGCCGCCATCGACGGTGCGCCCGCTGACGTTGTAGTTGGCAGAAAGAATGATCTCGCCATTGACGATTCCGGCACTGGCGGCCGGGGCAAAGCCGAGGTTGCCGCGGAAGATCATGCTGATCGGATCGTTCTGCGCCGCAGCCACCGCGTAAATCAGGTGATTGTCGCCAATTCCGGTGCTCGACGGTCCGCCGACATCGCCATCGATCACGACGGGAGTCGTAACGCTGGTGCCGACCGGAATCACGATATCGAACAGGCCGTTGGAAATGGTCAGGCCGACTGCCTCACCCGCGACATAGGCCTGACTGCCGTTGATCAGCGATGTGCCGAGCATCTGCACTTCGGCTGCCACCACCGCGAAATAGGAATTCTCTGCCGAGGCAAAGATCTGGGCACCCGGATTGATGCTGATGCTGGCAGTCGTTGGTGAGCCGGTGCCAAGGAAGAGCTCTCCCGTCTGCCCTGCCCCTGCCCAGTCGGAGAAGGTGGTGGTGGGATCGAGCGTTGTCAGGATCAGATTGCCGACATCGAAAACCGCATTGCTGCCGACGAGAATCCCCGACGGCGAATAGAATACGAGCGTCCCGCCCGGGGTCACGCCGCCGGTTACCGGATCGATCAGCTGCGAAATCACCGTGCCGTCGAACACGGTCACATTGCCGTTGGCGGAAGGCAGGACGATGTTCAGAACCGCGAAATCGGAGACGTTCACGCCGTTCTGGAACGTCGCAGTGTTGCCTGTCGGCAGGAAGTCGAGCGCGTTGCCCTGCCCGTCCTCGTCCGGGGTCCATTCGATGATGGCGGTGTTGGTATCGATCGTGATCGTTTCGGTACCGGACCCCAGCGTACGACTGCCCGAGCCGTCGACAAAGGATTCGGTCGCCTGAAACGCCTGCGCCTGCGCGCGCTCGGGAGCTGCGGCAAGGCCAATGGCAAGCGCCGCCGATCCGCAACCGAGCAGCAGTTTCGAACGATTCTGGTTCAAACGGGCCATTGTTAGAATCTCCACGGAAGAAGACGGGCGGTCACGGAGACCATGAAGCGGACATCGCCAAGCTGCGGCGCCAGATCAGGGCGCTGCAATGGCACGGCAAGGAAGGCGTCACCCTGAAGCTTTGACCCCCAGGCCGCGCGCACCCCGCCACCGGCGGACCACAGACGGTCGGGATTGAGCGGGCTGCGGCTCGGGTCTTCGTTCCAGGTGCGGACGAAATCGCTGAACACATAGGGCTGCACTGCGACAGCATCGGGACCGGCGGGCGCCATGGAGCCGTATCGGACTTCCATTGCGACACCCAGGCCATTGTCGCCCAGCACCGAACCGGGATCATACCCGCGACCGATCGAGAAGCTGCCCCCGGCGTATTCCTCAAACGCAGGCAGCGGATCGCTGGTGACCTGTGCGCTCGCCGAAAGCGAGAAAGTGATGAGCGGATCCGGGCGGAATTCGAACCCGGCATCATAGCGCATCAGGAACGGGGTGGGATCGGCCTCGATCCGGCTCGGCGGCACGGCTGCACCGGCCACGCAAACCAGGGGGTTTGAACGGCAATCAGGGCTGGCCGAAAAAATGCCGAGGCCGTGGCGCGCTTCCACGCCATAGCGGAAACGCATCTTCGGCTCGAACGCGCTGTAACCGTCGAGCCGCTGAATGCTGCGTTCGTCCGTCCAGTCGCCCGACAGGCGGACAAACATTGTCCGCACCCGGTCACGCGTCAGTTGCAGCTGGTTGAAGTCGACATTCTGGTCGACGATGTCGACCCCTGCCGAGGCAAAGATGCTGGAGCGTCGCGAGCGTTTGAGCGGATAGCTGGCCTGCACTGTCGCAAGAACGGTTTCCGACTGGAGATCGACATTGGGCAGGTTCAGATCGGGGCTGGTTTCGCTATAAGTCAGCTGCGCACCGAGCCGCAGCCCGTCACCACCAATGGCAAAGTCATGCGCAAGCTGCACCGTTTGCTGTTCAACGAAATCGACGGTCGAGAACAGGGCAACGGAGGTGCGATCACCCAGCCCGGTGAGGTCATAGGCTTCGACCCGCAGCAGGCCGCCGAACCGGCCAATCGCTTTCGAACCGAAATTCTGGATGTTCAGATCAATTGCGCCATACTGGCGGACAACTGCGATTTCCCCGGTCAGATCACCCGGCGCGCCGCCTGCGGCAGGGCGCAGCGAAAGACGCACGTTCACACCCGGCAGATCGTCTGCCAGCAACAGGTAGCGTTCGGCATCGTTGGTGTTGAACACCGGCTGCTCGGTCAGCTTTTCGAGATATGCGGCAACCACGGCTTCGGATGGCCCGGCATCGCCGCGCACGCGCAGACCCGTCAGCCGGCCGAACACCACTCCGAAATCGGCGATACCATCGCTGAGGTTCTGCTCGGGGATTTCGACTGTCGCCAGATACCCCTTGCTGCGGAGGATCGAATTGGCTTGCGCGCGGATATCGCAAAGCACCGCGAGCGGCAGTTCGCGATTGAGATAACCGTCATAGGCCGAACTCAGCGAAAGTCCCGGCACCCGATCCAGCCCGGAAAATTCGACTCCGGTCAAGGTCAGGCGGATATCAGAATATTCGGCACGATCGAGCACACAGGGCGCACGCTCGAGATCGCCGTCGATCGTCAGGGTGACGCTGCGCTCCTCACGGCGCTGCTCGGGCGGGATCAGCTGGTTGCGCGGAGGCGGGGAAACCTGCGGCGGTATGGGGGTAACTTGTGCCTGAGCAAGAGCACCGGTGGTGGGCATACCCAGCCCGGCAACCAGAGCAAAAGCGGAAGCCAAATGGGTAAACCGCACCCTCAAGGGCGCCTCCGCCTGCGACGCAAAGCGATGCGACAATTGATCCATGCTTGACAAGACTGCCCCCTGATTTCGCCCCAACGGACGCGAACGTCCCCCAAGGCGTTTATACGCCCCAGCTATGATCTCGAAAACGGTGCAGCGTGGCTTTGTCCACGTTCGTGCCCTTTTCGGGCGACCCATTGCTACGTGGGTGAATACTCCGTTTCGGTTCGAAAACAACCCTGTCGGACAAAAACTTTTCCTCAAATTCGGCAGCATTTCTCGTCTGCGCATCATTATGACCACGGGAGGCGCAAGATGGCTTTGGCACTTTGCAAATCCGATCCGGATTCGACCGGACAATAGGAAAAAATTCACGATTAGCTGCTCCTGTGATGGCAACCGCAATAAGTCGCAGGAGGAAGTGTGCAGCACCTCGTCGAAATCTCGCCCGTCCTTGGCGCCTATGACCATGCGAGCAGGGCAATTGGCATTCTGCAAAAGCCGCGCTATGCAAGCCGGATGACGGGTAGCGCTCTGGACTGGAATACCGAGCAGCGCGCAGGCGCTGCAGTGCTTGCGCCGAGCGGGCGGATCGACGAATCGACCGCCGATTCGTTCAAGGATTTCCTGCTGTCGGCAGTGGAAGATGCACCAGCCACGGCGATCATCGATCTGGAAAAGGTGGATTACATGTCGTCGCGCGGCCTGCGCGCACTGACCCTCGCCCAGCGCGCCGGACAGAGCAGCGGCACCACGATTGTCCTTGCCCGTCCGAATGACACGATGCGCGAAATTCTTGCGATCAGCCGATACGACATGGTGTTCCGCGTGGTAGATACGATAGAGGATGCGCTCGGCAATTAGCTTGCGGTAAAGGGGGGAGTATGCAGATCCGGTTTTGGGGGACGCGCGGATCGCTGCCGGTTGCACCGCACGCCTCGACAATCACCGACAAGGTCGCAGACGCGCTCCTCCATGCCAGCGGCAAGACCTTCACCGACAAGGCCGCCGCGCTCGATTACGCCCGTAACGAACTCGAATTCGCCGTCGGCCAGGGTTATGGCGGCGCGACGAGTTGCGTCGAAGTGGACGTGGGTGCGGGTGCTTTCGTGGTCTGCGACATGGGATCGGGACTGCGCGAATACGGGCTGGACACCTTGCGCCGCCTGTCGGACGGAAACCGGCCCAAGGAATGGCATTTCTTCCTGTCCCACCTGCACTGGGACCACATCATGGGCTTCCCGTTCTTCGTCCCTGCCTTCGTCGAAGGGGCGAAAGTCATCATCCACGCCGGCCACAGCGACGCCGAAGAGGCGCTGCGCCGCCAACAGGAAGAAATTTCCTTCCCGGTTCCCTTCGACTGGCTGCGGGCGAATATCGAATTCCATACGCTGGAAACCGGCCGCGAATACCAGATCGGGGAACTGGCCGTTTCCATGATCAAGCAGAACCACAGCCACGACAGCTATGGCTATCGTTTCCGCGACAAATCGGGCCGCGTGGCGATCTATTCGACCGATGCAGAATACAAGATCGACCGGATGGAAGAGGAATCGGCGATGGTCGATTTCATCGCCGGGGCCGATCTGGTGATCGCCGACACGATGTATTCGCTGGCTGACAGCGTATCCATGAAGGAAGACTGGGGCCACTCGTCCAACATCGTCGCGGTGGACATGTGCCACGAAGCGGGCGCGCGGCGGCTGGCGCTGTTCCACCACGAACCGACCTACAGCGACGCCGACATCCAGCGGATGCATGCAGAGACGATCCGGTACGAGGAATTGACGCGCAACCAGTCCGAACTGGAAGTGCTGTGTTCCTATGACGGGCTCTGTGTCCAGCTCTGACACCAATCGCCAGACCCGTGCCCGCGCGCTTGTCGTCCGGGCGGTGCTTGCCGGGGCGCTGCTGGGCGCGCTGATCAGCTTTTTCGCGGGCAATTTCGAACGGCGACTGGCGTTCGACACCATGCAGCAACTCGCCCCGCGCGAAATCAGCGAAGACAATGTCGCCGTGGTGCTGATCGACGATGAAAGCGTGGCCGAAGGCGGATCATGGCCCTGGCCGCGTTACCAGATGGCGCAGCTGATCGAGCTGATCGGCCGCAGCGATCCTGCTGCAATCGGGATCGACATCTACTTCATCGAACCCGATCCCGTCCGGCCCGAAGCCTTTGCCAAGGTCTATCTTGAAGAGGAACTGGACCCGGCGACACGCGCCGCCGTTCTGGCGCTGCCCAACATGGACAATGTGTTTGCCGATGTCCTCGGCACACAGCCAAGCGTGATGGCCCGCGTCGCGATCGAGGACGCCGGGGTCGATGCCGACGAAATCTTCTTCAACACCCCGATCGAAGGCACGCCCCCGCCGGGCACGCTCGCCACGCAAAGGATATTCACCAGCATTCCAGAGCTTGATCTGGCCGCGCTGGGGCAAGGCGTCGTCAATGGTCAACCCGATGCCGACGGTGTGGTGCGCCGGGTTCCCCTGTCGATGCAGGTCGGTTCGGGACAGGCGCCGGGCTTTGCGCTGGAGATCGCCCGCGTCGCGCTGGGCGAGGAAAGCCTGCGCTGGCAGGACGGCAGGCTGATGCTGGGCGAACGCGCCCTGCCCGCCGATGACGCAGGGAATTTCGCGTTCAAGATGGGCTACAATTCCAGCGTCCCGCAATATTCGGCGCTGCAATTGTTCCGGGGCGAATTGCCCGCCGATGTCTTCGCCGGAAAGGCCGTGCTGGTGGGCGTCGGCGCGACGGGGACCTACGATATCGTCGCCACGCCGCTGCAAAGCGAAGTCGATGGCGTGCTGGTGCAGGCGATGGCCGTCGATGCCATGATCGAAGGCCAATGGCTGACCCGGCCTTCATCAATGGTGCTGCTGGAAGTGCTCGCCGCGCTGGCTTTGGCGGGACTGGTGCTGGCAGCCGGATGGACGGCGCGCAACTGGCTGCTTTGGGTGGCGCTTGGATCGGCAGCCCTGATCCCGGTTGGCGCCTTTGCCGCCTATACCGGCGCCAATCTGCTGTTCGATCCGGTGCGCCCGCTGATGGTGGCGGCGGCGGCGGCCATCGCGCTGGTGGCGACGCGCTATGCCCTTGCCCGCGCCGAACGGGCACGGCTCGCATCCGAACTGGTAGAAGAACGGGTGCGTGCCTCCGAACAGCGGGGCGAACTGGAGGCTGCACGGCGCATCCAGATGAGCATGGTGCCGGGCGAAAAGGTGCTGTCGCGGCTGGACCACCGGGCGGATATCGCCGGCGTGCTGGAACCGGCGAAATCGGTCGGCGGGGACTTCTTCGACGCGGTCAAGGTCAGCGATGATCTGCTGCTGTTCCTTGTCGGCGATGTCACCGGCAAGGGCGTGCCCGCCGCGCTGTTCATGGCGCTTTCGAAAACACTTTCCAAAAGCAATCTCGCCCGCGCAGGCGACGGGCTCGAAGCGGCCGTGTGCGCGCTAAATTTCGATCTGATGGACGAAGCGGACGAGGAAATGGGCCTGACGATGCTGGTCGGCACGCTCGATTGTTCGACCGGCGATCTGCAACTGATCAACGCCGGACACGAAAACCCGATGGTGGTTCGCGCCTCGGGCGAGGTCGAAACACTGGCGATGCGGGGCGGTCCGCCGTTCTGCGTGATCGACTTTCCCTACAGCGCCGAAAGTTTCCGCCTCGACGCCGGGGAAACCCTGGTGGTCATTTCCGACGGCGCGACCGAAGCGGCAAACGAGCGGGACGAATTGTTCGGGGTCGAAGGGGTGGTCGCCGCGCTTGCAGCCAGCGCCGACGGGACCGCGCCCGGCCGCGCGGCGCATCTGGCCGCGTCGGTGCGGGCGTTCGAAGGTGAAAGCGACCCGAGCGACGACCTGACGATCTTCACCCTGCGCTTTCTGGGCCCGCAGGAGCGATCAGATCACTGATCGGCGATCAGCGAATGATCACTTCGACCCGGCGCAGGTCAGGGTTCGGCACCTCGTCCCCGTCAAGCCTTCGCGCGTCGAATTCGCTCATGCCGATCACGTCTTCATCGGCGATGGTATAACCTTCGGCGCGAATGATGCGGGCAACCTGTTCGGCCCGGTCTTGCGACAATTGCGTGTTCACCGCCTCGTCGCCCACGGAATCGGTGAAGCCGCGCACAAGGATCTGGTATCCGGGGCGGCTGTCGAGATCGGAAAGATGCGCCTTGATGTCGGTAATCTGCTGCGCGGTCAGAGTGATCTCGCCAAAGGGCAGGTTGCGCAGGATCAGCGGCGAAGGCGGCGGCGGAAGATCGGCGATCAGCCGGGCATAGGCCGGATCGATCTCGTCAAGCTGGCGCACGCGGGGGTTGCCGCGCGTCAGCCTCGCCTGAAGGTTCGCCCGGTCCAGCACAGTTTCCTGTCCGCCTTCCTGCAGCACGGCAACCGCGCCGACAGGTTTGCCCTCGGGGCTTTCCAGCAGGGTAACCTTGTCCCCGGCGACACAAGCAGAAAGGGCAAGCGAAACGGCGGCGACAACGACGCCCCGCCGCATCATTCGGCCACCTCGACCACGAATGTCGTGCCGCGCACGCCCAGCGTCGAAGTCGGTGTGCGTACCCGCATCGCGTCACGACCCGTGCGGGTGATGTTGCCCGATGTCACGCCAAGCGATCCGCGATTGACCGAAGTCACCGAACGGCCCGTCTGGCGGCGGCGGTCATATTCGAATTCGTCCAGTGTGATGCGGCTGTTCGGTCCCATGGCCATGCGCGAATCGTCAGCAAGGGTGATGCCCACCCGCCCGCTGGTGCCGGTGGAAATGACATCGCCCTGTTCCAGCTTCAGGCCGGGGCGCGCCGGGATTGCGCGGCCATCGCGGATCACTTCGACTCCGCTGGTTACGTTCTTTATGCGACCGATTTCAGCCATGGCCGGTTGCGCAACCACACAGGCCATCGCAGCGACAAGCAAGCTCAACTTTCTCATGTATCCCCCCGTTCGTAAGGTGTGTTAGCATAGAATCATGGATCACAGGAGACGATTTTCAGCATTTGTGGCCAGTGGCAGGGATCCGCGCTCCGCGATTCTTGAAGCACTTGAATTTGCTCGTGATTTTCTCCCGAACAGCAGTCTCGACGAACGCGGACGGACGAAAGCGGCAATCGTTGTCGAAGAACTCGTCGCCAATTCGCTGCGCCATGGCGGCACCGATCGCGATCTTTCCCTGTGGCTTTCGCTCGACGATGTCGGCGGCGCGGTGGTGCTCGAACTGGAGGATGACGGGGCCGCGTTCGACCCGGCCAAGCAGGGGGGATTCGACGGGCCGGACCCGCACACCGGCGGCGGCGTGGGCCTCGCCATCGTCCGCGCCTGGGGAGAGGACATCACCTACACCCGCGCAGGGGATCGCAACCTGTTACGGCTGCGGATCCGGTAAGAATTTATCCGCGCGCCTTCCGGGCGATGTCCACCGCTTCACGCGCCAGCGCCGTGACCTGCGCATAATCGCCCGCGTCAATCGCGTTAGCCGGGGTCAGCCAGCTGCCACCGCAAGCAATGACGCTGGGGACAGACAGGAAATCGGGAAGGTTGGCCGCCGAAACGCCGCCCGTAGGCATGAAGCGCATTTCGCCAAAGACGGAACTGAACGCCTTTAGCATGGGTACTCCGCCGGCAAGGCTCGCCGGGAAGAATTTCACCTTGCGCAGGCCCAGCGCATAGGCGCGCTGCACCTCTCCGGCTGTCATTGTGCCGGGGAAGAACGGGATGCCTTCGTCGATGCAATAGCGCGCGATTTCATCGACAAGGCCGGGCGAAACGATGAACTGCGCCCCGCTCGCCACCACCGATTTCGCCTGATCGAGCGTGAGCACGGTGCCCGCGCCGACGATCAGCCCCTCGGTCTGGTCAAGGATCGCCTCCATCCCCGCCTGCGCGCCGGGGCTGCGCATCACCACCTCGATCACGCTGAGGCCGCCATCGGCCAGCGCCTGCGTGGTCTTCACCGCGCGGGCCGGATCGTTTTCCCCGATCAGCGGCACCACCGGAGCGGCGGCAAGGCGTTGTTCAAGAGCATCCATCATCAATTCGATTCCGTCTATCGATCCAGCGGCGTGACATCGCGTGCCGGAGTGCCAAGCGGGCTGAGCGGACGCGGCACCAGGGCAGGCACCGGCTCATTCGCAATCCGGTCACGCAACAGCGCGATAGCCGCCTCTAGCTGCGCATCGCCGCCGTTGAAAGTGGCGTGAGGCGGATTTTCGACCTCGTAATCGGGCGCAATGCCGTATCCTTCGACGATCCAGTTGCCGTTGATGTCGTATTGCGCGAATTCGGCGATCCGCACCGCGCCATTGTCGGTCAGCCGGTTGCGGTCGCTCAGCCAGATGCCTGCCCCTGCCGTGCGCGTCCCGATCAGCGGCCCCAGCCCCAGCGACTTCACCGCCGCGGCAAAGGTTTCGCCATCGGAATAGGTGCGTTCGTCGATCAGCACCGCAATATGGCCGCGATAGGCGTTCTGCATGTTGGTGGTCATCTGGCCGGTGCCGTCCGGCGCGCCCCAGAACGCCCAGGCGCGCCGCATCAGCATCGAGACGATGATGGAATCGATATTGCCGCCGCTGTTGTTGCGCACGTCGATGATCAGCCCGTCCTTGTCGAGCTGCGCAAAGTAATCTCGCGCGAAGCTGGCGATGTCGCCGCTGCCCATCGCGCGCAGCTTCACATAGCCGATATTGCCGCCCGAAAGCCGCTCCACCGCCTGTTTGCGATCTTCGGTGAAGTCGTAATATTCGGCCATGGCGCGCCCGCCCGCGTTCATCGGGGTGACGATGGTGCTGACAGCGGCGCTGCCACGGGTCAGATCGAGCCGCACCTGCTGCCCCGCCTTGGACGCGAGCGCGAGCCGCAGGTCGGCGAGCGAGGCGATAGCGCGCCCGTCCACCTTGCGGATGACATCGCCTTCGCGCGCATCGACATCGGGACGGCGCAGCGGCGGGAGCAGGCCGACCAGATCGGCTTCGGCGCGATAGATCCGGTCAATCCGCAAGCCTCCTGCGACCGGCGTGTATTCCGCGCCGAGGAACGCCATCTCGCTGTTCTCGCCATCCTCCGGCAGATCGCCCGATCGCACCTGGCTGTGCAGAATGCCCAGCTGTGAGGCCATCTGGCCAAGGATGGTGTTGAGTTCGGCGCGGTGGCCGATGCGGTCCAGCAAGGGCTCGTGCTGCGCGCGCACCGCGTCCCAATCGACCCCGCGCAGGGCCGGGTCATAGGCAAAATCGCGGTGCATCCGCCACGCGTCGAGGAACATCTGCCGCCATTCCGCAACCGGATCGATCGTCAGTTTCCAGTCGCCCAGCCGCACGGTCTTGTCGTCCAGCTCGTCGGGCATCTTCGCCCCCGCAGGCACCAGCGCGAAACGCGGCCCCGCCCCGCCCTCCAGCGCGACGGCCATGGTCTTGCCATCGGCGGACAATTGCAGGCCCAGCGCCTTTGCGGCGAAAGTCTCGACCTTGGCATCATTCCCGTTGATCGCGATCGAAACCCATTTGTCGTCCATGTAGGTGTAGAGGAACTTGTCCGTTGCCAGCAGCGTCCGGCTTGCCCCCGGCTTCACCGGCAGCTTGTAAAGTCGCGCCGCAAGCCCGCTCAGCACGACATTGGCGGCGGGCTTGTCCGCGTCCGCCTTGTCTTCATCCTCGGGCTTTTCGGACCCGGAGCCGCTCTTTTCATCCTCGCCCTTGCCCGTCAGCTCGTTTTCCTGCCGGAACGGAAAATCCGCTCCCGGATCCAGCTGCAGCGCGTGCAGTTCACCGCGATTGGGGAAGGACACGCCCATGTTGCGATCCCCCCACGGGCTGCCGGGTTCGGGATCGAAATTGCGATCGGAAATGAAATAGAGCCACGCGCCATCGGCGGAGAACGCCGGGGCGTAATCGTTGAACTTGCCCGAAGTCCCCTTCACCCGTTCCCCGGTCGCAAGGTTCTGGACATAGATGTTGCTGACATTGCCGAAATTCTCCGATCCGGCCTCGGCATAGGCGATGAAGCGCCCGTCGGCGGAGAACACGACATCGGAAAAGACATTGTCCGATCCCGTCTCGTTCTGCGCCAGCAGCGTCACCCGCCCCGTCGCCACATCGACTTTCTGCAGGCGCGCATCCTTGTCCCACACCACCAGCGTCTTGCCATCGGGCGCCACCGCGAAAGACCAGATGTGCGCGTCATAATTGCCTGCGATCACCCGCGGTTCGCCCGAACCGTCACCCGCCATGCGCACGATGTCGCGGCTTTCCCCCCGATCGAGCACGAGGAACACTTCCTCGCCCTTCGGCCCGGCCACCGCCTCCCGCGCACGCGCTCCGTCGGGAATGGCCAGTTCCACCCGCCGCCGGGCGAGCGGTGCGGCCAGCGCCACTTCACCGCGCGCCGTCACCGTCAGGCTGTCACCCGTGGGCGTGATCCGCGCCGCCTCGATCTGGGTCAGCGGCTTGTCGAGCGTGCGCGGGCGGGTCTGCTCGCGATCGGTCACGATGTCGATTTCCAGCCGCGACAGCGCGTTGCTTGCGGTCGAAAAGACATGCAGGTCCGCCCCGTTCTGAAGGAATATCTCGCCCCCGTCGATGGAAGCCTGCAGCACCGGGAACGGCAATTCGGCGGAATGCTGCGTCACCCCGCTGCCATCCTCTGCCACCGACCAGACGGCATCCGCCCCGCTCTTGTCAGAGATGAAGTAGACGCGCCCGCCATGCGCCATCGGCATCCGGATCGGCGCGCCGAAATCGGCGAGCAATTGCACCGCTTCGCCACCGGCACTTTCATTCCAGCGCCACAACTGCGCCATGCCGCCGCCGCGATATTGCACCGCATTGTCGCGGGCGCGGGCGTAGAGGCCCCGGCGCGAGAAGAACAATGTTGCCGCATCGCTGCCGAAAGTCGCATCATTGGCGCGCCACAGCGGGATTGCGCGAATATCCCCGCCTGCGGGAGAGACTGTGTGCAGCACCTCGCCCTGCCCGTTGCCGCGCAGGCGCGAGGCGAAGATCACCCGTCCATCCGGGGTCCAGCCAACTGTCGTCAACCCGCCCCCTTCGAAAGTGAGACGTCGCGGCGTGCCGCCTGCCACCGGCATCACATAGATATCATCGCCGCTGTCATAGCCCGCGTTGAAGGCGATCATGCTGCCGTCAGGGGAGATATGCGCGTGGCTTTCTTCCCCTTCGTGATTGGTCAGCCGGATCGCGCTGCCCCCGCCGCGTGCCGTGCGCCACAGATCGCCTTCGCTCGCAAACACCAGCACATCGCCGCGCGCGGCCGGATGCTGATAGAACCCTTCTTCGGCAGCGAGGGAAGTGGCGGCGGTGGACAGCAAAGCGGCGGCAAGCGCGGCAACGCGCGGGTTGAATGACGGCATGATGCATGGCCCCTGAAGCGTTTGAATGTGACGGCAAAACCGGAAAGCGCCCACCTTTGCCGCCAATCCGCAAGGGATCAAGCCGCAGCGCCCAAACCGATCAACCAGAGCGCGCGATTTCTCGATGAACTGCAGGGGGGGGGGGAATGTCCACCTCAAGCGGCAGACCGGCACTAGTGCCACATTGCGGCACAATATCCGCTCAGCCTGAGCCTGTCGAAGGCCGCGTACAAACCTAGCCTTTGCCTCCCTGCCGGTTGCGGGCGAGGTCGGATATCCGTCGCCAGTCACCGGCGATCAGCGCTTCTTTCTTCGCCCGACTCCAGCCTTTGATCCGGCGTTCGGCGGCAAACGCTTCATCACGGCTTGCAAAGGCTTGAGACCAGACCAGCACAACCGGCAGACGCTTGGCGGTGTATCCGCCCAGCGCGCCGGACTGATGTTGAGCAAAGCGGGTTTCGAGATTGTCGGTGTGGCCCGCATAATAGCTGCCGTCATTGCACCGCAGGAGGTAGGCGTGGAATTCCATTCCCGTTGGCTAGCCGCGGCGCATGGCCTTCGACAAGCTCAGGCTGAGCGGAGGTGGGTGAAGAGGATTTGCGAGACGGCAGCTTCAGCCGTTTTGCCATAAAAACCGGAAATTCGGCTTGCGACCCCAAAGCGTACACTGCCTGCTTCGCCCCGACTAGTCAGTTTCGCCGCTCATGAAGCAACAAAACAATGGACCTCAGTCGCCCATTTTCGTCACGATCGAAGGTCGATGATAGGTTGACGAGCTTTTCTGATCCGTCTGCAAACTTACCGTTCACGTCAAAGCTGCAATTAGGATGGCCGTCGTATGTGCCGCAGATGACATTCGAAACTGAAAGCAACTCTGCTGGATCTCCGCGACGCGACGCAAAGTTCGCAAACCTGTAGCGGTAGTCGGCGCTCCAACTCGCCTCGACATGCGCGATTATCTCTTCCGCAGTGGGCGCCGCTATGACCGAAGCATTATCGTTAACGACAGCCGCAGTTGCGCAGCCCAAAAGTGGCAGGACCAACATGGCGCCCAGACTCTTCATTCGCTTTGAATAAGCACACATCCGGCAGAAAACCACCCAAATCTCGTCATTACCAGCGGCGTAGCGGCAACCCGAAAGCTGCCGCTCTGAAGCCCTCTCCATCGCATCCACCTCGCCTTATCGTCGCCCCGTGCTTGACACGGGGCTTGGCTACTCTTGGGCGAGGACGGAAACGAAGAAAGCCCAACCCCGTGTCAAGCACGGGGTGACGGTAGAGGAGTGCAAGGGGCCTCCCCAACACATTTTCCTACCCCGGTGCAGCGCGGTATGATCCGCGCCCGCTCTTTGCCATCGTCAGTTTCGGCCACCTTGCGAACAGGGTGACACTTGCCCCCGCGCAAGGGTGACAGTTTTGCGCGCCAAAGAGTGACGCTTTGCCCCGTTCGGGTGACACTTTGCCCGGATAAGGTGACACTCTTGCTCCAAAGGTGACACTTTGTGCGCCAATGGTGACACAATGGAGGTTTTATCCCCTGGACCGTGTTCCACCTGTTCCAGCCTGTTGGGTTTGGCTGGCTGGTGAAACGGTCGAATCGGGGTGGCTTGCCGCAGCTCCTATTGCTTGACGAAGCGCACCGCGAGGCCGCCCGATGATGCCAGCCGCGCGCTCAGCGTGTCGGCGCTGGTCACCGGGATCTCCTCGATCACCATGGCGTAAGGGTTGGTATCCCAATGCGCGTCGGCCGCGTCGCGATACACCTGCGCGGTGTAACGCTTGCCCGGATCAAGGAAGGTGAGCGGAATGGCAAGATCGCGCGCGCTCGCATCGCTCACCGCGCCGAGGAACCACTCGCCCTCGCCGTCTTGCGCCGCGCGGGACTTGCGGGCGATGGCGACGTATTCGCCCACCTCGCCTTGCAGGGCGATGCTGTCCTCCCAATCGGCGGCGACATCCTTGATGAACTGGAAGGCCTCGGGCCGTGCCTCGTAATTCTCGGGCAGGTCGGCCGCCATCTGCAGCGGGGAGTAGAGCACGACATACAGCGCGAGCTGTTTCGCCAGCGTGGTCTGCGGGCGGTTGGACGGATCGCCGCGCTGCATGTCTTCACGCACCGGGGGGCGCTCGTTGGGGCGCAGGTCGAATATGCCGGGTGTGAAGTCCATCGGCCCGGCCAGCATGCGGGTAAAGGCAAGCACGGCTTCGTGTTCGGGCGGATTGGGGGGCGAACCCCAGGCGTTGAACTCCATGCCGCGCGCGCCTTCACGGGTCATCCAGTTGGGGTATGTGCGGCGCAGGCCCGTGTCTTTCACCGGTTCGTGCGCGTTGATGGAGATGCGGCGGCGCGCGGCGGCCTCCACCACGCGCAAATGGTGGCCGACCATGAACTGGCTGTCATGCCATTCATAGGTGCGAACCCCCGCGTCGTTGATGCGCACCACATCGCCCGCATCGGCGACATAGCCGGTCTTGACCTCGCGCACGCCATTGGCGGCGTAGAGGTCGAAAGCGGCCTCCATCTGCGCTTCGTAATTGGCGACATTGGCGCTGGTTTCGTGATGCCCGATGATGCGCACGCCCCGGTCAGCGGCATAGGCGCTGAGCATGGGAAGGTCGAAATCGGGGTAGCTTTGGGTGAAGTCGAACAGTTCGCCATTGTTGAACCAGTCGCCGTCCCAGCCGATGTTCCAACCCTCCACCAGCACGCCGGAAAAGCCGTGGTCGGCGGCAAAGTCGATGTAGCGCATGGTGTCGGCGTTGTTGGCGCCGTGGATCCCGTCATTGCCCCAAGTGCGCTCACGGATGTGCATCGCCCACCAGATGCCGACATACTTGCCCGGCTCGACCCACGAAACGTCGCCGAGCTTGTTCGGCTCGTTGAGGTTGAGGATGATGTCCGAATTGATGAGCCCGACCGCATCGGGCGCGATCTGGATGGTGCGCCACGGGCTCTTGAACGGGGCGGAGGTGTGGACCTTGATCCCGTCAGATCCGGGGCGCAGCGCGGCTTCGAAACTGCCGGGGCGCAGCGCGAGAAGCGACATGGCCGAGTAATCGACCAGCGCGGCTTCGTGGATGGCGATGTGGACGCCGTTGGGCTTGCGGAAGGTGGCAGGCGTGTGCGCGTCGTCAACCGAGCCGGCGGTGCCTGTGCGATAGATGTACTCGTAACGGTTGAACTGGCGGCTGGGCGTCCACCACGCATCCGCATCCGCCCCGATGGAGAACTGGGTAAGCTCGTCGATGATCGCCAGCGGGCCGGTGAAGGCATCCTGCTCCGCCAGCTCGTAGCGGAAGCCGACCCCGGAATCGAACACGCGGAAACGCACGGTGATGCTGCGGTCCGGCCCGGTGGTGGAGGCGAAGGTTACCGCCAGCTCCTCGTGATTGTCGCGCACCAGACGGCGTTCGCCCCAGGGCTGTTCCCAGGTCTGGTCATGCGAGGCACGGGTCACTTGCGCGATGGCAAGATCGCGCTCGAACCCGTGATGATCGCGGAACAGCAGGCCGAGCCGCGATGGGGTGATCGCCTCACGCCCTTCATGGGTGATCGCGTAGCTCGCATGGCCGCCATCATCGGTTACGGTCAGCGTGATCGTGCCGTCGGGCGAACTCGCCGTCAGGGTTTCGGCCTGCACCGGGGAAAGCCCCAGCATCGCCATGACGAGCGGCGCGATCAGCCTGATCCAGTAACGCAGCATTCCCATCTCCATCCCTTGAATCACGCCCTATTCGGCCGTGAAAATCCGGTATCCCCACGGATCGAGCGCAAGCTCGCTCTCCGCACCAAAACTGATTTCATCACCGCTCAAAGCGTCGCGGTAGTCCCCGTGATGCCGCGCGAGGTCGAACCGCACAGCTTGCGCCCTTGGCGAGAGGTTGAACACGGCAAACACCCGATCCGCGCCCTGCCCCCGGACGAAGGCGAAGACATCATCGCTCGCCGAATTGGGGACATCGATCATGGGCGCACCCTGATCGCCGTTCCACAGCGCACGCTCGGCCGTCTTGAGCGCGATAAGCTGGCGGAAAAGGGGATCGTAACGCCCCTGCTTCCACTCGATCTCGTCCTTCTCGAAGAAGGCGAGCTGGCGATCAAGGTCCGCCTCCTGCCCGTTGTAGATCAACGGAATGCCATGCGCGGTGAAGGACAGCGCGATCGCTGCCTCGTAAGCCGGGCCGTAAATCTGCGAAGCGATCCCGTCCCACGAGTTCTGATCGTGGTTGTCGGTGTACATCATCCGCATCGCAGCATGCGGCCAGCTGACTTTCTGCCCGGCGAAGTAGCCGCGCATCGCGCCCGCTCCGGATTCCCCGCGCGCGACCTTCTGCATCACCTCTTTCCATTCCCACGCATAGGTCGCGTCGAAGGCGTTGCGATGCAGATCGCGGCTGTCCCATTCGGCGAGCATGAAGACCGGCTTGACCGCATCGAGCTCGGCCCGCGCGGTTTCCCAGAAATCGGTCGGGACATATCCCGCTACATCGGCGCGATAGCCGTCGATGCCGAATTCGCGCACCCAGTAGACGAGGCTGCCCGTCATGTATTCGCGCAAGCCCGCTTGCGAGTAATCGAAGTCCACCACGTCGGACCAGTCGGTGCCTTCAGGCGGCATCAGACCGCCTTCAGGGGTCCTTGTGTACCATTCAGGGTGCGCTTGCGTGAGCGGGTTGTCCCAGGCCGAATGGTTCGCCACCCAGTCGAGTATGACCTTCATCCCCAGCCCGTGCGCGGCATCGACGAAGCCGCGGAACTCCTCCTCCGTACCCAGATCGGGGTTGATCGCGCGATAGTCCTTCACCGCATAGGGGCTGCCCATGCCACCCTTGCGATTGACTTCACCGATCGGGTGAATTGGCATCAGCCAGACGATGTCGACACCCATTTCGGCGAGCCGCGGGAGGTGTTCCTGCGCCGCCTTGAAGGTGCCTTCCTTCGTGAATTGCCGGGTGTTGACCTGGTAGATGACCGCATCCGCCGTCCATTCGGGCGGCGTTGTCTGGACATAGGCCTGCGGCTCATAGCGATCAGCGCCTGCGTCTTCGCTGGCGCATGCGGAAAGCGCCAGAGCAGCGCCGAGGGATAGAAAAAGGGTGCGCATCATGCTGCCTCGGACAGTTTGGCATTGCGTTCGAGAATGGCGGTGGTTCCGTCCGTCACGAACAGCGTGGCAATCGCCGCCAGCGCGAATGACACCGCCGAAATCGCCATGGCGTAAATCGGTGCGCCGTCGAAGAATGTCGTCAGCAGGAAACCCAGCAGCGTCGCTGCGATCAGCTGCGGGACGACGATGAAGATGTTGAATATCCCCATGTAAATGCCCATTTTCCGCGCTGGGACAGACCCTGCGAGAATGGCATAGGGAAGCGATACGATCGACGCCCAGGCGATCCCGACAGCGACCATCGGCACCCACAGAAGCGCCGGATCACGGATCAGCAGCATCGCTGCAAAGCCCGCCGCACCAATGCCGAGATTGAGCGCGTGCAGACGGCAGCGATCCATCTTTGCAGCGATAAGAATGAAACCCAGCGCTGCCAATGCGGCGATCCCGTTGCGAACCGATCCCAGCAGGCTCCACCAGTCAGCCGCATCCTGATACCCCCGTGTGGCAGGATCGGGCGACGCGAAGTGGAATTCGGCAACGCCTGGCGTGCCGTAAATCCACATCGAGAACATGGCGAACCAGCTGAAGAACTGCACCACGGCCAGCTGGCGCATCGTCTTTGGCATGGCGAACAGATCGTTCACGACTTCCATGAAACCGTTCTGGTCATTTCCGCTCTTGCGCAGGAACGACGCGATCAACTGGATCAGGCCGAATGCCGCGATCAACCCTGCTAGGACGTACAGTTCCTTAGAAACCTCGACGCTTCCCACCCACGCCGGGCGCGGTTCGCCGCGTGCGACCATGACCAAGACCGCGAAGGCTATCCCGATCAATATCCACACAAGTCCGCCGCGCTGGAATTGTGCGGCGCTACGGTGGGTGCTGGCAGCATGCACCGGCTCGATGCCGAGAGCTTCGTGCCGGGCGGCCTCGAACCCTGCGAGCTGCTCGGGGCTGTATTCGCGGGTCGTGAACACAGTCCAGCAAACCGCTGCGAACAGCGCGGCGCCGCCAATGTAAAACGCCCATTGTACCGTTTCCGGAACTTCCCCCGCGGGTGCGACGTTGCTGAGGCCCATCCAGTTGGTCATCACCCAAGGCAGCGCCCCTGCCACCACCGCGCCGACACCGATGAAGAAGCTCTGCATTGCATAACCTCTCGTGCGCTGGCGATCGGGCAAGTTGTCTCCGACGAAAGCGCGAAACGGCTCCATCGTGATGTTGAGCGAGGCGTCCATCACCCACAGCATACCTGCGGCGACCCACAGCGTCGGCGAATTGGGCATGATGAACAGCGCGAGAGTCGCCAGCAGCGCCCCGATCAGGAAATAGGGTCTGCGGCGACCGAACCGGCCCCAGGTGTTGTCGGACAAATGACCTATGATCGGCTGGATGATCAGCCCGGTCATGGGCGCGGCGATCCAGAGAATCGCAAGCTCGTTCACTTCCGCGCCAAGCGTTTGGAAGATGCGGCTGACATTGCCGTTCTGAAGATCGAATCCGATCTGGATCCCGAGGAATCCGAAACTCATGTTCCAGATCTGCGCCGGATTCATCGCCGGTTTGCGCCCGGAGCCTTGCCCTGCCGCTTCAGTCATTCGCGTCGATCCCTCTCTCGCTCACGCACGATCACGCCATGATCGCGCAGGAGACCATCCCCTCTCATTGCGTCGCAATGCCTGCCGGCTTATGATTTGTTTGATCCGGCAGTGCCAGTCTGCAGCGAATGCAAAAATTTGCAAGAAGCTTTCGAAATTCTTGAGGATATTGAGCCTGAAGAATTCATTGTGCGATATCATAGCACTGAAATAAAATCATTTTTTCCTAAACCCTCCACCGGCCTCTGATTTGCACAAAGATTTGCAAATTTTTGCGCAAGGTGGCAGTGAAGCGCCGGGAGGTCATCAACATGAAGCGAATCTGGCTGCCTTGCCTGCTCGCGCTCAGCGGTATTGCGGGCGTAGCGACGGCAATGACGGAAGCGCCGACAGAAGGTCCCGGCCTGCGTGAGCGGCTGCCGGAAGACGAAATAGTGTATTTCGTCCTGCCTGATCGCTTCGCCAATGGCGACACGGCCAACGATCGCGGCGGCATCGAAGGCGGCCCGCTCGATCATGGCTTCGATCCGACGCATAAGGGATTCTACCACGGCGGCGACCTTGCAGGGCTGACTGCCCGTCTCGATTACCTCGAAGGCATGGGGATAACCGCGATCTGGTTTGCCCCAATCTTTGAAAACAAGCCTGTGCAGGGCCCGCAAGGCAATGAAAGCGCCGGATATCACGGATATTGGGTGACGGACTTCACCAGCATAGATCCGCATTTTGGCACCAATGAGGAATTCAAGGCTTTCGTCGATGCCGCCCACGCACGCGGGATGAAAGTCTATATGGACATCATCACCAATCATACCGCCGACGTGATCGGCTATGCAGAAGGTGACCTTGCCGAATACGCCTATCGCAGCCTCGCCGATTTTCCCTATTCGCGACGGCTTGGAAACGCAGACGAGACCATCAATGAAGGGTTCCTGGGCGACGATGTGCAGACCCCGGACAACTTCGCCCGCCTAACCTCGCCCGACTATGCCTACACCCCCGTAATCCCCGAAGCGGAGCGGGAGGTGAAGGTGCCAGCATGGCTCAACGATCCGATCTATTATCACAATCGCGGCAGCACGACCTTCAGCGGGGAAAGCAGCCGCTATGGCGATTTCGCCGGGCTTGACGATCTCTACACCGAACACCCGCGTGTGGTCGAAGGGATGATCGAGATCTACCGCAGCTGGATCACCCGGTTCGGCATCGACGGTTTTCGCATCGACACCGCAAAGCATGTGAACCCGGAATTCTGGCAGGCGTTTGTTCCGGCAATGCTCGAAACCGCCCATGACGAAGGGGTTCCGAACTTCCTGATCTTTGGCGAAGTCTATTCGGACAGCCCCAACAGCGGCTTTCTTGCCCAATACACCCGGCGCGACGGATTTCCCGCGGTTCTCGATTTCGCGTTTCAGGCTGCGGTGACGGATGCTGTGGCCGAAGGCGCTCCGCCGTCGGTGCTGGTGGACATGTTCGATGGCGATGTGAATTACGAAGGCGGGGAAGCGGCGGCGCGCACCATGCCCACTTTCCTCGGCAATCACGACATGGGCCGTTTCTCGACTCTGGTCAAAGCAGCCAATCCCGACATTTCGCAAGCCGAACTGCTGGGAAGAGTAAGACTTGGCCACGCAATGCTGATGACGTTGCGTGGCAATCCGGTGATCTATTACGGCGACGAACAGGGATTTGTCGGCGACGGACACGATCAGGCCGCACGCGAGGACATGTTCGCAAGTCTCACCGAAAGCTACAATGACAACGCGCTGATCGGTACCGAGGCAACCACGGCGGACGAGAATTTCGACACTGCCCACCCGCTTTATCGCCTGATCTCGGAATTGGCCGCGATCCGCGCCCGCCATCCGGCACTGCGACGCGGAACCCAGAAGGCCCGCAGCTACGACGACACGGCGCCGGGATTGGTCAGCTTTTCGCGGTTTGACCCCGAAACCGGCACCGAATACCTGCTTGCTTTCAACACATCCGCTGCGTCCCTCAACGCACGATCAACCATAGGCTACGGCGCACGCACGCTCGAAACCCTGCACGGCCATTGCCCGGCAAGCGTTTCGGCACCCGGCAGCGTGGCCTTGGCATTGCCAGCTTTTGGCTGGTGCATTGCCCGCGCGAATGAGGACTGATCCGTGAACAAGCCCCTGGAAATGAACCGCACTTCGCTGCCCGCTGATACGGCTGAATGGTGGCGCGGTGCGGTGATCTACCAGATTTACCCCCGCAGCTTCCGCGATACGAATGCCGACGGCATCGGCGATCTGCGCGGCGTGGTGCAAGGCCTCGACTATATCGCATCGCTGGGTGTCGACGGGATCTGGATTTCACCCTTCTTCACCTCGCCGATGCGCGATTTCGGTTATGACGTCGCCGACTATTGCGGGATCGACCCGATTTTTGGTGACTTTGACGATTTCGACGCGATCATCAAACGCTCGCATGAACTCGGGCTCAAGGTGATCATTGATCAGGTCTATTCGCACACTTCGGACAAGCATCCATGGTTCGAGGAGAGCCGCAGGGATCGCACCAACGGCAAGGCTGACTGGTATGTCTGGGCCGATCCCAAGCCGGACGGGTCGCCGCCATCGAATTGGCAATCGGTTTTTGGCGGGTCCGCATGGCAGTGGGACGGACCACGCCGGCAGTACTACCTGCATAATTTCCTGACCAGCCAGCCCGATCTCAACGTGCACAACCGAAAGGTTCAGGATGCGCTGCTTGATGTGGCGCGGTTCTGGCTCGATCGCGGAGTGGACGGGTTCCGGCTCGATGCTTTGAATTTTTCCATGCATGATCCGCAGCTGCGCGACAATCCGCCGTCCGGCGTGCCGATGGATCAGGTGACACGCCCGTTCGACATGCAGATCAAGCAGTTCAACCAGTCGCATCCGGATATCCCGGCCTTCCTTGAGCGCATCCGGGCCACCATGAACGAGTACCCCGGTCGATTCACCGTTGCGGAAGTCGGCGGGCCTGATCCGCTTGCCGAAATGAAGGCATTCACAGCAGACGGGCAGCGCCTCGATTCAGCCTATAATTTCGACTTCCTCTATGCCCCCGATCTGACGGCAGAGCGGGTCAGGCAGTCGCTGTCCAACTGGGACGGGACGTCGGGCGAAGGCTGGCCTTCGTGGGCGTTTTCGAACCATGACGCACCGCGCGCGACTACTCGCTGGGCAGGTGACGGAGATCTTGACCAGACAGCTCGCCTAGCGATGCTGCTGCTGCTGTCCTTGCGCGGCAATCCGATCATTTATCAAGGTGAGGAACTGGGCTTGCCGCAGGGGCACGTCGCTTTCGCCGATTTGCAGGACCCGGAAGCGATCGCCAACTGGCCCCATACACTCGGCCGCGATGGTGCTCGCACTCCCATGCCCTGGGCCGCGCAGGAGCCGCAGGCCGGATTTTCGACTGCCAACCGCACCTGGCTGAAAGTCGATCCCGCCCATGCCGAGCGCGCGGTTGACCGGCAAAGTGGACAGCCAGGCTCAGTTGCGAGCTACACTCGAAAGCTGCTGGCGCTGCGCAAGACCCTGCCCGCGATGATTTCGGGGGATAGCGAACTGCTGGATACGCCCGAGGATATCGTGGCCTTCATCCGGCGATCGCGCGGAGGGGACGTGCTTTGCGCCTTCAACCTCGGGTATCACCCCCTTGACTGGACTCCTCCCAGCGGTTTCCGCATTGGCACGGTGATAGCTACCGAAACACAGGCTGACAGGCCCGAAGCGGTGCGCCATAGGATGGAAGCAAGAACCGGTTATTGGGCGGTTCAAGGGGAATGACAACGAATGGGCTCTGCCGAACTCAAGGCTAAGAAGAACGCGCGGCTTGAGGATATTGCACGGCAGGCCGGGGTCTCGATCTCCACCGTATCGCGCGCCCTGAATGACAGCCCGGCGGTGAAGCGCCGGACGAAGCAGGAAATCTGGCGCATCGCGCGCGAGCACGATTACGATTTCCGCAGCCACATGCCCAATGGCCCTGTGGGCGCCGATGCGACCATCGCCGTGATCGTTCCCGCCCCGCAGGCCCGTGAAACGCGAGTGTCCGATCCCTTCTTCCTCGAACTGCTTGCCGGGATCACCGAAGCGGCACGCGACCGCAATGTCGATCTGGTGATCAGCCACATCTTCCCGCGCTCTGCCGAGGATCTGGAATTCGCGATGACGACAAGCCGGGCAGCCGGCATGATCTTTATCGGGCAAAGCTCGCTCCACGATGCGTTCAACTCGCTTGCCGGGGGAGCAGACAGGTTCGTCGTATGGGGGGCAGACTTCAACGATGCGGCCTATTGTACGGTCGGTTCGGATAATATCGCCGGTGGTCGCAGGGCCACCTCGCACCTGCTGCGGCTTGGGCGCGAACGCGTCCTGTTCCTTGGTGACACCGAAGCCCCCGAAGCCGAACAGAGGTTTCGCGGGTATCGCCTTGCTCTGGAAAATGCCGGGCGCAGCTATGACGACAGACTGACCCTGCCCGCCCACTTCGACGTCCAGTCAGGCGAATCCGCCACCCGATCCGCAATCGAGAGCGGGCTGGAATTCGATGCCGTATTCGCAGCCAGCGATTTGATCGCCATCGGGGCCATAAGGGCGCTGGTAAAGGCCGGACGGACGGTTCCGGGCGATGTTTCTGTGGTGGGGTATGACAATATCCCGGCCGCGCGGCTCGTCACCCCGCAACTGACGACGATCGATCAGGACACCAATCTGGCTGGCAGGATGCTGGTATCGAAGCTGATCGACACCAAAGGTGGCCAGGCGATTTCCGAAAGGCTGGAGACCAGCCTGCTGATCCGCGAAAGCTGCGGCGGCTGACATGACCGATGGAAACTCCCCGCTAAAGAGCATCGTAATCGTTGGCGGCGGCAGTGCGGGCTGGATGACCGCAGCCGCTCTGGCAGATGCCGTGGGGCAAAGCTGCTCGATCACTCTGGTCGAGTCCGAAGCCATCGGAACGGTCGGTGTGGGCGAGGCGACCATCCCTCCGATCCGCAACTTCAACCAGCGGATCGGCATCGATGAGGCCACTTTCGTCAAGGAGACTGCGGGCTCCTACAAGCTCGGCATCCAATTCGTAGACTGGTCGAGGATCGGCCATTCCTATTTCCACCCTTTCGGCCAATACGGGGCGGAATTCGACAAGGTGCCGTTCTACCATCACTGGATGCATGAGTTCCTCGACGGGAAAATCAGCGGTCCAATCGATGATTTCTCGATGTGCTGGGCGATGGCGAAAGCCGGCAAGTTCGCTCACCCACAGGCCGACCGGCGCAAGATCCAGTCGACATTCGATTACGCTTATCACTTCGATGCCGGGCTTTATGCCGGCTTCCTGCGACGTCTTTCGGAAGCGCGAGGGGTAACACGGCTCGAAGGGCGGGTGGTCGCAGTCAGCCAGCGCGCCGAGGATGGCTTCATCGAAAGCGTCACTCTTGAAAACGGTGCCGTCGTATCGGGCGAATTGTTCATCGATTGCAGCGGCTTTCGCGGTTTGTTGATCGAGGAGACGCTGAAAGCGGGATATGAGAACTGGCAACACTGGTTGCCCTGTGACCGGGCGATCGCGGTGCCTTGCGAAAAGCAGGCGGAGATAACGCCCTACACCCGTTCCACGGCGAAATCGGCAGGCTGGCAGTGGCGCATCCCGCTGCAGCACCGGACCGGTAATGGCTATGTCCACTGCAGCGAGTTCATAAGCGAAGAAGATGCAACCGAAACCCTGATGGGGTCGCTCGATGGCGCTCCTCTGGCCGAACCGCGCACATTGCGGTTCGTGACCGGGCGCAGACGCAAATTCTGGGACCGGAACTGCGTCGCCATCGGGCTTTCCGCAGGGTTCATGGAACCGCTGGAATCGACCAGTCTGCATCTGATTCAGTACGGCATCCTGCGTTTGATCGCACTTCTGCCAGACAGCGGCATGTCGCCTCTGTTGGCACAGGAATACAACCGGCAGACTACCGCCGAATACGAGCGTATACGCGATTTCCTGATCCTGCATTACAAGGCCACCACGCGCAACGATGCGGAGTTGTGGAGGTACTGCTCGGCGATGGAGATACCCGACAGCCTGCAATACAAGATCGACCATTTCCGCAGCCACGGCATGCTGGTTTCTGACGAGCGTGAACTGTTCGCCAATCCCAGCTGGATTGCGGTTTATCTGGGGCAGGAAATCGTTCCACAGCGCGCTCCGGCGATCGCCTCCATGCGAGAAGGTGTACCTGTGGCGGAGCGGATGCAGATGATCGCCCGTGCCATGCAGGAAGCCGTGGCGGAAATGCCCACTCATGCGGACTTCCTTGCGCGGTACTGCCCTTCACCGCTCGCATCCTGACCAGAAAGCCGGACAAACCGCTCTCCAAAAAGAAAGGGCCCGCCGTTTCCGGCGAGCCCTTGTCCGTGGAGATGCGACCCTCTTGGGCTCTTAGAAGTTCTTGCGGATCGTGACGTTGAACGTCCGCCCGTAGACTTCGTGACGGCTCGGATGCGTGCCGACCACATTGCCGCCCGCATCGAACAGGTCGTTCTGGGTGACGAACGGCTCGTTGGTAAGGTTGAAGCCTTCGATCAGAATGCCGAGACCCTTGAGCGGGCCGCTTTCATTCTGGAAGGTGTAGCCGATCTGAGCATCGATGATCGTTTCGTTCTGGGCATCGGCCCCGCTCAACGATCCATCGAAGTTCTGCACTTCCGAAAGGAAACCGCTGCGATAGCGCGCGGCAACCTTGGCGCGGAACCCGTCGCGTTCGTAGAACAGGTCACCCGACCAGGTCGTCTTCGAATAGCCCGGAATGGGCAGCGGAACCATGTTCTGGTCTTCGACTTCGGCATCGGCATAGGTGTAGCTGAAGAAGCCGCCAAAGCCTTCGAGTGCCGGAATGACGTCTCCGAAATCGACCCGGACGGTGCCTTCGATACCGGTGATACTTCCATCCGCGAAGTTCACCGGACCGCTGAATACGCCGGTGGCGAGTTCAGGTGCGCTGTTCAGGATATCGCCAAAACCGGCGTTCTGGATCGGCTGGGTCAGATCGATCAGCTCGTTGAAGTCGATGATCCAGTCTGACAGGTCCTTGTGGAACGCCGCAATGACGATCGCCGAACCGGGCGAAAGGTACTTCTCGAACGAGATATCGTAGGAGATCGACTCATACGGCTGCAGGAACGGGTTGCCCCCGCCCAGATTGAAGCAGACCAGACTCGGCGGGTTGAACCCGATCACCGTGTCGGGGAACTGATCCCCGTCGGTGTCCGAACAGCTCAACGAATTGAAGCTGATGTTCTGGTTGGCCGCCATCTGGTCAAGCCGGGCCCGCGTTACCGTCTTTGCCGCAGCAAGACGGATGAAGGTATCCGGCGCCACTTCAAAGCTGAGGTTCAGGCTGGGCAGCCAGTCATCATAGCTTGCATCAACAGTGTTGGTGAAACCGCCACCGATCGTCCCGGTCGACGACTGTTCCGTATCGGCATAGCGCAGGCCGATGTTGCCGCGAACCGGGATCGAACCCAGATCGCCATCGATATTGGCCTGAATGTAGAAATTGTGGACCTGCTCCTCGACCACCCACTCGGTGTCGAAGGTGGCCTTTTCGACGTTGTAGGTGCCGTCGGTCAGGAAGTTCGACGGGTCATAGGCAAGAATGTTCTGGCCCAGATCGCCCGTGTCGGTCGCGCCGCGGATCGAGCTCGTCGGAACGGGCAGGCCATTTCCGAAAGCGGCGGTCGGACGCAGGAAGGCTTCGTTCGAATCGAAGTTCTTTTCGCGATCTGTGAACAGCCAGCCGACAATGATGCTGTCGAACAGGCCGCCGTCGAATTCCCAACCGAGTTCGGCGCGAAGCTGGTGAAGCTCGTCCCCGATGATCGGCTGCTTGATGAAGCCGACCTGGCCCCAGCCACCCGGATCGGTCAGCAGGACATTCGAAGGATCAGTGTAGTCGAGCAGACCGTCGATCGAATAGCGGCCATTCTCCGGGAAGGAGAAGGTCAACGTATCCTGCGCGCCGCTGCGGGCACGGCCGGTCCCGGCATAGCTTTCGTAGTCGATGTCATTGCGATCCAGCGTCGAAAAGCCGTAATCGACCATCAGGCTGAGATTGTCGGTGACATTGATGTCGGCATTGGCACCGATCGCGAAAATCTCGCTTTCGCTGCCTTCGGTATCGGTACGCAGGATCGGAACGACCGCCGAATAGGTGGCGCTGTCGGCAAACGGACCGCTGCCCGAAGCACTGTCAAACTGCGCACCGCTCCAGGAAGCAATCGGGGTTTCCGTCCCGCGGAAGATCCCGCTGTCCTTGGTGTCGGTGTAGAACGCATCGAACATGAGAGCGAAGTCATCGCTCGGCTCGAACTGGAGCGAGCCCGCGATCGAGGTACGCTCGAACTCACGGCTGACCGCGCCCTGACGCGGGTTGTCCGACGGATAGATCAAGCCGTTTGCATCGCGCGAAACCTGGAACTGGTTTGTCTTGAGCTCGCGCGAAATGAAGTGCGTCGGATTGGACTGGACGGTGACGCCAAGCGACCAACCGACAGTGCCATCGGCGTTCTGATCGATGTACGAACCGAAGAAGCGATAGCCGTCATCCGCGAAATCGGGATTGCGCGAGCCGCTGTCGTTGATGACATAAGTGGCCGAGGCAGTAAGTTGTGCATCCTTGTAATCGAGCGGACGCACCGTACGCAGGTCGACTGCACCGGCGATACCGATAGCCGCCAGACGCGCGTCAGCCGTCTTGTAGACGATGCCCTGCCCGATCAGTTCTGACGGGAACTGGTCGAATTCGATCCCGCGGTTGTTGCCAGCCGAAACGACTTCACGGCCATTGAGCAGCGCGAGCGAGAAATCCGGGCCGAGGCCGCGGATCGAGATCTGCTGCGAACGACCGCGAACGCGCTGGGCGGTGACGCCAGGCAAGCGGGCGAGCGAGTCAGCAATGGAAAGATCCGGCAACTGACCGAGGTCTTCAGCCGAAATCACTTCGACGATCGAATTCGCCTCACGCTTGGTGTCGAGCGAAGTCTCGATAGCGCTGCGAATGCCGGTGACAACAATCTGGTTGTCCCCTTCGGCGACCTGAGTGTCTTCGCCTTCCTGATTGGACTGTGCAGCTACCGGCGCGGCAACTGCGATCAATGCCAGACCCGTTGCTGCTCCGCAAAGCAGGCGGGCGTTGGCTGAGTAACGCTTGAATCCCATTCTTAAAACCTCCCCGACGCATCACGATCTACGCGTGTTTGCAATTTTTTTCATAGCGGAGAATATGCCATCCGTAAATCACCAATTCACAATCCCGCCACTTATCCAGAGGCGAATCTTATATATCTGATTTTTCAGTTATTTTTGAAACAATCAGATTAAGCCTGCCATTTTAAACTCGATCCCAGAGCATTGTGTGGCTCACGCGCCACACTCTCGCTCGCGGCAATCGGAAAGCGGGCCCAAGGCGCTGGGTATGGCATTCATCTTTCCCGAGAATGGGACTTTTAATCTCTATTTTTCAATTATCTAATCGGATTGATTTGGCAGACCTCTGCGCCTTTGATAGCCTTGTAAGCAACAACAGATCGAACAAAGCGACAGGTCACGGCATGGAAAACTGGTCAATTTCCCTTCAGCGCAGGAATCTCAAGGTTTTTGGCCATGAAAATCATACTCTTGTGCAGATCGACGACCTCATGGTCGCTCCTGAAACAGCAATTTCGAATGCTTCTTTGCAAAATTTTGCAAAGATCACACCACAGTATCCCGGCATTCGCGCGCCACTTCCGCAATCAGTTTCGCTGCAATGGCTCTCGGCGCTCTCACCAATGCTCGACGAAGCCTTCGGCAAGAGCGTAAACGGCTGGGAGATTCAGGCATGGTATTCGCTGGTCACAACGCCCCCTGCGGCACTTATTCCAATGCAGCGGTTCCCGCATGTCGACGGCACCGATCCAGATCAGCTGGCAATGATGCTCTACCTCCACCACACCGATCAGGGCGGCACCGGCTTCTTCCGGCATCGTCGCAGCGGGCTGTCCGCGCTGAATGGCGCGACATATCCGCAATACAGTGCCGCGCTGGAACAGGACGTCAGGGAACATGGCCTACCCGCTGCCGCTTATGTCACGGACGGCGCCCCCTTCTTCGATCTGGAATACTCCAGCGACGGTACCTTCAATCAGGCAGTATTCTACCGCGGGAATCTGCTGCATTCCGGGCTGATCCACAATCCGGCTCAGCTTTCACCCGACCCCGCCAAGGGGCGACTGACGATCAACGCATTCTTCCGCCCCGCAAACTGAGCTGAAAGTGACAGAAGTGACCCACAAGGCAGTACAAAAGCTAGTCATCGTCGGCGGCGGCACCGCAGGGTGGATCTCGGCGGCTGCGTTCGCCCGGCTGCTGGGCAAGAGCCTGACAATCGAGTTGGTCGAATCCGACGCAATCGGAACCGTCGGTGTCGGAGAGGCGACGATCCCGCAGATCATCAGGCTCAATACGATCCTCGGTCTCGACGAACATGATTTCGTGCGCCGCACCAACGGCACTTTCAAGCTGGGCATCGAATTCGTCGACTGGGGGAGCAAGGGGACCCGATATCTTCACACCTTTGGTGATGCAGGCATGTCGCTGGCCGGCGCGCCGTTTCACCAGCACTGGCTTCGCGCCGCGCAGGCAGGGCATGACAAGAGCCTCTGGCATTATTCGCTTCATCAACTGGCTGCGGATCATGCGAAGTTCGGCAAGTTAGACAGGGTCGGCAACACCGCCATGACGGGCCTCGCCTATGCCTATCATTTCGATGCCAGCCTTTATGCAGCGTACCTGAGGGCATATTCCGAAAAGCTGGGCGTCAAGCGAACAGAAGGCATGGTCAGTGCGGTCATGCGCGATGGTGAAAGTGGAGACATCACCAAGATCATTCTTGATGGTGGGCGCGAAGTCTCAGGCGACTTCTTCATCGATTGCACCGGCTTTCGCGGCTTGCTGATCGGCCAGGAACTGGGCGTCGGTTATCAGGACTGGTCGCACTGGCTCCCGTGCAACTCGGCACAGGCTGTGCCGAGCGAGCGACTGGAAACGCTGGTGCCTTATACAAGGGCAACAGCGAAAGACGCAGGTTGGCAATGGCGCATCCCGTTGCAACATCGCACCGGCAATGGCCATGTCTATTGCAGCGACTTCATTTCCGATGACGAAGCGGCGCGGGTCTTGCTCGACGGGCTCGACACCCCTGCCATCGCCGATCCGCGCCCGATCCGGTTTACGACTGGCCGGCGGGAGCAGTTCTGGTCGCACAATTGCGCAGCCATCGGTTTGTCGAGCGGCTTTCTGGAGCCGTTGGAATCGACCAGCATCCACTTGATCCAATCGCACGTCAGCCGCCTGCTGCAACTATTCCCCGGCACCGGCAATGCGGCGGCGGAACGCGATGAATACAACCGCCGCTGCGCCGCCGAGTTCGAGCAGATCCGCGACTTCCTGATCCTGCATTACCACCAGACTGCACGCAAGGATTCCGAATTCTGGCGCTATTGCCGCAACATGGCAGTACCAGACAGCCTGACGCACAAACTTGCGCTGTTCGCCTCGACAGGGCGGGTCGGCCGCGATGCCGACGATCTATTCCGCGAGGCAAGCTGGGTGCAGGTAATGCTGGGCCAGGGTGTCATGCCGCAAGGCCACGATCCCATGGCAACCGGATTGACCGGCCAGCAGTCCGAGGAATTTCTGACCAACGTCCGCAAGCTGATCGAACGCGCGGTAGACGGCCTTCCCACACATCAGGAGTATCTGGACGCGCATTGTCCGGCGGCGATCTAAAAATCATGGCGGAGAGGGAGGGATTCGAACCCTCGATACGGTTACCCGTATACCGCATTTCGAGTGCGGCGCATTCGACCTCTCTGCCACCTCTCCGCGTAGATGAAGCGCAATAGCGGGTAGCAAGGCCACCCCGGTCGGATTGCGAGCGCGCCCGTTAGCCTAGTGCCCGGCGCTTGCCAAGACCTCTCTTGGGACAAAATGCGTGCATATCTCGCAGCCTGCATGCCAATTCCCTTGTTTTGGCGGCCAGCACGTCCATATTTCGACGTATGGAACGCGCTCACTTTTTCTCCAATCAAGCAGGACGCACCATCAACGCACCCCGCCTCTCGCGGAGCCGCTTCGGGATTGGTGATGTCGTGCGGCACAAATATTTCGATTTCCGCGGTGTGGTCTTCGATATCGACCCGGTCTTCGCCAATAGCGAGGAATGGTATCAGTCGATCCCGGAGGAAATCCGCCCGCCGCGCGATCAGCCGTTTTACCACCTGCTCGCGGAAAACGACGATTCGAGCTACGTCGCCTATGTCAGTCAGGGCAATCTGATCGCTGATGCGAGCGGTGGGCCGGTGGATCATCCCAGAGTGGCCCAGCTGTTCGAGCAATTCAGGGACGGGCGCTATCGCATGCGCCGGTCGTTGACGCACTAGGTCAAGCGAACTGCGCTTGGGGGAGCGCAATCCATGTCCAGCAATCCGCAATTCACCCATGGCTCCGTCCGCCAGCGCCTTGAACTCGCGCTGACACATGAAATGCGCGATGGCGAGGAAGTCGCCTGGCAGGGAATGAAGCTGGCCCGGATTGAGCCGAAAGGGTTTGGCATCTGGCTGTTTGCGATTCCCTGGACGGCATTCTCACTGTTCTGGACCGCGATGGCATCGCTGGCGACAGTCGCCACGGACGATTCCGTCGGGATCCTCGGTTGGGCTTTCCCGCTGTTCGGCACTCCCTTCATCCTGATCGGGCTCGGCATGCTGGCAATGCCTTTCGTGCCCTATTTCCAGCGTGGGAGAATCCTGTTCGCGGTGACCAACCAGCGTGTGCTGCAACTGGAAATGGGCCGCGATCTGACGGTCAAATCGATTCCGGCCAGCCGGATTGGCGATATCGTGCGAAGGGAAAGCGGCGATGGCACAGGATCTGTCGAAATCGCACTGTCCGGGGCGATCATGGGCGTAAATGGTCGCCGTACCACCGAGATGACCCTTGGCCGGGTTGACGACATTCGAGGCGCCTATGCGGCGGTGCTCGAATTGAGCCAGCGCGATTAGCTTTTCAGCTTCCATCCCGATTTAAGCACCGCGTATACGGCAATTGCGATCACAACATTGAGCGCGCCCAGTCCTGCTGCGGCGATCACAACGTCACTGTGCGATCCGATGTCGCTTTCGCCAAGGAAGCCATAGCGAAAGCCCGAAATCACATAGAAGAACGGATTGGCACGGCTCACCGCCTGAAACGCCGGCGCGAGGTTTTCGATCACGTAAAACGTGCCGGACAGCAGCGACAGCGGGGCGATGACGAAATTGGTGATCGCCGCGTTATGATCGAACTTCTCCGACCACACCGATGTCGCAAGGCCGAGCAATGCCAACAGGATTGATCCCATCAGTCCAAACCAGATGATCGCCCAGAGATGTTCGATTGCGAGGCTGACGCCCGGCCACAAAGCCATGGCCAGCCCCACGGTGCAGCCCACGGCGATGGCGCGGGTCACGGCTGCAGCGACAATGCCTGCCATCAATTCGCCCGACGACAGCGGCGGCATGAGCAAGTCGATGATCGTCCCCTGAATCTTTCCCGAAAGCAGCGAAAAGGACGAATTGGCAAAGGCATTCTGCATCATTCCCATTACGATCAGGCCCGGCGCGACAAAGCTGGCGAACGGGACGCCCAGCACTTCGCGCCCTTCACGGCCCAGCGCGACAGTGAAGATGACCAGAAACAGAAGCGTCGTTACTGCCGGTGCCCAGATCGTCTGCGTCTGCACCTTGAGAAACCGCCGCACCTCCTTCATATAGAGGGCGAACAACCCGATGCGGTTGACGCCGGTGATGATTGGCTGTCCGCGCGGGGAAAAACGGGTGTTCCCCCCGGTGTCTTTCTGTATGGGAACAGGGTTTGCTGAAATCTCTTCTGCCATGATTGGGCGCGTAAGCCCTCTGGCATGATGTGACAAGCTGCCTATCTTGAGGCAGACGGTCGTTGGCCGAACGGAGAACGGATTAACATGAGTTGGACTGATGAGCGGATCGCTACGCTCAAGAAGATGTGGGAAGGCGGCGCAACCGCTAGCCAGATCGCCGAGGAACTGGGCGGAGTCAGCCGCAACGCGGTGATCGGCAAAGCTCACCGGCTGGGCCTGAAATCGCGCCCTTCCCCGGTCAAGGCGAACGACAAGAAGAAGCCGGCGAAGAAACCGGCGGCCAAGCCTGCGCCCGCTGCGAAGAAAGCTGCACCACCCGCGCCCAAGCCGGCGCCAAAGCCTGCTGCTGCCGAAAACGAAAGCGCGCCGGAAGCACCTGTGGGCAAGGCGGACGCGGCACCGGCGAAGGACGGCAATTCGCAGCCCATGCCCAACCCCACGCCCGATCTTCCAAAGATCGTTTCGGTCGGCCCCGGCGGGTTCCTGCGCCAAGGTCCGGGCGACCAGCAGGCACCGATTCCCCCTGCTCCGCCGCGGCGGCTGGTTCCGGCCAAGCCAAGTCCGGAAATCGCCGACAAGACAAGCCTGCTCGATCTGTCGGACAAGGTGTGCCGCTGGCCGATGGGCCATCCGGGCGAACCCGATTTCCATTTCTGCGGAGAAACGGTGAACCCCGGCTTCCCCTATTGTGTCGAGCATTGCGGCCGGGCCTATCAGGCACAGCTTCCGCGAGGCGCGCGCCGTCCCCCGCCGCCGCTGCCGTTCGGCGGGCCGCGCGTCCGCTGAACATCACGAGACATTCAGGCCCGGATGCGACCAGCTTCCGGGCCTTTCACATTGACGGAGCCAGTTTATGCCCATCACTCTGCACGACGCCTTTGTTCCGACCGCACAACAGATCCTGCGCGCAGTGCGAGGTCTGGTGGACAAGGCTGAACGGCATTGCGCCGAAAATGGCGTGGCTGACAGCGAGCTGATCGAAGCGAGGCTGGCGGACGATATGTGGCCGCTTCCTTGGCATGTGCGATCATGCTGGGTGCATTCCGGCTATGCAATCAATCGCTTCAAGACAGGTGTATTCACACCGGACTTTACCGATATTCCGGATGATTGGGATGCGATGCGCGACCAGATTGATGATGCGCTCACCCAACTCGACGCCATCACACCGGATACGCTTGAGGAGCTCGCCCCACAGACAGTCGGGTTCGAACTGGGTGGCCAACGTCTGATGGAAATGACCGGACAGAACTTCCTGCTCAGCTTCACGCAGCCCAACCTGTTTTTTTCATGCCTCCACATTCTATGACATCCTGCGGATGAAAGGCGTCGCGCTGGGCAAGCGCGATTACCTTGGAGCGCCTCGTGTAATCGGGAGCTGAAATTGCATAAATCGAAGTTTCTGGGAGCCGCTTTCGCGGCCAGCCTTCTCGCATCATTGCCCTCGGCAGCCAACGCCGCCCTGCCCGATCCGGTTCGCGACCTGATCGACGCGGCTGTCGCCACCGGCGACGAAGCAAAGGTGCGAACGGTGATCGACCTTGCGCTGACGACCAACCCCGACGACGCGGTGGAGCTCGAGACGATCCGCGCCTTTGTCCTGGCGGAGCTGGCCGCAGCAAAGGCCGCCGAAGAACAGGCAAAGCAACAGGAAATCAGGACCGCCGGACTGTTCGAAAACTGGTCCGGCAAAGGAGAATTCGGTGCATTTCAGGCGACCGGAAACTCCTCCAACACAGGGGTCACCGCCGGGCTGACGGTTCAGCGCGACGGGATCAACTGGCGTCACAATCTGACCGCGCGGGTCGATTACCAGCGTGCCAACGGGGTGACCACGCGCGAGCAATTCCTCGCCCGCTACGAACCCAACATCAATATCTCCGACGATTTCTACGTCTATGCACTGGCGCAATATGAGCGCGACCGGTTTCAGGGGTTCTCGGGCCGATATGCGGTTTCAGGCGGCATCGGCTATCAGGTGCTGGACGAAGAGGACATCCAGCTTTCGGTGAAAGCCGGCCCCGCGTACCGCGTCACCGAATTCGTCGACGGTCGCAGCGAAAGCCGGATCGCCGGACTGGTGGGGGTCGATTTCGACTGGAGCATCACCGATCGGCTCAAGCTGACGCATGACACCAATGCTGTCGCCGAAACCGGCGGGTCGGCGACAGTCATCATCGATTCGAGCAACACCAGCCTCGATCTCGTCACCGGGCTGAACGCCAAGATCAACAGCAGCCTTTCGGCGCGGCTGTCCTATGCGATCGAATACGACAGCAACCCGCCGCCGGGTGCAGTGCAGACCGACACTCTAAGCCGCATCACGCTGATCTACGATTTCTAGGCGGATTTTGCCGCGAACCAGATGGTGTGACGCGGCCCCTTGTTGTTGGGGCGCGCCCGCACTTCCTGCACGTCCACGTCAAAGCCCGCCTCCTTTACGCGGCGGGTGAATTTGTGATCGGGCGCGGCTGACCAGATCGCAAGGATCCCACCCGGCTTCAACGCTTCGCGCGCCTTGGCAAGACCGGTGCGGGTATAGAGCCTGTCGTTGGCATCGCGCACCACGCCATCGGGGCCATTGTCGACATCAAGCAGGATCGCGTCGAATTTGTCGCAGGTGCCGTCATTGGCATCGTCGATCAGCGCCGCGACATCGCACAGGATGATTTCGCCCTTGGGATCGTCGAGAGTGTCGCCGGTCAGATGCGCCAGCGGCCCCTTCGCCCAATCGAGAATTTCCGGCACGATTTCCGCGACGATGACCTGACCGCGTTCAGGCAGTCGTTCCAGCGCCGCACGATAGGTAAAGCCCATGCCATAACCGCCGATCAGGATGCGCGGCGCGGGCTTAGACAGCCGGGCAAGCGTCAGATGCGCCAGCTGCTCCTCGGAAAAGCGCATGCGCGTGCCCATCAGCTCATCCCGGCCCAGCATGATGATGAAATCGCTGCCGTGGCTGACGAGGGTCAGTTCCTCTCCTTGAGGGATCTGCGCTGTGGCGATGGTTTCGCGGGGAAGCATGGCGGGTTCTCCAAACAATCAGGCCGCCCGGATCGCTCCAGGCGGCCTGCTGTGTTCCATTACGAAGGAAGGATTAGTCCTTCAGGAAGTCGGGCATCGCTGCGGGGCCGTCATTGCCGCCATCGCGATTGCCACCGCGACCACGGCCGCCACCACGCGGGCCACGGCGATCGCCGCCACGGCCACCGCGATCGCCACGATCGCCGCGCGGCTTGTCACCACGCGGTTCGCGCGGCGGACGGGTGTCCTCCAGCTCTTCACCGGTTTCCTGGTCAACCACACGCATCGACAGGCGGACCTTGCCGCGGTTGTCGATCTCGAGCACCTTGACCTTCACTTCCATGCCTTCGGAGACGACATCGGTCGGCTTCTCCACGCGCTCGTTCTTCATTTCCGACACGTGGACCAGACCGTCCTTGCCGCCCATGAAGTTCACGAATGCGCCGAAATCGACGATGTTGACGACCTTGCCGTTGTAGATCTTGCCGACTTCCGGCTCTTCGACGATGCCGAGGATCCAGTTCTTCGCGGCTTCGATCTCGTCAAGGTTCGAAGACGAGATCTTGATCACGCCTTCGTCGTCGATGTCCACCTTGGCGCCGGTTTCGGCGACGATCTCGCGGATCACCTTGCCGCCCGTGCCGATGACGTCGCGGATCTTCGACTTGTCGATCTGGATCGTCTCGATGCGCGGAGCATGCTTGGAAACCTCGGTGCGGGCACCGGTCAGCGCCTTGGCCATTTCGCCAAGGATGTGCGCACGGCCGGCCTTTGCCTGCTCCAGCGCCTTCGCCATGATTTCCTTGGTGATGCCGGCAACCTTGATGTCCATCTGCATCGTGGTGATGCCGTTTTCGGTACCGGCGACCTTGAAGTCCATGTCGCCAAGGTGATCTTCGTCACCGAGGATGTCCGACAGGACGGCAAATTCATCGCCTTCAAGGATCAGGCCCATAGCGATGCCGGAAACCGGACGCTCAATCGGAACGCCTGCGTCCATCATAGACAGACAGCCACCGCACACGGTCGCCATCGAGGACGAGCCGTTGGATTCGGTGATGTCCGACAGGATGCGGATCGTGTAGGGGAAGTCTTCATGGTTCGGCAGCACCGGGTGCAGCGCGCGCCATGCCAGCTTGCCGTGGCCGATTTCACGACGGCCCGGCGCGCCAAAGCGGCCCACTTCACCGACCGAATAGGGCGGGAAGTTGTAGTGAAGCATGAAGTTCGAATACGACAGGCCTTCAAGCCCGTCGATCATCTGCTCAGCGTCCTTGGTGCCCAGCGTGGTGGTGCAGATCGCCTGCGTTTCACCACGGGTGAACAGCGCCGAACCGTGTGCGCGCGGCAGGAAGCCGACGATGCTTTCGATCGGGCGGACCTGATCGAGCTTGCGTCCGTCGATGCGCTGGCCGTCCTTGAGGATGGCGGTGCGCACGATGTCGGCTTCGATCTTCTTGACCAGCTTGTTCGCGACCATCGCGGTCTGGCCGTCGGCCTCGGCGTAATGCGCCTTTGCCTTGGCACGCGCTTCGTTGAGAGCGTTGGCGCGGGCCGATTTGTCGGTCAGCTTGTAAGCGGCGGCAATATCGTCACCGATCAGGCCCATCAGTTCGGCCTTCATCGCGGACTTGTCATCCGAAGTGTCGATTTCCCACGGATCCTTGGCAGCCTGTTCGGCGAGTTCGATGATCGCACCGACAACCTTGCGGCATTCGTCATGCGCGAACATCACAGCGCCGAGCATTTCTTCCTCGGTCAGTTCCTTGGCTTCGGATTCGACCATCATCACCGCGTCATGCGTTGCGGCAACGACGAGATCGAGGCGGCCTTCTTCGAGAGCCTTGTCCTGCTTCGGGTTAAGGACGTATTCGCCATCGATGAAGCCGACGCGGGCAGCGCCGATCGGGCCCATGAAGGGAACGCCCGAAATGGTCAGCGCGGCAGAAGCCGCAACCATCGCAACGATATCGGCTTCGGTTTCGCCGTCAAACGACAGGACCTGACAGATAACGTTGATTTCGTTATAGAAACCTTCGGGGAACAGCGGACGGATCGGGCGGTCGATCAGGCGGCTGGTGAGCGTTTCCTTTTCGGTCGCGCCGCGTTCGCGCTTGAAGAAGCCACCCGGAATACGGCCGGCTGCGGAGAATTTTTCCTGATAGTGGACGGTGAGCGGGAAAAAGTCCTGCCCGTCCTTCACGCTCTTTGCAGCGGTGACCGCGCAAAGAACAACAGTTTCGCCATAAGTGGCGAGGACCGCGCCGTCAGCCTGACGGGCAATACGGCCGGTTTCCAGAGTGAGGGTCTTTCCGCCCCACTCCAGCGATACGGTTTTCGTGTCGAACATGAATATTCCTTCTGAACCCGCGCGGCCACATTGCCGGGCGGGGCCTGCAATTTCCGGGTCTACCGTCCCGGTCCGGTGCGGGGCCATTGTGCCCCTAGGCCCCTTCACCGAATTGCGAAGGATGCCGATCTTTATTCGTCATCCCAGCGAAAGCTGGGATCTCAAGCCTCATAGCACATTGCCAGAGGCCTGAGATCCCGGATCAAGTCCGGGATGACGAATACTAAACGGCCCGCCGAAGCGGGCCGAAGTATTCCATCACTTACGCAGACCCAGCTTCTGGATCAGGGCGTTGTACCGCTCCACATCCTTCTTCTTGAGGTATGCGAGCAGATTGCGACGCTTGTTGACCATCATCAGCAGGCCGCGACGCGAATGGTTGTCCTTGTGGTTGGACTTGAAGTGCTCGGTGAGGTTGCGGATGCGCTCAGTGAGGATCGCGACCTGAACTTCCGGGCTACCCGTATCGCCTTCGATGCGGGCGTTGTCCTTGATGATCTCTTGCTTCTTTTCGGCGGTAACCGACATGTCTTTTCTCTCTTACTCTGCGACATCGGGAAGGTTGAAACCCCTGACGACCTTGGCCGTCCCATCCATGATCTCGACCAGCGCGACCGGGACATTGCCCAGTTTCGCGAAGTAAAGCCCGGATGATTGGGGCAATCCAGACAAGACCCGGCCCTGGCGGACCGCCTGCGCGTCTGTCTGGGAGAGGGAAAGGGCCGGGATGTCGTCCAGCCCTGCCTCCAACGGCAGGAGTAGGTCAGATAGTTGCGCGCCATTAGCGATTTCGTTCAACTTGTCCAGCGAAATCGCGACCGCTTCGGTGAAGGGGCCGGCTTTGATGCGCCTGAGATAGGTGACGTGTCCGCAGGTTCCAAGGGCATGCGCGATATCGCGGGCGAGGCTGCGGATATAAGTGCCCTTCGAAACAAGCGCCGTCAGGGTGATTTCATCCCGTGCGTGCGGGCCATCCGCGATAGTGAGCGAATGGATCGTCACGGCACGGGTTTCCAGCTCAACGGGCTCCCCTGCCCGCGCCAGATCATAGGCGCGCTTCCCGTCGACTTTCAGCGCCGAATAGGCCGGCGGAACCTGATCGATCGGCCCGGTGAAGTCAGGCAGGATCGCCTCGATCTGTGGCAATGATGGGCGCACATCGCTCGTTGCGACACTTTCGCCTTCGGTGTCGAGCGTGTCGGTTTCCACCCCGAAAGCGATGGTGAACTCGTAAATCTTGCTCGCATCGAGCATCCTGCCCGCCAGCTTTGTCGCCTCGCCCAGCGCAATCGGCAGCACCCCTTCGGCCAGCGGGTCGAGAGTGCCGCCATGGCCGACTTTGGCCTTGGCATAGCCGCCTTCGCGCAAGACCCGCTTGACCGCGCCGACGGCCTGTGTCGAACCGAGGCCGCGCGGCTTGTCGAGGATGATCCATCCGTTCGGGGCGGGTTTCTTGTCGCTCATATCCCCTGCCCCCTAGCCAAACCGGCGCGCTTTCGCCAATTGCTTATGCTGCAATGCAAAAGCACTACGATCTGCTCATCATCGGCGGCGGCATCAATGGCGCCGGGATCGCTCGCGATGCGGCGGGGCGCGGCCTGTCGGTCTGCCTTGTCGAGAAAGACGATCTCGCCAGCGCCACCTCCAGCGCCTCGACCAAGCTGGTGCATGGCGGGCTGCGGTATCTGGAACATTATGAATTCCGTCTGGTGCGCGAAAGCCTGATCGAGCGCGAGCGGCTGCTCGGCATCGCGCCGCACATCATCTGGCCGCTGCGCTTCGTCCTGCCGCATGACAAGGGGCTACGACCCAAGTGGATGCTGCGGCTTGGCCTGTTCCTCTATGACCATATCGGCGGTCGCAAATTCCTGCCGCCGACCGAGACGGTGGACCTGCGTGCGGCCCCGCATGCGCAAGTGCTGGAAGACCGGCTTGTAACCGGGTTCGAATATTCGGACTGCTGGGTCGAGGATTCGCGTCTCGTCGTGCTCAACTGCATGGATGCTAAGGAGCGCGGGGCGGACATCCTCACTCGCACCGAATGCGTCAGGCTGGATCGCTCAGTCGATCATTGGACCGCAAGTCTCCGGGGCGATGACGGAGAATGGCAGATCACCGCCAACACAGTGATCAACGCCGCCGGGCCGTGGGTCGATACCGTGCTGGGCCGCGCCTTGCCGGATGAACGACATGAGAACCTGCGGCTGGTCAAAGGCAGCCACCTGATCTTCCCGCGATTGTTCGATCATGATCGCTGCTACATCTTCCAGAACCGCGACAATCGCATCATCTTTGCAATACCTTACGAGCATGAATTCACACTGGTTGGCACCACCGATGTGCTGTTCGAAGGCGATCCTGCGGGGATCGACATTTCCGAGGCGGAGGCGCGCTATATCTGCGATGCGGTGAACGAATACCTCCGGGTGGACGTGTCTCCCGATCAGGCCGTTGCCAGCTACGCCGGGGTGCGTCCCCTGTACGAAGACAAGGCAGCATCGAACTCCACAGTAACCCGCGATTACCAGTTCGAACTGGATCGGGACGGCCCGCCAATCCTCTCAATCTTTGGCGGCAAGCTCACGACCTATCGCAAGCTTGCCGAGCATGCGCTTGAAAAGCTTGGCTTGGCGGATTCCTCGTGGACTGCGGACCAGCCTCTCCCCGGCGGCGATATAGCCCCGGACGGCTTCGATGATTTCGTGACCCGGCAATGCGCGGCATACAAGTGGCTTCCAGAAAAGACGGTCCAGCGGCTCGCCCGCGCCTATGGCACAAGGATGAACGCCATTCTGAACGGGGCGCAAGGGACAAACGATCTCGGCGCGCATCTGGGCGGCGATGTCTATGCGGCGGAGCTGGAATATCTCGCAGCGCAGGAATTCGCCCGGACGGCAGAAGACGTGCTCAAGCGCCGATCAAAGCTGTATCTGCACCTGACCGATGAGGAACAGGCGCGCATCGCGGACTGGTTTGATCGCGCGGACTAGCCCCTGATGAAGGGCGAGGCGATCGCGTCGGCGATGCCGACATAAAATCGCATGGCCCATTCCAGCACCGGCAGCACCGTCACCTCAAGCCAGCCGGTTCCGAACATCCAGCTGTATCCGATCACCGCGAAGATCAGCACGATCCCGTATCGCTGCAATCGTTCCCACTGGAACCGCAGCCGCGCCGGCAACAGCCCTCCGACGATGTGCGACCCGTCAAACGGCGGGATCGGCAACAGGTTGAACAGGCCAAGGAAGATGTTGATCAAGAGGAACATCGTCAGCGCCACACCGACGGTGTTGTCATCGGCAAGGATGCTTTCACCCGCAAAGATGCTCAGCACGCCGATCAGCACCGCGCCCAGCCCCGCAAGGATGAAATTGATCCCCGGCCCCGCCGCTGCCACCGCCATCATGCCGAAACGCGGATTGTTCAGCCGATACTTATTCACCGGCACCGGCTTGGCCCAGCCGAAAGCGGGCGCTCCTGCCAGCAACAGCACGCCCGGAACCAGCAGGGTTCCTACCGGATCGACATGGCGCAGCGGGT
Source organism: Erythrobacter sp. Dej080120_24 (assembly GCF_036322605.1). GTDB lineage: Bacteria > Pseudomonadota > Alphaproteobacteria > Sphingomonadales > Sphingomonadaceae > Erythrobacter > Erythrobacter aurantius. Next base: position 2,835,332 of record NZ_AP027262.1, read on the forward strand.
TCAGCGTCAGCCGCCCGCGCTCGCTGGCGGTGGGATCGCCCAGCGCCTTTGCCATCATCCCGTGAGCGACCTCGTGAAACACGATGGCCACGATCAGGCACGGGATCAGCAGGATGATGAGCAGCGCGGTGTCGGTCATATGCGGTTGCAGATAGGAAGCGCCGGGGCGCTAAACCAGTGTCACGCCTTCAATGCCGCGCTGAAATGCTTGCGGCAGAGCGCGACATAGCGATCATTGCCGCCGATTTCGGTCTGCGCGCCCTGCTTCACCGCACTTCCATCCTCGGTCACGCGCAGGTTCATCGTCGCCTTGCGCCCGCAGTGGCATACCGCCTTCAACTCGACGAGCGTATCAGCAATTCCAAGCAGCACCGCCGATCCGGGGAACAGCGCGCCCTGGAAATCGGTGCGCAGGCCATAACACAGCACAGGAACACCCAATTCATCGGCAACCGCGGCCAGTTGCCACACCTGATCGGGGGTGAGGAACTGCGCTTCATCCAACAGCACGCAATCGAGCGGCCCCTGCGCCTTGGCCGCGCTGATTTCTGCGAGCAGATCGGTATCCGGGCGATAGAGATGCGCCCCCGCCTCCAGCCCGATCCGGCTGCGCACCATTCCCTGCGAACGGGTGTCGAGCTCTGCCGTCCATAGCATCGTCGCCATGCCACGCTCGCGATAGTTGAAATCGGCTTGCAGCATGGTGGTCGATTTGCCCGCGTTCATGCTGGAAAAATAGAAATACAGCTTGGCCATCCGCGATGCCTAACGGCCCCGGATGAAACGCGCCAGATGCCTGTTGATTAATCGGTGTGACAGGCAAGCTGCGCGATGCTAGCCATTCGCATTATTGATTTGAGCAATCGGGGATCAGACATATGGCATCGGCCGCAGACGCGACCAAATCGAACGAAGGCATGACCGGTTTTCTCGGCTGGATTGAACGCCACGGAAACAAACTGCCTGATCCGGTATTCCTGTTTTTCTGGCTGATCTTCATTCTGGTTGCGATTTCGGTGATTGCGGACGTGGCCGGGCTTTCGGCGCTCCACCCGACCGAGATCGATCCCGATACCGGCGCGGCAAAAGTGATTGCCGCGAAGAGCCTGCTGTCGCCCGAAAACATCCAGAAGCTCTGGGTCGAAATGCCCAAGACCTTCACCCATTTCCACCCGCTCGGCTATGTTCTGGTGGTGATGCTGGGCGCAGGCGTGGCGGAGCGTTCCGGCCTGTTCGGAACTGCAATGCGCGCCGGTGTGCGCGATGCGCCAAAGGCCCTGCTCACCCCGATCATCGTGCTGGTGGGGATGATGGGCAACCTTGCGGCCGATGCGGCCTATGTGGTGCTGATCCCGCTGGCAGGTATCATCTTCCACGCCGCCGGTCGCCACCCGATTGCCGGGATTGCAGCGGCCTTTGCGGGGGTTTCCGGCGGGTTTTCGGCCAATTTGCTGCCCGGCCAGCTTGATGCGCTGCTGTTCGGCATCACCGAAGCGGCGGTGGAGACCGTGTTCGGCGATTTCACCGCCAATATCGCGGGCAACTGGTATTTCATCGCCGGAATGACCTTCGTCTTCCTGCCGGTGATCTGGTTCGTGACCGACAAGATCATCGAACCCAAGCTGGGCAAATGGAATCCTGAGCGGGCCGGAAACATGGCCAGCGACGAAGACGGCGATCGCCCCTTGAGTGACGCCGAAAAGCGCGGCCTTGGCTATGCCGGGCTGGCTGTGGTGTTCGTGGTCGCACTGTGGATCTTCATGACCTGGGGACCGGGCACGCCGCTTATCAATGAAGAGGCGGAACTGGAAAGCGCGCGTCTGACGCCGTTTTACCAGAGCCTTGTCGCGGGCTTCTTCGTGCTCTTTCTGCTGGCAGGCTGGGCCTATGGCAAAGGCGCCGGGACCATCGGCGATCACCGCGATCTGGTGAAGATGATGTCGGGCGCGATGGAGGATCTCGCCTATTACCTCGTGCTTGCCTTTGCCGCGGCGCATTTCGTGGCGATGTTCGCATGGTCGGAACTGGGCTTGATCCTTGCGGTGAATGGCGCGGATTTCCTTGGCAGCACCAATATGCCCGCATGGGCGCTGCTGGCTTCGATCATCCTCGTCTCCGCGCTGCTCAACCTGTTTGTCGGATCGGCCAGCGCGAAATGGGCGCTGATTTCGCCAGTGATGGTGCCGATGCTGATGTTGCTCGGCATTTCGCCTGAAATGGCGACGGCGGCCTATCGCGTGGGCGATGGGGCGACCAACATCATCACCCCGCTGATGGTGTATTTCCCGCTGATCCTGATCTTCTGCCAGCGCTGGGACAAGGATTTCGGCCTCGGTTCGCTGGCGGCGGTGATGCTGCCGTTCTCGATCGGCCTGCTGGTTTCCGGCTTGGCGCTCACCATCGGCTGGGTCGTGCTCGACCTGCCGCTGGGGCCGGGGGCGAGCGTGTTCATGGAGGTGCCGACAGCAACCGCCCCGCCCGCGATCCAGCCCGCAAACTGAACCGTTCGACGGGAGATTGCAGAAATCCGGAAACCTGTTGTGCCGGATAAAGGTTGTATGTGGTAAGGAGTGCCAATGAAACGCTGGTTGCGCCCGATACTGCTGTCCATTCTGGCGGTTTCGCTGCCGGTGGGTACGACTGCGCAATCAACCGCTTCGGCGACCGCTCCGGCCCCTGCACAAAGCGCGGCAACGATCAACTACCGGCTCGACGCGAGCGCCAGCAATGTGTCGGCTCGGGTGCCGTTCTTCGGCCTCGCCAGCAAGACGGCACGCTTTCCCCGGATGCAGGGCGCTGTCAGCATCGTCCCCGGCGCTCCCGAACGCGCAGTGATCGACGTGACTTTCGATGCCGTGGCAATCGAGGCACCCGATGAAACCACGCTGCGGCGCCTTCGTGGCGAGCGGTTTTTCTGGGTTGAACGCTATCCCACGATCCGGTTCGTCGGAAGGTCGCTGCGGATGACTTCGGCGACGAAGGGCACCGTCCGGGGCGAATTGACCGCGCGCGGCGTGACCCGGCCCGAAACGCTGAACGTCGAGTTCGAAACCGATCCGACCAAGGCCAGCGGGGTTGCCATCACCTTTACCGGAGAGATGGAGATCGACCGGCGCAACTACGGCATGAAAAGCTATCAGCTGATCGTCGGCAACAATGTCGATATCAAGCTGCGGGCGCGCATGGTGCCGCGTTGAGCCTGACCTGACGGGGAATTATTCTTCTTCGTCGTCGCCAAGATCGCGGGCCACCTTGGGATCACGCAGCAGTGCCTCGATCCGGTCCGCTTCGGCAAAGCTTTCATCCTTGCGGAACTTCAGCTTGGGCGCGAATTTCAGGCCGAGACGCTTGGCCACTTCCCGCTGAAGAAAGGCGGTGTTCTGCCGCAGGGCATGGACGACCTCATCATCCCCCGCCCCCAAGAGCGGCTTCACATAGGCCGTCGCATGCCGCAAATCGGGCGTCATCCGCACCTCGGTGACGGAGATGTTCGACGCGCTCACCACCTCGTCGTGAACTTCCTGCCGCGCGAGCAATTCGGACAGGATATGGCGCACCCGTTCACCCACTTTGAGAACGCGAACCGATGCCTGTTCTGCGGTGAATTCTTGTCGCTTTGCCATGTCGTTCAAACCTCTTTGCCCGCCCCTATCAGGCTTGCGAGCTTCTTGCCAATCCGCCCTGCACATCCTTGACATTAAGTCGCAATTGCATAGATACTCCATCTCCTAGTTACCAATGCAACCAGATGGTGATCCCTATGAAAACCTTCACTTCCATCCTTGTTGCGGCAGCTCTCATCGCCCCTTCGATGGCAGCTGCGCAGCGCCACACCACCCCCGGCACCGCTGAGCGCCACGCCCAGAACCTGGCCGCAGCCAAGGGCGAAACCAAAGGTGATCGTGATGCTTCACAGATCGCCCGCGACGATCAGGAAGAGCGCGAACGCCGCGTTCCTGCAGCCAAGGCAGGCAAGGTCAACACTGCGGCCCCGGCAGCCCGCGACGGTGCAACCGGCTAATCTGACGCAAATTGTCGGAAACCAAATGGAGCGGCAGGCGATGGGCAGACCATCGCCTGCCCTTTTCATTTCGGCCTTGCCGGCTTCAGCTCATCCCCGTTTCAGTCGGCGACGGACGCGGAGTGGGGATCGCGGTTGAGGTTGAGCGGGCGTAAACCGTGCCATCCTCTGCCAGCAATTCGCCTTCGAGGAATACGACCCGGCGACCGGCCTTCACCACCCGGCCCTTGCCGATCACGGTCGCCCCTTCAGGGATCAGGCGGATCAGCGTCATCGAGATTTCGAGATTGAGCGGTGCCATCTCGCCCCCGGTGGCGGCGACAAAGGCATAGCCCATCACATCGTCGAGATAACCCGCGATCAGGCCACCCTGCACCCCGCCCCGCCAGGTGCACATCTCGCGCTTGACGGTGAAACGCATGGTCGCGGTTTGCGTGGCTTCATCAAACGAGACGAATTGCGAACCGAGTAGCGCCGTGTGGGGCGAACCGCTCGCGTCATCGGGGAAATATGCAGCCATGTCAGCCATGATCACCAGTCAGTTTGGGGACCCGAAGGGCGGGAATCGAACCCGCCAGACCTCGATCTGTCGATCAAAGCCCCCGCCGACCGGGACTGGGCCAGAATTCAACCTACCTCCAGCGTCCGCTCACGCAGTTCGACTTCGAAGATTTCGAGGTTGTCGCCTGCCTTGATGTCGTTGGTGTCTTCCAGAACCACACCGCATTCCAGGCCCGCGCGGACTTCGTCCACGTCGTCCTTGAACCGCCGCAGCGAAGCGATGGTGGTGGCCGACACGATGACATCGTCGCGGGTGAGACGCGCGTGGAGCCCTTTGCGGATGACCCCGTCGAGCACCAGCAGACCGGCTGCCTTGTCCTTCTTGCCAGCGGGGAAGACCTGCTTGACTTCGGCACGGCCAACAACCGTCTCGATCCGCTCCGGACCAAGCTCGCCCGCCATCTCCTTCGCCACCTCTTCGGTGAGGTGATAGATGACATCGTAATACATCATCCGAACGTTATCGCGCTTCACCAAATCGCGCGCCTTGGCATTGGGACGCACGTTGAAGCCGATGATCGGTGCGTTCGATGCCGCGGCAAGGTTCACGTCGGTTTCGGTAATCGCGCCGACACCGGCATTCAGCACGCGCACCTTGATCTCGTCAGTCGAGATGTTGTGCAGCGCGTTGACGATGGCTTCGACCGAACCTTGGACGTCGGCCTTCACCACCACAGGCCATTCGATCACGTTCGACTTCAGATTGCTGAACATCGTGTCGAAGCTGGTGGGTGCAAGCGCGGTGCGCTTCTCGGTCGCCTTCTGCTGGCGGAACGCAGCGACTTCGCGGGCGCGCTGTTCGTTTTCGACCACGGTCAGCTGATCCCCGGCTGACGGCACGCCGCCAAGGCCCAGAACCTCGACCGGCATCGACGGCCCGGCTTCCTTGATCTGCTTGCCGCTGTCATCGACGATGGCGCGGACGCGGCCCGATTGGGTGCCGACCACAAAGGTATCGCCGCGCTTCAGCGTGCCGCGCGTGACCAGCACCGTCGCGACTGGGCCACGGCCCTTGTCGAGCTGCGCTTCGATCACGGTTGCTTCGGCATCGCGATCCGGGCGCGCCTTAAGTTCGAGCAGTTCGGCCTGGAGCGAGATCGCTTCGAGCAGCTTGTCGAGGCCCTGGCCGGTCTTGGCCGAAATCTCGACATCCTGCACATCGCCCGACATCTGTTCCACGATCACTTCGTGTTCGAGAAGACGGTTGCGCACATTGGCCGGATCGGCCTCCGGCTTGTCCATCTTGTTGATCGCCACGATCATCGGGACGCCTGCGGCCTTGGTGTGATTGATGGCCTCGATCGTCTGCGGCATGATGCCGTCGTCAGCAGCCACCACAAGCACCACGATATCGGTCACGTTCGCACCGCGCGCGCGCATTTCGGTGAATGCAGCGTGGCCCGGCGTGTCGAGGAAGGTGATCTTCTGCTTGTCCTTCGTTGTGACCTGATAGCTGCCGATGTGCTGGGTGATACCGCCGGCTTCGCCCTTGGTCACATTGGTGCCGCGCAATGCGTCGAGCAGCGAGGTCTTGCCGTGATCGACATGGCCCATGATCGTGACGACCGGCGGGCGCGGACGCAGGGTTTCTTCGGGATCGACATCCTCTTCGGTCTGGATGTCGACATCGCTTTCGGAAACCTTGGTGATGTTGTGGCCGAATTGTTCGACCAGCAGTTCCGCCGTGTCCTGATCGATCGTCTGGTTGACGGTGACCATCATGTCGAGGTTGAACAGTTCCTTCACCAGATCGGCGCCCTTTTCGCCCATCCGCTTGGCCAGTTCGCCCACGGTGATCGCTTCGGGCACGACAACGTCGCGCACCTGCTTTTCACGCGGCTTGGACGAACCACCGCCCTGCATCCGCCGTTCTTTCTCGCGCGCACGCTTCAGTGCGGCGAGGCTGCGCGCACGGCGGCCTTCGTCCTCGTTCAGCGCCTTGGTGACGGTCAGCTTGCCCGAACGGCGCTTGTCCTTGCCGCCGCCGGTTTCTTCCTTGGGCGCGCGCTTGTCGTCCTTCTTCTTCTTTTCCGGGCGCTTGGGTTCAGGCCGGGCAACCGGGGTGAACTTGCGCGGAGCGGGCGCAGGGCCGTCGCCGCCGGAGCTGTCCGGCTCATCTTGCGGTGCGGGCTCTTCCGCAGGAGCTTCGGCTGCGGCCTTGGCTTCTTCGGCCGCGCGCTTTTCAGCTTCTTCGCGGGCCTTGCGATTGTCCTCTTCGCGGCGCTTGGCCTCCTCGGCCTCCTTGCGGGCGCGTTCTTCGTCACGCTTGCGCGCTTCCTCGGCGAGCCGCAGGCGCTCTTCCTCGGCCTCACGCTGCAGCCGCGCGACGCGTTCCTGAGGGGTTTCACCGGCGGGTGCCCGCACAGGTGCCTTGGCCGGAGCCGGCTTCTTGGCAACAGGTTCCGGTGCCGGTTCGGGCGCAGGGGCCGGAGTGGGTGCAGGCGCAGCCTCGGGCGCGGGCGTTTCGCCCGGCTTTACGAGCTTGCGGCGCCGCTTCACCTCGACCGCAACCTTGTTGGTGCGGCCATGGCTGAAGGTCTGCTTGACCTCACCAGCATCGACCGCCCTCTTCAGGCCCAGCGGTTTACGGGTGCGCTTTTCTGTGTCGTCGCTCATGCTTGCTCGTTTGTCCTTCAAAATCTTCTATCGTCACGCGCAGGAAGCCCTGCGCATATGCTGGTTGGTCAGTGGCCGCCGGTCATGGGGGATCGCTCCCCACGAAACGCGACAGGCGCGTGGCCGCCTGCCCTACCCGGATCGAAGCACGCGACGCGTCATCGCGCCCGTCCTTCACACCCGAAACGCCCAGATGGACGACATTTTCGCGGCCCAATGCCACAGACAGCGCATCGCGGTCCAGAGGCAAGACGGTTCCGCGCAATCCCGATCCTTCGGCGTCCAGCCCGACCCGCCATGCCTGATCAAGCTTCTTGCGCCCATCTTCGCTGCTGTCGCTTGCGTGGAGCAGCAGCGTGATCCTGCCCGAGCGGGCCTGTTCGGCGATGCGGGACGAACCCAGCACGATGTTGCCACCGCGCAGTTCCAGCCCCAGCCGATCGAGCAGATTGCGAGTCAGCGCCATTTCGATCGCTTGCGGCAAATCGTCGCTGTAGGAAAGCGAGCCGCCCGCTCCGTCACCCTTGGCCGGCCCACCCTTGAATGCACGCATCAACGCCCGCTTGAAATGGCCATCGGCTATCGCGGTTTCAAGCGCGGCGCGATCAGGCATGATCCAAGCGCCCCGGCCCGGTGCCTTGCCAGCGGGATCGGGCAGCACTTCGCCCGCGGGCGAAACGGCCAGCCGGATCATCTGATCGCGCGGACCAACCTCGCCCGAAAGCAGGCAGCGGCGCTCGCTCCCCGAAACGGGGGAGTCCGCGTTTTCAGCGATGTCTGAACCTACGCGCTCATTGGGTGGAGTCCGCATCGGCGGCCTCCTGACTTTCCGGCGAACCGGAAGTTTCCTGAGCGGGCTCTTCGTCTTCGAACCAGTGTGCGCGGGCAGCCATGATGATCTCGTTGCCCTGCTCTTCACTGAGGCCGTATTCGCCCAGCACGCCGCCCTTGTCGCCTTCACGCTGCGAACGACGCTGCGGCGGACCGTCGGCATTGCCACGGCGACGTGGTGCTTCGCGCTTCTTGGCGATCAGTTCGTCGGTGGCCAAATCGGCCAGATCGTCGAGCGTCTTGATCCCCGCCTTGCCGAGCGTGACCAGCATCGCTTCGGTCAGGTGCGGCATTTCGGCCAGCGCGTCTTCGACGCCCAGTTCGCGACGAACCTGGCGGTGCGCTTCTTCCTGACGCTCGATCGCCTCGATCGCGCGGCTTTGAAGTTCTTCGGCGAGCTCTTCGTCAAAGCCTTCGATCGCGGCCAGTTCGGCCATTTCGACATAGGCGACTTCTTCGAGCATCGCGAAACCTTCAGCCACAAGCAGCTGCGACAGCGTTTCGTCGACGTCGAGCTCTTCCTCGAACATCTTGGAGCGTTCGGCGAATTCCTTCGAACGCTTCTCCGAAGCTTCTTCCTCGGTCATGATGTCGATCTGGTGGCCGGTCAGCTGGCTGGCCAGACGCACGTTCTGGCCGCGACGCCCGATGGCGAGCGAAAGCTGATCGTCAGGCACGACGACTTCGATGCGGCCGTCTTCCTCGTCCAGCACCACGCGCGCAACGGTTGCCGGCTGCAACGCGTTGACGACAAAAGTCGCGGTGTCTTCTGACCACGGAATGATGTCGATCTTTTCGCCCTGCAGTTCCTGCACGACAGCCTGCACGCGGCTGCCCTTCATGCCGACGCATGCGCCGACCGGGTCGATGCTCGAATCCCGGCTGATCACGCCGATCTTGGCGCGGCTGCCCGGATCGCGGGCGGCGGCCTTGATCTCGATGATGCCGTCGTAGATTTCGGGCACTTCCTGCGCGAACAGCTTCTTCATGAAGTCGGGATGCGCACGGGACAGGAAGATCTGCGGCCCACGGTTGTTGCGTTCGACCTTGGTGATCAGCGCGCGCACGCGCTCGCCGACACGGGCAGCTTCGCGCGGGATCTGCTGGTCGCGGCGGATAACGCCTTCGGCGCGGCCAAGGTTGACGATCACATGGCCGAATTCGACCGACTTGATCACGCCGGTGATGATTTCGCCCGCGCGATCCTTGAATTCCTCGTACTGGCGCTCACGCTCGGCATCGCGGACCTTCTGGAAGATCACCTGCTTGGCCGACTGTGCGTCGATACGGCCCAGATCGACCGGCGGCAGCGGATCGACGATGAAATCGCCGACGGCAGCGCCCGGCTGAAGCTTCTCGGCCTGCTTGAGATCGACCTGCTTGAAGTAGTCGTCCACTTCCTCGACCACCTCGACCACACGCCACAGCGTCAGATCGCCGGTCTGCGGGTCCAGCTTGGCGCGGATATCGTTTTCGGCACCATAGCGGTTGCGCGCCGATTTCTGGATCGCTTCTTCCATCGCTTCGATGACGATCGACTTGTCGATCATCTTTTCCGATGCAACGGCGTTCGCAATCGCGAGCAGTTCAGCCTTGTTGGCGGAAATGGCACTGGCCATCAGTCGTCTGCCTTTTCTTCTGTTTCTTCGACAATATCCTCGGCACCAGTGGTGTCGATGGGTCTGGTAGCAGCGATAAGCGCGTCCGTCAGGACGAGCTTGGCGCTGTGAATTTCATCGCGAGGAAGCGTGACTTCGCCCGCCTTGGCATCGGTGATCGTCACCATGCCGCCTGTGATCCCGCCCAGTTCGCCCTTGTAGGTGCGCTGGCCGTCAAATCCCTTGCGCATCACGATGCGCGCATCGTGTCCGGCCCAGATGGCGAAGTCCTTTTCGCGGGTTAGCGGACGGTCAATGCCGGGCGACGACACTTCGAGATGATAGGCCCCTTCGACCAGGACCTCGCCCGCTTCCTCGCGCGCATCGATCATTTCCGAAACACGGCGCGACAAGGCGGCGCATTGCTCGATGATCAATTGCCCGGTTGCCGGGTCTTCAGCCATAATCTGAAGCGCCTCGCCGCCGTCGCCGGCTTCGGATTGCATCATCTGCACCCGCACGAGTTCGAACCCCAGGGCATTTGCCTCCGGTTCGATCAGCTCGATCAGGCGCGCGATATCGGTCATGCAGTCCTTATTAGCAGCTTTGAGTGACAAGGTTTGTGACAATGGCCTTTGGTGCCGGCCCCAAGTGGCGCCAGCCCCTTCAAAGTCACGACGATGTCGGGATGTCAGCGCAGATAGGCGCAGTGCGCGGGTTTGGCAAGCCTTCTGCGCACCCGGCGCAAAGATATGGGGCCGGCTAGATCTTTCCTTCGACCCAAGCTTCAGCTTGGCGGCGCAGGCGCGCCTCCTCATATCTTTCCAGACCCTCGGCGTATTGTCGCATGGCCAGGACTTCCGCATCGCTTAGAGGATCTTCGAATTCGAAACCGTTCGAACCGCCATTCGGGCCGATGTCGCAGCGCGTCACGACGCCGAAACTGTCGATGCCATCAACCTGCAGGATCGCTCTTGCGCCTGCAGCCAGAGGTTGCTTGAGGCCGATGTGAGCGCCTGTACGCGACAAGTTGACGAGGATGCAGCGCGATGCTCCATCAAGGGTCAACAGTCGTGCAGGGATCGACAAGCGCAAACGAGGCGCATGGCGACGACCCACGATCTGTTCGGGGTCATTGTCGATTAAAGTCGGCCCAGGGACACGGTCAAACTGCATAATCGTGCCAACTTGAACCGGAGGCACGAAAAATGGGTTCAGGCCCGGATAGGGATTAACACCGTAGTTTTAGCGGAGGCCTTTGCCTGACGTCCAGGCCATCACCGCTTCGATCATTTCTTCCTGTTCGCGTTCGGCCTGCCCTTCCTGATACTGGCGGATCCCGAAAACGAAATGATCGTCCACCGGTATGTCGAAAGACAGCGCGTTCATGCCCGTTTGCTGGCGGGTGACGACCATGAAATGATCGATCGGGCCGCAACGCAGATAGCCCTCCGCACCCACCTTCAAAGGTTCGGGCAGCGCGATCAGCACACCGGTGCGCGACAGGTTCACGAGAATGCAGTTCTGGTTGCCGGTCACGGCCAAAAGCGTTCCGGGCAGGGACAAGGGCAGGCGCGGAGCGGCGCGTTCTGCTGTCTCGAGTCGTTGCTGTTCCATCGAACCACCTGAGCTTCTGGCGACATATTGGCCGAAGGTGGTAAAGGAATGGTAAGCTCGGGGGCAAAATTGCCGTGTTTCCAATACGCTATTGGCTCACGCCCGATCAGCCTCGCGAGCTGTAATCACTCACCTTCTTCCATCAGGCCGTGCTTCTTGATCGCGTGGCGCAGCTGGTCATAGCTCAGGCCCAGCGCCTTGGCCGTCTGGCGCTGGTTCCAACGGTGTTTCCCAAGCGCATGCTCGACAATCGCGCGTTCATGCGCGTCAACGGCGGCGCGAAGATCGTCGATCTGCTCGAAATCGACACCGGGCGGAGCCGCACCGTTGGGTTGCGGCCCACCGCTGTTGTTTGCCGCGAACGGCGGTTTGCTGTCTGCTCGCCGATGATTGGGCGTCAGCGGCTTCCACGGGCTTTCGAACGGATCGAACTGGACATGGGCGACAGCCATGTCGGGATTGTCCCAGCGATAGACGGCGCGCTCCACGACATTGCGCAATTCGCGGACGTTGCCGGGCCATTCGTAGTTTTCGAGCTGCTCCATCACATGCGGAGCAAATCCGGGCCAGCGGTGCCAGTCGAGTTCAGCCGCCATGCGCCGCGCGAAATATTCGGCCAGAACGCCGACATCACCTTCGCGCACACGCAGCGGCGGCAGGGTGATCACTTCAAAGCTTAGCCGGTCGAGCAGGTCGGCGCGGAATTCTCCGCTTTCGGCTAGAGCGGGCAAATCGTCATTGGTGGCCGCGACGATCCGCACATCAACCCGGATCGGGCGCGATGATCCGATGCGCGTCACCTCGCCGTATTCGACCGCCCTCAACAGCCGTTCTTGCGCGCCCATCGACAAGGTGCCCAGTTCGTCGAGGAACAACGTGCCCCTGTCGGCTTCCTCGAACCTTCCGGCTCGCGCTTTGGTAGCACCGGTGAAGGCGCCCGCTTCGTGGCCGAACAATTCGGCTTCGATCAGGGTTTCGGGCAAGGCCGCGCAGTTCATGGTGACAAGCGGCGCGTCCCAGCGGTTGGAGAGGCGGTGAAGACGTTCGGCGATCAGTTCCTTGCCGGTTCCGCGTTCGCCGATCACCAGCACCGGGCGGCTCATGGGTGCGGCGCGGCTGGCGCGTTCCACCGCGTCGAGGAAGGCGCCGGACTGGCCGATAAACTGGTTCTCGCGCTCCAACCCGAACTCCTTTCCGGCTAAGATATAGTGAAAAATCCCAAGGGTTGGCAATAGCCGCCAAGTCGTTCATCGGATTGTCACGCATTTTGGCCGGATTTCCGCGGTTTTTCGGTTTTGGCACGGCGGTTGCAGAGATTGGAGCAACAGTTTCAGTCACACTCTTTCGGAGGCCAAGACCATGTACAACCGCGCTTTCTTCAACACCAAGCTGGGCCAGGCTTCGCTTGCCAGCGTGTTCGCGATGACCGCGATGATCGCGCTCACCACCCAGATGACGCTGACTTCGCAGGATGCGCAGATCGCGCAGCCGCAGGGCGACAGCATCATGCTGGTTGAGCTGGCTTGAGACTTGCCTTGAGCAAGCGAGACGACATCCCCTTCGGGCCGGAGCGCACCACTCCCCCCGCGAATGCCGCCAAGGCGAGCGACGCGCTTTCCCCGACGCGCGACGGCTCCGGCGGCAGCGCTCCGGCCCAATCCTCTGCCAAAGCCGTCGCCAAGGGCGCGCTGTCGCGGCTCGATGCCGAAATCGAAGCCTTGCGCCGCAGCCCCACTCCGACGCAGAATTACGGCCGAGGCGACAAGGGTGAAGACTCGCAGCGCCAAAGCACCAACCCGTTCCTAGATGGAGTAGCCTTTATGGGCATTTTCAGCCGCACCCGTGACATCATTGCCGCGAACTTCAACGATCTGCTGGATAATGCGGACGACCCTTCGAAGATGATCCGCATGATCATCCTCGAAATGGAGGAGACGCTGGTTGAAGTCCGGGCAAGCGCGGCACGCACGATTGCCGATCAGAAGGAAATGCGCCGCCATGTCATGAAGCTCGACAAGCTTCAGGCCGACTGGGCCGACAAGGCACAGCTTGCGCTGTCGAAAGACCGCGAAGACCTGGCCCGCGCCGCTCTGGTCGAAAAGAAGAAGGCCGGCGACATGGGCGATCAGCTCAAGCAGGAAATCGCCGTGCTCGACGACGCGCTGCGCGCCTATGAGGACGACATCGCCAAATTGCAGCACCGCCTGCGCGAAGCCCGCAGCCGCCAGACGCAGATCGCCGCCCGCCTCGAAAGCGCGGAAAACCGCGTCAAGCTGCGCACGCTGATGAGCACCGAACGCACTGACGAGGCGCTCGCCCGGTTCGACCAGCTCGAACGCCGCGTAGATTACGCCGAAGGCCGCGCCGATGCGATTTCGATCGGTGAAAAGGGCACGCCTTCGCTCGCCGACGAAATCGCCGCGCTCGAAGGGCAGGACGCGATCGACGATGAACTTGCAGCAATGAAGAAAGCGCTCGGCAAGCCCGACGCGAAAGAGGGGTAAGACGCCATGGAAGAGATCATCATCATTCCCGCCGTACTCATCGGCCTGCCGTGGCTCATCCTCCACTATGTCACCAAGTGGAAGACCGCTGCGACCATCACCACAGATGACGAAGTGCTGCTGGAGGAACTCTACAACCTCGCCAAGCGGCTGGATGAACGGATGGACACGGTCGAGCGCCTCGTCGCCACCGACGATCCCGATTTCCACCCGGTCAAGCGCCTGCAAGCCGACCAGGAAACCGACAACCAGCAGCTGCGTGAACTCGAACAGCTGATCGCCGAAAAGAAAGGAACCCGCGCATGAACAGCCCCCGCACGACGCTTTACCGTGACAGCCACAATGCCAAGCTGATGGGCGTGTGTTCGGGCATCTCCGAATACACCGGAGTGGATGTCGCGTGGATCCGCATCGGCATGGTTGTTGCGACGCTGGCAAGCCTCGCATGGCTCACCATTCCGGGATACATCGCCGCCGGCATCATCCTCAAGAAGAAGCCGCCGCACCTCTACCGCGATACGCAGGAAGAGCAGTACTGGCAGCGCGTCCGGCAGAGCCCGAAGCGCACCGCCCGCGAAATCCGCGCGCGCTTCCGCGACATCGACCGCCGCCTTGCCGACGTTGAAACTTACTACGTCAGCAACAACCCGCGCCTGACGGCAGAAATCGAACAGCTGCGCTAAAGCCGCAGACACAAATACAGGGGACGCACCATGGACATCGGCCAAATTGCAATTCTCATTCCCATAATCGGCGTGATGATCCCGATCGTCGCGATCTGGACCAAGCATCAGCAGAAGATGGCAGAGCTTCAGGCCGATTCCACGGCCCGGCACACCGCGGAAAAGGCGGCGCAATACGCGTCGCAAATCCAGCGGCTCGAAGACCGGGTGCAGGTGCTTGAACGGATTGTCACCGATGGCGGATACGACATCGCCACCCAGATCGAAGCGCTGCGCGACACCCGCAAGGTTGAAGATTCGGGCAACGGCGTGCCGCTCAATATCGCCAGCAAGGAGCAAGCATGATGGATTGGGGCGGGCCGCAATTCGTAATCGCGATCATCGCTGTATCCTATGGCGCATGGATCCTGAACAACTGGATCCGCGCCAAGCATGGCTATGCGCTGGAAGATGAATTCGGCGGTTTCACCGAGAAACCCGACACTGCCGAAGCCCAGCGGCTGAAAGCCGAAAACCGCGAACTGCACGACAAGATCGACGCGATGCAGGATCGGATGATCGTGCTCGAAAAGATCGTCACCGATCGCGGCTATTCACTGGCCGAGGAAATCGAGGCCCTGCGCGATACACCCACAAAATCCGCCGATAGCGGCGTCCCCCTCAACCTTGGAAAGAAGGAAAACCAGTCGTGAGCCCCGATGCAGCAGCCATCATCATCCCCCACCTGCCCTGGATCATCGGCGGCGCTCTCGCCATCGGCGGGGCCGGCATCTTCGGCTGGGTTTACACCACCCGCCTGCGCATCCAGCACGGATACCCGCTGGATGGTGCATGGGGCCAGGCCCTGAAGCCTTCGACCGATCACGAAGCAAAGCAGCGCATCAGCCTTTTGACCCAGGAAAACGCCGAACTGCGGGCCGAACTGGGATCGGTGAAGGATCGCCTGATCAATGTCGAACGCATCGTCACCGACAGCGGGTTCCAGCTCACATCGGAGATCGATGCTCTCCGCGACCGCGCGCTGCAACACCGCAAGGATGAAGGAACCGCGTAATGGACCCCGATTTCCTGCTCGTGGTGATCATGATCATCACCATTACCGGCATCAGCTTCATCGGGATCAACGCGATCGTGGCCAAGGTGCTCGATTACAAGCGCGAACAGCGTGCGCACCTTGCCGGTGGCAGCCCGCGATCGCGCGAAATCGCCGACCGCACCGATCTGATCGAAGACCGTCTGCGAGTGCTTGAACGGCTCGCCACAGATCGCGGCGCCTTGCTGGCCGACGAAATCGAAGCGCTGCGTGACGAACGCGCAACCCGCACGAAGGAACAGGAGCACGGTTGATGAACTGGACCGTTATCGCCATCGTCGCCATCGTCGTCTGGGGTGTGGTGCAGCTTTCCAAAGCGCGCGCCGGAATCATCACCGACGAATCCGGTAATGAAAGCTATATCGGCCACCGCGAAGACGCCGCCTCGCGCGCCGAGATCGAGGAAACCCGGCGCGAGATCGAACAATTGCGCGAGCGCCTGCACGTGCTCGAACGCATCGCCACTGACAACAACACCCCCGATGCCCGCGAACGCGCCCGCATCGCCGCCGAAATCGAAGCGCTAAGAGGCCCGGAAGAACCCTCTATCGGGCAATCTCTTGCATCTCCGGATAAGGAGCAGAGCCAATGATGATGGACCCCACTCTTGTTATTGCCGCCACCTGCCTTTTCGCCGTGTGCGTGGTTGCCTATGTCCTGCTGCAGGCGTGGCAGGGCTGGCTCGAACTCAAGCGGCAGGAGCTTGAGCGTGTCGGACGCGGCGGCGGCGCCGAAATCGAAGGCGGCGCGGGTGTTGGCGCGGCCCGGATCGAACTGGCCGACATGAAAGAGCGGATCAAGAAGCTCGAAGCGATCGCCGCCGGGGTGGAGCTGTAGGGCGCAATCCCCAGCCCCCTTCCCTTCGGCCCGCCCTGCCCTTACATGCGCGGCCATGCGAACCCTCGATGACATCCTTGAAGAATACGAATTTCTCGAAGGCGACGAACGCTATTCGCTGCTGATCGAACTGGGCCGGGAACTGGAACCCATGCCCGATGCGCTGAAAACCGATGCGACTCTGGTGCGCGGGTGTTCGGCGGCGGTGTGGGTCTATCCCACCGAACAGACCGCCCAAAACGAACAGCGCCTGCATTTCCTCGCCGACAGCAACGCCGCCATCACCAAGGGGATCGTCGCGTTGGTGATCGCCGCGGTTCAGGACAAGCCTGCCAGCGAAGTGGCAGCGATGGATGTGACGGGCGCGCTTGCTCCGTTCGACCTCAAGAACCAGTTGTCGAGCAATCGCACGCAGGGCGTCCCCAACATGATCGCGCTGGTGCAGGAACACGCCGCCCGGATAGCGGGGAACTGATCCCATGCGGCGGCTCTATCTTGCCGCCGGGATCCTGTTTGTCGCCTTGGGCGCGGTGGGCGCGGTGCTGCCGTTGTTGCCGACTGTCCCGTTCCTGCTGCTGGCTGCATTCTGCTTCGCACGCAGCAATCCCGAATGGGAGCGCCGCATTCTCGAACATCCCGTATGGGGGCCGCAGGTGCGCGACTGGCGCGAACGCCGGGCAATCCCGCGCCGCGCCAAGGTCGCCGCAATTGCGACTCTGGTGGCGGGTGTGGGCTTTACATGGGTGACGCTGGGCCATCCCTGGGTGTGGATTTCGGTGGCGGTGCTGGTGGTGATCGGCGGCTGGATCGCGACACGCAACGAATAGAGCGTTTTCCTACTCGTAGCCGGGCGCGTTATGATCGCACCGGCTCTTTCTGATCGTCGTCATTTTCCCGGTGCAGTGGCGGCATCGGTTCCTGGCTTGCGGAAAGTCACACCTTGGCGTGTGCTTTCTCCGACAAGTCATTGTGTGAATTCGATTTTCGGGATGGCCGGATATTTTCAAAACACCCCTTTGGGTGTTCCATCGGCCTTGGCAAATCAGGCCCCGGCGCTATCTCGCACCTTGGCCACACCGGTCTTGGCCTGTTCGCGCAGTTCGGCCTTCAGCACTTGCGGATCGCGTGCGAAGACAAATCCGAAGCTGACCCCGCCTTCCTTGCCGATGGTGGCATGATGCAGCTTGTGCGCCTGTACCAGCCGCTTGGCATAGCCTTTCTTGGGCACCCAGCGGAAATAGCGCTGATGCACCAGCCCGTCGTGGATCAGCGTGTAGATCACGCCGTAGATCGACACGCCGACAGCGGCCCACCACAGCCATTCCCAATAGAGCGAGCCGAAGATGTACATGGCCGTGCAGATCAGGCCGAACACAACGGCGAACAGGTCGTTCTTCTCGAAAGTGTTGTCGTGCGGTTCGTGATGGTCGCGGTGCCAGCCCCAGCCCCAGCCGTGCATGATGTACTTGTGCGCATACCACGCCCACAGCTCCATGCCGATCACGGAGGCAAGGACGATCGCTCCCGCTTCAAGCCAGCTCATGCAACGATCCTCCCTTCCGTATCGATCGGGCCACTTTGCTCGGCAATCCCGGCGCGCTTCGCAGCGGGCAGCGCCCACCACGGCACATCGGGCCGCCGATGATGCTCAAGGTGATAGCCGAAATGGAAGCAGGTTGCGAGACTTGCAATAGTACCAAAGCCGTTGGTGCGGGCATTGTGATCGTCCGGAAACGGCTCCCCAGGCGCATGATGATGCGGACGGTAGGTGCCGAAGTAGAACAGCTGGAGCGAAGACAGCAGCGCGGGCGCTCCGTACAGCAGCACGATCTGGACCATCGGAATGCCGAGGATCAGCCAATAGACCCCGACCACGGCATGCACGAACACCAGCGACTGCCAGCCGAAATAGCGTTTGAAGAAGGTCCAGTACCATTGCCGGAAATTCGCGGGGTGATCCTCGTCAAAATCGGGATCGCCGGGCCTTCCCGCCAGCCGGTGATGCGTATGGTGTGCATCGCGCAAGACGCTCCAGCGGAAGCCCGCGTAGAGGAACAACAGCGGCGCGGCGATGGCGGCGTTGAGCCGCGGCTTTCCCGGCACCAGCGTCCCGTGCATCGCATCATGGCAGACGATAAACACGCCGACGGAAAGCCAGCACTGCACCGCCGCCATCGCGACCGCCAACGGCAGGTTCGACCATGTCAGCTCGAACACGAACATGGCATAGGCATGGATGCCCAGCCAGCTTCCCGCAATCGCCGCGGCAAGCGCCAATCCGATCGCACCCTGCATGGAAGCGGATGGAAGGGTAAGCCGGTTGGCAGTCATGTCAGCAGGTACGCTCGAAGGAGGCATATGGCTGCGTATATAGGCTTGTCAGGCGGTGGCAATCGCTAGCCTGCTCAATCCTGATCGGGGAAGAAGAACTCGCGCAAGTGTTCGCCGATGCGCGCGGGGCGCAATGTCCTCGCGTCGATGCAGCACCAGCTTGACCGGACTTCGGCCAGCACGTCCTCGCCCCGGTGGATCACGGTGTGATAGAAGGCGCGCGCGCCGTTGTAGCTTTCCAGCACAGTCCGCGCGATCACATCGTCTTCGAGGAAGGCGGGTTTGCGATAGGTGATCTCGTGCTTGAGCGCGACCCACGCCTTTTGCGCCACCTCTTCGGCCGGGGCGATCTTGTTCCAGTGCGCCAGCACCGCATCCTGCACCCAGTTGAGGTAGCGCGCATTGTTGACATGGCCCATGAAGTCGATGTCTTCAGGGGCAACGGTAATCGGGAAGCTGAAGGGCCTTGCTGACATAAATGTAAGTTAGCCGCAAAACGAGGTCATTTCCATCACAAAGTTGATCATGATCAACCCAAACCTTGCCAGTGTGGCGCAAGCATCGCTAATCGGACCCCCCAACCCCTAGGAAGAACGCGTCATGTCGAGCCGCCCGCGCACACTTTATGAGAAAATCTGGGACGATCACGTCGTCGAAACCCGCGATGACGGAACCGCCATCGTCTATATCGACCGGCACCTCGTCCATGAGGTGACAAGCCCGCAGGCATTCGAAGCGCTTCGACTTGCCGGCCGCAAGGTGCGTCGTCCGGAGCTCACATTGGCGGTGCCCGATCACAACCTGCCGACCACCGCACGGCGGGATGCAGCCGGCGATCGCATTCCGATCGACGATCCGCAAAGCGCGGCGCAGCTCGCAGCGCTCGAAAAGAACGCGCCTGAATTCGGCATCCGCTACATCGGCGATGCCGACGCGGAACAGGGCATCGTCCATGTGGTCGGCCCGGAACAGGGCTTCTCCCTGCCCGGCACCACCATCGTCTGCGGAGACTCGCACACCGCCAGCCACGGAGGTCTTGGCGCTCTCGCCTTCGGGATCGGCACCAGCGAAGTCGAACACGTACTGGCAACCCAGACACTGCTGCTGCAACAATCGAAGTCGATGGAAGTCCGGGTCGAAGGGCAACTAGGCCCCGGCGTTACCGCGAAGGACCTGATCCTCCACATCATCGGGGTGATCGGCGCGGCTGGCGGCACCGGTCACGTAATCGAATATCGCGGCGCGGTGTTCGAAGCGATGAGCATCGAACAGCGGCTGACCGTGTGCAACATGACCATCGAGGCAGGCGCCCGAGCAGGACTGGTCGCCCCCGACAAAACGACCTTCGCCTATCTCAAGGGCCGCCCGATGGCACCCAAGGGCGCAGACTGGGATCACGCGGTCGCTTATTGGAAGACGCTCCACACCGATCCGGGCGCGCAGTTCGACAAATCGGTGGTGATCGACGCGGCCGATATCGCCCCCACAGTCACCTGGGGCACCAGCCCCGAAGACGTGGTGCCGATAAGCGGTGTCGTCCCTTCGCCCGATAGCTTTGCGGATGAATCGAAGCGTGCTGCAGCGGCCAAGAGCCTTGATTACATGGGCCTCGAACCGGGCACGCCAATGACGCAGGTGCCGATCGAGAACGTATTCATCGGCAGTTGCACCAACAGCCGCATAGAGGACCTGAGAGCAGCCGCAGAGGTGCTCAAGGGGCGTTCAAAGGCGGATAACGTGCGCTGGGCGATTGTTGTCCCTGGGTCTGGCCTCGTCAAGCGACAGGCCGAGGAAGAGGGGCTCGACAAGATCTTCGTCGAAGCCGGTTTCGAATGGCGCGAACCGGGCTGTTCGGCCTGCCTCGGAATGAACCCGGACAAGGTCCCGGCCGGAGAACGCTGCGCCTCGACAAGCAACCGCAATTTCGTCGGTCGTCAGGGTCCGGGCGCGCGCACGCATCTGGTCTCGCCCGCAATGGCGGCAGCAGCGGCGGTGACAGGCCGCCTTGCCGATGTTCGCGAGCTGGCCTGATCCACAATTTGCCGATGCGCACAGCCCCTCACCCTTGAAACCCCCGCCGCGCAGGCGCATGAGAAATCCATGACTGACAAGACCCCCGACAAAAGCCAGAAGTCTAGCACCGCACGCAATGCCGCAATCGGCGCTGCAGCCACAATCGGTTCCGCTGCTGTCGCTGCGGCGCTGCTGTATGCAGGGAAGCGTTTCCTGAAAAAGCCCGATGACACTTCCAATGGCCCCGGCCAGTCAGGCACTGCTCCTTCGGGCGAGCCTCCTGAAACGGATTGAGGATACCAGACGATGGAAGCAATCTCGCGGGTCACCGGCCGCGCCATCCCTTTCGGCGCCAAGAATGTCGACACCGACATCATCATCCCGGCCAAATGGCTGAAGACCACCACCCGTGAAGGTCTGGGCGAAGGCGCTTTTGAAGCGATCCGTGCTGCGCCCGACAACGTGTTTGACGATCCCGCGTATAAGGGCTCGCCGATCCTGATAGCAGGTGACAACTTCGGCTGCGGATCGAGCCGTGAACACGCCGCCTGGGCCTTGCTTGACCTTGGCGTTCGCGCTGTGATTGCTCCCAGCTATTCCGACATCTTCTCGGGCAACGCGGTGAAGAACGGTATCCTGCCGATCGTGCTGCCGCAGGCTGCGGTTAATCGCTTGCTGGAGGTTGCCCGCGAAGGTCATGAGATCGACATCGATCTGGAGACCCAGAGCGTGACCACTCCGTTTCAGGATCGCTTCAGCTTCGACATCGATCCGTTCCGCAAGCATTGCCTGATGGGCGGGCTTGATGAAATCGCGCTGACGCTGGAGCGGCAGGAAGCGATCACGCAATACGAAAGCCGTCGCAGCGCGGCGCAAAGCTGGCTGACTGCCGGCACACAAATTTGAGGGAGAGAACCATGAAAGCCATCCGCACGCATCAGGTCGGCGGACCCGAAACGCTGACGCTTGATGAAATCGACGCGCCTACCCCCGGAAAGGGTGAAGTGCTGGTGGCGGTAAAGGCCTGCGCGATCAATTATCCTGACACTCTGATGATCCGCGATCTCTACCAGTTCAAGCCCGAACGCCCTTATTCCCCCGGCGGCGAGATCGCCGGCGTGGTCGAGGCTGTTGGCGAAGGCGTTGAAGGCGTTTCCGTGGGCGATCATGTCATGGCCGGGATCGGCAATGGCGGCCTTGTCGAAAAGGCGATCGTTCCGGCCGGCCGCATGTTCCCTGTTCCCGACGGTGTGCCGTTCGAAAAGGCGGCGTCGCTGCTGATGACCTACGGCACGACAATCCACGGCCTGAAGGATCGCGGCCATATCAAGCCCGGCGATGTCGTGCTGGTGCTCGGCGCGGCAGGCGGCGTAGGCCTGTCGGCTGTGGAGCTTGCCAAGGCGTTCGGTGCCCGCGTTGTCGCTGCGGTTTCAAGCGAGGCGAAGGGCGAAGTCGCGCGCAAGGCGGGCGCTGACGAAGTCGTGATTTACCCGCGCGAGCAGATGGACAAGGACGCATCGAAAGAGCTGGCGAACAAGTTCAAGCAAGCCTGCGGACCGACCGGCGCCAACATTGTCTACGACATCGTGGGCGGCCAGTATTCCGAACCGGCCCTGCGCGCGATCGCATGGGAGGGCCGTTTCCTGGTGGTCGGTTTCCCGGCCGGGATCGCGAAGATGCCGCTCAACCTAACCCTGCTCAAGAGCTGCGACATTTGCGGCGTGTTCTGGGGGGCGTTCACCGCCCGCGAGCCCGTCAAGTTCCGCGCTCAGGTCGAAGAGCTTTTCGACCTGATGAAGGAAGGCAAGATCGATCCGCTGGTGTCTGAGACCTTCCCGCTCGAACGCGCGGGCGAAGCCATCGCCAAGCTCGAAAACCGCGAGGCTGTCGGCAAGCTTGTGGTGACGATGCAATAAACTCGGGGCAATAGCTTTCAGACTGCGGCATCAAGCGCTTGCCGCCAGACGGACGCAACCCTATCTCGAATAGACGTTCTCACGGAGGGAAACCGATGACAGATTTCAAGGATCGCGAACGCGCTGAAGAGGCAAAGTTCGCACTCGACGAAGAAACCGCGTTCAAGATTGCTGCGCGCCGCAATCGCCTGCTGGGCGAATGGGCAGCAGGGGTCATGGGCCTGACTCCGGAGGAAACCGAAGCGTATAAGAAATCGGTCGTTCAGGCGGATTTCGAAGAAGCCGGTGACGAAGACGTGATCCGCAAGCTGCTGGGTGATCTGACCGCTGCGGAAACCAATGTTTCCGAGGCCGACATTCGCGCCAAGCTCGACGAGATGGCGGTTGAGGCCAAGCGCCAGTTCATGAGCCAGATCTGAGGGAACACGCCCATGCCGATGGCAGGAGCCGATATCGAAGCCGCCATTCGCGGGGCGTTTCCCGACGCGATTGTGGAACTGCGCGACCTTGCAGGGGATGACAATCACTGGGCCGTAACCGTTACTTCAAGCCAGTTTGCAGGGAAAAACCGGGTGCAGCAGCACAAGATGGTTTACGCCGCCATAGGTGAGAAGATGGGCGGCGAACTTCACGCCTTGCAAGTCACCACGGTTATTCCCACGTAACCGTCAATCTCAAGACATCCCAATCAAAGGGCCGAACCATGGCTGATACCGACACCAACACCCGTATTGCGAGCCTTGTGGGCGAAAACGACGTCGTGCTGTTCATGAAAGGCACGCCGCTGTTCCCGCAGTGCGGTTTTTCGAACCTCGCGGTGAATATCCTCGATCATTGCGGCGTTGCCTACGAAAGCGTCGATGTGCTGCAGGACATGGAAATCCGCCAGGGCATCAAGGCCTATTCCGACTGGCCGACCATTCCGCAGCTGTATGTCAAAGGCGAATTCATCGGCGGAAGCGACATCATGAAAGAGATGTTCGAAGCCGGCGAGCTTCAGCAGCTTATGGAAGAAAAGCAGATCGCCCGTATCGAAGGCTGATCGCGGATTCGCCTGGGCGCCAAAGCGCACCGGACAAAAAAGAAGCCGCCTCGCTGTACCAGGCGAGGCGGCTCTTTTTACACGGGGAGGTAAGACCCAGAGACCAGGAAGGCCTCACCTCGTTTCGAAGACCACTT
The DNA here is from genome assembly GCF_036322605.1 of Erythrobacter sp. Dej080120_24. Classification (GTDB taxonomy): domain Bacteria; phylum Pseudomonadota; class Alphaproteobacteria; order Sphingomonadales; family Sphingomonadaceae; genus Erythrobacter; species Erythrobacter aurantius. The sequence goes on from NZ_AP027262.1 coordinate 2,859,132, forward strand.
GCTTCGCCATTCAATATGCAGCTCCCGTGCCAAAACTGCGACGTCCAATAATTTCAGATGGTTAGATGGTTGACGCCGATTAACCATGATCCGAAATGTAAGATATACCGACAGACATGATCGCAAGACTTGGCAAGTCGGGGTTTGAGCGCCATCACTCGGCCTATGGGCACCGATTTCGACAAGACCGCGGGCAAATCATCCGAAGGTATTCCCGCAGCCACCATCATCATCTTTCGCAACTGCCCCGATGGCGGCGCGCCGCAGGTCTTGATGACGATCCGTTCGCGCACAATGGCTTTTGCCGGCGGGATGGCGGTGTTCCCGGGTGGCAGGGTGGACCCTTCGGACTTCGCCATGGCTGAAGCGCTTGTGGATGCGGGGACGATTACCCTCACCACCGAAGAGGCCGCGCACCAGATTGCCGCGATCCGTGAAACGCTTGAGGAAACCGGGCTCGCGCTGGGTTTGAAAGGCAAGATCGATGCCGCAAGCGCGGCCAAGGCGCGGACCATGCTTGAAGAACGCAACGAACTTGCCCCGGTTCTCGACGCGTTCGACTGGTCGCTCGATCTTGAACAGATCACGCCTTTTGCCCGTTGGTTCCCCAAGAACGAGAACATCCCGCGGGTTTACGACACGCGCTTCTACCTCGCCAATCTGGGCACTGGCGCGGTGGATGTTTCGATCGACAATTCGGAAAACACCCATCTGTTCTGGACCAGTGCGCAAGGCGCGCTCGATGCCGCTGACCGGGGTGAGATCAAATTGATTTTCCCCACGCGCCGAAACCTTGAACGGCTCGCCCTGTTCGCCAGTTTCGACGAAGCACGCGCTCAGGCGGAGGCGATCCCCGTGAAAACGATCGTGCCGCAAATCGACACCAGCAGCGGACAGCCCATGCTCACGATCATGGAAGACGCGGGCTATCCCATCACCGCCGAATTGCTGGAAACTGTCGCACGGGGATAATAGCAAGGCAGGAAGTTGGCGCGCCCTGTAGGAGTCGAACCTACGACCTCAGGATTAGAAGTCCCGTGCTCTATCCAGCTGAGCTAAGGGCGCGCGCCGTTGCCGCCAATAGCGCGCTTTGCCCGGCAATCAAATCGCGCTAGGCAAGCGCCGATGGAAAACCTCGACAAAGGCGCCGCTTTCGACACCGATCCTGATGACGGCATCCAGGCGACAAGCCATGCGCCCGTCACGTTCCGCTATTACGAATTCGTGATGGCGGCATTTGTCGCGATCCTGCTGCTTTCGAACATCATCGGCGCGGCAAAGCTTACATTTGTCGAAGTCAGCTGGTGGCCAGAAGGCTGGTGGCCTGCGTCTGACGGCGTGTTCATTTACGGGGCGGGAATCCTGTTCTTCCCGCTCGGCTATGTCATCGGCGACATTCTGACAGAGATCTACGGTTTCGCCCGCGCGCGGCGCGTGATCTGGACCGGCTTTGCCGCGATGATCTTCCTTGCCTTCATGAGCTACGTCGTCGTCAGCCTGCCGGCGTTTGACGGCTGGGCCTGTTCGGCCAGTGGCTTCGACGGCCAAGGCCCCCTTACCTCCACCACCGATCCCGATGGCCCCACGGGTGCGATCTGCCAGCAGACCTACGAATCCGTTTTCGGCAGTACATGGCGCATTGTTGTCGCATCGATAGTCGCCTTTTGGGCGGGCGAGTTCGTCAACTCCTATGTCATGGCAAAGATGAAGGTGTGGACCCGTGGCAAGATGCTGTGGACCCGCACGATCGGCTCCACAGTGGTCGGACAGGGTGTGGATAGCCTAATCTTCTACCCCATCGCCTTTCTCGGCATCTGGACGACCGAGGCGGTGATTACCGTGATGGTGACCAACTGGCTGCTCAAGGTGCTATGGGAAGCGCTGCTGACCCCGGTGACTTACCTGGTGGTGAACCGCCTGAAGAAAGCCGAAGGCGTCGATCTGTTTGACACTGACACCGATTTCTCGCCCTTTTCGAGCAGCGAGAGCCGATCCTAGTCCGCCGCGTCAGCGTGCAAGTCCTCGTCAGGGACAATTTCGACAGTCCAATCAAGGCCGAGTTGCCCTGCCAGCAGCTTCATGTCCTTTTCGACCGGCACGCCGAACAGCGCCTCATGGCTGGTGGCGAGCCGCAAGATGAGAAATCCGTTCCTTACCACCAGGCGGCTGACCTGAAGCGACCTTCTTGACCGTGCGCCAAGTCTTCTTGCCAGCCTTACCGCAAGGCCCCAGCACACCGCTTCGTCGATCGCTTCTTCGCTAGCCAACGGTTTGAGACTGTCGGTCAGATCAATCTGGTTCCCGTTCGCAGCGATGGCTGCGGCGAGCATGGCGCGCTCTGCCCCGTCGACCGCGATCCAGCGCTTGTGCAAAGCCCAGTCGATGGCTTGCGGCAGACGGATGTTCGGCTCGATCTGCATTGACGCCAGTGAAAGCATGGTTGCCGCCAGACGCAGGCGCTCACTGCCATGACGGCGGGTCGGAACGGCATCTACCGTCCATGCCGCCATCCGCGTCGCCAGCGTCGGGGGCGCTCCGCGCTGCGTGGCAAATACCGAAACGCCGGCCAGCAACGGATCCTGAGCTTTGCCATGCGGAGGAAGCCGATCGTAGAGTAAGCCTTCCCGCAGACCCCACGATGAAAACACGATCTTGCTGGGAGAAAGCTGGGCGATCAGCGCCTGCAACAACACCGCCGCATCGGGAAGCTTTTCGGCGCGCATGGTCGATATGCGCTTGCGGTCCCGCAATGTTTCAGGGGTCTCCGCAATCAGCGTCTCGGTCAATTGCAGAACATCATCGATGCTCAGTTCAAATCCGTGGGGATCGGACAGAGGATGGTCGCGTGACTGCATCGCGAATACGGCCATTGCGCGCCATGTTCCGCCCACCAGGTACAGCGGCTCTGGCTCAGGATTGCCGTGCTCGGACGATGACCAGCCCGCTTCCCGGATGACCTTTTCCAGCCCCTTGCGCATTTGCGCCACGGGGTTCTTTCCGCTGGTCGGTCTGAAGTCGGGGAGCCGCAACGCGCCGAGCGGCAAAGACACCGGATCGCTGGTTTCATCCCCGGCGATATGGACCAGTTCAAGGCTGCCTCCACCAAGGTCGGCAACGCTGCCACGGGCTCCAGGAAAGGCGCCTATGACCCCGCTGGCGCTGATGCGGGCCTCTTCCTCACCGGACAAGATGCGCGGCTTGAAGCCGAGCGCCTCGAGCTGCTCGACGAATTCAGGCCCGTTGCTGGCTTCCCGCACGGCAGCAGTCGCGACGGTCTCGACATCGTCAATTCCAAGATCGTCCAGCAGCAGGGCAAATCGCTCCAAACCGCGAAGCGCGAGAGCGATCGCTTCGTCGGCCAGTCGCCCG